>CAVFAY010000008.1:0-91715 GCA_963620595.1 Anaerotignum sp. | reverse complement strand
AGAGCAGTGTTGCACCGACTTGCACCGAAGCTGGCAAGGATGTATTCATTGCAACTGTGACCTACGAGGGTAAGAATTACACTGACACCAAGGAAGTAGACGTTCCAGAACTGGGTCACCACTATGTTGACGGTATTTGTGATCGTTGCGGTGCAATCAAACTTCCGTTTACCGATGTAAACGAGGGCGATTGGTTCTACGACAAGGTAGTTTATGTATACAACCATAAGTTGATGACAGGTACTTCCGAGACAACCTTTGAGCCGAATGCAACGCTGACTCGTGCGATGATGGTTCAAATTCTGTACAACAAGGAAGGTCGTCCGGCAGCAGCTACGAACGGAAATCCGTACACGGACGTTCCGAAGGATCAGTGGTACTATAATGCTGTACAGTGGGCATATGAAAACAAGATCACGAGTGGTACCAGCAAAACGACTTTCGAGCCGAATAGCGAGGTTACCCGTGAGCAGTTTGCGAAGTTCATGTACAACTATGCAGGCAATCCGGCAGTTAGCGGCAAGCTTGACTTTGTAGATGCTGATCAGGTTTCTGATTGGGCATACGATGCAATGGTTTGGGCAAACCAGAACAACATTATCAATGGTAAGAAAAAGAGCGATGGCAGTGTTGTTCTTGATCCGAGAGGAAATGCAACCCGCGCCGAGGCAGCAACCATTCTGATGGGATACTGCAAGGCGCAGGAAAATCAGTAAAAGAGTCGGAACAATTCTGATGAACTGATTCAGGGTGCCATATCCCTGGCCCCGCAGTGATAATCACTGCGGGGCTTCTTTTCCATGAAAGGGAAAAAAGAAGAATTGGAAATTTTGTGATTTTTCTTGATTGTGATATAATAGAACAAATCGTTCTCAAAAGGGGGAGAACTGTATGGAAGCAGAGAAAAACAGATTTAGTCAGATTTTGGAACGGATTATGAACTGGGGAGAAATCAAGAATGCGTCGCTGGCAAAGGCTTTGCAGTATGATGTAAGTTACATTAGTAAATGGATCAGCGGACGAATACTTCCCGCAGAAAAAAATAAACGGAATGTTTTGCGGCGCATCAGCAAAGAGGTTGTGCAGCTGAGTTCTAAAACAGGAAAAGAAAATCTGTATGAGAACTATCAGATTTGGAATGATACAGAGTTGGAAGAAGCAATTTTTGATAATTTAGAAGCAGAATATAACTTTGTCCAAGACATGCAGCGTGCATACGGATCATCCATTGAACCGAAAACCATATTCTTTGCAGAATTGAGTCCGGCGCAGTATATTGCCAAGATGCACCATCCTGTGTTGCGAAGGGTCAGCCAGTTACATATCACTGCAGAAATGGATTTGCTTGCTCTCACACATGAGTATAGACTGCAAATTATCCAAGGAAATATTCGCCGCGATGTACATGCTGTCTATCCGGATGTGCATTTTTCGTTAATGGTAGATTTGTGTCCGGAGAAAATTGATTATGCGTATGATCCGATCTTTCTCATTAATATGATGTCGGATATGGCGTGCATCGACTTTCAGTTGTATAAAGGAGCACAGGCGGCGGGACGTCTCATTTTTGCTGTAGAAGATGAGTTTATGATTAGCGGTATGCTGATGGATGCTAATCGCTGCATGGCGGTCACCGTTAGCAGTGCGGCAGAGAATTGCAGCCCCATGTATCATAGTATCCGGGATTTATGTACGAGAGAGATGCTTTTATATCGCAGCACGACAATGCAGGAAATGATAGAGGGAAAAGCATATGTGCGTGCGGCGCTCTCGCTGCATCAAAAATGGATTATTGGACACGTGACAGAGCATTTTTTACCGGATGATTTGTTTGAAGAACTGCTCGAACAGCTAAAAGTGCAAGATGACACGGTACAGGAAGAACGGATGAGATATTTTCATACGCTCACCAAGAAGACGATGGAAACCACAAAAATCTCTATCGTTCTGCACAGCACAGCATTGGCTGATTTGGCAGTGGACGGAGAACTGGACTTTTTTGATTATCCGATATATCTTACGCTGGAACAACGAAAACGTTGCTTACAGCATGTTTTTGAACTATGTACACAACAAAAAAATCTTCGCGTCAAGATGGTATATGGTTGTCTGGTGTCCGATTTTCAGTATGCGGTGACGCAGTGCGTATTTTTGTCAGACACGGTTTGTTATGCGAGGCTGCATACAGAAAACCGAAAGAATAATCTTGCCGTTTTTAATCATCCGGATATGAATACAATTTTTCTGAACTTCTTTGAGACCATGTGGTCGGCAAAAGATAAGGTTATGTGCACAGAAATAGATAGTATCCGCTCGTTTATCCATGATGCGATCGAACGGATTGAGATCCTGAGTTATGTCGATAAACCGAAAGTATATTCGGAAGAAACAAATTGAAGAAATCAATATGTTGTTTAGACATGTAAAATAAAGGAAATAAAACGGCATATTTTTATAAAATCCCCCCTGATTTAGACTTTTTTCCAATTCATTCACGTTTATTCCTGAATTTCTATGATAAACTAAAATTGTTTTTATTGGATGAAACAAGAATAGGGCTAAAAGAGAAAGAGGGAATATATATGACAAAACCATTGACTGGAAAACCGAGCGTGGATCGGCCGTGGATGCAGTACTATCCGCCGCAGATGATTGAAGGACTGCGCATTCCGGAACAGACAATCGCCGAATATTTAGAGGAACGCTGCCCAGGAGCCGATGTCGTGGCAATGCATTACTACGGTACAGATATTCCGTGGAAGGAAGTAAACGAACAGGTTGACAAAACTGCTCGCGCATTACGTGCATTGGGATTTGGTGAGGGAGACGAAGTCCCAGTGTTCCTGCGTGCAGTTCCGGAATTTTTGTATTTGCTTCTGGCAGCAGAGCGAATCGGCGCATCGTTGCTGTGCCGTGATAATACGATTGAGGAAAATGTAGCAGCAGTAAAAAAGTCTGGTGCGAAAATGATTTTTGCCCATGATTTCCTGCCACATGATGATTTGAATGCTTATCGCAACAAGGCCGGTGTACACGGAGCGATTTTGCTCAGCCCACTGCACAGTGCTAAGCGGACAAAAATTCCTGTTCACTGTTGGGACTATATTGATTCGCTTTACGGTGATGATCCGGCGTATGGCCCGTGCACTATGTCTTGGGATGCCTTTTTGGACTTGGGAGAAGAATTTCATGGCACGGTAGAAGCGGCAAGAGATATTGATCGACCGTTATTTCGGGCATATACCAGCGGATCTACCGGTCCGTCTAAGCAGGTTATTCATTCGGCGCATACGATGATCGGCAATATGCATCAGATGAACTTCTACGGTGGTTCCAACGATTTTCGTCCGACATGGATGGTTACGCAGCTACCGCCAGCACTGGTTGCTGTTGTTGTAGCCATGATGCTCATGCCGCTGGCTTCCAACAAGCTGCTGATTTTATCTCCGTTTGTCGATGCCAATGACGTAGACTTGGAACTGATGCGCTATCGTCCGAACTCTTGGCCGATCATACCGATGTTTATTGAGGTCGTTATGCGCAACGGACGCATTCCGGATGACTATGATATGTCTCATCTGCTCGCTGCTGGTGCAGGATGTGAAGCGTATAATAACAATCAGCTCAAGCGAGCACAGAAATTTTTAGACGACCATAACTGCCACATTCGCTTTACGACAGGCTATGGATGCAGTGAAGCAGGCTCTAACATGACGCTGCCAATGACACCGCATCCGATTAAAGACGGCAATGTTGGTGTGCCAATGCCGCTGACGCTGATATCGATATTCAAACCGGGCACGGATCAAGAACTGACCTACAACACATTAGGTGAGATTTGTCAGTGTGGTCCGGGTACGATGATCGGATACGATGATCCAAAGGCAACGGCTAAGGCAATTAAAATTCATTCGGATGGCAGAAGATGGCTGCATACCGGTGATATTGGTTATATGCTGGAGGACGGTACGATTTACACGCTCACGCGCGGTTCCGCACAGCGCTATGGCGGCGGAGAACTGATGACGCTTCCGATGGAAAACCGTCTGGCTGATGCGAATATTGAAGGTATTGATGACGAGTTTTTTGTTATCATTCAGGATCCGGAGCATCACCATTGTTTTGTACCGTATTTGTTTGTCGTGCTCAATGATGGATATACGGTGGATGACATTCGGGAAGAAGTGGCAGCGTGTTTGGAGGATTACATGCAGCCGGTTGAAATTTACGCGTTGCCGGAACGTCCGTTCTTCCACTTTAAGACCAACCGCATTGGCATGGTAAAGGCAATTTGTGAGGGGACTTTGGAAAAAGTAAGCGTATAAGCACACGAAAGGCATAGGACACATTGTGTGTCCTATGCCAAATGGGGGAATGTTCTATGAAAAAGAAGCACTTTTCAGGTTGGATCGTTGTGGCGGCAATGTTTTTGTTTTCCTTTTTTGCCACAGCGATCTACAGCAATTGTCTGTCGTTATATATGCATCCGGTCTGCGACAGTCTTCAATTATCCAGTACCACACCGTGGTCTATGATCAATCTGATTGCGGCATTTGCCAGCGCCGGCGGCGCCATGGCGATTGCCGGGCTGTATCAGAGAAAAAATTTTAAGCTGTTTATGCTGATTTGCATTGCGGCAAGCGGTGCGCTGTTTGCCTTGGCAAGTCTCTGTACGGCAATTTGGCAGTTTTATATTGTCTTTTGCCTCAGCAATATTTTCCTCGCCGGATTGACACAGCTGCCGATTTCCGTCTTGATTACAGCGTGGTTTGAAGACAAACGTTCAGTCGCAATGTCCATTGCGTTTTGCGGTTCTGGTGTTGGCACTGCAATCTGGTCGCCGGTTTTGTCCAAGATTATTGCGTCGAGTGACATCGGATACAAACACGCATTTGTATTTAGCGGAGCTGTGGTAACGGTCGCATTGGTCGTCATTTGCCTGCTGTTTGTCAAGCGTTGTCCGGAAGAATATGGACAGGAGCCGTATCGTCAGGTGGATGGCGAAAAAGGTGAACAGAGTTCAGAACAGTCTTGGGCTGGCGTGACCAAAAAGACAGCGACAAATTCTAGTGCATTTGGCGCAATGGTTGGCACCGTGATGCTGGTAGGTGCCTTGGCATCTGGTGTAACAACGCATGTACCCAATTATTTGATGTCTGTCGGCTGGACAACAGAAGGAACGGGATATATTTTGTCTGTATATTCCATTGTCGTTTTGATTGCCACGATTATTGCAGGATTTATGATGGATCGCTGGGGCATTCAAAAAACGGTGTTTGCTATGGCGATTCTGATTGTACTCGGCATGATTTGTTTGTACGTATCAGAGTTTAATAGGAATTTTGCATGGGGATACTGCATTTTCTTCGGACTGACGATGAGCTTGCCAAGAATGCTTCCGTCTATTTTGACTTCTACGGTATTCGGAACAAAGGACTATGCAGGAATCTATGCGTTCTTGAACCTATTCTTCCTGATTGGTGCAGCAGCCGGTTCGGTGCTGACGAGCATCTTGCAGGGCATTTTAGGCTATGGCATTACGTGGATGATTTATGCGGGATTCGCGATCTTGCTGTTCTGCTGCGTAACGGTTGCACTGTCTAATGGAAACAAACTTCGTACAGCATATCCGGATGGAGAGCTGGCGCAAACGTGAGTAAAACGGAAAAGGCTGTGTGTGGTGAAAACCATACACAGCCTTTTTTATCTTGACAAAACGGATAACACATGCTAGTATGAAGTTAGCTTCACGAGAAGTAAACTTCATATATGAGGAATATCCATGAAAACAAAAATCAAGGAACTGCGGCAAGCCGCAGAAATGACACAGGTTCAATTGGCGAAACTCGTGCATGTGTCGTCACGCACCATTATTTCCATTGAACGAGGGCAGTACAATCCATCCCTCATGCTGGCGTATCGCATTGCACAGGTGTTTGGCGTCAGCGTAGAAGATTTGTGCTGTCTGGAAGAAAACAAGCAGGAGGAGGACAAGCAATATGAAATACTACGATAAAAAACGCGCAGCACATGGCTGGTGGAATATTGGCTTGGGCGTGCTGTGGATTGTTGTGGCAGCACAAGAGTATGAAAATTGGTTCAATTGGATTGTTTTGGGAAGCCTTATCGTTGGCGGTATCTGGGATTTGGTTCGTGCGCGGACAAAAAAATTGACAGAAGAGGAACGCATTGAATTGACAGACGAGCGCAATCAGATGCTTCTGTTACAGACGAAAAGCCGAGCATATGACATTATGAATGTAATTTATATCATATGTATGATTGCCTTTTTATTAGTAGCGCAGATTTTTCATGTGCAGGTAATGCTGGTTTTGTCAGCTGGATTTAGTGTACTCTATGCAATTTCTGGACTTGTAAACGTCATTGTATCCAGTTACTACGATGAAATCTAAACAAAAAGACGCTGTATCCGAGAATTTTCTCGAACACAGCGTCTTTTGCATGATAAATGTTAGCTTTTTAATTTTCCGACAGCGCAGAACAGCGCGAACGCAACAATGTTGACTGCAACAATGGTCGAACCGACCGGCGTGCTGGCAAGAATAGAGAGAATGATGCCGAAGAATGCACAGCAGACGGACAAAATAGCAGAACAAATGGTCACAGCACGGAAATTCTGGAAGACACGCATGGCGGATAGTGCCGGAAAGATGACCAAGGCGGAAATCAGCAGCGAACCGACCAGATTCATCGCCAAGACAATGATAATGGCAATGATGATCGCAATGAGCAGATTATATGCGTTGGCGTTGGTTCCAGTGGACAGAGCAAAGGTCTCATCAAAGGTCACGGCGAAAATCTTGTTGTAAAACAGGGTAAAAATCATAATGACAACGAGCGAGAGAATTACACATAGCCAGACTTCTCCCTGCGTCAATGTCAGGATAGACGTTGAGCCGAACAGCGTGCTGCACACATCGCCGGATACATTGGACGAAGCGGAGAACAAATTCATAATCAGATAACCGATTGCCAAAGCGCCAACGGAAATCATGGCAATGGCGGCATCACCTTTGATTTTGGTGTTTTGCCCTGTGCGCAGCAATAAGATCGCACAGAGGATAGTAACTGGAAAGACTAAGATCATCTGATTTGACAGATTCAGCACGGCTGCAATGGCAATGGCACCGAAGGCAACATGAGAAAGTCCATCTCCGATGAAGGAAAATCGCTTGAGTACCAAAGTGACGCCGAGCAGGGAAGAGCAGAGTGCAATGAGCACACCGACAATCAGTGCATAGCGGACAAAAGGATAGGCAAAGTAAAAGGCTAATGTATCAAACAAACTCATTGTGTATCGCCCCTTCTAAATCAGCAAAGCGCTTGCCAATTTTGCTGTTGAGATATTCGGCTTTGGTGCCGTAAAAGGATGTATCTCCGATATGGAGAATATGGCTGGCATAGTACAGCGCTGCATCCATATCATGAGAGATCATGATGATGGTGATGCCGTCCTGCTTATTCAAATCATCAATGATTCGGTACATTTCTGTGGTAACCTTCGGGTCAAGACCGGCAACCGGTTCGTCCAGCAGTAAAATCTTTTGCGTTGCACACAGCGTGCGGGCGAGCAGCACACGCTGCTGCTGACCGCCGGAAAGCTCTCGATAGCACCGTTTTTCCATGCCGTCCAAGCCGAGCTTGTGCATCATTTCTGCCGCCAGTGCCTTTTCTTTGCGATTGTAAAACGGACGTAAGCCACAGCGGCCTTGACAGCCGGAAATCACAATTTCACGGACAGATGCCGGAAAATCACGCTGTACAGCGGTCTGCTGTGGCAGATAGCCGATTTCGTTGGCTTGGAGACCGTCTCCGGTTTCAATGCTGCCGCTGATGGGGGACTGCAAGCGCAGCAGTGTTTTAATCAGGGTAGATTTGCCGGAACCGTTTTCGCCGACGATGCACAAATAATCGCCGGTATGAACGGAAAAATCAAATGCTTGTGTAATGGCTCGGCCGTCATAGCCGAGCACCAAATCCTTACAGGTAATCAATGCCATGTGATAGATGCTCCTTATTGCAAAGCTGCCGACAGAACGTGCAGATTTTCTTCCATCACAGAGAGATAGGTTGTGCCTGATGCGATGTCTTGCGCTGTGACGGTCTGCATGGAATTGAGCACACGAATCTGCTGATCGCGGCTTTGCGTGTTTTGAATGATGGTATTCGCAATTTTATCGTTGGAATTCTCGATGGTTAGAATGCTGTGCAGTCCCAACTCATTGATTTTGTTTGCCAAAAAGATGATGGTGTCGAAACTTGCCTCTGTATCCGCCGAGCAGCCGGAAAATGCCGCATAGTACGACAGTCCGTAGTCGTCAATGAGATAGCGGAACGGGAATCGGTCTGCAAACAGTACCGTGTGAATCGGCGCAGCGTCAACGGCGGTTTGATAGTCGGTATCCAACTGCGTCAGCTTGCCAGTATATGCCGAAGCGTTGGCAGCATAGGTGTCTGCGTGCGTTGGATCTATGTTAGAGAGACTGTCTGCAATGGCAGAGACAAAGATCTGTGCATTTTTGAGGGAGAGCCAGACATGCTCGTCATATTCTGTTTCTTCTTCGTGTTCGTCCTCATCGTCGTCATGATCGTGATCGTGTCCATGTTCCGCCTGCATTCCCTCGACAACTTCCTCTTCTTTGGCATTTTCACCGAGAACATCCATCAGATTGATAACCTGCATGTTCTTGTTGGTCGCATTTTTGACAGCGTCTGCTGCCCATGTATCCGATTCGCCGCCTGCGTAAATAAACAAATCACAGGTGGAAATGTCCATGATGTCTTGTGCGGAAGGCTGATAGCTGTGCATGTCCACGCCGTTGTCGAGCAAAAAGGTGATTTCTGCATCATCTGCCTGATCGCCCAACACTTCACGTACCCAGTCGTATTCTGGAAAGATGGTTGTGACGATATGAAGAGATTTTTTATCTTGCGTTTGGTCGGTATTGGCAGAGGATGTTGTTGCACAGCCGCTTAACATGCCTGCCAATAGAACAGCTGAGAGAAACAGAGAAAAGAATTTTTTCATGAGTTATGAACCTCCGGATTGTCGGCAATCCTCACAGATGCCATAAATAACAGAGCGCGGTGCGTCTACCTGAAAGCCATGATCGCTCATCAAATGCATGTAAACGGATTCAAGCTCTGTACAATGTAGATGAATCAGTTTGCCACATTTTTCACACTTGCAGTGAAAACAGACAGTGGGATGACAGTGTGATCTCTCACCCAGATATTCAAAGCAAGCACTGCTTTTTTCATCGACGACATACTTGGCAACCATGCCTTCAGCAACCATGCGATCCAGATGTCGATAAATCGTTGTCGTGCCGACAGAGATGTTTTTGCTTTTAAAATATTCGTGAATATCATGCACTGTAACATGACTGCCCTGCATGGATTGCAGGTACGAGAGGATCTCCGTCATCTGTTTGGTGCGATATTGAGATTTATTCGCCATAGGTATTGCCTCCGTAAATTGAAAACCATTTTCAAATTATAGCAAGATTTAGAGAAAAGTCAATATGAAACTCATTTCCAATTTCTGTTTTCGCGTTTTGCTCAAACTTAAGAAAAATTAAGAATTTTTTATAGTACAAATGTTGCAATTTTCTGTATAATAGACATAGAAAAAACGAAGGGGCGTGAAACGATATGACGAGAATTTTGCTGATAGAAGACGATGCAGATATTCGGGAAGGTGTTCGACTGCTCCTGTCTGCTGAGGGCTACGAGATACTGGAGGCTGACTGCGGAGAAAAAGGATTAAAACAGCTGGATGAATCTGTGGATTTAGTGATTTTAGACGTGATGATGCCAGGGATGTCCGGTATTAAAACCTGCGAAGAAATTCGGAAAAAGTCCTACGTTCCGGTACTGTTTTTGACGGCAAAGTCTAGCGAATCGGACAAGGTAATGGGACTAATGGCAGGCGGTGACGACTATATTATTAAGCCGTTTTCCTATGCCGAATTGCTGGGGCGCGTCAAGGCTCTGCTGCGGCGGTATCATGTATATAGCGGAAAGAAATCTGTAGAAGAGGAAGCGGAGGAGACTATGCTTCAGGTGGGAGATATTCGCATCAATGAGCTGTTAAATGAGGTGTGGAAGAATAATCGACCGATTCGGCTCACGGAAATTGAATATAAAATTTTGCTGCTGCTCATGAAGCATCCCGGAAAAGTATTTTCTGCACAGCAAGTATATGAAAACGTTTGGAAGGAACCGTATCTGTACGCTTCCAACAGTACGATTATGGTACACATTCGGAATCTACGCCTGAAAGTGGAAAATGTACCGGAAAATCCCGAACATATCAAGACGATCTGGGGAAAGGGTTATCGCTTTGAATAAACCAAAATTACGATTAAAAGGACAAGCGTTACTTGCCGTCGTGATTTGCTTTCTCATTGCCTGTGGATTCTATCTGTGTATCAATCAGGTCGGAGAGCTTGCGCTGGATCAATGCCTGTCCGATTCCGTCCATGTGGAGAAGAAAAATGAACAAATGCTGGCAGGATTTCAGCAATACGTCACAGAAAAAGAACTTGCGACTTCTGATACAGATGCCATTGATACTTGGATAGATACCATGCACAACGCCTATTTGATGTTAGGAATCTATCAGAACGATGTGCTTGTTTATGACTCCACGGCGTATCGCTTGGGCACGGGTTATTTTGACAAAACGTACTCCGATGATATGGCAGACGGCTTTACCACAAAAGAAATCACATTTTCCGATGTAACGGCGCATGTGCTGCTGTATGGATATTATGACAGTATCTTATACACAACGGCAGTTATTATAGAAGTTGGACTCTCTGTCCTTGTATTTGCTTTGCTGTTTCTTGGATGGTTTGGCAAAAAAATTTCCTATATTCGCAAGTTAGAGCAAGAGATTAAAATTTTAGAAACCGGCGGACTGGAAAAACCAATTACCGTGCGAGGAACTGACGAGTTGAGCACACTTGCCAACGGATTAAACCAGATGCGCATGGCTTTGGCGGAAAATATGGAAAGAGAAGAAGAAGCCAAACGCGCCAACTATGAATTGATTGCCGCGGTTTCTCATGACCTACGCACACCGATGACAAGCCTGAGTTTATATCTTGACTTGCTGCGTGAGGGAAAATATGATAATATAGAAGAAATGAATCAATATTTGGATAAAAGCCGAGAGAAAATTGTGCAGATCAAACAACTATCTGACCAACTCTTTGACCGATTCTATATGTCGAAGAAAAGTGACGTCAAATTGGAGCCACCTGTCAAAGCGCAGTTCATTTTAGAGGATTATTTATCCAATCTGGCGGGATTTTTAGAGGTAAATGGCTATCAAATTCAAGCACAGCTTGATTGGCCGGAGACCTATATTTCTGTATCTCTAGAATATATTGGTCGAATTCTTGATAATATTGGTTCGAATATTTTAAAGTATGCGGATCAGAAAGAGCCGATTTTACTGACGGTTTCCGGAAGCGCAAAACAGCTTGTTGTTCGATTTGAAAATAAAATTCTATTACAGGGGAAAAACCTAGAAAGCACACAGGTTGGCGTGCGAAATATTTGCCTGATGATGGAAAAAATGCAGGGACTCTGTCAGGTGCGAAAGACCAAAGAACGGTATTGCATCCAGTTGGCATTTGCTGCTGTCAGAGAGTAAACAGAAAGGAAAGACATCATGAAAAAACATCTATTGGGAGGCTGCTTAGTGACATCATTGTTGCTATTAAGTGGCTGTGGAAGTGGAACAACCAATCAGACCGTGTATGTGCAGAGTGTAGGAGATATTCTGGGCTATGACACGACAGCCACGCAGTTTTCAGGAACTGTGGAGTCCAGTAAGTCACAGAAGATTGAAAAAGACGATGATAAAACCATTGATGAAGTCAAGGTACAGCAGGGAGACAGTGTAACAAAGGGACAGGTTTTGTTTACGTATAATAAGGATTCTCTGCAAATTTCCGTAGATTCTGCCAAGCTGGAGGTTGAGTCGATTCAGAATAAAATCTCATCGTATCAGCAGCAGATTGCGCAGCTGAAAAAAGATAAAAAAGCAGCGAGCAAATCGGAACAGCTCAGCTATAACCTGCAAATTCAAGAGGCGCAGTTAGATCTGACCTCCGAGCAATACAATTTGAAGAAAAAGCAGAAAGAATTGGATGATCTGCAAAAGGATCTGCAAAATGCAGACGTTGTCGCAGAGGCAGATGGCGTAGTACAATCCATTTCTTCTGACAATTCATCCGGTTCGTCGGATGGCAGCGGTACATTTATGACGATTTTGCAGACCGGTGCTTATAAGATTAAGGGTCAGGTCAGTGAACTGGAAGTCGGCGAGTTGGAACAGGGCGCAGAGGTCACGATCCATTCTCGTATTGATGACAGCAAGACATGGACAGGTACGATTTCACAGGTGGATACCAATGGAGCTGTCTCCGATTCTGATGAAAATTCGATGAATAGTGGTGACCAAAATACAGAAAATACGGCGTCAAAATATACATTTTACGTTGTGCCGGACACGCAGGATGGCATGATGATTGGCCAGCACGTGTACATTACCATCGGAAAACAGGAGACAGATAAGGGAATTTGGCTCAATGCGGACTATGTCGTTCGTGATGGAGACACCGCATATGTTTGGCTGGCAGATACAAATGGCGTATTGGAGAAGCGAACCGTCACGATTGGCAGACACAACGAAGAAGCCAATACATATGAAATCACTGATGGTTTGACCTTGGATGATTATCTGGCCTTCCCGACGGATGAATGCAAGGAAGGGGAAAAGACGACAGTTTCTCAAGCTGGTGATTCCTCGGAGGATACATCTGGTGAAGATATGTCCGGCGATATGGGTTCTGCTGTCTTACCGGCAGAGGAAGGAGCGTCATAATGAGTCAAATCATTGCGTGCCGCGATATTTTTAAAGATTATGCGCGGGGCAAATTGACAGTGCCTGTGCTCAAGCATGTGACGTTTTCCGTAGAACAAGGCGAGTATATTGCTATTATGGGGCCGTCGGGTTCGGGAAAAACAACCTTGATGAACATTATCGGCTGTTTGGATACCCCGACTTCCGGCACATTTGCGTTAGATGGCGAAGAAATTGCCGGCCTGTCAGAAAATCGCATGGCAGAGATTCGGAACAAGACATTGGGCTTTGTCTTTCAACATGCGGATTTACTGCCGGAATTGACTGCGCTGGATAATGTTGCGCTGCCGCTGTTGTATCGCGGCGTGCGCAAAAAGGAGCGCAGAGAACGCGCAGCAGAGATGCTGGAGAAGGTCGGATTGGGGGATCGTATGGAATTCTATCCCAATCAAATGTCCGGCGGTCAGTGCCAACGTGCAGCGATTGCCCGCGCGATTGTCGGAAATCCGAAGCTGCTGCTGGCGGATGAGCCGACAGGTGCCTTGGACAGTCAGTCGGGAAAAAATATTATGCAGCTGTTTCGTCAGCTCAATCAAGAAGGCATTACCATTATCACGATTACACACGCCATAGAAGTGGCGCGGGAAGCGGATAAATGCTATCAGATCTATGATGGCGAACTGTTTACAGATGGGGAGGTTCCGGTACGGTGAAGAAAATTCCAAAGAAAGCAAAGATATTCGTAGGCGTTGCCGTACTGGTCGGAGCGGTTGGATTTGGCTGCTTCCGCGTGTATCAAGACCATTTTAATGGAACCGTTGCCGTGTACTCAGCTTCTGATGACAGCATTTCGACGAGTGCAACCGATTGGGGCGGATCACAGTACGACGGCACGATACAGGCGGACGGCGTGCAGACCATTATGGTATCCGAATCCCAGACAGTCGGAGAAGTCGCAGTCAAAGAGGGACAGCAGGTAAAAAAAGGAGATAAGCTGTTTTCGTATGATACCACGCTGTCTGATTTGGATATGCAGCGTGCGCAGCTGGATATCAAAAAGCTGGAGTTGCAGCTGAAAACGGCAAGAAATAATCTGAAAATCGTCCAGAAATATCACCCGGGCGAGCCGGTAAAAGAAAAAATTACGCAGATTGATCCAGTTGAATCGAGTGGTTCTGATGATTCCAGTGATAAAGATTCCAGAAATCAGGCGACCAATACCAATGCTTCTCAGGCGGCGGCAACCGTTGTGTTGCTGGGCGGTGATGGGGAATCGGTAAAATCATTCGATGATAGCGATTCCGATGGAACGACCAAGGATAAGAATGGCTCGAAAACACCGTCTCAGCAACAGCAGGACGGTACAGGTACATCGGATACACCTTCCGCATCATCCGAAAACATGCCGGAAGATGACAACAGCGAGACAACCTATACCAAGCAGGAAATTGAACAGATGCTCAACGAGCAAAAGGAATCGGTTCGAGACTTGGATTTACAGCTGCGGCAGGCGAAATTGCAGTACGCAAAGAAGCAAAAGGAAGAAAAGAATAATACCGTGTACAGTGAACTGGATGGAACGGTTACATATGTTGGAGATCCGAGCAATAAGAGCAAGGCTTTTATGAAAATCAGCGGTGGCGGAGGATATTTGGTAAAAATCTCCGTCAATGAGTTTACACTGCAAGAAGTCAAGGTTGGTCAATCCGCAACGGTGCAGGATTGGATGACCGGAGAAAGTTATACAGGTAAAGTCACAAGCATCAGCACCTATCCGAGCGATGAACAAGGCTATATGGGAAACACCAATTCGTCCTACTATCCGGTATATATCCAGTTGGATGACAGCGGAAATTTGACCGATCAAAGCTCCGTGAGTGTTGAGCTGCAATCGTCCGAGGAACAGAGCGATTTGTATTTGGAATCCGGCTTTATCCTGAAAGAAAACGGTAAAAATTATGTTTACGTACAGGGCGAAGGCGGAAAACTAGAAAAACGCCAAGTGACCATAGGAAAATCGTTGGATGGATATTATACGCAAATCAAAAGCGGCTTGACAGGGGATGACTGGATTGCCTTTCCGTATGGAAAAAATGTCAAGGAAGGTGCTGCGACACAGCAGGCAGATACTTCCGAATTGTGGCAGTAAAGAGGGAGTGAAACGATGTTTGAAAATATGAGGCTTGCCTTTCAAGGCATTTGGAGCCACAAAATGCGTTCCGCTCTAACCATGCTGGGCATTATCATTGGCATTGCGTCCATTATTTCTATCGTGTCGATGATGAAGGGAACCAACGAACAAATCAAGCAAAACCTGATTGGCAACGGCAATAATATTGTGGAAGTGCAGCTGTGCCAAGATGACAATCCGATTCAGCTAGATTATCAGTCAGCACCGAATGGCGTTTCTACTATTTCTGAGCACACACGACGGGAGCTTCTGGACATTGACCATGTAGAGGGTGTGTCGCTGTATAACCAGAGACAATATAGCGGAGAGGATGTGTATTATCAAAATCAAAGCTTCGGTGGTAATGTGACAGGAATCGATGAAAACTATCTGGATGTCTATGAATATCAAGTGTCCACTGGGCGTCCGTTTACAAAAAGCGATTATCAACAGCGCCGCAAGCTGGCATTGCTGGATGAAAAAGCGGCTGTGACGTTGTTTGCCGGAGAAAATCCGGTTGGCAAGACTTTTGAGATCAGAGGAGAACCGTTTCAGGTGATTGGCATTGTCACGGCTTCCAACCAGACAAAAAAGGTCATTAACAGCTACAGCGATTATCATATGTATGCGGGCGGCAGCAGCGACAGCAGCGGCACGATTATGATTCCGAATACGGCTTGGCCGATTGTCTATCAGTTTGATGAACCGCAGAACGCAGCACTTCGTGCAGATACAACGGATAATATGACGAAGGTAGGCGAGACAGCGAGCGAGATTATCAATGCTTCGTTCCCGATGCTGGATACCTCAGAGGCTTCTTACGACAGCCCGAGCATCAAACAGGCGGCACAGCAGCTGCAGGATCTGTCTGATTCATCCGGTAAACAGCTGATTTGGATCGCAGGCATTTCGCTGATTGTTGGTGCAATTGGCGTCATGAATATTATGCTGGTATCTGTCACGGAACGTACCCGCGAAGTTGGATTAAAAAAGGCGCTAGGCGCAAAACGCGGCGTTATTTTGGGTCAATTTTTGACAGAAGCCTCTGTTCTAACCTGTATTGGCGGTTTGATTGGTGTGGTCAGCGGTCTGGTATTGTCAAAGATTATCAGTCTGTTGACCGGCACGCCGACAGCAATTAGCATTCCGGCTATGCTGGCAGCTGTCCTGCTGTCGATTGTCATCGGCGTCATTTCCGGTGTCATTCCGGCTGTAAAGGCAGCAAACCTCAATCCAATTGATGCATTGCGCAGAGATTAACAAGAGACAAACGGCTCGGAAGCAAGTGCTTTCGAGCCGTTTGCCTGTGAGAAAGAAAAATTTGTTGGTTCTGACTATAACAGTTTCTTAACAAAGACTTTTCAATTGGCGCAAAAGGCGGTATACTAAAGTGTAAAATACTGTCGAATTTCAGAAGAACTTGAAATTCGAGAGAGGAGAAAATATGAAAGGCAATATGAGAAAGAAACGAACGATTCTCAAACGGTCTATTCTGGCGCTGATTGCAGTCGTGTGTATCGTTCTGCTTGTTATTGCGCGTCAGTCGGGTGATGTAACAGGAACCGCATGGGCACTCATGCCGCCAATTGTGGCAATTACCTTGGCATTGCTGACAAAGGAAGTATACAGCTCTCTGTTTGCCGGCATCGTTGTCGGCGGTCTGCTGTTTTCCAATTGCAGCTTTGAGGGAACCGTTACCCATGTGCTCAATGACGGCTTTTTGTCTGTGCTGTCAGACTCCGGCAATGTGGGCATTTTGATTTTCCTGATTCTGCTCGGCACGATCGTTGCCCTGATGAATAATGCAGGCGGCTCTGCGGCGTTTGGCGAATGGGCAAAAACACATATCAAGACAAAGGTCGGTGCGCAGCTGGCGACTATCCTGTTAGGCATTCTCATCTTTATTGATGATTATTTCAATTGCTTGACCGTTGGCAGCGTTATGCGTCCGGTGACAGATGGACATAAGGTGTCGCGTGCCAAGCTGGCATTTTTGATTGATGCTACCGCTGCGCCGGTGTGCATCATCTCTCCGATTTCTTCTTGGGCAGCGGCTGTCTGCGGCTTTGTAGACGGAGAAGATGGCATGAACCTGTTTGTCAGCGCGATTCCGTATAACTTCTATGCCATTCTGATGGTCGTGCTCATGGTCGGCATGGTACTTGCCAGAGTGGAATTCGGTCCGATGGAGCAGCATGAACGCAATGCGGCGCACGGCGATCTGTTTTCTAACGGCCATATCCAAGTGCAGGAAGATACCATGACACAAGACGGCAAAAAGGGCAGCGTGGCAGATCTTGTCATTCCGATTATCAGCTTGGTGATTTGCTGTGTCATCGGTATGATTTATACCGGCGGATTTTTCTCCGGCACAGATTTTGTCACCGCGTTTTCCAATAGCGATGCCTCGGTTGGCTTGTCTATGGGCAGTTTTTTTGGCTTGGCGATTACTATTTTACTGTATCAGATTCGCGGCGTCCTGTCCTTCCGCGACTGCATGGATTGTCTGTCCGAAGGCTTCAAGGCAATGGTTCCGGCGATCTTGATTCTGTCCTTTGCTTGGACACTGAAGGCAATGACCGACAGCATCGGCTGCAAGGAATTTGTTGCGGGAAGCATGAAGCTGGTTGCCGGTGATTTGCAGATGTTCCTGCCGGCGGTTATCTTCCTGGTGGGCTGCTTCTTGGCATTTGCAACGGGTACCTCGTGGGGCACGTTTGGCATCTTGATTCCGATTGTTGTTGCTGTCTTTGAGAGAACAAACCATGAGTTGATGCTCATCTCTATTTCGGCGTGCATGGCCGGTGCTGTCTGCGGTGACCATTGCTCTCCGATTTCTGATACCACGATTATGGCATCTGCCGGCGCACAGTGCGATCATATGAACCATGTGTCTACACAGCTTCCGTATGCCGTTTTGACAGCTGTTGTATCTTGTGCAGCGTATATTCTGGCTGGCTTTGTGCAGTCAGCGTGGATTGTATTGCCGATTGCCATCGTTGCCATTATTTTGATTATTCTCCTTTTGCGGTTCGTGCAGGCACCTAACCGCAAGCGGGAGGAAGAGTTACAAGAAACACATTGATGTACGAATAGAAAGAGCAGCATGGGTTTAATCCATGCTGCTCTTTTGCATGTGTGTTTTTTTCTGAGGGAGTGGCAACTGCGATAGAATCACCGCTGCGAATACGAGAACACAGCCGAGAAATTCGCGCAGAGAAAAACTCTCGTGCAGAATCAGCCAGCCGGACAGGGCGGCAAAGACAGATTCCAGACTCATAATCAGCGTGGCTGACGTGGGATCAGTCCGGTTTTGTCCGAGAATTTGCAGTGTATACGCAATACCGCAGGACATCACGCCGCTGTATAAAATAGAAGAACGGGCAGCAAAAATATGTGCCCACGTCGGGGATTCGCAGATAAACATCAACAGGATACTGATGCCGCCTGCGGTTAAAAATTGTACACAGGACATTAAAACGCCGTCTACGCCTTTTTCGCTGAAATGGTCAATGACCATGATGTGAACCGAGAAAAAGAATGCACAGCATAAAATCAGCAGGTCGCCAGCCGAAATGGTGAACTGCTCGGTAAAGCATAGCAAATAAAAGCCGAGCAGGGCAGCTGCGACGCAAAACCAAACGATTTTTGGAATTTTTTTGCCGATAAATACGCCGAGCAGCGGAACAATGACAATGTACAGAGAGGTGATGAAGCCAGCTTTGCCGGGCGATGTTGTCACCATGCCGAACTGCTGCAAATTGCTGGCGACACACAGCACAAGGCCGCAGCAAATGCCGCCGATCAGGGAAATTCGGTCTGTTTGCCGCTGCACTTCGGGAATAGGACGCTGTGCCATCGGCTGTATCTGTCGCTGAATCAAGATAACAGGGATGAGTACAAGTCCGCCGAGCATGGTGCGGATGCCCATAAACGTAAATGGCTGCACATGCTCCATGCCCGTTGTCTGTGCGACAAAGGAAGAGCCCCAGATGAGGGCTGTGAGCAGCAGAATGATATTTCCGGTTGTTTTTTTCGTCATAGATTTTCTTCTTTCTTTGAATATTCTTAAATAGTGTACCATATTTCTGTATTCGGCTCAATGGATATTGGTCATTCGGCACGAAATTTTCGTCATGAAACCGAAAAATATTACCGGATTGCACGTAGTTTGCAGGATTATGAAATTTAGACTTGAAATATGTGCAAAAAGCATGTAAAGTTAAATGTGTATTTTCAAAAGTGCAACTTTCCTGCCAGCGACTGGCAGATAGAAAATTCCGGAGGTTTTCAAAGATGAAAAAGGTTGTAAAGTTTGGCGGCAGCTCTCTTGCCAGCGCTGAACAGTTTCAGAAGGTAGGAGAGATCATCCGGGCGGATGAGAGCCGCGTATATGTTGTTCCGTCTGCACCGGGCAAGCGTTTCTCTGACGATACAAAGGTAACCGATATGCTTCTCCATGCATACGATCTGGCAAGTCAGGGTAAGGATGTCACCGATCAGCTGGACGCAATCAAGGCGCGTTATACAGAGATCATTGAGGGTCTGCATTTGGAGAACTTCTCTCTGGATGAGGATTTTGCGATTATCGCAGAGCAGCTGCGCACCGATCCGCAGAAGGATTATACGGCATCCCGCGGCGAATATCTGAACGGCAAGATTATGGCAGCATATCTGGGCATTGAGTTCATTGATGCACAGGATGTCATCTTCTTCAATGAGGAGGGTAATTTGAACCCGTACAAGACAGAGCGTGTCATGAGTGCTCGTCTGGCAGAGGCTTCCAGAGCAGTGATTCCAGGATTCTATGGTCTGGGCAAGGACGGCAACGTTAAGACCTTCTCCCGAGGCGGTTCTGATGTCACTGGCTCTATCGTGGCACAGGCGTGCAAAGCGGACATCTATGAGAACTGGACTGATGTTTCCGGTTTCCTGGTAGCAGATCCGCGCATTGTAGATGACCCGATCAGCATCCGCTATATCACCTATCGCGAGTTGCGTGAGCTGTCTTACATGGGCGCTTCGGTTCTGCACGAAGAGGCAATTTTCCCGGTTCGTCACTGTGGCATTCCGATCAATATCCGCAACACCAACCGTCCGCAGGATCCGGGCACTTGGATTGTCGAGACTACGGGTCAGAAGCCGGATTATGTTGTAACCGGCATTGCAGGCAAGAAGGGATTCTGTACGATTCTCGTCACCAAGGCGATGATGAATTCCGAGGTTGGATTCGGTCGAAAGGTATTGCAGGCGTTGGAAGACAATAACATTTCCTTTGAGCATATGCCGTCCGGCATTGATACGATGACTGTCGTTGTGCATGAGGACGAGTTCATGAGCAAGGAACAGCAGGTTATCTCTGCAATTCATCGTCTGGCAAAGCCGGACAGCGTAGAAATTGAGTGTGATTATGCGCTGGTAGCTGTTGTCGGCCGTGGTATGCGTTCTGCGAGCGGAACTGCTGCGAAGCTGTTCTCCTCTTTGGCAAATGCTGGCGTCAATGTTCGCATGATTGATCAGGGCTCGTCTGAACTCAACATCATCATTGGCATTAAAAACGATGATTTTGATAAGGCAATTCGTGCGATCTATGATGGATTTGTCAGAAATCAACCGAACAAGTAAAACTATAACATAAAAATACCGCCGTGTGCAATGGATGATAATCATCCCACACACGGCGGTATTTTTTGCGTTTTTTACGCGTTTTCGGTCAGCAGTGTATAGAGAATGTCAATGCAGTTCTCCACGCCCAGTGTGCCGGTATCCAGACAAATGTTGTAATTCTTGTACAGCCCCATCGGGTGCCCAGTGTACTGCTTATAGTAGGTCTCACGCTTCTGATCCTTCTTGACGAGGATTTTCTTCAGCTCCGGAGAATTCGGACGACCTTCCAACTCGGCAGCACGCTCCATCCGATGCTCTTCATCGGCGTACAGGAAGATCTTAAACGCCGGAATGCCCTTCTGTGTCAGAATATGATCGGCGCATCTGCCAACGATGATACACGGCTTTTTTGCGAGATTCAGAACAACTTCTTTCTGCGCCTTGAAAATTCCGTCATAGGAACTGGAATATACATTTGCATTGTTCAGCAGGCTGTTCATGAACTTGCTTGCCGGACTCATGTCCTCGCCCTCACGCACGATGTCTTCCTCGGAATAACCGCTCTGCTTGGCGGTTTCTTTGACAAAATCTCTGTCATAGAACGGAATGCCAAGACGCTCGGACAGACCGGATGCGATGGTGCGACCATAAGCAGCGTATTCGCGGCTGATCGTGATGACTGGATACTTGAGTTTTCTTTCCATATCTATTACTACCTCCTCTTTTTTTGTTTATCTTGTGTTAGTTTACAGCTGCCTTTTGCTTCTTAGACAGAATGTACTGGAATGCCAGGCTTGCAAATACCAGAATCAGGCCAACCAGATCGGTTGCCAGTGCCGGATGGATCAGCAGCAGACCGCCAACGGCGATGACAATACGAATGATAGCGTTCATGTTTGCGAAGCAGTAACCTTCCAAAGCAGCAGCCAAAGCAAAGATGCCGATGAATGCTGTGATGGCAATCTGTACGACTTGAATAGCTGTCGTATCAATCAACAGCATAGCCGGATTGAAGCAGAACATATACGGTACGATAAATGCTGCAACAGCGAGCTTGGATGCATTGAATGCAGTTTTCATCGGATTGCTCTTGGCAATCGCAGAACCTGCGTAAGCAGCCAATGCAACCGGAGGAGTAATATCAGCAACAATACCGAAGTAGAACACAAAGAAGTGTGCAGCCATGATCGGTACACCCATACGAATCAGAATCGGTGCGGTAGTAGCAGCCATGATGCAGTAATTTGCCGTGGTCGGAACACCCATACCCAAGACGATGCAGCACAGCATGGTCAGAACCAGAGCGACAATCAGACGATCACCGGCAACACTGACAATGGCATTGATAATGTCATTAGCAAGACCGGTCATGGTGATGGTGCCGGAGATAATGCCTGCAACGCCGCAAGCAGCACCGACAGTGATCGCACTCTTGCCGCCAGCTTCCAGTGCTTCCAGAATCTTATGCGGCGTGATGCGGTTGTCCTTGTTGAACAGGCTGACAACAACGGTCAAAACGATTGCCAGAGAAGCGGCCTTCTGCATGGTCATAAAGTTGCCGGATACCCAGATAACCAGCATGACCAGCGGAAGCAGTAAATAAATCTTCTTGACAAGATTGCGTACTTTTGGAAGCTGTTCCTTCGGCATACCGTTTAAATTCAGCTTTTTTGCCTCCAGATGTACCGAGATAAAGATACCTGCAAAATAGAGAATCGCCGGAAGAATGGCACGTCCGATGATGCTGGAATACGGAACACCGACGAAATCTGCCATCAGGAATGCAGCAGCACCCATGATCGGCGGCATGATCTGACCGCCGGTGGAGGAGGTTGCCTCAACAGCACCTGCAAATTCCGGCTTGTAACCGGTCTTTTTCATCATTGGGATGGTAACAGAACCGGTTGTTACCGTGTTGCCGACAGAGGAACCGGATACCATGCCGCACAGAGCGGAGGAGATAACGGATACCTTTGCCGGACCGCCTGCAAAGCGTCCTGCAATGCAGTTGGCCAAATCAATGAAGAAGTTGGAAATGCCGGTGCGCTCCAAGAACGCGCCAAAAATGATAAATACAACGATGTACTTTGAGCAGACATTTACCGGAGTGGAGAAAATGCCCTCCTTAGTGTAGAACAGGTTGCGCACGAGATAGCGCAGTCTGCCAAAGAATTCCGGGTTCGTCAGTCCATATACCAGCGCATAGACAACAAACACACCGGCAACAATCAGAATCGGCAGACCGACACAGCGGCGTGTGACCTCAATCAATGCCAAAATGGCAATGATGCCAATGACAATCTGGAACCAAGTAAAGCGAGTGCCCTGATTGATAATCTGATTGACATTGAAGGTAAAGTAGAGAAAAGAAGCGACACCGACTATCATAAAGATAATATCGCCAATCGGCATATGATTGACTTTTTGATCGCCCTTCTTAGACGGATAAATCAAGAAACCCATCAAAATAATGAGGCCCATGAAGGATGTCAGACGGATTTCTTCCAAAAATGTTGCGAACAGCGTGACATAGATACACCACAGAGAGAATGCAGCGAGAATAACCGTGATGACGATTTTGGGCTTGCCTTCCCAGATGCGGGTGTTGGATTCTCTGTCATACTTACGCATGACTGAATCAACATCGGTCTGTACGTCCATAGCCTCATCCGTGAGAACTTCCGGATCGTTCAGCTTGGTTTTTTCTTCGTTTTTATTCACAGGACCTATACCCTCCTTATTCATCCGTATTCACGGTAATACCGTGCTCAGCATAGTATTTGGCAGCACCTGTATGGTAAGGGACCGTTGTGATACTGGTTGCTGTCTCCAGATTCAGTTCTGCGCCCTTGGCATTTTCTTTGGTAATCTCATCTACATGGTCAAAGATTGCTGCCGTCAGTTTGTAAACAGTATCCTCATCTGCCTGTGCAGATACGACAACGGTAGCCTGTACCGTGATGGTATCGACTGGTTCGTTCTGTCCCGGATAAGTGTTTGCCGGAATGGTATATGTCTTGTAGTACGGACACTTGGACAAGATGTTGTCACGAACGGTACCGTCAATGTTGATGAGATTGACGCCGTTGGTTGTGGCGAGCTCTGTAATAGCAGAGGTCGGGGGACCGGCAACAATAAATGCGGCATCAATCTTGCCGTCTTTGAGAGATTCTTTGGAATCCTCGAACGACTGATACTGCGGCTTGATGTCTTTGATGGTCATGCCAGCACCTTCCAGCACGTCTATTGCGTTGAAGTAGGTACCAGAACCAGCCTGGCCGATAGATACGCGTTTGCCGCGCAGATCCTCTACAGAGGTGATGTCATCATCCATCGTGAGCAACTGGACGGTTTCCGCGTACAGCGCACCTAGTGTGCGGAAGTCATGTGTCGGGCCGTCCTGTTCAAAAGCACGGGTGCCATTCCAGCCGTATGTCATAACGTCGGACTGGGTAAAACCGAGCTGAAAATCACCATCCTGAATACTCTGGATGTTGACCTTGGAACCGCCCGTTGATACAGCAGTTGTACGCACGCTAGCGTATGTTTTCATGTACTGTGCCAGTACGCCGCCGTATGAATAATACGTGCCGGCAGTACCGCCAGTGCCGAACATCATTCTGGTCTGCGACTCGGAACAACCGGTCAGACACAAGGCCATCATGACAGCGAGAAACAAGCTGATCATTCTTAATCGGAATTTCTTCACTTTTTGTTCTTCTCCTTTGTGTAGTTCGATTTGCAGAAATTTCTATATTTCCACAAATAATATTGTATCATTTATTCGTGCGGGATTCAATGCAAATACGACGGAATCGCGTAGGAAATTTTCAAAAAAGATGCCCAAAATTGCACGAGATCCCAGATAAATGCATAGCAAAAACTTAACATATGCATCAATGAGAAAGAAGACAGAGAGCGAAAAGGAGGATGTTGGGATATGAAATACTACAGAAGAAGTATAAGGGAATATTACGCTTCGGGTGGAAGATTGCAGCGGAATTTGATGGAAATATCCGTGAGTTGGATGCGCTGTTCCGGCATTTTATGATTGGACAGATAATCATAGATGATTTGAATCGGGCGGGTGCCCTGCGTTTCAATGTCTTGTCCGATGACAAAATCCACGATGCCTTGTTGGATGAGAGACAGATTAGACGGTGTAATGTCATGAATAATCATGTGAATTTTTCCTGCCATGCCGGTCTCTTGCAGCGCTTTGGCGACGCCGCGCCGTCCCATGGATGACACAAAAATACCGTTTAATGCTGGATCCGCCTGAATAGCGCGGCAGGTAATTCGCTTGGCGAGTTCGCTGTCAAGAAAACAGCATTCCGGATGCAAGACTTCCACGTCTGGATAATTTGCGGACATTTCCTCTAAAAAGCCTGTCAGGCGCTGACTGTCAGCGTAATGTCCACTCTGTTGACCGAGAATCGGGAGAATATGTCCGTGTCCGCCGGTCAACATACCCATCAGTGCTGCGGCAGATCGTCCGGCGGCGATGTCATCCGGTCCGACATACGCAAGCCGATTGGTATCGCTGATGTCCGTGTTGAGTGTGACGACGGGGATACCGCCTTTTTCGCTGATTTGGTTGATTTTATCTCGAATTAGGCTGTTTGCCAGCGGCATTAATGCCAGAGCGTCAATGTGTTCGATTTCCACTAGTTCATCAATCAAAGCCAGTTGGTGCTGAATGTCTACTCCATCCATCGTGCGAAGAACGATTTTTACCGGCAGCAATTCGCTGCTGGGAAATTCTTCAAACAGATGTGCCAGTTCTTTGACAAAATCAGAGGCGGCGGAGTGCAGGACGACGCCAATTTTCCATGTGTTGAGCAAAGAGGGCATGAGGCGGGCGGAAATGTACCCCATATCTCGTGCTTTTTCACGGACGCGCTCGGCGACCTCTGGACGAATGCCGGGTTTATTGTGCAGCGCACGGTCTACTGTGCCGCGAGAAACACCGCAGGCATCTGCAATTTGCTGCATTGTTACCATGATTTATCACGCTCCTAACTAATGCTTGTATCATACCATAGATCTCTCTACTTGAAAAGATATGACAAATGCACGAAACTATTTTTTGTAACATGCGGATTCAATGAAGAAATACGCAAAATTTAGGCAAATTATCTAAACAATCAGGGAATAAACTAGGGAAAATCACGGGATTTTGCACGGAAAAATGATAGTTATGCAAATTACTTGAAACAAATGCACAGAAATGGTATCGTAAGAGGCAGAAGAGAGGACGACCAAAATAAAGCATGATGTGGTTCTTTCTGCGGACTTCCGATGCATGCGATCCCAAGCCGTGCGCATCGGGATTCATCCGCTTTTTTCAACAACAATGACCAAATAAAAGGAGAGTATACACATGAGATTAGGTTTTAATGAAGCAAACGACCGTTTTTGCCAGGGACACACCGTGATGCAGGATTTGGAGCTGTGCGAGAAGTATGGCTTTGACTGCATCGATATTCAGTCCGAATGCCTGAACCGCGATCTGAAAAAGGGGATTGTGACCATCGAAGAACTGGGCGAGTGGTTTTCTACCCATCACCTGAAGATGCTGTCCTATAATGCGCTGTGCTTCTTCAACATGAAGCAGACCGCAGAGGAGAAGCAGGCTGTGATGGACGAGCTGGATGAGATCATCCACCGCTGCAACATTCTGGGCTGCAAGATGATTGTTGTCGTTCCGTCTCAGGACATGAAGGAGCGCGGCTTGCAGCCGACTCGCAAGGAAATCCGCGAGGATGCCGTTGCTGTGCTCAAGGAAATGGTAAAGAAGGTTGAACCGTATGGCATTAAGCTGAGCTTGGAGTTCTGCGGTGCACCGGATATGACCATTAACCGCTTTGAGGATGCCTATGCCATTGTTGAGGCTGTTGATTCTCCGCTGGTTGGTGTCACGCTGGATCAGTATCATTTCTATGCAATGGGTTCTGGCTGGGAGTCTCTGGAGAAGGCTGACGGCAAGAAGATCTTTGTATGGCATCTGAACGGCACAGAGGATATGCCGTGCGGCGCATACTATAACAATGATGAGAAGCGTCTGTGGCCGGATGCAGAAGGCGATTGCCTGCCGCACGCACGCTATGCAGATACGCTGAAGAAAATCGGTTTCGAGGGCGATTGCTGTACCATCGAAATTTTCCGTCCGGCATACTATGAGATGACGCAGGAAGAAAATGTGAAGAAGTCCGCAGAAGTTACCCGTGCGCATGTCGCAAAGTACTGCAAGTAAGTATTCTCGCATACAAAAGAAGAATGCACGCGCCAAGAAAAATTGGTGCGTGCATTTTTATCCTTGCAAAGGTGCGATTTTATGCTATAATAAACCAGATTTGTTCGATATTTGACGATAGAAAGGAAACACGATGAAACGGGCGTTAAGTTATGGCATTTTGGGCGCTTTATTTTTTGCGTTTACATTTGTATTCAACCGGAGCATGAATTTAAGCGGCGGATATTGGCTGTGGAGTGCTTGCCTGCGGTATCTGTTCACTTTGCCGCTCATGGGCATTCTTGTGTGGAAACAGCGCGGGTTGCAAGCGGTTTGGCGTGCGATCAAGCAGCAGCCCTTGGCGTGGCTATTGTGGAGCACTATTGGGTTTGGTTTGTTTTATATGCCGTTGACAGCAGCTTCTATTTACGGAGAATCCTGGTTTGTGGCAGCAACTTGGCAGGTGACCATCGTCGCAGGTGTTTTGCTCACACCGCTGTTCGGTAAAACGATTCCGGTAAAAAATCTGCTGTGTGCAGGATGTATTCTGTTTGGTATCTTTCTATTGCAGACGGCGCATTTGTCTGGGCTGCAAGCAGGCAGTATGCTGTGCGCATTGCTTCTGATTTTGATTGCAGCCTTTTCTTATCCGTTGGGAAACCGAAAAATGATGGTCATTTGTCCGCAGGATTTTTCGACGGTTCAACGGGTATTTGGCATGACATTGTGCAGTATGCCGTTCTGGCTTGTGCTGTCGGTTTGTGCGGGTATAACACATGGCGCACCGAGTACCGGACAGCTTACCCAGTCCTTTATCGTAGCCCTGTTTTCCGGCGTGATTGCAACGCTTTTGTTTTTTGAAGCGACCAACTTGGTCAAGCACAATGCAAGGCAATTGGCTGTCATTGAGGCGACGCAGTCTGGAGAAGTCATTTTTACGCTGCTGGGCGGCGTGCTGTTTTTGGGAGATCCGATGCCAAGTCCTGTCGGCTGCATCGGCATCGCAGTCATTGTTGCGGGTATGATCTGTAACAGTTTGGTCTCCATGCAAAGAAAATAAAAAAACAGCGAGAAGAATTTTCTTCTCGCTGTTTTTTTGGTGCCGGTGACCGGACTCGAACCGGTACGCTGTCGCCAGCGGTGGATTTTGAGTCCACTACGTCTACCAATTCCATCACACCGGCAGATGACGATAATTATTATACAGGAAGGAATGGGAAATTGCAAGTCTTTTTGCAAATTTTTTTACAAAAAAACATCCAGGCATTTTTGCCTGGATGCAAAAGTCAAAATTCTGTGTCATCGTTTGCCCAAGTGTCAACCAATTGAATGGTTTTATAGACAAACAGAGCAACAGATGCAAGAAATGCGCAGACGACAAAAACACGATGCTTTTTGAAAAAGTCAGAAAAGGCAGTGCCGATCAGAACACCGAAAGAGATGAGCATCATTTTCAGTACAAAAACTTCTGACAACACGAACTTGCTGAGCAGGGAGGACAGATGCTCTTGCGCTGCACGGTATCCGAGCTGGGCATACTTGCAAAGGCCTTCTGCATGAGAAGCCGCCAAATCGCGGTATTTTTCCGTCTGTTCAAATAAATCGTTCCTCATGAGTGCTTGACTCCTTTCTCGGTAGTCATGCGGCGTTTGGCATAATATCGCCGCCGACTCTCTTGCTTTTTCTTTTCCGACTGAATTTTTTTGCGAATTTCTGCCGAAGTCGAACAGCTTTGCCGTCCTGCCTGCGAGACATGTCCAATGCGCATTTCCAGCGCATCCAGCAGGTCTTGGGTCTGAAAGCAGTGCTGGCTCTTGAGCGCTTCTGCAAAAATCAGACCGCAAGCGCGGGCATCAGACAAAGCCTCGTGATGATTGAGACGAATGTCCAGATCGTTGCACACAGTATCCAACTTATGGTTTTCCATTTCCGGCCAAAGTAGCTGAGAAATTTTGACTGTGCAGACATAATCGAACTCCGGTACCGGAATGCCATAGTATTCGAGTAGCTTACACAGAACAGCCGTATCAAAGGCTGCATTGTGGCAGACGATGAGCTGATTTTCAATACTGCTGTGAATTTGCTCCCAAACTTGGTCGAAAGTAGGGGCATCTTTTACCATATTCTTTTTAATGCCGTGAATGCGGACGTTGTACCAGTTGAATTTTCCATATTCTTCCGGCGGACGAATCAACGTGATGGTCTCTTTGACCGGAACATTATCCTCAAACTCAACAACGCCAATCGAGCAAGCGCTGAGCATCGATGCATTAGCGGTTTCAAAATCAATTGCTGTGAATTTCAAAAACAAGCCTCCAGTTTATTGATGGCGAACCCGCTCTTCGGCCGTGCGAAGAAAATAGTAAAACGGCGCAATTCGCTTCAGATGATATATCATTATATCATAGAATGAGCCGTCAAACAAGGCGGTATGGTCGTCACAGAAGTAACTGACACCAATATTTTTTCGATTTAACCAGATTTGATCGGCTTCCGGCGCGTCTGGAAACGGCGGACGCTTATAACAATCGCCATACAGTGAAAAGACAGGCGTCTGTTCTAAGGCTTGTCTTGCCTGCTGATAGCGGATGTCATGATTCAAAATCATCTGGCGAAATTCATCACGAACGTTGGTCGGAATATGATAATAACCTACACCATATCCCCAACCTTCCTGTTCGATCTCAAAATAATAGCACAGCGAATCACTCAAGTGTTTTTTCGGATGACGAAATGTCAGCCAGAGATGATCGCGGTATAAGTCCTTGTTTTTGGTAAATCGGTTGTCGCGGCGCACGCGGCTGAGCACTTTATATGGCATCACGACAAACTGTGGATCAATTTCCAGCATTGTAGGTGCCATTTGCTCGGTTAAATGATAAAATGGTTCGATAGCGAGCCTGCGGCAGTCTGCTTTGTGTTCTTCGTACCATGCTTTGCTGTTATGGATGTGATTCTCCGCGAGAAAATCCAG
The DNA here is from genome assembly GCA_963620595.1 of Anaerotignum sp. Lineage (GTDB taxonomy): Bacteria > Bacillota > Clostridia > Oscillospirales > Butyricicoccaceae > Butyricicoccus_A. The sequence continues at coordinate 61,828 of CAVFAY010000008.1, read as the reverse complement.
CATTTGCGGCGTAAATTCTTGGAATACCATAAAGATACGATCTCCTTGCAAGTTTTTTTGTAGAATTCTATTGTAGCGCATCTGATTCGTTGTTTCAAATTTTTTCGATCTATGATATAATCAATTTGCAAAACTGACAAAACCATAGGGAGGAAACCATGGAAAAAGAGACCAATCAGGAAACACAGGTAAAATCGGAAAAGCCGAAAAAAAGCAAGAAAAAGATCGCACTTGTTGCGGTAATTGTTGTTGTTTTAGGAATTTTCTGTGTCAAATCGTTTGACCGCGTCGGACAAGGCGAAGTCGGCGTTGTGTACACGATGAGTAGCGGCGTACAGGATAAAACACTGTCTCCGGGCTATCATTTTATCGCGCCGTGGGCAAAGGTAAAGCACTATCCGGTTGCCCAGCAGCAGTTGGTACTGTCCAATAATCCGGAGGATTACAATGAAAGCGAACATGCGGACTGGCATGTTGATGCTCCGGCAGATGGCGGTATGGTTAAGCTGAATATGACGGTCAACTACAATTTCATTCCGGATCGTGTGACAGATTTGTATGAGAAGTTTAACGGCATGGACGGAGACCAGATCGTGGATACGATGGTACAAAACAGCATTATTGCTTACATCAAAGAAGTTACACCGCAATTCTCTGTCATGGACATTTACAGCGATAAGCGTTCGGAGGTCAGCAAGACTATTACGGAGTATTTGAATACCAAGCTGACAGAAGAATACGGCATCAACATTTCCTCTGCTCTGATTATTGATGTGCAGCTGGACGAAGCGCTGCAGGAAAAGGTCAAGGCAAAGGAACAGGCGAAACAGGATGCAGAGAAGGCGGAGCTGGACAAACAGACCGCTATCGCGCAAGGAGAAGCGGATAAAGCACGCGCAGAAGCCGAAGCAGCGGTTACGATTACCAATGCACAGGCAGAAGCAGAGGCAAACAAGATCATTTCGGATTCGATTACGGATAATCTCATTCGCATGACGGAAGCAGAAGCACGGAAAAAACACGGCTGGGTCACAGTAAAAGGCGCAGATACCGTAGTTGCTGACGCGTCAAAGGGTAACTAAAGAAAAAGAATCTGCTGACGACAAAATAGCTTTGCAGCAAATGGCCATTCTTCCTGCAAGAGTGGTCATTTTGTTGTTTAAAAATTTCTGCAATGTTTCGAGTTATACTTTATTTTCTGGCGATTCTGTTGTATACTTATTAGTAATTTATGAATCGCAGGAGGTTTTCTTATGCATAGAATTTTACAGCTGCTGGAACAGGATGCCCGTATTACACCGACTCGCATTGCGAAGATGCTTGGCATGACCGAGCAGGAGGTAAAGGACAGCATTCGCAAATATGAGCGAGATGATGTCATTCTGGGCTATAAGGCGATTATTGACTGGGGCAAGATCAAGCGCGATAACGTTACTGCGTTGATTGAGGTTCGCGTGAGACCGCAGACCGGCGCCGGATTTGATGAGCTGGCCCAGCGCATTTATAACCACAAGCAGGTTGTAGATATGTATCTGATGAGCGGTTCATTTGATTTCACAATCATTGTCAATGGTCGTTCCCTGCAAGAAGTTTCTCAGTTTGTATCTGAGAATCTTGCGCCGATGGAGAACGTCGTTTCGACCTCGACGCACTTCGTGCTCAAGACCTATAAGAATGCAGGCATTGCGTTTAATCCAGTTGACGAAAGAGAGGATTTCCGGAATGATTGATTACTCGGCTCTGATCTCGGACAAAGCACGGGACATCAAGCCGTCCGGCATCAGAAAATTCTTTGACATAGTCAATACAATGGATGATGCGATCTCTTTGGGTGTTGGTGAGCCGGATTTCCAGACACCTTGGCAGATTCGCCGCGCAGGTATTGACTCTCTGCAGCAGGGCAAAACGTTCTATACGTCTAATTGGGGTCTGGCAGATCTGCGCAAGGAAATTTCAAACTATGCGATGGAAAATTACCATCTGGAGTACGATTATCATGATGAAATTATCGTGACAGTTGGCGGTTCTGAGGCGATTGACAATGCCCTGCGTTCATTTGTGTCCAATGGAGATGAAGTGCTGATTCCGGAGCCGTCTTTTGTCTGCTATACGCCGCTGGCTATGATGGCAGGCGGCGTGCCGGTTCCGTTGAAAACACGCATGGAAGACGGCTTTAAGTTGACGGCTGAGACGCTCAAGAACGCAATCACGCCGAAAACCAAAGTGTTGATTATGCCATTCCCAAACAATCCGACTGGTGCGATTATGACACGGGAAGATTTGGAAGAAATTGCAGCAGTTTTGCGCGATACCAATATCATTGTTATTTCTGATGAGATTTATTGTGAACTGACCTATGGCGGCAAGCAGCATGTCTGCTTTGCGGAACTTCCGGGCATGCGGGAGCGCACGATTGTCATCAATGGTTTTTCTAAGTCGTTTGCCATGACAGGTTGGCGACTCGGCTGGGTTATGGCACCGCGTGAAATGCTCAAGCCGCTGGTGAAAATCCACCAGTTCGGTATTATGTCTGCGCCGACGGTCAGCCAGTTTGCCGGCATCGAGGCACTGCGAACGGGCAGAGAGGACATCAAATATATGCGGGAGCAGTATGACTTGCGCCGCCGCTTTATGTACTATCGATTGCAGGAAATCGGTATGCCGTGCTTTGAGCCGGAAGGTGCCTTCTACATCTTTCCATCTATTGAAAAATACATGGATGATGATGAAAAGTTCTGCGATGAATTGCTCAGAAAGAAGAAGGTCGCAGTTGTTCCGGGCAGCGCGTTCGGCGAGAGCGGTCGCGGACATGTTCGTATTTCGTATTCATATTCCATGATGCATCTGGAAACTGCGATGGAACGCATCGAAGAATTCGTGCAGGAATTGTAATGGCGTGTAAAAAGATAAATAAGCGCTAAAAGTGGTGTATTTCCGGGCTTTTTGCGAGGCGGGTATCATCAGAGAAGCCTTGCGGAAAGCTCGGGTTTCTTATATAGAAACTATTTGTTGAAAAGGAGTGATTATGTATGAATCAGAATAGTGATGAACTTCTGTGCGAAGTTGAAGATGCAATAGAAACACCTAGACCATCTTATACTCCGCCAGTGCAAAGTGCAGATACATTGTTTCATTTTGTTGATAGACTGGATTATCTACTGCCGATTATAGAAAAATCTGCAATTATACCTAGGTATTGCACTGAAGATATAGATTACCTCAAAATTAATAAGAATAAAATTGCATATCCAATGGTGTGCTTTTGCGACATCAATCTACATAAGATGCAGGAACACATTTCTTTTTATGGCGGATATGGCATTGCTTTCTCAAAAAAATGGGGCATTGAGAAAGGAATTCAGCCATTACAATATATAAATCCTAAATCACTTTTGAGACAAGATTTCAGTGAAGCATATCAATACGCATATCAAGCCGAAACCTCAACCCCTGCACAAGATTTTTTGCTGTCACAAATGTTTTACTTTAAAGCAATAGATGGAACGATGGAGCGAAACGGAGACACTGTGCAGAAAAACTTTACAGACGAATGTGAGTGGAGATTTATTCCTGATGTATTATCTATAGATTTACCACAAGCAATAGATGAAGATGATCTATTCGTTAAAGAGGTATTAAATAAAACACTTGCCGGGGCGGAGGAATGTTGGCTTCAATTCAACGCTGATGACGTAAAATACATTATTTTGAATAGCACGGAAGAATTTGCAAAGGTTTCTGAAGTCATTAAGAGCAAAAAATTAGGAACGAGTGAAAGCGATAAACTTATTTCTAAGGTAATAATTTGGTCCGAAATATGGAGGGATTTATAATGTTTGCTAATTTTAAAGATACTTTTATTAAAAAACCCCAATATTCATCTGCACCACCCAAGGCAGTTATGGAGGCTATTAATAAAGATTTGCCCGAAGGGTTTGAGTATAGCTATATGAAAGAAGGAATTTGCAGATTGGATTCTTCAGAAGGATTTAATCTTGAAGCAGAAAACGTTCAATTGCCGAAAGAGGCTGAAAATATTATGCCAAAGAATTCAACACCAGAACAAATTGAACAATATTTATATAACTCACAAACAGTTGCAACAATTTTTCCTGATAAAGAGGGATGTTTCAAAATAAACGGAAAAAAAATAAAAGCACGGGATATTATCAAAGCACCGCTTAAAGATTTTAAATTTGGAGAAGATATACGATTAATCATGAAGCCCAGACCATTTCCACAGCCATTCGAGATAGTGTTCAGTGGAAATGGATATGATAAAACGATGCATATTCATAGACTACCTAATAATAGTCTAAATATTCAACATTTTGAAAGTATAGATGAATATCCTCTTTCAGTAGTATATTACGTAAATACGGAAAAAAAAGAATTTACGATTACGTTTACTCTTAGCGCTAAAAATGCTAAAAGTGTACAAGACATTTTATCTGCATATGGAATCTATAATGCCTTTATGGATGGGAAGGGAAAGATTGATAATGAGATACTTTTAAGAGAAACTGCTTTGTCAGAAAAGAGAATATCTCAGCAAACAATAGATTTTTGGAGAAAATTATATGAGCTAGAGAACATATTTGAGATTAAATTTGATATTAAGGATGGGGTTACGGTAAGAGACTCAAGATACGCAGAAGAAATATATCGTTGCATTGTTCAAAAAAAACCATACAAAGTATATAAACAATATGGCAAGGTAAGAGGTAAGGGGATTTTTCAAGATGAAAATGATATATCTTCTAGAGACAAGGCAATATATTTTGAATTTACTGCTGAAAAGCAGTATGAATTATTAGGTCAAACGATTTCGTTGAAAGGTGTCTTGGGAATTTTTGATGCATGTATAGAAAAATTAGATTTCACGTCTCCAAGTCGGGACGAGTTTGAGATTATGCTACAAAATGTAGACGGAAAAAAGATGTATGAATCAATAATGCTCTTTCGGACTAATGAAGAAGTTATCGAATTTAGAAAAAATACAGATCACATAAAAATTATGGAAAAGGCTGATGAGATAGTTTCACTAGAATGATGACAGTTTATAATTATGCATCCGAAAGACTGTGCTGATAAAATAATGAAAAATTGTACATTTTATTGTGCACAGTTATGCGATATAATGACTGCAGTGAAAAAATAACTTCTGCACGAGGTGATATGACATGAGTAATTCAAAATACACAACGCGATTTCTATGTCTGACGGCAGTTATGGCTGCGATCACTTGCATTGCGACGATGGTAATCCAGATTCCGATTCCGTTGGGTTATGCACATCTTGGCGATGCATTTATTTTGTTGACTGTTTTGTTTGTCGGCAAAAGATCCGGCATCTGGGCTGGCGGCATTGGCTCTGCTCTGGCGGATTTGCTGACCGGTTATGCATACTGGGCTATTCCGACCTTTATTATTAAGTCGTTGATGGCGTACTTTGTTGGAAAAATTGCGTATAAAGAGGAGACATGCAAGCTGTTTTCTGTGAAAACGCTGATTGCCTGCGTCATCGGCATGGTTTGGATGGTTGTCGGTTATACCGTAGCTGGCGCGTTCTTGTACGGTGGACTGGCACAGGGACTGGCTTCGACACCGGGACTTTCCGTCAAGGCAGTACTCAATCTGGCTGTTTGCTACGGTGTTGGTGCGCTGCTTGAAAAAGCAAAGGTTCGTGCATTCCTCACGACAGATAGAAAGGGTCGTGCATGATAGATCACAACAGACAAAAGAAAATTGCTGTTATCAATGACTTTTCCGGCTTTGGACGTTGCTCAATTGCAGTGTCCATGCCGATTTTGTCTGCGTTGAAGGTACAGTGCTGTCCGGTACCGACATCAATTTTTTCTAATCATACCGGTTTTCCGCAGTTCTTTTTTGATGATTACACGGATAAAATGCAGACGTATATTGATAACTGGAAAAAGCTTGGTTTGCAATTCAATGGTATTCAGACCGGTTTTCTCGGCTCTGAGCAGCAGATTGCCATTGTACAGAAATTTATTGAGGATTTCTGCACAGTACATACAATCGTGATTATTGATCCGGTCATGGGAGATCACGGCAAAATGTATCCGACATATACAGAGGGAATGTGCCAGTCCATGAAGAAGCTGGTAGCCTATGCAGACATTCTGACACCAAATTTGACAGAAGCCTGTATTCTGACCGATACGCTATTTCATGAAGGACATTGGACCATGAAGGAGTTGGATGCACTCGCGCGTAAATTGGCAGAACAGGGGCCGGAAAAGATTGTCATTACTGGCATTCCGCAAAAGGCTTATGTTTCTAATTTGATTTATGAAAAAAACGGACAGGCAAAGCTGTTGCGTACCCAACGTATCGGCAGTGAGCGCTCTGGCACTGGCGATGTGTTTTCTTCGATTATCGCGGCAGATGCTGTCAACCATGTACCATTTGAAGATTCCGTGCGCAAGGCATCGCGTTTTATTAAGAAATGCATTCTGCGTTCAATTGAATTGGGACTGCCAAAGACCGATGGCGTTTGCTTTGAAGAATACTTGACTACGTTGAAATAACGAGGGGGATCCTGAGATGAAAAAAGAAATGACAATTGTATATGATGTACACGATGGACTGTACATCAATTTGACCAACCGCTGTCCATGTGCCTGCACGTTTTGTCTGCGCCAGACTATGGATACGGTAGGAAAATCTGGCGGACTGTGGCTGGAGCATGAGCCAAGCATTGAAGAGGTAAAAAAAGCCATTGATGGCGTGAATCTACAGCGCTATGCAGAGGTCGTATTCTGTGGCTTTGGCGAGCCGACGGAACGGTTAGATACGCTGCTGGAAACGGCAGCATATATCAAGCAGGTATGTCCGGATAAAAAAATCCGTATTAACACCAATGGTCTCGGCGATTTGGTCAATGGAGAATCCATTGCGCCGAAGCTGCGCGGCTTGATTGATGTCGTGTCAGTGAGCCTCAATACGCCCAATGCACAAGAATACCTCAATCTGACTCGCAGTAAGTTTGGCGAGCAGTCATTTGATGCGATGTTGGCATTTGCAAAGAGTGCCGGTGAACAGGAAATTGAGGTCGTGATGACAACGGTTGACACAACGATTTCTCATGAAGAAGAGAAACAGTGTCAGGCTATTTGTGATCGCATTGGCGCCCGCTATCGTATTCGTCCTTGGGAGGATTAAAACCGCAATATTTCGATATGAAATAAATTGAGATTTTCTCAAAGAATCTGTATATTTTTTGTACGGAATGCGGATTGTAAACAATATGTAAACGTGATAGGATAAACTGGTACTGGATTTTCCGGTACCAGTTTTTTGTAAGAGGATAGAAGTATATGAAGGATATGACAAAAGGAAATCCGACGCGGTTGATTTTGCAATTTGCGATTCCGCTGCTCATCGGACAACTGTTCCAGCAAGTGTATAGCCTGACGGATACACGCATCGTTGGCAGCTTTTTGGGAGAGAATGCACTGGCGGCTGTCGGTGCGACGAATTCGCTCAATTCGCTGGTTATCGGCTTTTTGATGGGCATGACCAATGGCTTTGCGATTGTCACGGCACGTTTTTTTGGCTCTGGCGATAAAAAGAGCATGAAGAAAGCCATTGCAGGAACCATTATTTTGAGTGCTGGCACAATTATTGCTTTGACATTGCTGTCGGTTGGCTTCCTGAAGCCGTTGCTTCGTGTACTGAATACACCGGAAGATTTGCTGCCGCTTGCCTGTTCGTATTTCCGTGTGATTTTACTCGGTATGATTGTCACGGTATTTTATAATGCCTGTGCGGCAACACTGCGTGCGGTAGGAGACAGTATTACGCCGCTGATTTTTCTGTTAGCCGCTACGCTTGGCAATGTTGGATTGGATCTGCTGCTCATCTGCGTGTTCCATATGGGTGTTGCCAGTGCTGCTTGTGCAACCGTATTCTCGCAGTTTATTTCGGTTGTGATGTGCCTGATATTTATCAAGGTCAAGTATCCGGAGCTGGTTCCATCACGGGAAGATTTCTCTCGTTTTCTGCATGACCCGCATGTATTTAAATGGATGTATAGCACAGGGCTTTCCATGGGATTTATGTTGTCTCTAGTCAATTTGGGTTCTGTGGTGTTGCAGAGTGCGATCAATTCTTTTGGCGCCAATATTATCGTCGCGCATACAGCGGCACGTAAGCTGACAGAGTTGTTCATGATGCCGTACTCGGTTCTTGCCACGACGATGGCGACATATTGCAGCCAGAATCTCGGTGCAGGCAAGCTCAAGCGCATCAAGCAAGGCATCTGGCGGGCGTTGATTTTGTCGTGGTGTTGGTGCTTGATCGTTGTGCTGATGGCGTACACGATTGTTCCATCGTTCGTTTATATGGTCACAGGCACACATGTGCCGGAAATCATCAACACAGCGTCGTTGTATTTACGGATAAATACAGTGCTGTATTTTGTCACGGTTGTCATTTCTGTATTGCGCAATTCGCTGCAGGGTATGGGTGATATGGTCACGCCGTTGGTATCTAGTGCCATTGAGTTGATCGGCAAGGTTGCTGTCGTATTCCTGCTGGTACCGCACTTGGCGTATATGGGTGTCATTTTGTCCGAGCCGATTATCTGGTGTATTATGGTCATTCCGCTGATTGTTCAGATTTTGTTTGGTAAACGATTCCGAGACTTGAGAGAAGAAGCCAAGCAGGTGGTATAGTAGAATAGATAAACAAAAATCCCGTTGGACTCGTCCAACGGGATTTTTTAAATGAAAGGAGTAAAAAATGAAAAAGAAAAGATATAATCAATTCACACTCAGTCTTACTGAATGGAGCTTGTTGGTTGTCTGCCGCTTTCCAACTATTGCTGCGGTCGGACAGTTAACCGTTTGAGTTAAACTATGTTTTAAGTCGCGTGTTTTTTTGTTTTCCTTAACTCTGGTATTAGTATACCGCAAATTTCTCGGTTTTGCGTGACCATATGAAGAACTCTTTTTGAAGAAATATAGAAGAAATTATTGCTAAAATATGAATAACAGAAATATGAAAAAAAGCCGCGAACCATGCCGCGACAGTTTTTCAGAAAGGAGAAAGAAAAAATATATGAAATCTTTTCTCAGCAAGTTTGCCGAGAAAAGAGGAGTAAGTTGTTTGCCGCTTTTGAACCAAATTCCGGCCGGGCAGCTGACCTGTGGTAGAGATGCTTCATTGTTTATCGATATTATCATACACGATCTGATCTAAAAAATGGTGACGAAATTTGAAAGAAAATTTAAATAATTTATGGAAAATTTATGTCTGAATTGTAACGATTACCAAATACAGATAAAAACACTGCGGATATGCACTGCAGGTTGGAGGAGTCTTTTTTACCTTAAATCGCACGGAACACAGCATCCATGATCTCGGAGATGCGTGTGCCGGATACGGAGCGATCCGCACAATTCAAATAGATTTTTTTCCGTTTATTGAACAACAAACGCGTTTGCTTTTCCTTATCGCCTTGCAGAAGCGGGCGCGTGGTGTCGCGGCTCAAGTTCTGTACAATGCGATAGAATGGTGTGTTCAGGTGAATCAGCAGACCATTTTTCTTGTACAGCTCGACATTTTCCGGACGAAGGACTGCGCCACCTCCCAATGCGATGACACATCCGGTGCGGTCGGCAATCTCGCGGGCACAATCGGTTTCAATATCGCGGAAACCGGATTCGCCGATTTCTGCAAAAATATCTGAGATTTTTTTGCCCTCGCGCTTTTCCAGATAGTCATCCATATCGATAAACTCGTATTGCAGCGTCCGAGCGAGCTTGCGTCCAATGGTCGTCTTGCCGCTGCCCATAAAGCCACATAGGACAATGTTATGTTTGCTATAGACATCATGCAGACGTTTTTTTGCCATGTCTCCGGATAATAGACGCAAAATGCGTGTCAAGTCTGCAGATTCAAACTGTGTGTCAAACCAAATGGTCTGTGCATAGGCTGCCTGCAATACCAGCATCAATAGACCATTGCGTGTCTTGACGCTGTGCGGAGCCAACTTCATAAAAGCGGTCTCCGGCGGATTGTAAATCGTATCAAAAACATATTCTGTGCCGATAGGCAGCTTTTCCAGCGGACAAGCCTCTTCATGCGGATACATACCGAGCGGCGTGCCGTTGACAAGAATGGCCGTGGCACGCGGCAACTGTGTTGCAGGCATAACGTCAATGTCAGCTTGCGGCAGATACGAGCGAATGTCATTGCGCAGAGCCTTTGCTTTGGTCAAATTTCGACCGGTGATCAGAACCCTTGCACCGGCGTTGGCAAGATGATAGCAGATGACACGGGCAACTCCGCCATAGCCACAGATAACAGCGATTTTGTTTTCTACAGAGATGCCGTCAAATTCAAGCGAGCCGGAGAAGCCTAGAATATCTGTGTTATAGCCGATAGCAGTTCCGTCATGAAAAAATACTGTATTGACACTGCCGAGATTTTTAGCTGTCTCATCAACAGCATCGAGATATTGAAATACAGCTTTTTTATGTGGGATGGTCAGATTTAAACCGCCGCATTTTTGCGATGCGATGTGCATCGCTTCTTCTAAATCCTCCGGAGGCACATCGACAGCAAAGTATTCACAATCTTTTCCGGAAACCTGAAACAGCTTATTGTGCAGCTCGGGAGACATGGTATGTGCGATAGGGTGTCCGAACAGAGCAAACGTCGGCTTACTCGGTACATAGCTTCGAAATTCATCCATGGTCAAAATCATGGATTCACACTCCTTTCTGCTTGAGGGCGTCCAGCGTCTTAAAGAACGTCGGATAAGAAATGGCAACACAATTCGGATCATCAATGGAGGAATCGCCTTCGCAAGCAAGAGCACATACGGCCATGCTCATGGCAACGCGGTGATCGGCATAGCTTGCAAAATCCGCGCCATGCAGCGGCTTTCCACCGCAAATGATCATGCCGTCATCAGTCTCCTGCACATCGGCACCGGTCTTGGAAAGCTCTGCTGTCATCGTAGCGATACGGTTGGATTCCTTGACCTTCAGTTCCTGTGCGTCGCGGATGATGGTTTCTCCTTCAGCAAAAGCAGCAGCAACAGCTAAAACCGGAATCTCGTCAATCAGACGAGGAATCATATCACCGCTGATTGTCGTGCCGTGCAGATGAGAAGAGCGAACGCGCAGATCACAGATCGGTTCGACAGTACCACGCTCATTCAGACGCTCAATATTTGCGCCCATCGCCTCTAGTGCATCCAGAATGCCGGTGCGCGTAGGGTTGATGCCAACATTGCGAATGAGAATATCGCTGTTTGGCAGAATCAAGCCGGCAACGAGAAAATATGCGGCGGATGAAATGTCACCCGGAACCTCTACATTGACTGCGTGCAGCGCCTTCGGCGGTGTCAGGGTAATTTCTGTTCCGTTGGAAACAACTTGCGCCCCAAGACCACGCAACATTCGTTCCGTGTGATCGCGGGAAGGAGCCGGTTCAATGACGGTTGTCGGACCATCCGCAAACAATCCGGCGAGTAAAATCGCGGATTTCAGCTGTGCTGATGCGACCGGCATGTCATAACGAATGCCGTGCAGCGGCGCAGGATGAATGTTCAAAGGGCATAAATTGCCGTCTTTCCCCGAAATATCTGCGCCCATTTCGCGCAGCGGCTTGATAATACGTCCCATCGGTCGCTTTTGAATGGATGCATCACCGTTCAATGTGCTAGAAAATGGCTGACCGGCGAGAATACCGCACAGCAGACGAGTTGTCGTGCCGGAATTACCGGTATACAACAGCTCTGTCGGTGCTTTGAGACCGTGCAGGCCGACACCGTGAACGATGACTTCTTTTTCTGAAACATCAATAGAGACACCCATTTTTTCGAAACAGGAGATGGTAGATAAGCAATCTTCGCCCATCAAAAAGCCCGTGATGTGCGTGTCGGCATCAGCCAGTGCGCCAAACATTACTGCACGATGCGAAATGGATTTATCGCCCGGAACGGTCACATCGCCGCACAGCGCGCGAGCGGTAGTCAATGGATAACTCATGCTTTCACCTCACTGTCTTGTGTTGCGGGATAAGAACCCAAAATGCGAACATAGGAACACTCCTGCATGGTCTGATAAATCAATGCGCGGGTATCCTGTCGCAGCAGATTTCCGTCAAAATCAATGTAGAAACAATAATTCCAAGGCATGTCACGCAGCGGACGCGAGTGAATTTCTGTCATGTTGACACCATAATCGGCAAATACGGCCAATGCACCATAAAGACTGCCAACAATATGCGGCAGAGTCAAAACGAGACTCACGCGCGTATCAGTTTTTTGTGCAGACAAGGAACGGGAAACCGAAATAAAACGCGTTTGATTAAAATCTGCATCATTGACATGCTCTTCCAAAATTTCCAACCCATACAGATTTGCTGCGGCTTCGGAGCAAATTGCCGCACGGGAAATATCGCCGCTTTGCGCAACGTCATGTGCTGCCACGGCGGTGTTGCTTTCTTCAATTGCTTCCAAGCCGTGCTTTTTGATGTACTGCTGACATTGACGCAGTGCCTGCGGGTGAGAGTGGACCTCTTTAATGGTATTAAAAGATGCCCCCTTGCAGGCAGCAATACAGTGACGAATGCACTTGATGTGAGAATGGGTGACGTATAAGCCGTACTGCTCCAACAGATCATAGACTTCATTGACGGTTCCGGCTGTCGAATTTTCTACCGGAACGACACCAATATCGGCTTTTCCGTCCAAAACCGCATGGAATACATCTTCCCATGAATTTTGTGGGATACGCTCGGCATTCGGAAACAAATCCATGGCGGCAATTTCTGCATAAGATGCTGGCAGACCACCGTAATATACAGTTTTGGGATCGTCGTTGCGTGGCTGTAGATCCAACTGCAATCGCTGCGGCTCTGCTTCAAGCATCCGTGCGTACTGGTGCTTGCGGCTGACGCGCGTTGTCGTGCGCAGCAGGGAAGAGTATTCCAACTTGAGTTCATCCGGAATATCCTGCAGCATGGTGTTCATCAGTTCTGTCTCACGAGATGGAACCAAAACCTGACCGCCGTGCTCCATTTTATAGTCAGAGACCTCCTCGGCACACTTCATGCGCTTGAGAAACAGCTTTAAAATTTCGTGGTCAATCGCGCTGATGTCGCGGCGCACATCTTTAAGATCTCGCATATCCGTAAGCCTCCATGTACAGGTCAGTGACAGCAACAGCGACTGCCGCTTCGATGACAGGTGTTGCACGAGTCACAATGCAAGGGTCATGACGTCCTTTGATAACCAGCGGTTCAACCTGCTGATCTGTAAGATTTAATGTGTGTTGTTCGCGGGAGATAGATGGTGTCGGCTTAATCGCGGTGCGGACAATAATTGGCATACCGTTTGTGATGCCGCCCAAAATACCACCGTTGTTATTGGTTTCGGTCTTGACCGTATCGCCGTCCAAATACATGCAGTCGTTTGCTTCAGAGCCGCGCATAGCTGCAATAGAAAAGCCTGCGCCAAATTCCACACCCTTGACAGCTGGAACAGAGAACAGAATAGAGGACAAACGTCCTTCTACTGGAGACAGCATCGGAGATCCCATGCCGACCGGAACACCAGTGACAGCACATTCGATGATGCCGCCGACGGAATCCTGCGCCGCTCTTGCCTGGTCAATTTGTGCGAGCATTGCTTCTTCTGCGCGCGGGTTAATGACCGGATATGCCTGTGTGCGCAGCTTTTCCAGAAGTTCCGCAGGTACATTTACATCATCGAACGGCGTATCCATGATCTGACCAATGGCAGCGATATGCGAACCGACTTCGATGCCCTTGGAGCGCAGGAATAACTTACACATCGCACCGGCAAAGACCAGCGGTGCCGTGAGACGGCCGGAAAAATGTCCGCCGCCGCGGTAATCATTGCAGCCCTGATAGCGGACACGACCGGTGTAATCTGCATGACCCGGGCGCGGCTGTTCGATTAAATTGCGATAATCTTTAGAACGGGTATCGGTATTTTCAATGACGCAGGAAATCGGAGCGCCAGAGGTTTTGCCCTCAAAAATGCCGGAAAGGACCTTGGGAAGGTCCTTTTCTCGGCGTGCTGTGGACTGACGATTTTTTCCCGGTGCGCGGCGATCCATTTCAGCGAGAATAAATTCTTCATCGTATGGCACACCGGCCGGAAAACCATCGAGTACACAGCCGATGCCACCGCCATGTGATTCACCAAAAATGGAAAGCTTGACTGCATTTCCCCAAACAGAACCCATATGACAATCTCTCCTTATTCAGCGGTGAGCAGCGTATGTAACTGCTCCAGCGGGATTTTATGAATATTTGCTGTGCCCATCGGATGTACCAGAATCATATTGATGCTGTCACCGGCGCGCTTTTTGTCGTGCAGCATGGCAACATAGACATCCTCAATGGGATACGGCAGCTCTGTCGGCAAATCATGTGCCTGACAGATTTCTGCGATTTGCTGGGTGTAATCGGTCTCTCCCAACTTGGCTCCGAGCTTTGCCGCCTGTACCATGCCGATGGCAACAGCCTGACCATGCGTCAGCTCGGTAAAATGTCCAACTTTTTCTGCGCCATGACCGATGGTGTGGCCAAAGTTCAAAATCATGCGCAGACCGGTATCATGCTCGTCCTGCTGGACAACATCACGCTTGATGCGGACACACTCATAGACAATATGCTGCATATTGCTTTTGAAGTCCGGCTGAGCAATCATGTTCAGAATGTCCGGATTGGAGATGCAGCCATATTTAATTACTTCCGCCATGCCGTCATTGAAAATGCGTTCCGGCAGGGAAGAGAGGATGTCTGTGTCGATGATAACCAGCTCCGGCTGATAAAACGCGCCGACGAGATTCTTGCCCTGCGGCAGATCGACACCGGTTTTGCCGCCAACAGAGGAATCTACCTGTGCAAGCAGCGTAGTCGGAATCTGGCACACGTGAATGCCGCGCAGATAGGTGGCTGCTGTAAAGCCGGTAATATCGCCGACAACACCGCCGCCCAAGGCGATGACCAAATCAGAACGAGTCAATTCTGCCTCACTCAGGTCAGCATAAATGCCTGCAACGGTGTCTAAGGTTTTATATTCCTCGCCAGCCGGAATCACCGTAGTGGTGACTCCGATTGGGAATTCTGCGCGCAGCTGTTCCAAATACAGCTGTGCGACGTTGGAATCCGTGACGATATGAATGCGAGTCGGCTGGAACTTTTCTGCGATGTGCTTGGCAGTCCGCGAGAAAATGCCGGAACCGATATAAATATCGGAATCGGTATTGGAGCCATGAAGGGAAAGATGGTACATAATATGTATGTCCTCCTGCTTAGACTTCGCGACCGACAGCAGCAGCGACAGCACGCATTTTATCCATGGTGCGTGCGAAGTGCTTGTAAGTCAGAGACTGTGCACCATCGGACAGAGCGTGTGCCGGATCGTTGTGTACTTCGATAATTAGACCGTCAGCACCAGCGGCTACAGCGGACATTGCCAGCGGCTCTACCATCCAGTAGATACCAGCAGCGTGAGACGGGTCAACAACAACCGGCAGATGGCTCAGACGCTTCAGAGCCGGAACAGCACTGATGTCCAGAGTGTTTCTGGTATAGGTCTCGTAGGTACGGATGCCGCGCTCGCACAGGATAACCTGATCGTTGCCGCCAGCCATAATGTACTCTGCGGACATCAGGAACTCTTCCAGCGTGTTTGCAAAGCCGCGCTTGAGCAGAATCGGTGTGTTGGTCTTGCCCAGTTCCTTGAGCAGCTCGAAGTTCTGCATGTTGCGGGCACCGACCTGATAGCAGTCTACACGACCCTCAAACAGCTCAATGTGTGCCGGGTTGGTAATCTCGGTAACGATTGGCATACCGGTCTTTTCCTTTGCGATGCAAAGCAGATCCAGACCCTGTGCCTTCATACCCTGGAAAGAGTACGGGGAAGAACGTGGCTTCCAAGCGCCGCCGCGCAGGACAGCAGCGCCCTGACGCTGTACTTCCTCTGCGATTTCGCAGATCTGCGGCTCGCTTTCAACCGAGCACGGACCAGCCATGACAACGATCTTTTTGCCGCCGACCTCTACGTTATTACCGATTTTTACAATGGTATCGTTCGGATGCATCTGACGGTTTGCCAGCTTGAATGGCTCCTGCACCTTCATTACGCGGTCAACCCAGTGGTTGAGCATCAGCGTGTCCTTCTCAACGGCAGAAGTGTCACCGACCAGACCCAGAATGGTGGTCTCTTCACCGACAATTGGGTTTACAGATACATGAAAATGCTCGATCCAGTTGGTAAGGCGTTCTACTTCTTCCTTCGGGCATCCTTTTTTCAATACAACGATCATGATATTCTTTCTCCTTGGAAAATATATTTCCCGGCTGATACCGCACGAAAAGTGAGCATAAAAAAAGCCTTTCAGCCCGCGAACAGGGACGAAAGACAATTCCGTGGTACCACCCAAATTCGGCATAAAAAATGCCGCACTTTTTTCAAATACGAGGCCGGGAAGCCCGATATTCTAGCCTTCTAACGGGGGCAACCGTTCGCGCCTACTTGTGTTCAGCGCGAAAGCTCAGGAGGGAACTTCAATCCGACTTGTTCAAAGCGCGCTCTCAGTCTATGACACGCTATCCCTGTTAAACCGATCCGGAACTACTTTTCTCCGTCATCGCTGTGCTGGTATCAAATTCTGCGTTTATTATACATCGGATAAAAGCGCGATGTCAAGAGCTTTTACCGAAAAATACGATGTTTCTTTTTGGCTACGCGGGATATGGACGATGAGATTCTTTTGCAAAAAATTGCGGTGAACGCTTGACAGATGAAGAAGAAGTGAATATAATGTTAATCACAATCATTAATACTTAAATGTGATGAAAAGGTTTAGTAACTGTAAGCCGTCTTCAGAGAGCTGCCGTTTGGTGTGAGGTAGTGTCGTTCAGCAGTGAAACTCGCCTTGGAACAGTCCGCTGAAACAGACGATATTTTTATGTTATCTGATTAGGTTGGAACGGATCTCCCACCGTTACAGGGGAAGCGCATTGCTGGATGCGTTGAGCGGTCGTCTTACGGTACAAGTTATAAGTATGGCGACAAGTAGAGTGGTACCGCGGAAGTTTGCTTTCGTCTCTGTTTCCAAAGTTATTTTGGCGAGATGAGAGCTTTTTTTATGCCCATCGCACACAGCGTTTGAACCAGTAATTTTTTACATTTGTATGGAGGATATACGTTATGTCAAGACAGATTCGGATTTTTGATACGACCCTGAGAGATGGTGAGCAGTCTCCAGGCTGTAGCATGAACCTCAGCGAAAAGATTGAGGTTGCCCGTCAGTTGGAAACATTGGGCGTTGATATTATGGAGGCAGGTTTTGCCATTGCATCTCCGGGAGACGCTGCTGCGATTGCAACCATTGCACATACCGTTAAAAATTCTACCGTATGCTCTCTGGCACGCTGCGTGGAGAAAGATATTGATGCTGCTTGGGGCGCAGTCAAGGAAGCTGTTGACCCGCGCATCCATGTGTTCCTGGCAACTTCTCCGATTCATATGCAGTACAAGCTGAAGATGAGCCCGGAAGAGGTTCTGGAGAGTGTTCGTCATCATGTATCGTACACCAAGAAGTTCCTGAACAATATCGAGTTCTCTGCAGAGGATGCAACCCGTTCGGATTGGGATTTCCTGTGCCGTGTGGTTGACACCGCCATTCAGGCTGGTGCAAGCACCATCAATATTCCGGATACCACCGGTTATCTGACACCGGGCGAGTACTATGACCTGATTAAGTACCTGCGTGAGCATGTAGACGGCATCGAAAATGTCATTCTGTCCTGCCATAACCACAATGACTTGGGCATGGGCGTTGCTAACTCTCTGGCTGGCGTACAGGCAGGTATTGGCCAGATAGAATGCACTATCAATGGCATCGGCGAGCGTGCAGGCAATGCATCTCTGGAAGAAATCGTTATGGCGCTCAAGACCCGTAAGGATTACTTCGACTGCGATACTCGCATTGACACCAAACAGATTTACCGTTCCAGCCGCATGATCCAGACCATTACCGGCGTTCCGGTTGCTCCGACCAAGCCGATTATCGGCGCAAATGCCTTCGCACATGAGTCCGGCATCCACCAGCATGGTGTCCTGAACAACAAGTCTACCTATGAGATCATGACACCGGAGTCTGTTGGTATTCCGAAGAATGCCATTGTTCTGGGCAAGCATTCCGGCCGTCATGCCTTTGAAGCTCGTCTGAAGGATCTGGGTTACACCCTGACTCCGGAAAAGCTGGATAAGGCATTTGAGAAATTCAAGGTACTGGCTGACCGCAAGAAGGTTATCAAGGATCGTGATTTGGAAGCACTGATCGGCGTTGTTCCGGTATCCGGTCCGGTTCGCTACACGCTCCAGCAGTATGTTATCAATAGCGGCAATACCATTAGCACCACAGCTGTTATCAAGATGTCCAAGGGTGATGAGAGCTTTGAGCGCGCAGCGCTGAGCGATGGTCCGATCAATGCATCGTTTGCGGCAATCGACAAGATTACCGGTCTGAAGGTTCAGCTGGAAGATTACCAGCTGCGTGCATTGACAGATGGTCAGGACGCACAGAGTGAGGCTGTTGTAAAGATGATTATTGGCGAGAACAGTCAGGAAGTCATCACCGGCCGCGGCGTTTCTGTTGATATTGTAGAGGCTTCTATCAAGGCTTACATCAACGGCGTAAACAAGTATCTGAACAACTAATTTGGAAGAGAAAAAACAGCCCTGCTTGTTTTGGCAGGCGGGGCTGTTTCATACATAGAGGAGGCAAAGCACCTATGGCAATGACAATGACACAGAAGATCCTCGCAAGCCATGCAGGATTGGAAAGCGTAACCGCTGGCCAGCTGATTGAGGCAGATCTGGATCTGACTTTGGCAAATGATATTACAGGTCCGGTAGCAATCCGCGAGATGGAAAAGGCCGGATTTGAGCACGTATTTGATAAGACAAAGATCGCACTGGTTATGGATCACTTTGCACCGAACAAGGATATTAAGTCCGCAGAACAGTGTCTGACCTGCCGAAATTTCTCCGGCAAGCATGAGATCGTCAATTTCTTTGACGTGGGACAGATGGGTATTGAACATGCCTTGCTGCCGGAAAAGGGTCTGGTAGGTCCTGGCGAACTGATTATCGGTGCTGACTCCCATACCTGCACTTATGGTGCACTGGGTGCATTCTCTACCGGCGTTGGTTCTACCGACCTCGCAGCAGGCATGGCAACCGGTAAGGCTTGGTTCCGTGTTCCGTCTGCCATTAAGTTCAACCTGACCGGCTCTCTGCCGAAGTATGTTTCCGGCAAGGACGTTATCCTGCACATCATCGGCAAGATCGGTGTAGACGGTGCACTGTATCGTTCGATGGAGTTTGCCGGTGACGGCGTTGCTTCGCTGACCATGGATGATCGTTTTACCATTTGCAACATGGCAATTGAAGCAGGTGCAAAGAATGGTATCTTCCCGGTAGATGATAAGACCCGTGCATATATTAAGGATCGTGTCAATCGTGAAGTGACCGAGTTTGCAGCAGATCCGGATGCACAGTACGATGAGGAATACACCATCAATCTGTCTGAGTTGCGTCCGACGGTTGCTTGTCCGCATCTGCCGGAGAACACCAAGACTGTAGACGAGTTGGGCAAGATTGAGATTCAGCAGTCTGTCATAGGTTCCTGCACCAACGGCCGCATTCAGGACATGCGCGACGCTGCTGCTATTCTGAAGGGCAGAAAGGTAAAGAAAAACGTTCGTACCATCGTCATTCCGGCAACACAGGAAATTTATTTACAGTGCATCGAAGAAGGTCTGGCAAAGATATTTGTTGAAGCAGGTGCAATTGTTTCTACGCCGACTTGTGGCCCATGTCTGGGCGGTCATATGGGCATTCTGGCACATGATGAGAAGGCAATCTCTACCACCAACCGTAACTTCGTTGGTCGTATGGGACATGTTTCTTCTGAGATTTATCTCGCCAATCCGGCTGTCGCAGCAGCTTCTGCTGTCACCGGCTATATTACCGATCCGGCAGAGCTGGACTAAGGAGGGTTTTACACATGAAAGCAAGAGGTTCTGTTTTTAAATATGGCGATAACGTCGATACCGATGTTATCATCCCGGCACGTTATCTGAACATTGCAGATCCGGTAGAATTGGCTACCCACTGCATGGAGGATATTGACACCGAGTTTGTCAAGAACGTAAAGAAGGGCGATATCATGGTAGCAACCAAGAACTTTGGCTGCGGTTCTTCTCGTGAACATGCCCCGCAGGTTATTCGCGACAATGGCATTTCCTGCGTTATCGCATCTTCTTTTGCTCGTATTTTCTATCGTTCTTCCATCAACATCGGTTTGCCGATTATGGAGAGTGAAGAGGCTGCCAATGCTATCAGTGCAGGCGATGAGGTTGAGGTCGATTTTGATACCGGTGTTATCACCGACATCACGACTGGTCAAACATTTCAGGCGGCAGCATTCCCGCCGTTCCTGCAGAACATTATTTCTGCAGGCGGTCTGCTCAAGAGCTTGAAAGAAAGAGAGGAAAACAAATAATGCAGTACAATATCGCGGTCATTAAGGGCGATGGCATCGGTCCGGAAATCGTTACAGAAGCCATGAAGGCAATGGAGGTCGTTGGCGAGAAGTTCGGCCACACCTTCAACTTTACCGAGTGCTATGCAGGCGGTAATGCGATTGACAAGTTTGGCATTCCGCTGCCGCAGGAGACACTGGATGTTTGTAAGGCATCGGATTCTGTTCTGCTGGGTGCCGTTGGCGGCCCGAAGTGGGACAGTGTTCCGTCTGATAAGCGTCCGGAGCGCGCACTGTTAGGTCTGCGTTCCAATCTGGAGCTGTTTGTCAATCTGCGCCCGGCGCAGATGCACGCTGCTCTGGCAGATGCTTGCCCGATTAAGCCGGAAATTATCGGTGATGGCTTTGACATTTTGGTTTGCCGTGAGCTGACCGGTGACGTTTACTTTGGCAAGCGCGGTCGCCGTGAGAGCGAACTGGGTGAGACTGGCTGGGACGATATGAATTACTCTGTCACAGAGGTAGAGCGCATCGGTCGCCGTGCATTTGATATGGCGATGAAGCGCAATAAGAAGCTGACCTCCGTGGACAAGGCAAATGTACTGGAGACTTCCCGTGTATGGCGAGAGACTATGCATAAGCTGCGTGAAGAGTATCCGGAAGTTGAGTATCAGGATATGTACGTAGACAATGCAGCAATGCAGCTGGTTCGCAATCCGGGTCAGTTTGATGTCATCACGACCGGCAACCTGTTCGGCGATATTCTGTCCGATGAGGCGAGCATGATTACCGGTTCGATTGGTATGCTGCCGTCTGCTTCTATCGGCAAGACTAAGCTGGGTATGTATGAGCCGATTCACGGTTCTGCACCGGATATTGCAGGCAAGGGCATTGCAAACCCGATTGCAACCATTTTGTCCTGTGCTATGATGCTGCGCTATTCGTTCGGTCTGGGTGAAGAAGCTGATTGCATCGAAGCGGCTGTTGAAAAAGCACTGAATGATGGTCATCGCACCGCTGACATTGCCAAGGAAGGCGAGAAGGTTCTGTCCACTTCCGAGATGGGTGCAATTGTTTGCGAGAATATCAAGGGTTAATTCCTTTGAGCTGAGAAAGATAACAGGGTCTGGCGTTGCCAGACCCTGTTTTTCTGTATCATATTATTGCGCATATGCTTTGATTTGCTTCAAAATTTCAATGTCTGCGGGACAAAAATCAAATTGATCAATTTCTTCTGGCGTAATCCAGCGCATATCGTGATGCTCAAGTAGCTGCGGTGTACCCGGTGCTATTGTTGCATGAAACAGAGTTAAATGCACCGTCAGATCCGGATAGCAGTGTGTGACATCCATGAAGACATTGCCGACGGAGAGTGTAATGGCAAGCTCTTCTTGACATTCTCGAATCAATGCCTGCGGCTTGGTTTCACCAGCCTCTACTTTTCCACCGACAAACTCCCACAGCAATCCGCGCGCCTTGTTGGCAGGGCGCTGACAAATCAAAAATCGGTTGTCCTGCCAAATTAACGCGGCAACAACTTCGGTTATTTTCAAAATTTGAATCGCTGTTTGATATTTTTCTCTGCGTTGCAGATCTTTTGGTATAATAGTTTCCAGCCGCGAGAGATCACTGTTGTGGGCAAGATCTGCGAGTTTGACGCGCACGGCAATAGGGTCACTGCGCAAAGCACGGATATAATCCAAATAAGGAATCTCCGGGCGGTGTGTCAGATGACAAATAGTCTCCACAGCGGATGCGGGAATACCTGCGCGCCGCAAATCTTCCGCAGTCATCGGAGTGTCTTCTATGACATCATGCAGCAAAGCAACAATCGTGCTTGTTTCATCCGGCATTTGCTCGGCAAGATGAAGCGGATGATGGATGTAGGGAAGGCCGCTTTTGTCTGTTTGTCCCTGATGGGCTTGATAGGCGAGCTGCAATGCGCACTTGGTTAGTTTGGTATAAATCATCGTTATTTGCCTTTGATTTGAATCGACACAGTGCCGTCATCACCGATGACAAGGGATAGCGATTTCACATATTTCTGGTAGAACTGATGCTTTTCTGTATCCGACATAACAGCGCGTGTAGAGGTATACAGATAAGCCATCATATCTGTTACATTTAAATCAATGTGATCGGCAAGATACTGCTTCATTTCTGCCAACATAGCAGTCAGTTTAATATCCTTGCCGGATCCGGAATAAAAATCATCAATATAGCAGTAAAAAATTCCGCTGTCATCCAGTGCTTCCTTTAGCTTTCCGCTGCATTTTTCGTGTTCGACCATAACGAGAAAACGTGCTTCTTTCAAAGTGCTGATGACGCTCCAATAATCCGAATCGCTGGCAACAATGACAAACGAATCCACGTGATTGGCATAAAATTCGCGCACAACATTGGCGGTCATATGGGTGTCGACAAGAGATTTATCTTCTTTTAGCCGCGCGACCTCAATGCGTTCGATGGGAATATCCGTGTGTTCCTGCAATACCTTCCAAGCAGAAGAGGTGTGCACGTCATCAAATAACATAATTTTGGAAATTTTATCGCGCAGATAGTCTTCCAGATTGTTAAGCGTCGCACACAAATCATATGGATCGGAGTTTTCGCAGTCAACAACAATGACGGTATCGCGGCTTTCGGACAAAAAGTCATAAATATTGTTCTTTACCGAGTTGTCTACATTGGATACCTTATTGAGATCGGAAAAATCGTCCTCATGCCAACGGTACAGAAGCGTAACAAACTTCTTGTCGTTGTACAAAATATTTCCGTCATTCTGGAAAAATACCCAGTTGATGTACATCTGATATGGATAGCATTCAAACGATGCATAGTATGCGTCAGATGCCTGCTTGGTACCCGGTTCTGTCAAGCCATCCGGCATAATAAAGATGCTTTTGACGTATTCCCATTCCAGCCAGAGCGGAAACAAATTTTTACAATTGTTGATTCGATCAGAAATATATTTATTGATGTCAACGATATACTGCGCCAACCGCGTGTTTTTCTTCAACAGATTGATACCCCAATTGCCCAGTTCATGAATGCATTCCACCGGAATATATTCTTTCAGGGAAGATAATAACCGATAATTGTGAAAAACTTCTTGGTTGATGCGTTTAAAGTGGCGAATAATTGCGGTTCGCACCATACATAGATCGCGAATGATGCAGGCATTTCGATTGAATTTTAATTTTTGATATATTTCTATATCAGGAGATTCGTGTACATTTTTAAAAATGTGTTCTGGAACACCAATTAAAAAAGCAATGGTTGAAATGACAGAATATGTATTGGTAGAGCTTTTTTCGTGATAAATAGGATTTGATGCGGGTTCTATTACGGTTTCAAAGTCTTGAGTCATAAAAAAGTTCCTTTCGTGAAAGATTGTTAAGAATATTGTAGCGTATTTTAGATGAATTTTCAATCTTTATCTGATTATAAAGAGTATAGCTGTATTATTTGAACAAAGTATGATAAAATTTAATCCTAGAGAGGATGATGAGAAAATGGAAAGAAATTTTATTACTGAGTTGACAGAAAAAGATGTACATATTGTAACGGACGAAACACTTCGAGAGATGAAGCAGCATGGCACGGAACGATTTCCGTTTCAGTATTATAAAGAGCGTTTTAATTGGAATCTGCTTGAAACCGTAGAGTGGCATTGGCACAGCGAATTGGAATTTGTTGAAATTTTGCAGGGAGCAATTGAATGCCATATTGGGGAAGAAACAATAGAACTGCAAAAAGGGGATACTTTCTTTATCAATAGTGGTGTGATACATAAATACCAAGCGCCACAGAAACGTCGAGAGGAACGATGCGTTTTTTCGGATATTTTATTTTTACCGGAAATTATTGCGCCGCAATATTCTTTAATTTATGAAAAATATGTTCGACCTATCATTCTGCACGGAAAGCCATTTGTTGTGATGCGTCAGACACAGGAAGGGGAACACTCTATTCGGGATTTATATCACCACATTGTGAATATTTGTCTGTCTGAAGAAGATTTAATAGAACTGCGGATACAGGCGGGCGTTTCAGAATTATGGACGAGATTGTTTCATTATTTGTATCAAGAGAAGTCTGAACAGCAGGAAAATAAAAATATTTTGGCACAGGCACGCCTGCGAAAGATGATGCAGTTTATCTGGGATCATTTTGCAGAAAAAATTACATTGGATGACATTGCAAGTTCTGCGAACATCAGTAAGAGCGTGGCATTGCGCAGTTTTCGCTCTGGTATGCAGACATCGCCGGTCGGTTATCTCAACGATTATCGACTGAATCGAGCAAAAGAATTACTATTGTTTTCACACAGTACCGTATCGGACATTGCGATTTCCGTTGGATTTGATAATGTAGGATATTTTGATCGGGTATTTCGCCGGACCTTTGGTATGACGCCGAAGCAGTTTGCAAAACAGGGCGGGAAAGAACGATAAATGCACGCATTTCTGGAATCGAGCAGAGGAAATATGGCGTATATTATGCATTTGACAGAGGATGAGAAAGTGTAAAAGTTCATGAAATTCTCATATAAGCAAACAAACACCCCGAAACCATACGGGTTTCAGGGTGTTTGCTCTGGTGGACACTAACGGTCTCGAACCGCTGACCTTCCGCACGTCAAGCGGATGCTCTACCAACTGAGCTAAGTGTCCGTACTGCTGAACAGTATATTAATATTATAACAAACAAGCGTGCACTTGTCAATGGTAATTTTCTGAAAAGAGGTAAAAATAAAAAATCCCTGTGTCCCACAGGTCCAGGAACACAGGGAAGAGAAAAAATGGCAATGTGAGAAAGCAGATTCGTAGATAAAACTGTGTGTCTTCGTACATGAGGTGTGGAGAGAAGTGCTGTTTTACTTGATTTTCACCCGCAGCGTCCGGTGAGAGACACTGCGGGAATGTGGAATAGAGTAGAATAGAGAATAGACGAAAATTTGTATGACTTACAGCTTCTGTCGCTCGTAAGCCTGCTCCATAGCAGCAATCAGCGGGAGCTTTTTGCCGCTCATAAAGCGAACCATGGCACCGCCTGCGGTGCAGACATAGCTGATCTTGGTCAGATCGATAAACTTGGTAGCACTAGATACGGTGTCGCCGCCGCCAATGACAGAATATGCCTCACTGTCAGCAATACCGCTCCAGATACCGCGTGTGCCGATGTCAAAGCCTTCCTGCTCATAGATGCCGGCAGGACCATTGGCGAAAATGGTTTTTGCGGATGCCAGCAGAGCCTGATAGTCAGCAATCGTCTGCGCACCAATATCAATGAATTGCGCGTCTTGCGGCAGATTGTCAATCGTGCGTTCTACACGCACGCCATCCTTATTATAGGCGAGGTCGCGCGGCAGCTCAAATCGGTCTGAATATTCTGTGAGATACTTCTTTGCTGCTTCTACAAAGGTCAGCATGTCGCGGTCGCGCAGGAATTTCATCTGCGGTTCACCAAATGTCACGCCGTTCGCAATGTGCATAATGATGCCGGTGACACCGGTGGTCAGGATTTTATCCGCTGTACCGTTCTTGAGCACAGATTCCATCATACCAAAGGCATCGGAGATCTTTGCTCCGCCGAGCACAAACATGCATGGATGCTGTGCGCCGTCCTTGACGGATGCCAGAGCGGCATACTCGTCAAAGAACTGGAAACCAGCCGCTGCAGGTAAGAAGTGCGGGAAACCAACCATAGACGGGGCATCACGATGTGCGGCAGAAAAGGCATCGTTGACATACAGATCAAACAGCGGAGAGAGCTTGCGGATATGCCATACATTTCCCATGTCTTCTGGCTTCAGCTTGACAAAGTTGGAGAATGTAGACAGTTCTTCTCCCAGATACCGCAGGTTGCCCAGAATAATTGCTTCACCTGCCGGCAGGTTTTTCACTGCTTCAATTGCCGCCGGACCACAAACATCGTCAATATAATGTACCGGATAACCGGTCAGGGCAGACAGTTTTTGTGCGTGCTCTTCGAGCGGAATCAGATTCTGATAATCCTGCGTGTCACCCTGATGTGCAATCAGGGCAACAGCAGCACCGTTTTCCAGCATATATTTCAGCGTAACCGCGTTCTTTTTCAGACGGTTTTCGTTGACAATCTTCTTTGTGACCGGATCAATCGGAGAATTGATGTCCGGACGGAACAGAATTTTCTTGCCTGCAATATCAAGCCCGCGCAGGGCGTTCATTTTTATTTCCATTTTGCCATCCCCAGATATTCATTCGTCTTAGCGGTTGCTTCTTCCATAGTATCCTGCATGTGCAGCGCAGCACGTACACCATCCAGCGTCTCCGGAATGGTAACAGCTTCCTGCGGAATATAAATTGCAAACATAATCTGATCGCCGTATTCTACGATAGATTCTTCCCACAGGCCGATTTCGTACATATCGCCACGCGGGTTGCCGAGGTCACGGGCATACTTGAACATAGATGCATTGCCGAGGAAACCGTCTGCGATACGGACAACGCGGATACGGTCATGGGTTTCAAATGCCTTGAGTGCCTGTTCCTTGGTGATTTTCTGCTTGCCCTGTGCAGTAATGGTGATGATGTGACCGTGGGTGACCGGTGTGTGAACCAGAATGCCAGTAGCCTCTACGTGCGGCATGATCGTCATGAGGTCAACTGCCTGATGAGAAGGAGCTTTGTCGATCTTCAGTGCGTTGGTCAGTCCGCGATGATAATCGCCTGGGTCGGCAACACGGCGAATAATCGTGATTGCCACGCGCTCAATACCGCCGCAATTGCGGTCAAGGCAGTCAACGGCACGAATCAGACCGGTGGTGTTGCAGGAGGTCAGCTTCAAGAACTGCTTATCCAGACCCTTTTCATAGTTTGCATAACCGTGGAAAAAGACATCAGCGACATCGTTCTTCTCGCCGCCCTGGAAGATGCACGGCTTGCCCATGCGCTCAAACAGCTTCTTGTTTTCTGCGCCAACGCCTGCCGGTGTTGCATCGAGCAGAATATCACACTTTTCTGCCAGATCTTCCATTGTACCGCATACCGGAATGCCAGCTTCTGCATATGCATCTGCATATTTCGGGTCAGACATATACAGGTCATACGGCATACCCTTTTCTTTCAGAGCACGAACGCCCAGATTCGGGGTGCGGTTTGCCACACCGACCAGTTCCATATCTCCCATGCGTACCACGCCGTCAGCCAGACGCTGACCGATGGTACCATAACCTACGACACCAACTTTTACCTTGTTCATCATGTATTCTCCTTTATGATTTGTTGTTATCTGTGTTTTGCGTACTCTGGATTGAGCAAGCTGCGTGGCTGCTCACCGCGCATATACGAAGCGATGACACCGGCACAGTGATTAAATACCATGCGTACAGCTTGTGTGGATACAGCCGCAGAATGCGGGGTAAGAACGACATTTGGCAAAGTTTTCAGCTCAGAGTCCGGATCAAACGGTTCGACCTTGAACGCATCCAATGCTGCACCGGCGATCTTGCCGGAGCGCAGAGCATCTGCCAAATCATGTTCGTTAACAACATAGCCGCGACTGGTGTTAATGATATATACACCGTCCTTCATCAGGTCAATAACATCTTTGCAGACGAAATCCTTCATGGTTTTCACTGCCGGCAGATGCAGGCTGATAATGTCTGCGGTGCGCACAGCGGTTTCCAGATCAACGATTTCTACGCCAAGTGCATTGGCTGCTTGATAGTTCGGATACGGATCGTAAGCAATTACTTTGACTGGGAAGACGCTGAGCAGCTTGGCAAATTCACAGCCGATATTTCCGAAGCCAAGCAGAGCAACGGTGCCTTCCAGCGTCTGCGACATCTTAGCAGTAACGCCGTCTGCTCGCAGGCTGCGGTCATAAATAGTGATTTTGCGCAGAATGGCAAGCGTCAGAGCCAGTGCTTGTTCTGCTACTGCCTTAGAATTGACGCCTGGTGCGTTGCACACGGCGATGCCCAGTTCGGCAGCTTTTTCCAAATCAACCGTCTCGAAGCCAGCGCCAAAACGGGCGATGCCCTTCAAATGATCGGCACAGGCGGTGAGAACTTCTGTGTTCCACGGTTCGCGTCCGGCTACAACATAATCAAAGCCCTTTGCTGCGGCAATGACTTCCTGTACGTCCTGTGTATGGTACAGTGGGATATTGACGATTTCTGCGCCCTGTGCGACAGCATCATGAAAGACCTTGTTGAGATCGAGATTTAATTCATTCTGTACCAGAACAGCAACTCTCGTTTTGTTCTCTGGCATGATGGTTCCTCCTTTGGGGGATCGGCGCTGCGGCGGGAAGCCGCAGCGTACATTTGAGTGAATGTGAGATTTATAGTGAAATGGATTAGGCGATGTTGTTACAGCTTGTCGTTAAGGTAAGCGGAAAGAGCTTTTGCGTCCTGCTCCTCGGAATCACCGGAGAGGGTAAAGGAGATACGGTCTCCTCCTTTAATAGATAAACCGATGACGGCGAGAATGCTTGTCGCATCAATAGATGCATTGTCTTTAAACAGTCGAACGGAAGAGCCAAGAGATCGGATGTTCTGTGTCAGCTCCGATGCGACCTGCGCATGAACGAATACCGGTTCGGATACTGTATGTTCAATGGTAATCATTGATTGGCACCTCTTTCTTTTGTGGTGTGGTTTGTGTTTTGTTGATTTATCTCTTGTGACTACAAGTATGACGTCAAAACAAAGGCAGAACAAGTAGATTCCTGGCGGGAATTTGGCGTCATCTCTGTGGACACGCCAATAAACTGTATATATTGCATAAAATATAGCGCGGTAACACGATGAAAATACAAGGAATTAACAGTGCCGGCGGAGAGAAAAACGAAAATTGTTAAAAAAATCACAAAAGAAAAATTTCCGTCAATTGTGGACAAATCTGAGAAAATGTGGTATCTTTCTTGCAAAGCGTCACAAAACTATCAAAATTTGTTAATAATTTAACAAATAGTCAGGAATCAGGAAAGGCGGGAAGACAACATGGAGCTGTCACAGCGAGCAAAACAGCTGAGTCAATTGCTGTTGGAGCAGCCAGCGGGGTGCCCGCTTACATTAGCAGAACTGTCTGAACAGATGCAATTGAGCAAACGAACCGTTCAACGCGCGCTGCCGGAAGTGCGCGACTGGGTGGAGGAACGCGATTGCAGGGTGCAAGCAAGACCTGGAAGCGGCATATCTATTGAGGCAAGCGAAGAAAACAGACATTGTTTGCTGTTGGAGTTGCAGGGAGGCGCAGATAACGTGCGGTATTTACCTCAATGGGCAGAATTGTTGGAGATTCTGTTGGATACACAGCGGATTTTGTCTATGGAACAGCTCAGTGAGCGTTTGCGTTGTTCGAGAGATGCAGTAGAAAAGCAACTGCCATGGATCCGCGACTGGCTGGCGCGCTACCAGATCTGTCTGCATGTACAGACCGGTGTAGGCTTATATATAGAAGGAGCAGAAAAAAATTGGCGGATAGCGCGCATTGAACACATCGCAGCATTTCATGCGGACGCTGTCATGACATATTTCTCTGCTCCAGAGCAAAACACGCCGCCGCTGCTGTTCCGCGTGCTTTCCAGAGAAGAGCAGCTTGGATTGCTGTCGATTCTCCGGCGGGTGCAGAACTATCAAGAGATTTATCTGACCGATGAGAGCTTTTTGCGTGTCTATCTTTGCGCAGGGCTGATGCTTCGGCGCGTTCGGCAGGGACATCCGTTGCATTTGGATCGAGAAGAGATGGAACGATTCCGGCGGCTGCCGGAATATGCCATGGCTGAGCACGTGGCAGATATGCTGCAAGAACAAAGTAAGATTGTGTTAAACGGTGCAGAGATCGGCTTTTTGGCAATGTATTTTGCAAACAGCGATGTTATGCCGGAACAAACAGCAGAACTGCTGACAGGAGAAGTGCATCGATTGTATTTGGCACAACGTATCATTGATGCTGCACAGCGCGAACTGCATTTAGATTTTTCAGCAGACGAACAGCTGTTAGAAGGATTATATGCACATTTACAGGCGACATGCAGCCGTCTGCGGTTAGGCAGCCCGATTGAAAATCCATTGATGCAGGAAATTATAGACATTTATCCGGAATTGTATACCGCAACGCGCAATGCCTGTGAGGTGTTCAAGGAAATTTTCCATATAGAGACCATTCCACCAGAGGAGTGCGCGTATATCGCCATGCATCTGGGTGCGGCAATGGAACGAATGCAGGAGCAAGCACAGAATATTTCCGCTGTCGTGGTGTGTCCGATTGGCATAAGTGGGGCCAGTCATTTGGCGGCAGAAATTACACGCCGTTTTCCACAGATTATCGTGCATCGCATAGTCAGTGCTGTCAATATTGACACCAGACAATTGCGCCAAGAGGGGGTAGATCTGATTCTTTCCACCATTGATTTGCCGATCTCCTATCCGACGATGCGAGTCAGTCCGCTGCTCAATCGGAGAGATTTTACACGCATTGATGCGGCACTCACCATGGCAATCCAGCGTAAGCGGGAGTGTCAGCCGGAAGAGCGTCCGATTACACAGAGAAAAGACATTGCGTTTATCGCACGATTTAGTGATGAAATGCTCCGTCTGACGCAGGATATTCCGTGGCATCAGATTCCAAGCATTCAAAAGATAGAAGATCTGGCATACTATGCGGCGCATATGATGATTTCCGAGGATATTGCAGCGAATCAGTTGGAACAACAGCTGGTATATCAGTTATATCAATCGGATAGCTATTTGCAGCCGTATCATCGATTGATTGTTTGCTGTACGACAGAATATACGCAGCATTGCCGCATAGGATATTTGCAGCTCAAGATGCCATATGTGGAAGAAGAACGGCAGCAAATCGAGGGCTGTTTGATTTTTCTTGTGCCGGAAAGAGATACCACCGGTGCAGCTGCCTATTTGATCCATCGGGTATGTGCGGTGATATTGCACGGTACCGCGTATTTGCGGGACATGCAGCACGGAGAAAGTGCCGCCTTTGTGCAGCGCTTGGAGCGCGATGTCGCGCAGTGCTATTCTGGCATCGTGCGGCAACATCTGCCAAAATAAGGAAAATAGAAGGCGCAGAACCGGAAATTGCGGTTTCTGCGCCTTTTATGAAGATTGCAATCTTTCTTGTAAAATGCTATACTTTTATTAGAATGTAGCTTGAAACATGTCGGCAGCTTCCGTTCGTATCAAAGCAGGAGGAAAAGTATGCGTGTTGTTACTGTTGCCCAAATGAAACAAATCGAAAAAAACGCCGATGCCAATGGTATTTCCTATTATCAAATGATGGAAAATGCTGGAACAGCGGCATATCATAGTATTCGCCAGCATGTGCCAAACGCGAAAAGCATCGCAGTGCTGGCCGGAAAAGGAAACAACGGAGGAGATGGATTTGTCATTGCGCGTCTTGCCGCGCAGGATGGATGGACTGTTACAGTGATTCTGGCAGAAGGTGAGCCGATTACACAGGATGCAAAGACCAATTATGCGCTGATGCAGCAGTTGCCCATTGCCGTTCAAACCATCGATGACGTGCACGAAGTAACAGCCGATGTTGTTGTCGATGCACTATACGGCACGGGTTTTCACGGGCGGCTGCGTCCATCCGGACGAAAGGCCTGCGATCTCATGCAGAACTCCGGCGCGTATCTTGTTGCGCTAGACTTGCCGAGCGGATTACAGGCAGACACCGGTATTGCAGCGGACGGCGCCGTCCGGGCAAACTGCACCATTGCCTTTGATTCCTATAAACAGGTACATATAGCGGAAACAGCAAAGGCTTTTTGTGGCACAGTCGTTTTGGCAGATATCGGCGTGCCGGATTTTTGCCACCCGTAAAGAGAAAGACATCCAGTTCACCTTCGAGCTGGATGTCTTTCTTGTATTGGTTTACTGAGCAGCTTTTTTATAAATCTGGTAGATCGCCTGCTTGTCCAAAACCACAAATTGTCCAATGGTTCGCGTGTCCATATACGTACACTTGTAGGCAAGCTCTCGCAGATCATCTTCTGACGGCGTGATGCCCATCTCGGAAATGCGTGTCGGCATACCGATAGAATGGAAGAAGGCTTCCATAGCGTCAATGCCGCGATTGGCAGTTTCTGTATCATCTGCACCGGCTTCTACACCCAGCACATGCATGGCAAACTTGGCGAATCGTGCCGGATTGGCAGGCATCACGGTGCGTGCCCAGCTGCTCCACACGGCGCACAGACCGGCACCGTGTGCGATGTCATACTTGCCGCCAAGTTCATGCTCCAGCTGATGACAAGCCCAATCGCCGCCATCTGTACCGCATCCGGTCAAGCCGTTGTGCGATAAACTGCTTGCCCACATCAGACCGGCACGTGCGTCATAATCCTGCGGATTTTTCAGTGCAGCCTGCACATCACGCATCACAGAACGAAGCAGACCTTCTGCCAATTCATCTGTTAAGCCCATAGGGTTGCTCTCTGCGGTAAAGTATCGTTCCATCGTGTGCATCATGATGTCTGAAGCACCGCTGGCAGTCTGATATGCCGGAAGCGTATACGTAATCGTCGGATCCATAACGGCGAAGCGGCAGCGACAGCATTCATAGTTGATACCACGCTTGAGCCAACCTTCTTCGTTGGTGATGACAGAAGAATTGCTCATTTCACTGCCTGCTGCGGCAATGGTTAAAACAGCACCAATCGGCGTGCAGGCGGTCGGGACAACCTTCTTGAGATAGTAATCCCAAACATCTCCTAAATTGGCAAGACCATAGCCGATTGCCTTAGAGGAATCAATGACAGAACCACCGCCGACAGCGAGAATAAAATCAACGCCTTCCTTGCGACACAGATCAATACCTTCACGAACCAAACTCAGGCGAGGATTTGGCACAACGCCGCCCAACATAACGTAAGCGATATCGGCTTTGTCTAAGGACTGAGCGACACGATCCAACAGACCGCTGCGCTTGGCACTGCCGCCGCCGTAGTGAATCAAGACCTTCTTGCAACCCTGCTCTGCGACAAGCACGCCTATTTTTTCAACAGAATCCTTGCCGAAGACCACATGAGTCGGCGTATTGTATTCAAAACTGCGCATAAAACATTCCTCCTATGTTGTTTTTTCCTCTGTGTATTGTGGATACTGTTATCATAGCATATTTGCGAAAAAAAGACAATTGACAGACCCTATGTTTTCCGTTACGATGAATTGAGATAAATTCATCATGAAAGGAGAGGTGTGGATATGAGTTGTTCAAAAAGCTGCGGAAAAAATTGCGAAAAAAATCACTGCGGTGCCTGCTGCGGCGGAGCGTGCCATTCCTTGACCTTGGTTCCGGCAGAGTACGCTTTATTGCAGGCTTTGGCGATCACACCGTTTCTTCCGGTAGCCGCCAGCTGGAATTTAAAAACACCGATTTATTTGGAAGATTCTCAATTTTCACAGGAAGAATATAGCTGGGCCATACAGGCTTTGGCATTGAAGGGCTTGATCCGCGTCGATTATGACATTCCATTGGGAAAGTTTGATTACGCTGCCTATCGTTCCTACCCCATGCATGGCAGTATAGCGTTGACAGCTGCCGGACAGGATATTGTTGACCAACTGGCCATCCAGGATATTGCTGCCGAGTAAGGACGCAGTATCAACTATTGACAAACGCGATTGAATAGACTAAAATGTGGATGAAAATAGTATAGTTTTACAGCGCGTCAGATTTTTATCTGTTAGAAATTGAGGAGAACATGTCAATAGAAGTCATTCAAGGAATTTTGATTCCGTTTGCGGGAACTTCGCTGGGAGCGGCGTGTGTGTTTTTTATGCGCCGCACACTGCGACCAATGGTACAGCGCGCATTAACCGGGTTTGCCGCAGGCGTAATGGTAGCTGCCTCCATTTGGAGTTTGCTGATTCCTGCAATGGAACAGGCGGGCACCATGGGAAAGCTGGCATTTTTGCCGGCAGTTATCGGTTTTTGGATCGGTATATTGTTTTTGCTTGTTCTTGACCGCGTAATTCCGCATCTGCATATGGGAAGCAGTGAGGCGGAGGGGCCATCTGTCAGCCTACAGCGCACGACGATGCTGGTTCTGGCAGTGGTTCTGCATAATATTCCAGAGGGCATGGCTGTCGGCGTGGTATATGCCGGTTGGCTGGCAGGAAATTCCGGATTGACTTGCATGGGTGCGATGGCGCTTTCCATTGGCATTGCGATTCAAAATTTTCCGGAAGGCGCGATTATTTCTCTGCCGCTGCGTGCAGAAGGCATGGGAAAGGGAAAATCTTTTGTTTGCGGCGTGTTATCTGGTGCAGTAGAGCCAATCGGTGCTTGGGTGACTATTTTGGCAGCGGCACATATTCTTCTGTGGCTACCATATTTGTTGAGCTTTGCAGCAGGTGCAATGATGTATGTCGTCGTAGAAGAACTGATTCCGGAAATGTCCGAAGGACAGCATTCCAATGTGGGTACATTGTTGTTTGCTGTGGGCTTTACGCTGATGATGACACTGGATGTTGCGCTGGGATGATAGGAGGAAATAGATGCAGACATATAGCAGAACAACAGAACAGATGATGGCGGATACCAGAGAGAAACTGATTCTGGATTTGAGAAAAGATCGGGAATTTCATCTGGGCACTATTCCGGGAGCTATGCATATCTATTGGGAAGAACTCAATGACCGCATGTCAGAGCTGCCCAAAGATAAGCCGATTTACATGATGTGCTATACGGGAGAGACCAGTGATGAATTCGCCGCATGGATGCAGGAGCATGGCTGGGAAGCGTACAGCATAGAAGATGGCTATCGGGGATTTTACCGCTGGCAGATCATGCATGAATAACCGTTTTTTATCCGTGATTTCATAAATCGACACAAAATTTTAATGCAAATTACCCCTCAAATACGATATACTTAGACTTGCAAAGAAAAGAAAAATGCTTTACAATAGGAAAGTATTTGTAACCATGCAAAGAAGTATGTGTAAGGATGAGAAGAAATCAAATGAAACTGTTAAGCTTTGCTGTTCCGTGTTATAATTCGGAAGCGTATATGGAAAAGTGTATTGAGTCTTTGCTGCCGGGCGGAAAGGATGTAGAGATCTTGATCGTCGATGACGGCTCCTCTGATCGAACGGCAGAAATTGCAGATGCCTATGCTGCACAGTATCCGGATATTATTCAGGCAATTCACCAGCCTAACGGCGGACATGGCGCGGCAGTCAACACCGGGCTAAAACATGCATCTGGCGTGTATTTCAAGGTCGTAGACAGCGATGACTGGCTGGATCGTGACAGTTATCTACGTGTGCTCAAGCGTCTCCGGACACTCATTAAGCTGAATACACTGCCGGACATGTTCCTTGCCAACTATGTATATGAGAAGGAAGGCAGCAAGCATAAAGCAGTCATGCGCCAGAAGGGATTTCCGAAAGAAAAGATGTTCAGCTGGGATGATGTGGGACATCTGTTCAAGGGACATTATATTCTGATGCATTCGGTTATTTACCGCACACAGATGTTGCACGACTGCGGTTTGCAGCTGCCGGAGCATACCTTCTACGTCGACAATATTTACGTGTACAAGCCGTTGCCGTATGTCAAAAATATGTATTATATGGATGTAGATCTGTATCGGTACTATATCGGACGAGAGGATCAATCGGTCAACGAACAGACCATGATTCGCCGCATTGACCAGCAGATTCGCGTCAATAAAATTATGTTCACCGATGTCAATCTGTTGGCAGTCAAAGACAGAAAATGCCGCAGATATATGTTCAATTATTTAGAGATTGTCACGACAATTACGGTGACGCTGGCAATTTTGTCCGGTACAAAGGAAAATCTCCACAAGCGAGATGAGCTGTGGGAATACATGAAGCAGACGGACAGACAGCTGTATAACAAGCTGCATCACAGCGTTATCAGCAGATATATGAATCTGCCAGGCAGACCGGGACGGTTCTTAGGTAAGGTAGCCTATCGGATTTCTCGAAAAATATACGGATTTAACTAATAAGCAATTAAAAGTGTCTCTGATGGCTTTCAGAGACACTTTTTGGTATTTATTTCCAAGAAATGCACGAAATTTCCTTCTAACAGAAGAGAAGTTGACAAGCTGTTTCAATATGCATATAATGAAATTTATATAAAAATTCAAAAGGTTGGTGGAAGACAAATACATGAGTAATTTAAAAATTGGTCTGCCCCGTGCCATGCTGTACCATAGGTATTCCATGCTGTGGACGGTATTTTTTCAGCAATTGGGCGCAGAAGTTGTGATCAGTCGCACGACAGATAAAGAAATTTTAGATCAAGGCACCGCACTATGTGTCGATGAAGCCTGTCTATCCGAGAAGATCTATCTGGGACATGTAAAAGCACTGGTCGGCAAGTGCGATTATATCCTTGTGCCGCGTGTCAGCAATTTCGGACACAAGCACATGATGTGCGTGCGGTTTGAAGCAATGCCAGATATTGTAAAAAATGTATTCCGTGACGTTCCACAGAAATTTTTGACATATAATCTGGATGTTCTGCAAAAACAAGATGAAAAATCTGCTTTTTACGGTATGGGGAATCAGCTCGGTTTTGACAAAAAGACAATCAAAAAAGCCTATGCGACAGCAAAGGCCGTCGAGCAGAGAACATGGAAGAAACTGCTGACAGAACAGGAAGCTCTATATAAATCTCAAAATACCAAGATTCTTGTTGCGGGTCACAGCTATGTCATTGAAGACCCGTTCTTAGGAAAACCGGTTATGGATGTTTTGCGCAAGCTGGATGTCACACCAATTCGCGCAGATATTACAGAACGCGAAGCGGCATCCAAACGAAGCACAACGATCTCGCCGACCATCAAATGGGAGATGAGTCGGGAAATCGTTGGTAGCTTAATGGCAAATAAAAAGAAGGTGGATGGCATCATTTTGCTCAGTGCCTTCCCGTGTGGTCCGGATTCCATGATTAACGAGATGATTCAGCGCCGCATGAAGGGCGTTCCGATTTTGAATTTGACACTGGATGCACAGAGCGGCACCGCTGGTGTAGAGACGCGTCTGGAGAGCTTTGTAGACATCATTCACTTCAAGGAGGGAACATTATGACACCGGTAGAAATTCCATCCAACCAGAAAAAAATTATGTTCCCGCGCATTGCCCATTATAGCGGCGTTATCCGTTATTTTATTGAAGTCTGTATGGGACAAAAGTATATTATGCCGCCGAAAATGACACGGCATACGCTGGAAATCGGCGCGCGATACAGTCCAGATACCGTCTGTACACCGTTCAAGAGTACATTGGGATGTATGATTGAAGCGTTAGATTTGGGCGCAGATACACTGATGATGTCGCATGGTTTGTGCCGTCTTGGCTACTATGGCGAGTTGCAGGAACAGATTCTTCGCGATCTTGGTTATGAATTTGATTTTATCAATTTGTCTGAGTACAGCACAGGAAAGAAAAAAGATATGCTGAAAGTACTCAAGCGCATTAACCCGAAGGTAAAGTATACGCGCATTATCCCCGGCGCCATGGATGCACTCAAGCTGCTGGAATATGTGGATAAAGTGACGGACGAATACTATCAAAATTGTGGATTTGACCAGTCTGACGCCTATAAAAAAGCATACAAGCAATTTTTGGAGGAGACTGAACACGTAGAATCCCGACAGGATATTGACCGAATTTATCGAGATGTAAAAAAAGTATTCAGTGATACCCCACTGGAAAAACCGGCCGAACCGCTGCGCGTTGGCATTATCGGTGAGTTCTTCACTGTTATGGATCCGTTCTCCAATTTAGATTTGGAACAGACCATAGCGGATATGGGCGTAGAAGTGCATCGCTGGATGAACGTATCCAATCGTATGGTACATTATCCAGGTGAGAAAAATATGAATGCGAAAATCAAGGACTTGTGCACCTATGAAATGGGTCCGACCTCTACGGCGAATATCTGGGCGGCAAGAGAATATGCCCGCCGCGGATTTGATGGCATTATTCATGTCAAGTCAGCTGGATGCACACCAGAGATTGATGTCATGCCGGTCTTGCAGACCATCGGTGCAGAGGAAAAGATTCCAATTTTGTACCTGACCTATGACGTGCAGACCGGCGAAGCAGGTCTTATGACAAGACTGGAAGCATTTTATGATATGATTGCAATGAGAAAGGATGTATTTTAACGGATGGAACGTCAACATGCATATCTTGGAATCGACGTCGGTTCTATTTCCACCAAAGGCGTAATTATAGACAAGCAGAACAATATCCTGGCGAGTGAGTATATTTGGACGCAGGGTGATCCGATCGGTGCGGTCAAGAAATTGGTGGCTCTGCTGGAAAAGCAATTCGACAAAGAACAGTACAAGGTCGTGGCAACTGGCACGACGGGCAGTGCTCGTAAGCTGGTCGGTGTTATCGTTGGCGCAACGATGGTAAAGAATGAAATTACCGCACATGCTGTCGGAACAACGACGTTTTATCCAGAGGTACGCACGATTCTGGAGATCGGCGGTCAGGACTCAAAAATTATCTTAGTAGAAAACGGTGTGGCCGTTGACTATGCAATGAATACCCTGTGTGCTGCTGGTACAGGTGCCTTCCTGTCCAGCCAGGCAAAACGTTTGGGTATTGAGGTAGAGGACATCGGTGGTTATGCTTTGAAATCCAAGCATCCGACACAGATTGCTGCTCGTTGCACAGTATTCGCAGAAAGCGATTTGGTACATAAGATTCAGATGGGTCATCCGCGCGAAGATATTATTGCAGGTGTTTGCAACGCGGTTGCTGCAAACTATATGAACAATGTCGGCAAGGGCAAGAAGATTGCCAGTCCAGTTGTCTTTCAGGGCGGCGTTTCTAAGAACCAAGGCGTTGTTGCCGCATTTGAAAAGCTGCTCGGCTGCGAGGTTATCGTAGACCCGAATGGTCATCTGATGGGCGCATTGGGGTCGGCGATTCTGGCACGCAGAAGCAACAAACGTCAGGAATTTGACTTTGCAATGGAAGACATGGAATTCTATACCAGAGAGGCGAGTTGTGGTCGCTGTCCGAATAACTGTGAGATTATTTGTGTTTTCCGCGATGGCAAACTGATTGATAGCTGGGGCAATCGCTGTGAGCGAGGCGAAGTAAAGCGATAAAATCGGAGGTGTACGATGATACATACCATTCTGTTTGATATTGGGACAGTACTGGTAGATTTCCAGTGGCAGGAATATCTGTGCCGCATGATAGACGATCCAAACGAGCGCAAAGTCATTGACGATGTGATGTTCAAAAGCGGATTATGGGACGAAGTAGACCGCGGTGTATGGACGGAGCAACAGGTGTTGGACGCATTTTTCGCCCGTGTTCCGCAGTACCGAAAAGATATTCAGCGCATTTATGACAATATCGGCACGAGCTTAATCAAAAATGCCTATGCAGATGCATGGATTGATGAGATGAAAGCGCGCGGACTCCGCGTATTGTTCCTGTCCAATTATGCACGATATATCATCGCGAAAGTACCGGAGAGCTTTACGTTCTTAGAAAAGATGGACGGTGGTGTTTTTTCCTGTGATGTGCATCTTCTCAAGCCGGATCCGGCGATTTATCAGACCTGCTTGGAACAATATCGGCTGACCGCAGAAAACTGTCTGTTTATTGACGACAGAAAGGACAATTGCGAAGCGGCAAAGAAGTTTGGGATTCATACAGTACATTTTCAAACATATGAGCAAGCGCACGCAGACGCTGCGCGTCTGCTCAAACAAGCATAATAAAAAGGCAGAGTATGGAGACACCATGCTCTGCCTAATTTGTTGTTAAAGGAAATCAGCCATCTCCATTGGCCTTGCCGGAAATGATCCATGGCGCAGGCTGAGTCTCAAAGTTGTGCTTGTGATTGAGATGAGAAACGGCAATCTGAATAATTTCTACATCAATGATGCCCATCTTTTTACACAGATCGGACATGCTGGCAGCAACGCCAAAATCCAAGGTATAGATGACAAATTCCATATTTGGATTGAACTTGAGCAGACATGCCATTTCCTGCTCCATGCTGGCGGATGCAACGAGCATTGTCACATCGGGAATCGGAAGATCCTTTAAGGTTTCTTCATCGACATGATCAACGATAGCGACATTATTCAGGCCAAACTGGTTGACGTTGTCCTCTAGAGTCTTTCTGTCATGCTTGTTGTATTCGACTGCGATGACAGTGCCTTCTGCTGCGAGATTGGCAGCTTCTACAGCAATGGACTCGCCGGAAATGACACAGATATTCTTCTGTACATCAATCTGCATCTTACTCAGAAGGACAGCTCGGATCTCTGCGCCAACATATCGAACAGAGCCGTAAGCAAAGGACTGGTTGCTCATGCCGAAGCGGAATGTGCTGCGGGCATTCGGATTGAGAATCAGCATACCGGCAGAGGCATTGATGCCGCGATCCATCATATCATAGACCTTATTCTGCTTGATTGAGCCAGATGGCTCGCTGCCTTCATTGTAGACAACCGTACATTCACCCAAACCTGCATTAAACATGCGATAGAAGATATCTGGATGACCAGCCTCGGTAAATACAAGGGTGGAACGGTGCGATTCTACGGTTGGAATCAGATTCTTATTCTTTCGAGTAATATCTAGAATCTTGACGCGCTCTAAATCAACATCCGCCTGATCGGAAAAATACTGAAGCCATGCCAGAATGTGGGCATTGGTAAAAAGATTGTTTTCCATGATAAAAACAACTCCTTTGCGCTTGATTTTCTATATCATATCATATTTTTGTGATAAATGCACTGGTGATTTGAAAAAAATCTCATTTTTTTGTGTGAAGTTGTAGGGATAGTTGGGAATTTGCGAAAAAGTACGCAGATGGCACGGTAGTTGTGGAAAAGTGGCACGATCTGTGGTAAACTAATTTTATATATCAAAAGATAGGTGTAAAGAGGAGACAGCATATATATATGAGAAAAAGACGACGGCTGTTATGGCCGATGAACGCGATGGTCTTGAGCCTGATTATCATCTGTGTAATTTCCATGAGCAGATACATTTATGATTATTATCATGCCACATCAGAGGCACAGGAAGTGCTGGCGCAGCCAGAAGTAACGGTAGAACACATTAACAGTCGGACGATTGCGTTTGTTCCACAACAACCAAAGGCGGCATTGATTTTTTATCCCGGCGGGAAGGTGGAGTATACAGCCTATGCGCCGCTCATGCAGGAGCTGGCCAAGCAGGGATTTCTTTGCTTGCTGGAAAAGATGCCGCTGAATCTCGCAGTACTGGACATCACGGCAGCGGATGGTTTACAAGAAAAATTTCCGGAGATTGATAAATGGTATATCGGAGGTCATTCTTTGGGCGGCGAAATGGCGGCGATTTATGCGTCTCGTCACGCAGATCAGCTGGATGGACTTGTACTACTTGGTTCGTATTCTACGGTAGATCTGCACCGGACAAAACTCAAAACCTTGTGTATTTATGGCAGCAATGACGGCGTGATGAATCGGGAAAAGTATAAAAATTACAAAACCAATTTACCATCCAGCTATACACAAACCGTTATCAGTGGCGGAAATCATTCGTATTTTGGTAGCTATGGGCAGCAGGATGGAGACGGTATGGCAAGCATTACCAATGAAGAACAAATGCAGGTGACAGCAAGTATTTGCCGCAGTATCTTCTTAGAGGGTGACGATTGATGATAGACTTTGCCGATACACAACTGTATTTTGATAAAATATTAAAGCAAAATTACAATTACATATTGACTTTATCATGCTAAAAGAATAAAATATAACATGTACTTGGCATAACGGAATCCCGTGCGTTTTGCCTATCATGAACTTTTAGGAGAAAGAAAATATGAAACTGAAAAAGATTGCAGCTATGCTGATGGCTGGCGTAATGTGTGTTGGTCTCATGGCAGGATGCGGTTCGTCTGACAACAACGCGCAGACAACATCCTCGGATCCGAAGGATCGCACTCAACTGACGGTTGGTTTTGATGCAGAGTTCCCGCCGTACGGCTATAAAAACGGCGATGATTACGAAGGCTTTGACTTGGATCTGGCGCAGGCAGTTTGTGACTACTATGGTTGGGAGCTAGTCAAGCAGCCCATCGATTGGGACTCCAAGGATATGGAACTGAGCGGTGGCTCGATTGACTGTATCTGGAATGGCTTTACCATGAACGGTCGTGAAGATGATTATACTTGGTCGAAACCGTATATTGACAACTCGCAGGTCGTTGTTGTCAAGAAGGATTCCAATATTACAAATATAGAAGGTCTGTCTGGCGTTATCATGGATGTACAAGCAGATTCTTCCGCATTGGCAGCATTGCAGGGCGATGATGCGACTGATGTCGGCAAGCAGATCGCTTCTTCGCTGGGTCAACTGGTTCAGGTATCCAATTACAATACCGCATTTATGGATCTGGAATCCGGCGCAGCCGATGCCATTG
Organism: Anaerotignum sp.; assembly: GCA_963620595.1. Classification (GTDB taxonomy): domain Bacteria; phylum Bacillota; class Clostridia; order Oscillospirales; family Butyricicoccaceae; genus Butyricicoccus_A. Next base: position 18,799 of record CAVFAY010000008.1, on the reverse strand, counting down.
CAATGGACGTTGGTGTGGCAAACTATCAGATTGCCAACCGTGGAGCAGACAAGTACACGATTTTAGACGAGAAGATTTCCTCTGAGCAGTACGCCGTTGGATTTAAGAAGGGCAACGACACCCTGTGCGATCAGGTACAGACTGCACTGGATGCACTGGAAAAGGACGGTACATTGGACAAGATCGTCAAGGAATGGTCCGAAAAGGATAACGGTGCATATAGTTTCTTAGCTGAGACTTGGTGCTTGGACGAGCAGTAACACTCGCTTGGTTTTGTTAACAGAGCGGCGGAGAATCAATTTCCGCCGCTTTTTATTTCAATCATAAGAAAGAAGGCACACGATGCAATACTTTATTTCTGTTGTACAGGAGATCGGCGTGGGTATTTCTTCCTCCCTGCTGCTGTTCATCCTGACATTGATTTTTTCTATGCCGCTCGGTCTGCTGGTATGTTTTGGACGTATGTCCAAGATTAAGCCGCTGTCTATGATATTTAGCTTTATTATTTCTGTCTTGCGCGGCACACCGCTGATGCTGCAGTTAGTCGTAGTATTCTTTGGCCCGTATTATGTATTTGGCATGAATGTCTCGAATACATGGCGATTCTGGGCCGCTATTGTTGGATTCTCTATCAACTATGCAGCATATTTTGCAGAGATCTATCGTTCCGGTATACAGGCGATTCCAAAGGGACAGTACGAAGCAGCAGAGGTTTTGGGATACACCAAAACGCAGACCTTCTGTAAGATCATTTTTCCACAGATGGTTAAGCATGTGCTTCCGCCGGTCACCAATGAAATCATCACGTTGACAAAGGATACCTCGCTGGCATTTGTTCTGGCGTATGCGGAGATGTTTACGCTGGCAAAGCAGGTTGCAGCGTCCGATGCTTCAATTGCACCGCTGTTCGTTGCAGGTCTGTTCTACTACGTATTTAACTATGTTGTTGCATTCGTTATGGAACGTTTGGAGCGCAAGCTCGCTTATTACCAGTAAAGGAGGAAGCGATACGATGAAACTGCTGGAAATCAATCACCTGAAAAAATATTTCGGGGAATTGGAAGTGTTAAAAGATATTTCTATGAGTGTAGAAGAGGGCGAAGTTGTTTCGATTATTGGTCCGTCTGGCTCTGGTAAATCGACATTGCTTCGCTGTGCGACAATGCTGGAGACCATGAATGGCGGCGATTTAGTCTATGGCGGCACTGCGGCGGTAAAAGACGGTACATATGCCGGAAAAGAACAGCTCGCAAAAATTAAGGAATTTTATGGTTTAGTATTTCAGAATTTCAATTTGTTTCCGCACTATTCTGTCATGAAAAATCTGGTTGATGCACCGGTTCATGTGCAGAGGCGCAATAAAAATACAGTCATTGAGGAAGCAAAAAGCTTGCTGGAGGATGTCGGTTTGGCAGACAAAGCAGATGCCTACCCGTGCCAGCTTTCCGGCGGTCAGCAGCAGCGTGTTGCCATTGCGCGTGCACTGGCTATGCATCCGCAAATGCTGTTTTTTGATGAACCGACCTCCGCACTTGATCCGGAGCTGACAACGGAGGTTTTAAAGATTCTGCGTCAGCTGGCAGAAAAGAAAATGACCATGGTCATTGTAACACATGAAATTGACTTTGCCCGTGCGGTATCTGATCGCGTTATTTTTATGGCGGATGGATACATCGTAGAAGAAGGCGCGCCGGCAGATGTCATTGACAATCCACAGAATCCGCGCACGCAGGCATTTCTGCGAAAGGTGCAGAGATAAATTGGGGGCAAAAAAGAAGGGACAGAAAGTCCCTTCTTTTTTGTTAAGCCAAAAACGCTTGTACTTCTGTGAGCTTTGCTTCTCCGGCCTTTCTGCCAAGGTCATAGACGCGCTTGAGTTCTGCCGGATCATGCTCTACCTGCTTGATATTGAGCGATGCCTCCGGACGAATGACACAGACATCGCCCTGTTGTTCAAGCAAACGGACATAGGCGGTAGTCTGATTGTACATATTGTGCCGCACTTCCAGCGCGTGAATCACTTCTGGATATTTGCGCAGTGCGATCCGAAGCAGAGGGAGTATCTTGTTTTTATGCTTGATGTAATCCAAAGGCTGGGTCAAAACGATGACGTTTTTGTTATATCCCAGCTCCTGAAATTTACGAATCGGAATCGAATCAGCAATACCGCCGTCTAACAACTGGTAGCCATTGACTTCTACGATACGAGATACCATTGGCATGGAAGCGGAAGCACGCATCCAGGTAATATCCGTCTCATCTCCGGTCAGACAATTGTGATAGACCGGCTTGCCGGTTTTCAAGTCTGTGCAGACCACATAAAACTCCATCGGATTTTTTTTATATGTGTCTGTGTCAAACGGATCTAATTTGTTTGGAAGTTCATGGTAGCAGAATTCTGCGCCATATAAATCGCCGGTTTTCAGCAGAGAGCGAAAGCTGGCGTATCGCGGATCTTTACAGAATTTTGTGTTATAGCGCAGCACGCGGCCAATTTGGTGTGATTTGTAATTACAGCCAAATACAGCACCCGCTGAGACGCCAATAGCGCCATCAAAGGTGATATTATTTTCCATGAGAACGTCCATTACTCCAGCGGTAAATAGTCCTCGCATCGCGCCGCCTTCCAAAATCAATCCTTTTTTCGCCATAAGTAATACCTGTACTTTCTGAGATTTTTTCATGTATCTATTATACACTTTTTTGTTGACAAAGCAAATATCGCATGTGTTGTGGCACATAAGTTCCAAGCCACGCAGGACAGTATATCAACTTCTAACCGATTAAAAATCTGGAACAGAACGTGCCTGATGAGTTCCGATTTCTTTAAAGCAGCTTTGACTGGAGCTAACGAGTTTCTTCAGGTTATTGACAAAATTGCATCTGCCACACATGGTCTCGCAGTTCCGACTGCCGCAGCACGCCGCATGAGCCGCGCAAAACAGCGGTGCATGGTCAAAAATAAGGTATTATGACCATGGCAAAAAGTGAGAAAAATCAGTATACTTAAATATGCGGGCAGAGCGATTTTTCTCGATCATCTCCTTTATTTGTTCTTTTCAGCCATGCCGGTATGGTCAAAGTCTTTTTTACGACACGATGATTGATACGGTCACGCACGGCGGGCATAAACACCTCAACCATGACCATGACACCGCCTTCTTCCGGATGTAATTCGTGGATTGGAGTGGGCTCCGGAATCGGTTCCTGATCCTGCTCCATGCCATACAGATGCAATCCCAACGCTTCTTTCGCGTTGCGAAAAGCCTCCGCAGATGTATCTGCGCACGGCAGGCATCCCGGCAAATCCGGAAATTCAATGGAAATGCCATCGTCATCGTAATAGAAAAAAGTGGGGAAAGAATAATATTTTTTATCCGTAAAGAAAACTCCTTCTCTTTTAACTATATCTATAAGTATAACACGGACAATGACACGTGCAAAGAAGAAATCTGCAGGAGGTGCGGATTGATGAGCAAGCAACGCTTGAATCGGTGACAGGGCGTATTGCGCAGCTGCGAACAGAGATGACCTGTTTTTACGTAAATAGACACAAATGACATACAGAGCGGCTCTGTGAAGAGCTACATGTAGAAAAGTCCGAAGTATATCGGCGGAAAGAAAAAGCATTACGGCGTTTTGCGCTGGCGCTGTATGGTGAGGTGGAAACGTAACGAGAAGTTGGGAAAGACCGGCGATACGCTGCTGTAGCTTCAGTGGTAGAGCAGCCGACTTGTAATCGGCAGGGCGTTGGTTTAAGTCCAACCTGCAGCTCCAATGACATTTTGTCATGGCATATTATTTAAATCTCCTCAGCGGGCCGCTCCAATCGGGGCGGCTTTGCTATGTATAAAAAAGACCGCCTTTATCTGGCGGTCTAAGGTTCACAAATCAATGTGATTGCTGATACATTGCGGACAATGCTTCTGTTAAAACCTGCGAAAAATTGATTTTCTGATTTTCGGCAAATGTGTTTAACCAAGCAGGAATAGTCAGATTCTTGCGGACGGCTTTATTACCATATTTGGCTGCATAGCTGTTCATATCCAAAGATAACAGACTCACAAATGCGTTGCCTTCTGGGTGAATGTCGTTCATTGCACTCGGCTTTGGAATAGACTTTCCATCTTCTAGTTCGTCAAGCACCCAACCAGACGCGGCGTCTTGTGCCATTTCGATAGCATCGGCAAGATTTTCGCCCTCGGTAACACAGCCTAGTAAGTCGGGAACAGTTACGGTGAATCCAGTACCGTTTTCCCATGGTTCAAATAAAGCGGGATACACAAGTCGCATAGTAAATACCTCCTAATGTATTCGTAATAATTTTCTTTCTATCCTAAACACCCCTGAAGGGTAGGGTCTTATTTCAGCCCTGCCTGCTTCAAGATGCTGTCTGCGGTTTTTGGATGAAGATCACGCTTCTTTTGCTCGAAGGAATTGTGACCTTACCTGGTTTTGTAGGATGAACGTATTGGAAGTGATCGCCCTTAACGCTTTTTAACTTCCATCCATCAGCTAAGATGATCTTTTCGATCTCTTTAGTATTCATAGCTTTCCTTCTTTTCATGATTATATATACGCGTTATGTGTATAAATGTCAAGCGATTCTCGATAAAAAGAAAAAGCTGAGGATTACTCCTCAGCCTTTAGCTTGATGATGATTTGTTGATTTTCGGAGACAATTACTTTTTCCAGTGGAAGTGGATTGCCATTATCATCCAGAAAACCAACGGTGCGCACTTCTGCACAGCCAAGGTTTACGGAATAACTTGAAACATAACCGTTTCCACCTTTTTTGGGAGAAAGTTTGATAGGTTTTATTTGCATATTCAACGTTCCTTTCGGTTATTTAGATAGAAACATAAGATCAACAGAGCAAACTTCACAATATCCAAGATTGACGGGTGAGAAAGGTCTCCATCGAGAATGTTCAGCACGACAAGAGCAGACAACAAAGAGTTTATAGATTTCTTGTTCATATTTTTTTCAGAATGTGGTATAATAAAATCCCTTGAAGGGGGAGGGAGACTTTGCTCCCTCCGTGGACTTACTTCTTTTTCTTGTGCTTTTTCTTGGTAAGCTGGCGGGCCGTCAAGACTAAGACAAGAATTTCAAGTAAGTCCTTTGCTATCTCTAGCAAATCATGGATTTTATCCATTCCGTTTACCTCCTTTCTATGATTTAATTATACTATTACGTTACGTAAAAATCAAGTAATTCTCGATAAAAAGTTCAAAAATATTTAAATTATTTTAACCGTCTACGGGTTTCGTGGGCGGTTTTGTTATGCTCAGAAAGGCAGGTGAGTGGCATGACAGAAAAACAGAAACGATTTTGAGACGAATATCTGATTGACTGCAATACCACTCGGACCTACAAAGCGGTTTATCGAAACATTAAGAGCGATGCCGTCGCAGCAACTAACGGAGGGCGATTGCTCAGAAATGCTGAGGTTCAAAAGTATATTTCTGACCAGGCGGAAAAGCTTCACAGCGAAAAAACGCAGACGCCTAAGAGGTCATGGAATACCTGACAAGTGTTATGCGTGGTGAATCTCAGTCAAGTGTACTGTGCTTGATAGGTGATGGAATGCAAGAAGCAATAGAAAAATGTCCTGATGAAAAGGAACGGCTGAAGGCTGCTGAATTGCTTGGCAAACGATATGGCTTGTATACGGATAAGGTAGACATAGATGCTGACATGGACTTGAACATCAACATTGACTACGGTGACGATACAGGATGAACATTGTGATACAAGCAAATGCATGCTTTCGCGATGCCGACCAGAGCCGCAAGAGATACATCGTGCTGAAAGGTTCGGCAGGATCGGGAAAATCTGTTGTTCGGAGATCAATACAAAAAATACTGGTATATAAACAGCTCAAACATGTTGCTGGAATGCAAGTCAAACCATAATCAAGTGATTTTTCGTGACGTAAATGATGATAAACAGCGAGAAAAGCTGAAATCTATTACATTTAAGCGCGGCAAGCTAACGGATGTTTGGATTGAAGAAGCAACGGAGATTACGCAGTCAGACTTTGAAATCATTGATGACCGTTTACGAGGAGAGCTGCCAGCAGGGCGGTTTTATCAAATTCGATTAACGTTCAATCCGGTGTCAGCTTTTTGATGACGCCATGGCGATGTTGAGATATTCTATTGAGCATGAGCGGCGTGGCAAAGCAGTATAGACAAGATGACAAATGGCGTCACGGTGACACTAATTGAAGAATACGTTCGTAAACATGAGCAGCGTATGCCTCGCTATGTGCAGTTCCTTCAGAAGCCAACAGCAGACGGAACACAGGAAAATCTATTAGATAGACTAGAACAATTGACTTACAGAACTTCTATGGTATCTGGAAGAGATGTTGGAAGAAGTGGAGGAGTAAGCAATGCAGCGCAATGTAGAGACATTTATCGGTTGTGAAAGGCGGATTTTGTGTAAAAATGTGATGAAAACTTAAAGTAAAATTTAATCCTTACACCAAGTTTACACCAATTGCATAAGATTGATCTTTCTTGTTTATCATCTAGCAGGGATTGTTGGTATCATAGCCAACTTCCCTGCTTTTTAATGCAAAGGGAAAGAAGCCAAGCATTATTAATGCCTGACTTCTTTCTTTATGATGTGCTGACAGTGTTACGCGAATCAGAATAGTTTGTTAAACTACATCGTATGTTTTTTCAAACTCGTCCCGTGCAACAAAATTGAAATCAACGTTGGTAATCTCGCTGTGCTCGTCGCGCTCAGTGGAATAGAAGACAATGATGCTGTCCTTCGGCGTGCGTTCCAGCGTGCCCCAAAGTTCAGCAGAGAAATAATGTGCTTCATCCTCTTCGTGAATGCACAGCTTTCCCTGCTCCAGTAACCAGCTAATCTCCTCGCACGTTGATTCTTCAATGCACCATGCTCCCAGTGGCTTCGGGATCTGTTCATAGGTATCCGGTTCGTTCAGCGGCTTGTGATTGCTCAAAAAGAATGCGCGTGCGTTTGGATACGGCTGATCCGAGCTGTCAATCTTGAAGAAGTCTCCAGCTTTCGCGCGTTCGCCGTGCCCGTCGGTCTCCTGTGAAAACAGTTCATAGCTACCATCCGGACGCACCAGAATCTTACCTTCTGCAATCATGCGCTGTTCTGCTTCGGTGCCTGCGCCCAATTCATAGGCGCGAACGGCCTTTCCGTGTTTCTTCTGTACCATCATAATAGATTCCTCCTATTTAATAAATTCATAAGAAATATGAAGAAACATTCAACCAAAAATTTAATTTTCAAAACAAATAGACTTGAAAAGAACCCAGACAAATTAATGTCTGAGTTCCTTTCCTAATGATAGTTACCACGTTATACGCGACCAAAGGATTTGCATCCAATAATCCGTCCGCCGTTATCACGAACGGTGTCGTTTACGATGAAAAAATCTGAACGATCACTGCAAGCTCGTGCGACCAGAGCGGATACGATATAAATCGTATCATCGCAAATTTCCGGCATTGGATAAACATTGCCTTCACCGTCCACAATCTGAACGTCTCCAAAAACAGTCTTGGTGATTGGGATTCCATTGATAATCCCAGTCTGCACAGTTTTTTGAGGTGCATCGAGCCATACGCCCAGAAGGCTCGTAGACAGCAAATGTTTCCAATCCTCCGTCGGATGTTCCGCGTACTACAGTTATTGCGTGCGGGGTGAGGTTAATCACCTTTACATTCGTGTTCTTCATAAGTGTTTCCTCCTATTGTTTAAGTTAATAAAAATATGTGGAAATATTTAATAAAAAATCTGTTAAAACAGATCCGATACTCTGCTCAAATAACTTCAAAGTCTCTGATGTTTATTTTTCTATCTTTACTTATTGCATTCGATTTTGAGCAAAAATAAAGAAAGTCCTGTAAAGAAGTAAAGATGAAAGGATGATTAGATTTTGTGTAATTATTTCCCTGTTATTTATATTGGGAATTAAATTCCAATTTCAGAAATACATAAATCAAAACCACCGGTTGAACCGGTGGTTTTGATTTCTTCGAGACAAAGTGTCCCGAAGCGGAGGCATCCTTGTTGTCCTCCCCGGACAGAGTTATAATATAAGTGTAATGTGATAGGGAAGGAGGAACAATGGCACGAGCAAAAAACAGAGGGTATCAGCAGAGTTTCTCTCCCTCTTACACAATCCGCCGCTGGCGGCTGGGCATCTATATCCGGCTTTCAAAGGAAGATTTGAAAAAAGGAAAAGACGATAGCAACAGCGTAAAAAACCAGCGTGACCTACTGAACGATTTTTACCGACGCAACATTGACGAGTTTGAAAGCATCACGGAATATGTGGATGATGGTCATACTGGAACGGACGCCAACCGTGAAGATTTTCAACGGCTCTTGGCGGATGTCATGAGTGGTAAAATCAACTGCGTTATAGTAAAAGACCTGTCGCGCTTCGCACGAAATTATAGCGATGCCGGAAGTTTGATCGATAACCTGTTTGTTCAAATGGGTGTTCGCTTTATCAGCCTTGCTGAGAATGTGGACAGCTACAAGAACCCCGACAGCGTTTCAAATATCATCGTTCCCATTACAAACGTGATGAACGATAATTACTGCTATCAGACTTCCAAAAAGATCCGGCAGGTATTTGATTACAAACGGCGCAACGGCCAGTATATCGGAGCATTTGCTCCTTACGGCTATGTAAAGCACCCAAAGGACAAGCACAGGCTGATTGTTGATCCCGATGCTGCTGAAAATGTCAAACTCATTTTCACAATGCTTATTCAAGGGTCATCAAAACGTGCTATCGCGTTGTACCTGAACGAACACGGCGTACCGAGCCCCTCGGCTTACAAGGTACAAAAGGGCTTGCCTGTTTCGACAAGAGGGTATGACGATCCTATGTGGGGAGCCCGCGTGATCCACTCCATTCTTACCAATCCGACCTACACCGGGGATTTAGCCCAAGGCCGGAGCCGGGTGAAAAGCTACAAGGTACACCAGATTGAAGCTGTTCCCCGCGAGGAATGGGTGGAAGTGGCTGGAACGCATGAGGCCATTATCGACTATGAAACTTTCGACAAGGTACAGGCTCTCTTACAGCGTGATACCCGTACTTCCCCGAAAGGCCGTGAGGTACATTTATTCAGCGGCTTTCTGAAATGTGCCGATTGCGGGCGGGCCATTACCCGATGCGTTGGCAAGAACAACAAAGTATATTATTCTTGCTCAACCTACAAGAACCGTTCCCGGACGGCCTGCACCATGCACTCAATCAAGCATGAGCGGCTGGAGGCTGCTGTTCTGTTCGCCGTACAGCATCAGGTGCATTTGGCTGTTTCCTACTCGGAAATCGTCACACAGATCAATTCCGCTCCAATCAAAAAAAGCCAGTCTTACCGACTGGACGATCTGATAGCTGCAAAAGAGCGGGAACTGACAAAGATAACACGCTACAAGCAGTCTCTTTATCAGGACTGGAAAGACGGTGAAATCACCCAGCAGGAATACCGGGATATGAAGGCCGACTATGAACGAGACAGACTTCTGATATTTCCGCAGTGCTTACCCGGCTGAACGCTGAACGCGCAGAACTGGCAAATGGTGTAGATAACGAGCATCCTGCACTGGTAGCCTTTATGAAGTATCAGAACATTGAAGCCCTCAACCGTGAAATCTTGGTTGAGCTTGTGGACTATATCAAGGTCTATGAAAACGGCAATATCAGCGTGAAATTCAAATTTGCTGACGAGCTCCGCAAGATTGCCGAGTACATTGAAATCAACACTACGGAAGATACCGCAGTAGCGGGCTAACCCCCGCTACAAACCCCTTTGACAGTGTGTTTTCCTAATAGGCGCTAATCATATGATATTTGCATCTCCATTTAGAATGTGATAAACTATTCACATCGTTCATAACGACGAAACCTCCTTTGCTTTCTGTTGTGGTTGCCAGACCTCTTCCAGTATAGCACAGGAGGTTTCGACTTTTCTTTAAGATTTTTTACCTACCACTCGTTTAACGAGTGGTTTTTATCATGCCTATTCGGCGCCAACAAAAAAGAACCCAAACAATTAATGTTTGAGTTCTTCCTTTAAATAATGAATACACGCATCTGAATTATCTGTTTTTACAGATCTTCTTCGTCTAATGGATAAACCGATGGATTTTGGATCTTGTCCTGTTCAAAGAGTTCCCCTGATCTGCGAAATTCTTCATCTGCCAATTTTGGGCGGTTCGTGCATGTATACACGATACCTAAACAGTGGCAGACTTTTGACAGATCTATCAAATAGGTTGATTGATCTTCTGCCACCAACTGTTCATAAATTCTCTTTGCTCGGAGAAGCTCTTGCTTTGCAAAGTCCAGATGGTAACTATCTGCATACAAAGTGCTTAAATCGTAGCAAATTCTTGCCAACTTTGCTTGATAGCCGACTGATGGATTTTCGGTCACAAGTTGTTCATAAATCTCCTTCGCTTGAATAAATTTCTGTTGTGCCTGCTTTGAGGAATTTTCTGCTACATAATACAATCGACCCAACATTTCAGCTGCATCTGCAATCTGACTTTTATCTCCATTCAGTTCGATATAAGCAAAAAATCTCTCCGCCAATGGAATGGCGGTTTCGCAGTCGCCCTGTTCCTCTAAGTACGATACATACTCCTGCATGGCGATTCTTTTCAGATCGTTGCTCTTTTCCAACTTAACAGCCTCTTCGAAGGTCTGTTTGATTTTGTCAAACCTGTTTGGATCATGAACCTTCGTTTTCAGAATCTTGATTCTAACCAGCAAATCCTGCACGTGCTGTTCCAGCTTTTCATCTATTTGCTGGTTCATCTGCTGTACCCAAGCCTCTGTGGCCTTGGCATCAGCTAAGATTTCGCTCAGACTACGAACTTTCTTCACCTTTGCGTTTTCGTTCATCATAATTTGTGTCCTCCTATTTAATAATTCATAACAAAATATGTGTAAGTGTTTAATTAAAAATCTATCCTATCTCAATAAATACGGATTATTGAGATAGGAAATAGGCAAGGACATCTTGAAAAAATTAGGAATTTAATTCCGAAATAGCAAAGGGATTATCAAAATCAAACCAAAAGAAATGTTCTTTTATATGATTGCCCTTTGTTTGCCTTGTAAAGTGGTTGTTCTTTACAGGATAAGAATATTATCTATAAAATTTGTATTTTAATAGATTTTCCACGTATTTGAGATGGCTTTCATCCATAAAAATGCTACGCATCGCAAATAATAAATTTTTTCGTTATAGAAACTATCAATTACTTCAGCATATTGACTCCTCCCACCCCTCACGGAGTGGGATTCCAAAGGTACAGCTCTTTTTCTTTCTCAAAAAAACAGAGCTTGTGCATGTGCTATACGTTTCAGCTGCAAAGGAAAACTGGAAAATTTACCTTTGAGATCCCTGCTGGGAACATGCAATCCCTTTGGACTTATTGTGGCAATAAGAGCGGCCTCTTAATTAACGCCACGGCAGGCGGGAGCCTCTACCTATTAAATAAATCTTTGTTGGATCATTCAGCGTATTTTACGCCTGCGCTGGTAGGCATCAAGATGTGTTTTAAACGTTCAATTTCCATATCATGGAGTTCAATAAATATAGGGTATGTTTCATTACATCGTGAAACATCTGCTTGATCGTAGGTATCATTAACATTCATAATCAGAAAGCTGAGTATAAATCTCGTTGGATATGCTTGCCATCCGGCATAGTATTCCATCGCTGAGATAAGTTCTTTTTAGTGTAGGTCTCTGTGATGTGGTTGAATTGACTCGCTTTCATGCGTGCGGTTTCAACTTTAATAAATGTACCACCCAACGTCTCAACTTTATGTTTAAGGATAGTCACAAAGGAAGCCGGTGCTTTATTGGATATAGATTTTCCAAATCTCTTTTTGCTGCGGCGCTTGCCTTTAGAGTTAACCTTGTCCTCTTTAGACTTCTTTGCAAGAGATCGAAATCTCATTTCCTCAATAAAATGTGTATCACCGAAGGCGAGTAGCTTGTTGGCAAGTTCATGGTGCTGCTGTTCCCGAAGTTCCCGTTGTTTGCGATACAACTCACGCCGGATTCCTTCCAGCCGGAGGTACCGTTTACTTTTCTTCCAGCAGCGGGTATTTCGAGGTGTTAAACACTCACTTGGTAGCTGATCTATTGAAACAGGAGTGCCTTTAGCATTAAACATCTGTGGGTTAGTAGCTCTCCGAGAACGATCCATAGCACGGTTGATTCTGCGGAGCTGCCGATCAATAGGCTTTACCTTGTCCGCAAGTTCTACAAACCGAACGTTCGTTTCACTGCAGCTTGCAAGCGTTTGTGTACCGATGTCGTGACCAACACGGCCACGCCCTATTGCATGAAGAGGAGTCCCCGTGTCAGGGTCAATCTTTGCCGGTGGCTTACCATCTAATGTCAACTTGAGAAAATATTTCCAGCCGTTGGCATACCACCTGCGGGAGATAGAGCAAAACCGCACTTTACGCTTTAATGCTTCCTGTTGATAGCCATAACGGTCTTTCTTGTCGATAGAAGCTTTTAAAATCATATTGTGGATTTGTATAGTCCCATTCCCACGATACATAATACCGGATTTTACACTTTTCGCTGAGATTGTCGTAAACTCCGACCACTTGGAAAAGTGAACTTCCTTACCGTTTTTATAGAAGAACGATTCAAAAGATCTCCAAACAGAATTTGCAATTTTCTGTGCAATGTGAGAATTAACTAAACTGGAACTCCTGCCTTTTGCCTTGTAGTGACTGCGGTATTTGACAATCTGTGCTTCAAATAGATCTTTGGAAAATCCGGCATCAATAAGTAAGGCTGTACGCTGCGCACCGAGATGATCGATGAGATCTTCAACCTGCATCATATCCTTGTTCGCTGTGTTCAGCTGCTTTCGGATTTCAGGTTTGTTCTTTCGACCGGCTTCTTTACACTGTTTGGTAAGTTTTTTGATACGATTTTCCAGCTCTTCTTGAGCAGCATACGCATTGGCAAATTGTCTTTGCAGTCTGCGATAGTCCTTGCGAGCGGTTAGGATGTTGCATTGCTTGCGTTCATAGGCAATCAACTTGGTTTTTATGTCGTTGGCAACTTGGAATATGGTATCCAGTCGATCTCGTTGCCATGGTTCACACTGCAATGGCAGTGTAAGCACAAAGCACGGTTTAGGATTGCGTTTTGCCATTGCAATAGACCTCCAATCATCTAGTTTTCTGAGAATTTACATATCTTTGTATAGTCTGTGCGGACACATCGCCAGCAGTGCTGACAAAATAAGAGCGCGTCCACAACGTTGGACTTCTCAATGTATACGAGAACTCATTAAGCAATTTTCTGGCGGTGTTTGTTTTAATAATGCGCATAATATCGGCAAGGCTTAACTTTGGCGGGGCACTTACAAAAATATGTACATGATCAATGTGGCATTCTAAAGCCAATATATCAATGTTGTTTTGTTCACATATTTGGTGTGCAAGTTCTTTAAATCGGGACTCCATACCATCGATTAAAATATTTTTCTCCGATAACGTGGACAAAACACAAAATGATAATTTAGCATGGATACAGTTGTTGATGTTCGTCTGTATTGTTTATTCATGTTTCAATTACATCATTTTTGTGAAACAAAATCAATTAGTAAACCGCCTAACCCCCCTTACGGAGTGGGCTTGCGACGGAGATTTTTTTGTCATCTCCGTCTGAATATTCATCAAAGTTGACGCGATCTCCAATATTATGTTTCCATGCTGGAGATAAGGCTTGACCACCATTCATGGCTTCAAATGCCCCTTCTACCAGAATTCTTTTTTCTGTTTCAAGAAGTTCTTTTAAAGTTTTTTAAGTCGAAACAGGTTCGTTTCTCTTTTTCCTTGTTTTTTCATAGGTGTCTTCTTTTTTCTTTTAGTATATCTATTATATCACGTTTTTTATTCCAATGCTTTTTTGAGAAAATAGATATGTCAGCAGATTAAAAGTGTAATTCATGCAAAAGATAGAAAGGAAAAATAAATGGATAAGACAAGAATGCTTGCACTGCAAGAGTTGTTTGATGATGTTTGTCATTACATGGAAGATGGCACGGAATTTTGGTATGCTAGAGAGATTTAAGAATTGCTTGGATAATCTCAGTGGAGACGGTTCTCAGAAACGATTGAAAGAGCTAAAATAGCGTGTAATAACAGTGAGATTGAACTTTCAGACCATTTTGCCGACGTTGGCAAAATGGTTGAACTGGGTTCTGATGCATATAAACAATTAGATTCAAAACTAATAAAAGAAGATATAGAATGACGAACTGCATCCTGTTTATACGAGTGGGGTGCAGTTCGTCATGTTGTAAATAATTTTACGCGCCCTTATTATTCGCATTTTATACAAAATTAAAGGTGGTTTTTTGCATATGATTCACGAAAATTAAGATAATGTTAAAAAGTTGTTGCAAAAATGTTAAGATTATGTGTATTATATATGTTGCTTTGGTGAACCGGAAGATCCGTTGGTCAGAGTGTAAAAATGCAAATTAAAAAGAAAGATGGAAGGTGGAAAAAATGAACAGGGCAGTTATACAGCGTATTGCTTTATTTATGGCAATGCTGATTGGGTTGGAGTGTCTACCTGTGGAAGCATTGGCAGTAGAAAATCAAGTTAATGCTTCCACATATACTCCGACTCTCGAAATCAATGAAGAAGAAACTCCGATTGAAGTCGTTGGAGAATTGGAAGATCAACGAAGTGCATATACAAAATCTTTTCGCCTGAGCGATGGAACAGTATCTACTGTTGAATATGAATCGGATGTACATTATAAGGATGAAAATGGAGAATGGCAGCCGATTGATAATAGCCTAATATTTGAAGATGCACAAGGAAACACTGGTGCAGAAGCTGAGGCTGCTAGCCTGGCGGCAGAAGCAGCAGAAAATAAAGAAGTTACAGGAAACACGCAAGTACAATCTTCTGAACGAGAAGTAACTGATCCGAGTGAGAATGCGGAAGATGTTAAGAAAAACGAAGATCAGAATACTAGCGAAGTTCCTGAAGATAACCAAAATGATGATTCGATTGCAGTTCAAAGTCAGGTTGAACAATTAACCGAAGTAACACAGGAACAGGGTGAAGTAACTACAAATAGTGATGAAGATTCGATAGCAGTACAAAGTCAATCTTCTGATGATGTTGAAGAAACTGATGGATACAAGACAGAAGCAGGAAAGGTTAACTTTAAGTTTGCTAAAAATGCAAATCAAAAAAATCTTGTTCGTATCAATCAAGGAAAATATAAACTATCTATAGCTTTACAAAAGAAAAACAAAAATAAAGCTGTAGAGATTGAAAATATGGAATCCGTAGCAAGTGAAGATAACAATACAGGTGATTTAGCTTCACAAATGGTTGCTGAAAATATTTCATCATCTGTTATCTACAAAAACATTCAGGATGGTATTGATCTACAGTACGTAACGAGTGGCAGTAATTTAAAAGAAAACATCATTGTAAATCAGACAAAAGAAAACTATCAATTTTCTTTTGAAATTAAAGCACAAAATCTCGCTATAAAGCAGGAAAATAATACGATTGTTCTGTATGATTCTTCTACAAATCAGCAGGTTTATGAAATGCCTGCGATGTATATGGAAGATAGCAATGGTGAACAGTCAGATAGTATTACATATTCTTTAACTCAGAAAAATAAAAAGAAATATACGCTTACGATTACTGCGGATGCAGCTTGGATTAATGCAACAGAACGTGAACTGCCAGTAATCATTGATCCATCTCTGGATACCAGTAATACTGGTTCTGGTATGGAAAAGACTGAAATCTTTAACTACTATGCAGCTGAAGGTGGTAGCGTTTATCATAATGGTTATGGATTCTTAGGATATGACAGTTCTGGCGATCATTTATATAGACATATTATTCAGTTTAAGAACTTGCCTTCTTTGCCAAGAGGTAGCGTCGTAGCAGAAGCAAAGATATATTATGCGCAGCTGGGTTATAGCACAACTGGGCAAAGTTCGCTATGCATTGCAGCTAAAGAAATTCCATCCAATGATAAACCATGGAAGAAGACACAAACATGGTCAAATCTTCCTGCAATCAGCAACACAGTTTCAGATTATCAGTATTTATCCAAAGATACTACAGGAAAATATGTAGGATGGGACATTACAGAACTGGTAAAGAAAAGATATAAGGCAAATGATAGTAATTATAGTAGCCTTGCACTTGTAAATTATGATGAAAGCACGTTAAATAATAAAAAATGTGCCAAAGCAACAATTGACCAGAGCAATACAAACGGAAAATTTAAAGATGGCCATCCGATTCTTCAGATTACATATCGTGATACAAGAGGTATAGAGGATTACTATACCAATACATCGCAGTCGGTTGGCCAGGCAGGAACAGCATATGTCGGAGATTATAATAATCAGCTGACACTCATAAAGAATGATCTGTCAAATAATGGATCAGTTATGGATTTCGTCCTGTCTCATGTATATAACTCCACAGTAAGTTACGCCAATTTCACGACAGATGCCAATATGCATACCAATCGCTATACCAACATGAACATTGGTAGCGGATGGCGTTTAAGTGTTCAAGAAACCGTTGTTCCGTTTACGATTGGTAGTAAAAAATATTACATATATAGCGATGGAGATGGCACTGAACACTACTTCTATTACAACGACACTGACAAAAAATATGTAGATGAAGATGGATTGAATCTGGAGTTAGCTTTTTGGACTGCATCAAACGGGTATCAGTACACTACGATGTATGACAAGAAGGGCAATCAAAAGGTATTTATCAACGGATACTTGGCGAAAATTCAGGATTCTCATCAGAATAAAATCTTTCTGGAATACAATGGAAATTCCTATAATGGTAGTACAACAGCATGGTCTCCATTGCCGGAAACTTCAACAAGTAGACCAACAAACCGTGTAACTGGAATTGTTCAAGTCAATAATGGTTCTGGAATAACCAGAATTGCTACGCTTTCGTATGGCGCAGACAATTACTTACAGCGTATAACAGATCGTGCAGGTAGAAGTACTACTTTTACTTATGCGGCAGCTTCTGGAACCAACGCAAAGCTTCTGACGCAGATTCAACATCCGGATGGGACGACTGCTGATTATAAGTATCAGGCTGGCGGATATTTGATAGATGCTTATGATAGCGAAGGAAAAAATGGAGTACAATATAGCTATTACGGGTGGGCTGCACTTGGTGTTCTATACGTAACAGAATACAGCAAGGATAGCAAGGATAATATTATTACTGGTGCTAAAATGTCCATCGGATACGGTGATACGCACCGGAAAAAATTCCGAGATTATGGTGCAGACGCAACCGCGAATACTGATGATGACATTATTTCTTATACGACATTTGATAATGCTGGACGGACTGTAAATACGATTTCACTGGATAAAACAGAGACTAAATTGTATGGTGCAGACAGCTCGGCATATACAACGAACGATACATCCAGCAATGGTAATAGTAAGAGCAATAACCGTGTAAATGCAGATGTTGCTATTGGCCAGCAGGCGATGAATCTCTTAGTAAACCAAAGTGGCGAAAAGGGAAAGGATGGTTCGGCAGAAGACTGGTCGGAAACACATAATGGTACCAACGTGTCCTGTGCGGTGCGATCTGATGCAGATAATGCAAGAACTGGTGCACGATTGTTCCACATTTGGATGGGTGACAGCAGCGATTCATCCGAAGAAAGAATCGGAAGCTATAGCCAACAAATACAGCTAAAGGGCAATACGACTTACACATTCTCTGGATATATCAGCACCAATGCACTCACAAAGGCAGGAGATGTATATGCAAAGATTGTAAGCCCAAGTGGCAGAGAAATTGCTAAGAGCAAGAGTATTGATTATAGAACTCCAGTAGAAATTGAAGATGGCTGGGAACGTTTAAGTGTTACATTTACAACTTCTTCGGCTGGTGTGTACAGATGCGGTATCTATGCAGAGAATACGCAGGGATTAACGCGATTAGATGATTTCCAGTTAGAAGAAGCAGATGCGTGTTCGTCTTATAATATGGTAGAAGACGGCAGTATGGAGCATGATTGGACTTGGGATACAGACTTCGGCGTAAAAAAACTGGATCAGACCAACGTTCATGATGGTTCTTACGCAACAAAATTGACCGGTTCACCGTCTGGTACACAGCAGTTCTGGCAGGAAATTCCGGTATATCAGTCTTCGGATAATACTTATGTGCTGTCGGGATGGGCGAAAGCAAATAGTGTCCCGGACGTTAGCTCAACGAGCAATACAACACGATTCTTTGGATTTTATGCTGATGTTAATTATACAGATGGCACGAAGGATGTCTATGTGTTCTCGTTTAATCCAGATATTACGGATTGGCAGTATCTGAGCGGTATTATTGTTCCGAAATCGCAAAACAAGATTATCAAGAGTATATATGTGCATGGTTTGTATAATAAAAATGCAAATGCGGCATGGTTTGACGGCATTGCTTTGAAAAAAGAACCAGCACAGACTTACAAATATGATAAAGAAGGCAATCTGGTTGCGGTAAATCAGAAGGGTAATACCCCATTAACCAGCGTATATGCGGCAGGAACGTCTGATTTACAGTCAGAAACAGACGGAAACGGAACATATACTTACGAACACAATTCTACGACCCATGATGTCACGAGTGTTACCAACGACAATGTAAAACTGTCCTTGGCGTATGATACGAAGGGTAATACGACCGGAACGA
>CAVFAY010000007.1:0-96272 GCA_963620595.1 Anaerotignum sp. | reverse complement strand
AAAAGACGCGGCTGGCTGCCGCGCCTTAAACCTTAATTACTATTGTAGGAGGAAACCAAATGAAACGCTATCAAGAGATTGCAGAGAAAATCCAAGAGGCCGACGGCATTCTCATCGGCGCCAGCAACGGCCTGTCAATCGCTGAGGGATACAATATTTTTGCAAATGATGCGCGGTTTCGGCGAAATTTTTCCGATTTTCAACAGAAATACGGATTTCGCAGCCTGATTCAAGGCAGCTTCTGCCATTTCTCATCAGAGAATGAGATGTGGAGCTATTGCAGCCGCATGGCTGATTGCTATGCGTATCCTGTACAACCCAGCGACTGTATGCGGACGCTCTATCAACTCGTAGAGGACAAACCGCATTTTGTGGTGACCTCCAACACGGATGACCATTTCGCACAGGCCGGCTTTGCAAGAGATACTATTTTTGAACTGGAAGGCAGCATGGCGGAAATGCAGTGTGCAAAGGGCTGTCACGATGCTGTCTATGCCAGTCGGGATGCTGTCGCTGCGATGCGGAAACAGGAGCAGGGGATGATGATCCCGGATGAATATCTACCAAAATGCCCGATTTGCGGCGGTTCCATGCAGCTTCATATTCCGATGAACCGAAATTTTATCCGCGGGAAAAACATGCAGAGACAGCATCAGCGGTATCAGGCGTTTATCCACCGCTTCCACGGGAAAAACCTGCTGATTCTGGAATTTGGCATCGGCGCAGGCAATCAAATGATAAAAGCGCCGCTGATGCAGCTGGCGTATCAGGAGCCGAATGCTTTTTACATCACCTTTAACAAAGGAGAGCTATCTATCGCGCCGGAAATTCAGGAGAAAGCATTCGGCATAGACGGCGATATTTCTTTGATTTTACCGAAAATTTTACAATGGAAACGCCGATGTTCTTTGTAAGAAAATCTTACGATACATCTCCGCGAATGGTAAGATTTTCATATCAAAATAGAGGAAAAGAAATAACAAGAGAAGAGGCTGTTCTCAGGAACAGCCTCGTTTTTTGTATCACAGATTGAAGATATTTTACAAGACTTTTGTCTCTCGCCACGGTACAATGAACAGCGGAGAGGAGCAAAGGATGAAAAAAGAAACGAGAACAGTTGTTTATGATACAAAGCTACAGATAGAAACCTACCGGTTTCAAGGCATTGTGCAGCCCTTTCCCAATCATTTCCATGAGCAGTATGTGCTTGGCTTTGTGGAAAACGGGCAGCGCACATTGTCGTGCAAAAACAAAGAATACCGGATCGCCCGCGGCGATATTGTCCTGTTTCAGCCGGGAGACAATCATGCCTGCGTGCAGAGCGATGGCGGTACCTTTGATTATCGGGGATTTCATATTTCTAAGCGCATCATGCTTGACTTGACGCAGGAAATCACGGGAAAACGAGAGCTTCCCGGCTTTTCCCAACCTGTCATCTGGGATGAGGAAATCCTTTGGTATCTGCGCCAGCTGCATGAACAAATCATGGATGATGGGTCTGATATTGAAAAAGAAGAAACCCTGCTGCTGTTGATGTCTGCATTGATGCAAACATATGGACAGCCGCCGGAACGCTGCGGGTCAGCAGATACGCAGGCGATAGAACAAGCCTGTGCATTTATGCGGCAGCATGTTGCGGAACGGATTTCGTTAGATCAAATATGCGAGGATGCAGGATGCAGTAAATCGACATTGCTTCGCGCATTTACCAAAGCCAAAGGCATTACGCCCTATCGCTATTTAGAGACCATTCGGATTAACAAGGCAAAATCTCTGTTAGAACAAGGGGTGCAGCTGATAGAAGTTGCGATGCAGACGGGATTTTCCGATCAAAGCCACTTTACCAACTATTTCAGCAGCTTTATCGGACTCTCTCCCGGCACATACCGAGAAATATTTTCTGAGAGGAATAAAACCAGTGAACAGCAACGAAAAGAATAACATGCTTGGCCATGCAGCGGCTATGCTCACCATCCTCATATGGGGAACGACATTTATCTCCACAAAAATTCTGTTGAGAGCGTTTCAACCGGTGGAAATTTTGTTTTTTCGCTTTGTTTTGGGATTTTTGGTCTTGTTGGCGGTGCATCCAAAACGATTGAAACTGGCAAATTGTCAGGAAGAATTTCTGTTTGCGCTTGCCGGTCTGTGCGGAATCTGTTTCTATTACTTATTGGAAAATATCGCATTGACGTATACACTCGCTTCTAATGTCGGCGTCATTATTTCGGTTGCACCGTTTTTTACGGCAATCCTAAACCATCTATTTGTCAAGACAGAGGAAACATGGCGCGCACCGTTTTTTGTCGGATTTGTTGTTGCTATGCTCGGCATTGCTTGTATCAGCTTTTCGGGGAAAAATTTGGCGATCCATCCGCTTGGCGATGCATTGGCGATTGCCGCCGCATTTGTGTGGGCGGTTTATTCGATCCTGACGAGAAAAATCAGCCGTTTGGGGTATCCGGTGATTCTGTGTACACGCCGAACGTTTTTTTATGGGCTTTTATGTATGATTCCGGCGCTGTTTTTCTTTGATTTTCAGCTGAACCTCTCTCGTTTTGCCGATATAACCAATGGGTTGAATCTGTTGTATTTGGGCGTCGGTGCATCGGCGCTGTGCTTTGTGACATGGAATTTTTCGGTAAAAGAACTGGGAGCGGTAAAGACAAGCGTGTATATCTATCTGGTTCCCGTGATAACCGTCATCACCTCGGTGCTGATTTTGCATGAAACGCTGACGGTCTTGGCAGGAATCGGAACCGTGCTGACCATTGTCGGACTGTTGCTGTCGGAATACAAGCCGAAACGATTGTAAGAAAATCTTAAGATACATTCCCGTGAATTGTAAGATTTTTCTGTCAAAATAGAGGATAGAAAATCTGAAAAGGGGGTTATTCCATGTATTCTGTTTCCAGTGGCCAAGGCATCCAGCTCGGTCTGTTTGACGCGATCACAGATCTGCTGGCTGTGCATTCGATTTACTGGCTGGGCGTGCCGATCCTTGCTGTTCTGCTGTTTTTCGTGTGCAGGAAAAATCGAACGGTTCCCAAAGTAAAAATAAGCATGTTATGCTTTTTGCTCTATTACTACTTATGCGTGACGCTGACCAACATCGTGGGCTTTCCCACCCTGAGAGAATATTTTCGGTTGTCCGGATTGGGAGAATCGTTCTTTAACCCGAATATCAATGTTATTCCATTTGCCGATGGATTCAGCCTGAGCTTTCTGCTAAATATTCTGCTCTTTGTGCCGCTCGGCTTTTTGTGCCCGTGCATCAGCAGGTATTATCGACAGGCAAAACATGCCGTTTTGCTTGGTTTTGGCTTATCTCTGACCATTGAACTGGCGCAGCTGTTTACCCAGTATCGGGCAACGGATGTTGACGATTTGATAACCAATACCGCCGGAACGCTGCTCGGCTATCTGTGTTTCCGGCTGATCCACCGCGCGAAAAAGGACGGCAGGGAACCGGACGGGCTGCAGATCGTGCCGGTTGTCATCATCGGCATGGCGCTGGTGCTGGAGTTCTTTAGTTAAATAGAAGGAACCCCCTAACAGTGAACCGATCCGTAAAAAGTAGACAATAGACAAAAGACCTCTCCGTGTAGGATAATAGAACTACACGAGGAGGTTTTGCTATGTCTAGAAAATACACCAAAATCAAAGCACTGGAACCTGAGATAATCGCAATGCGCGCAGCAGGAAAAACACGGAGAGAAATTGCGGAAGCTCTTGGACTGGAGAAATCACAAATCAAAGGTTGGATCAACCGACACAACAAAGAAGAGGAACGAAGAAAAGCAGGAATCCTTCCAAAGAAGAAAGGCCGACCACGGAAAAATGCAGAACCAACAAGCCCGGAAGAAATCATCAAGGAACAGGCATATGAGATTAAACGTTTAAAAATGGAAAACGAGCTGCTGCGGGATTTTCTGCAATCCGTAGGAAGGAAGTGAAGCCAAGTTTCAAATATGCCGTGATCTATCGGTACCGTGAGAAATATTCAATAAAAGGAATGTGCCGTTTCTTTGAGGTTTCAAGAAGCGGATATTATAAGTATCTGAAGCAGCTTGAGCATCCTGCAAAAAATTTAGAGATTGCAGAAAAGATTCGCGCAAAACAAGAAGTTTGCAGGAGAACATATGGCTATCGCAGGATGAAGATCTGGCTGGATAGTGAAGGAATTGCCAAAAATCCAAAGACAGTTTTGCGAATCATGCATAAATACGGCCTTTTAAGCGAAATACGACGCAGACGCAAATGGAAAAAGATGGGAGATGACAAGCACAGATATGACAATTTGCTGAACCGAAAATTTAATGCCGAGCATCCAAACCAAAAATGGGTCACAGATATCTCTTACATTCAGACCAAAGAAGGAGTTCTCTACCTATCCATGATTTACGATCTGTATGATAGAAGCATTATTGCTTACAAGACTGATACCATCCAGACAGTCAATCTTGTATTGGAAACAATCCATCTTGCGATGAAGTCTGCAAAAATAGAAAGTCGCCGGGAGTTGCAGCTCCACAGCGACCAGGGTGGTCAATACACCTCACAAGCATATTTCGACCTGACTAAAGAATACGGCATTACGCCGTCTATGTCAAGACGTGGAAACTGCTATGACAATGCATTGGCCGAAAATTTCTTTGGAATCCTCAAAACCGAGTGTATCTACCGACACAAACCAAAAAATTTTGAGGAAGCAAACAAAATGATTGATGATTATATTTACTTCTATAACCACGAACGCATCCAATTAAAAACAGGACTGCCTCCACTTTCGCTTCGTCAGTCCTGTTAACATTTCCCTACATGGGGGCGCTTTTTGTGCGTGTCTACTATCTCTGGGGCAGTTCACAGTTCAGCTGCTAGGGGGTTCCTGTATTTCCACAAGGTATACTTGCAACCTCCGAAATCCTAAAGATTGGAATAAAAGTGTTACCGCTCCAATCTGGCGCAATCTGTGACAGGGAGAAGGTGCTTTCATATGGAAATACTTGCCTATCTGTAGTATAGCACCGGAATCTCAAAGAATCAAGCTTTTTCTCCAATATGATATGGACATGCGCTGTCAATGGGCGGCGGTTTCATTTGTCTGCCGAAACACAGGCAGGCTTGTATTTTCATGTCGTTGCAGATATAATGCAAGAGAGGAGATAGGTGAGATATGGAGGGAATATGAATTATCGAGAAGTTTTAGAACTCTTTGCAGAGAGTGAAATCGGTGCGATTGTTGTGGCAAAAAACAACATGATTTTAGACATCAATTCAGCGGCCAGCCGGCTTTTGTCTCTTGACGGCAGTGTGCGCGGGCAGTGGCTGGAAAAAATTGCGCCTTTTTTGTGCCGCATGGATGCTGACGCCTATCAAGAGGTTGCATTCAATCGGTATGTGAAAGCGGGGAAAGAACTGACATTTCCTGAGCTGCCGCCGGAGGCGCGCGTGCTGACCTTCCAAGACGCCACACAGGAAGTACAGCTGGAGCTGGTGAAAAACGTGCTCAATCATGTCAGCGAAGCGATTACCATCTGGGATAAAGACGGACGCATGCTCATGCTCAATGATGCCGCGGTCAAGCTGGAGGGACATACCGAGCAGGAAGTTATCGGAAAATACTCTGCGGAGCTGTTTCAGACGAGAAACAACAGCATTCTTGTCATTCCGCACATGCTGCGAAACAGAGAACCGGTGTTAAAGCTGCGGCAGGACTATGTCACAGAGACCGGAAAGGAACTGCAAATCGTTTCGGATAACTATTTAATTACCAAATCCAGCCATGTTCTGGGCGCTGTCAGTATCATGGAGGATTACACAAAGGTAGATGAGCTGAACCGACAGATTATCGAGCTGCAGAGAAAGCTCATGAATCAGTCAAAAACACCGTCCGCCGCAAAAGAAAATGCGTTGTCTGCGTCCTATTCCTTTTCGGATATTATTTATACCAGTGAGGTCATGCAAAAGGCCGTACAGCGATGTCGGCAGGCGGCGCAGTCGGATTCGCCGATTATGATTTACGGTGAGACCGGCTGCGGCAAAGAGCTGTTCGCGCAGAGCATTCACAACGCCAGCCGCCGCGCCAACCGTCCGTTTTTGGCGGTAAACTGTGCCGCAATTCCCACCACACTGCTGGAAGCCATCTTATTTGGAACGGAAAAGGGCGCCTATACGGGAGCGGAAAAACGAGAGGGCTTGTTTGAACAGGCGCACACGGGCACGCTGCTGCTGGACGAAATCAATTCGATGGATATTCTGCTGCAATCCAAATTGCTGCGCGTTTTGCAGGAGGGGAGCTTCCGGCGCGTCGGCGGATCCAAGCTCATTCATGTTGATGTGCGTGTCATTTCCAACATCAACATGCCGCCGCTGCAAGCGGTAGAACAGGGTATTTTGCGGCAGGATTTGTATTATCGTCTGGGTGTTGTCAACATCAATATTCCGCCGCTGAAAGAACGGCCGGAGGATATTCCGCTGCTTGCCAGAAACTTTATCTTGGATTTCAACGTCAAGCTGCGCAAAAATATTTCTTCGATTTCTCCTGCCGCCGCGGATGTTCTTCAGCAGCATAGCTGGCCGGGAAATGTGCGGGAGCTGCGCCACGCGATGGAGTATGCACTGAATATGGTGCCTGCGGATGCGGACACGCTGACGACAGAGTATTTGCCGGACAATATTTTGATGGCGGTAAACGGCACCACGCGGCAGGAACCGGATGAACAGCGCATGCTGACATTAGAAGATGTCCTACAGCGCGCAGGCCATCGGTATTTACGTCAATCTTTGCTGGAACACGAGGGAAATGTGTCCCAGACAGCCAAAGCGATGGGCATCACGCGCCAGAATTTGCAGCACCGCATGAAAAAGTATCATGTACAGGTCAAATCCAATGAAACCGCGTCACAGGAATAGAGAGCAAGTATTTCTTGCACTTGAAATATAAAGTAAAAAATATGTTGCATGCAAGAAAAACTTGCAGATAGATCGGCAATGTGTTCGCATATCCTCGAAATAAAATTGTGCATGTTGCTCAGTAAAACATAAAAATCAAAATAAAATCTGAATGCTTTTCCGAAAATGCGGAGAAAAAATCGTTCGCATCAGGCAGGATATGCAAGAATTTCTTGCATATCCTGCTTGGCAGATGCAGTCATTGCGAGGAAAAACGACCATAAAACCTGTTTTTTTTTGAAAAAAAGACAGGTTTTTCCTTTTAAAAATTTTCTTTTTTCTTTTTTACGTTTTGGCACGCGAATTGCAGAGTATCTAAGCAGAGAGAGCAATTGGCTTTTACAAAACCATAAATAAGAAAAATCACAGAAAGTATGAAAGGAGCCTGCGCGTTATGGCAACGGAAAAGAAGTATATGGAGCGAATCAAGCGCTTGAAAAAGCGAGTGATGGATACGCAGCCGGAAGTAGACATTGAAAATGCAGTCATTGTCACCAAGGCGTTTCAGGAGACAGAAGGACAGCCGCATTATTATCAGAAGGCGTATTCTGTCTATAAAACCCTGCTGGAAAAGTCGATTCCGCTGTGGGATGACGAGCTGATTGTCGGCAACTCCGGCAGCAAGCAGAGAAGCGGTCTGGTTTGTCCGGATGACTGCTGGGCATTTTTGGATCGGGAGATTGATACCATCAATACGAGAGAATATGATCCGTTTTATCTCCGGCCGGAGGACAGAGAGACGTTTTTGACCGTCATTAAGCCGTATTGGAAGGGACGTTCCATCAATGACAAATGGAACGCACAGATTCCGGAGGATGTTTCGGTTTTGCGCGACTGCGGCGTTTTGTATATTGACCGCAAGTGCGTGCGCGGCTGGGGCGAGCTGACAGCGGACTATTCCCTGATTATCAATGAAGGCGTTGTCGGCATCGAAAAGCGCATTCATGAGTCTCTGGACAAGCTGGATATTACCGCGCCCGGTGATTACAAGCGCATCAAGTGGTTACAGTCAGAGCTGCTGATCTGCGAAGGCCTGCGCCAGCTCGGCAAACGCTATTCCGCCAAGGCAGCAGCCATGGCAGAGACGGAAGCGAATCCGAAGCGCAAGGCAGAGCTGCAAAAGATTGCGGAAATCTGTGACCGCGTGCCGGAAAAGCCGGCGCGAACCTTCCATGAAGCGCTGCAGTCCATGTTCTTCCTGCACACGTGCATTTACATGGAGCATGAATCGGCAAGCTATAATCCGGGCTGTTTTGACCAGTACATGTACCCGTTTTACAAGGCAGACATCGAGTCCGGCCGCATGACGGAGGACGAAGCACAGGAGCTGCTCGACTGCCTGTGGGTCAAGTTCTCCGAGCCGTGTATTTTCCAAGACGCAACCAGCGCGAGATATTCCGCCGGTTATCCGCTGTTCCAGAATTTGTGTGTCGGCGGCGTCGATCAGAACGGCATGGATGCCGTCAATGAACTGTCGTATCAGGTATTGCAGGCGACCGCGGATGTGCAGATGTTCCAGCCGTCGCTGTCCGTCAAATACAACATGTCGCGCAATCCGGATAAATTCCTGCGCAAGGTCGTAGAGCTTTTGCAGCTCGGAACCGGCTTCCCGGCATTTCACAATGACGAAGCGGGCATTCTCATGATGCTGAACAAGGGCATCCCGCTGCCGGAAGCATACAATTGGAATCCATGCGGCTGTGTAGAGACCAGCTTGGCAGGAAAACAGCGCTGCTACACCTCCTATGCAGACTATAATCTGGGTGCGATTGTAGAATTTGCGCTCAACGACGGCAAGAGCAGAAAGTATAACCGCTATGCCGCTGCACGCACCGGCGATCCGCGAAAGTTCGAGACATTTGACCAGTTTATGGAAGCGGTCAAGACACAGATTCGCTACGTCATCAAGTGCATGGTGGCTGGCAATCAGGTCACAACGGAAATTGTACGGGATATGGAGTGCCCGGTGGCATCGCTTACCTTCAAGGAATGCTTGGAAAGCGGTCTGGACTATGCTTGGGGCGGCCCGAAATACAGCATCGGTGATGGCTTGGACGCCATCGGCGTTGCCGATCTCATCAACAGCATTTTGGCAGTCAAGGAACTGGTCTATGATACCAAGAAAGTATCCATGGATACGCTGTGCAAGGCACTGGAAGCAGATTTTGCGGGCTATGAGGATGTACAGAACCTGTGCATCGGCGCGACAAAGTACGGCAATGACGATGAAGAATCCAACGCGATGGCGCGGGATATGTTCAATTTCATCGCCGATTATATTGAGAGCTTCCAGCATGTATACGGACGATATACCGCAGGTATTCTGCCGGTATCCGGCAATACCCCGTTTGGCGGAGAGGTCGGCGCACTCCCGTGCGGCCGCAAGGCAGGCGAACCGCTGGCGGATGGTCTCAGTCCGGAGCAGGGCACCGATACCAACGGCATGAGCGCGGTTATCCGAAGCGTAGCGAACATTCCGCACGGCCGCTTCAATCAGGGCACCCTGCTCAATCAGAAGCTGGATCCGGCATTTGCACGCGGAGAACACTCTGTAGAGGCATTGATGGCGTATCTCAAGAGCATGTGCTCGCTGGGTATTTTCCATGTACAGTTTAATGTCGTGGATGAAGAAGTTCTGAAGGACGCGCAGGCGCATCCGGAGGATCACAGCGACCTGCTCATCCGCGTGGCCGGATATACCGCATTCTTTACGGAATTGGGACCGGAGACACAGAACGATATTATTTCTCGCACCACGCAGGATGCGATGTAAGTAGTACGGAACGGTACGGTCGGTTTCTATATCGGCCGTACCGACCGATTTTCCACAGAAGGGAGGGACACAGATGAAAAAAGGCACTGTTCTGCGCATAGAACGCATTTCTCCCCATGATGGCATGGGACTGCGAACCGTTGTCTTTCTAAAAGGATGTCCGCTCCGCTGTGCCTGGTGTTCTACGCCGGAATCGCACAGCAAAAATCCCGAATGGTTTTATAAGCAGGCGAAATGTCGGCATTGTGCCAAATGTATCCAGACGTGTCCGCAGCATGCGCTGGCACCATCTGCCGACCGAACAGCTGTCGTGCGGGACAAAACCAAGTGCGTGCACTGTTTTCGGTGCGCAGATGTCTGTCTGACACACGCCATCGGCATATATGGCAAAGACATGCGCGTGGATGAGGTCATGAAGGAAGTCCGAAAGGACAGTCTGTTTTACTTTCATTCCGGCGGCGGTGTCACGCTGAGCGGCGGAGATGTCCTGATGCAGGCGGATTTTGCGCAGGAATTGCTCAAGGCCTGTCGGGATGAATGCATCAACACCTCGGCGGAATTGGATATGTACGGCGCGTATGCCAACGTGCAAAAGCTGCTGCCGTATCTGAACAGTTATTTTGTGGACATCAAGCACATGGACGGTGCCATGCACAAACAGTGGACGGGCGTGGACAATGCGACGATCCTGTCCAATATTCAAGCGGCGTCGGCAGAATTTCCGCAGGTTCCCCTGTATGCGCGCGTTCCGCTGATTCCGGGTGTCAATGACCAGGAAGCAAACATTTTGGCAACGGCAGCATTTTGTTCGCGGCTGCCAAGCTGCAAATCACTGGAATTTCTTCCGTTTCATCGGTTGGGTGCGGCGGCGTACCAGTATACCGACCGACCGTATGCGTTTGCTGAGCAGCAGGCGATGACGGCGGAAGAAGCAGCACAAAAAATCGCCTGTCTGCGCGGAAAGGCTTTGCCGTATCCGGTGAAGGCAGCCGGAACCGTTATTACATGACAGGCAACATACCAATGAGAAGAGAGAGACAAACAAAAATGGAAAGGAAGATGTAATATGACCACGACAATTAAGGTGCTTACCATTTTATTGATGGCAGCCGATTTGATTTTCTGTATTTGGGAAGGTCTGCACCGTTCTACCAAGATTGAAAATGAAAAGGATTACTTTATTGCTGGCGGCAAGACGAATGGTTTCTTCCTGACAATGACGGCATTTTCCAGCTTGCTAGGTGCTGGATTGTTCGTCGGTCAGGCAGTACGCGGCTATACCTATGGTATCTCCGCGTACTGGCAGCTGTTTGGCGAAGGCATTATTGCCGGTATTGTTATGGCACTGGTCATTGGACCATATCTGGCAAAGTTCCAGTATTTCTCCATGGCACACTTTATCGGAGATCACATCTGCGGCGGGGATACCACCATTCGCCGCATTGCAGGTGTGGCAAACTTCCTGCCGAACATGCTGTGGGCAGGCGGACAGATCATGGGCGTTTCGTATGTCATCCAGCTTCTGTTTGGTTTGGATTTTCGTCTCGTGGCGGCGGTTGTCGGTGCAATCTTTATTTTCTATACGATGTGCGGCGGCGTTGGATCGGTTATCGTGACAGATGCCCTGCACGGCATGATTGCACTGGTCTGCTGTTTCTCGGTTATCTTCTTCGGCTTCAAGCTGTTCCATTTTGACCTTGGCCAGCTGAAGGCTGCTGTTGTGGCACTGGACCCGAATCACTGGGATATGATGTATGAAATGACTCCGCTCAAAATTCTCACCGCATTCCTGACTGGATTCCTTGGCACGCTGGCAAACCCGATTTATTGGAATCGTGCCTTTGCCGCAGAAAGCCTGTCCACCTGCCGAAAAGCATACGCTTTTGCGTTTACCGTCGGCACCATTCTTCCGCTGTTTACGATTCTTCTCGGTCTGGTTACATTTACCTTTACACAGGATTCCGGCGACTATGCGCTGATTTGGCTGGTTGTGAATAAGATGCCGGGATTTATGACCTGTCTGGTAGCTATGGCAGTCTTGGCAGCCTGCCTGTCCTCCGCAGATACACATCTGAACTGTGCGGCTGCAAACATTGTATCGGATATTATTGACCCGAAGCATACCTTTACAACAGAACAGACCGTAAAATACAGCCGTATTGCAACGCTGGTCTGTGGCGTTATCTCGGTTCTGGTTTCCATGTTTGCAGATATGATTTATCAGCTGGCAAACTTTGGATATACCGTTTGCGGCGGTGTTCTGATTCCGATGTTCGCCCTCGGATATATCATGATGGACAAAAAGTCGGATACATATAAATCCAAGCTGACGCATCATGGCGCGCTGTGCGGCATTATCTTTGGCATGATTGTTGCCTGCGCATTCCAGGCAATTCCGAGCCTCAGCAGCTTCTGGGGCGGCGGCGTTATCCCGGGCGTGGCTGCAACTGTGATTGGTGTGTTTGCAGGCAACGCGCTTAGCCCGAAAAAAGCAGAGATTTCCTAATCTTTGTGTTTCACCAGATAAACTTTCTCTATTCACTTTTTTCTCTTTCAGAGGGAGCTCCGTTTGGAGCTCCCTCGTGTTTATGCCGTATCCAGTTCTCCCCGTATTTTTAAGCGGCAGATCGGCGTTCCGCAATACCGCGCAAATAATATGAGCGCATAGAGTAAGCACTTTAGAGGATTAAATAGAAGAAACCCCTAGCAGGGCCTAATCTGCTAGGGGTTTTGCATTGTGTTTCCACTATGCATTGGACTTATTTCGTTAACTTAAGTATAGCACCGCAATTTTAAAAGATCAAGTTTTTTCTCAAAAAATCTGAAAAGTTCCATTTATGTTATAATAGTATGCAGGAAACAAAACCAACAGAAAAGAGGAGAACCCTATGAAAATTTACGAAGTCCCCGCGCGGCCGCCATCCCTGATTCAGTCCCTCGTCACGGTCTGGGAGGCGTCGGTTCGCGCGACGCATCTGTTTTTATCCGATGCGGAAATTCAGCAAATCAAAACCTATGTGCCGCAGGCACTGACCGGTGTTGCGCACTTACTTGTCGCGGAGAGTGAGAGCGGCGAACCGGCTGCCTTTATGGGCGTGGAAAATGACCGGTTGGAAATGCTGTTTCTGGCACCGGAGACGCGCGGGCAGGGTCTCGGAAAACAGCTGCTGCAGTACGGCATCGAGACCTATGGCGTGCGAGAAGTGACCGTCAATGAACAAAACCCGCAGGCAGTCGGATTTTATCAGCATCTGGGCTTTGAGACCTACAAACGGACGGATTTTGATGAAGAAGGAAATCCGTATCCGCTCTTGTATATGCGGATAAAATCATCCGGCAACAAAATAGAGTAGACGCATTCCCAGTTTTCTAGTATACTATCTATAGATTGATGCTATAGAGGTGTTTGACATGATACGATTTAACAACGACTACAATCACGGAGCATTTCCATCCATTTTGCATGAATTGACAGCTACCAATGACACCAGCTACGCAGGCTACGGCGAGGATGTGTGGTGCGAGAGAGCAGAGACAGTCATTCACAAACTGATTGCAAAAGACGATGCTCTGATAAAGTTTATCCCCGGCGCAACACAGGCGAATATTGTTGCCATCTCGGCGGCACTGTCTCCGATTCAAAGTGTTATAGCAGCCGACACCGGACATATCAATTGTCATGAAGCGGCATCCATTGAAAGCACCGGACATAAGATTCTGGAGCTTCCGAACACAGACGGCAAAATCACCTCCCAGCAAATCGCGGCGTGTGCGGCAGCGTATTATGACGGCGGCACGCCGGAATATCTGACAGAGCCTAAAATGGTATATTTGTCATTTCCTACCGAGCAGGGTACGTTGTATTCCAAACAGGAACTGTGTGACATCAGCGAGGTCTGCAAAAAATATGATATGTATCTGTTTGTGGACGGCGCGAGAATGGGATATGGTTTGGGCGCAGAAAATAATGATTTGACACTGGAAGATTTTGCGCAGCTGACAGATATATTTTATATCGGAGGAACCAAGTGCGGTGCCCTGTTCGGCGAAGCATTGATTATTACAGCGGATTCCCTCAAATACCGCTTCAAGGCATATATGAAGCAGCACGGAGCGGTGCTGGCAAAGGGCTGGCTGATGGGACTGCAATTTGCGGTGATGCTGGAGAGCGGCGAATACTTTGAAAAGACCAAGCGCGCCGATGCATTTGCCATGCAGATCAAGCAGGCGTTTGAAACCGCAGGCATTCCATTCTGGGTAGACAGCTTTACCAACCAACAGTTTGTCATCCTGACCGCACAGCAAAAGGAGACGCTGGCGCAGGGGTATTACTTTGAGGAAGAAGCAACCACCCCGCAGGGAACCATCGTGCGTTTCTGCACCAGCTGGGCAACAACGCAGACCGAGGTCGATGCGCTGGTTGCCGACATTGCCAAACTGTAAAAGCAAAAAGAGACAACGAAACCCCATCTGTCAGACAGTTGCCTGACAGATGGGGTGTTTTCGTTTTCATATCAATAAGGAATATTATTCTTGAGCAGCTGAACGGATTTTGCCAGTGCCTTGATGGTATCCATCGTGTAGTCCTCGTGCTCAATGGACAGCACGCCGTCATAACCCATCATCTTGAGGGTGACGAGGAATTCTCTCCACCAGCGTTCGTCATGGCCGTAACCCGGGATAGCGAAGTTCCAAGAGCGCTTAGCATATTCCAGCACGCCCTTGCCGTCCAGCAGGGTGTTGGTCTGTGCCGGCTTTTCGATGCGGACGTCCTTGACATGCACGTGGTAAATCGCATCACCCAAGGCGCGGGAAACAGCAATCGGGTCGGCACCCATCCAGAACAGGTGAGAAGGGTCGAGATTGAAACCAATCGTCTTGTCTCCGCCGCACGCCTCACGCAGGCGGTAGAAGTTTTCCACATCGTGCACGAGCTGGCAGCCGTGCGGCTCCAGAGCCAGACGCGTCACGCCATGCGCATTGGCAACCTTGGTGATCTGCTTCCAGTATGGAATGGCTACCTCGTTCCACTGATAATTCAGAATGGTCTGGGTTTCCGGCGGCCAAGAGGTAACTACCCAGTTCGGGAACTTGTCATCCGGACCGCCGCCAGGCAGACCCGACATCATCACAACGGTGTTCAGCCCGAAATACTCGCTGAGCTGGAAGGTTTTGCGCGTTACGGCGTCCTCGCGCTCACCCCATTCGCCCGGGGCGAGCGGATTGCCGGAGCAGTTGAACGCGGAGATTGAGATGCCATAGTCTTTGAGCATACCCTTCATCTCGTCGCGCTTGGTCTCACTTTCCAGCAGACCATCCAAATCGACATGCGGCGCACTCGACCAGTTTCCGCAGCCCAGTTCTACCTGCTCAATGCCCAGTTTTTTACAGGTCTTGAGCAGTTCTTCAAACGACTGATTGCCCAAGCAATCTGAAACAATACCGATTTTCATGCGATCACCTGATTTATGCCTGATAGAATGCCGGACGCTCCGGAAGCTCGACAGCTTCCATGAGCTTGGTGTCCTGTGCGTCAGCCAGCTTGTCAGCAACGGCGCAAGCGACAAAGCCATCCCAAGCATTGGAGCCGGTCGGCACACCGCCGTTTTCCAGACAGCTGTCTACCCAAGTCTGGAACTCGTCCTGATATGCCTCGACAAAGCGCTTGGACCAGTCGTTCATGATGGCGTGCTGGCAGCTCTCGTCAACGCGAACGGTAGCGCGTGCCGGCTCCGGCAGGGAAACGGTACCGTTTTCGCAGACAACCTCGCACTGAATGTCGTAACCGTAGTGTGCATTGACGGCAACCTCTACGTCAACGACAACACCCTGCTTGGTGGTGAGCAGCATGAGCTGCGGATCCTGCAAGCCCTCCGGCGCATAGCAGGAGGAACGGCCCATGATAACCTGTGCCTGATCGAATTCATCGTCAAGCAGCCAGCGCAGGACGTCAATTTCGTGCGGGATGACGTTGGTGGCGTGCATCCGAGTCGTGTGCTTCGGAGGAGTTACCGGGGTACGGCTCTTGCAGTGTACCATGAGCGGCTTGCCCAGCTTGCCGCTGTCAATGATGCTCTTCATTTCCAGATAGCCCGGGTCAAAGCGGCGCATAAAGCCAACCTGTACCAGATGCTTGCCGGATGCGATTTCGTCCTTGAGCACTTCGCTGCAATCCTCCAGCGTGGAAGCCAGCGGCTTCTCGCAGAATACCGGCTTGCCCGCTGCGATAGCAGCGCGGACAAACTGTGCATGGGTCGGGTCCCAAGAGGTGACGACAATGGCGTCTACGTCCGGGTCGTTAATCAGGGCAATGCCGTCGGTGTAAACCTTGGCACCGCAGGTGTCAGCGACAGCCTGGGTCTTTTCCGGGTCTAGGTCGGAGACAGCGACAACCGTTGCATGGTTGATGCTGGTGGTCAATCTATGGATATGGTCGCGGCCGATGAAGCCAGCCGCGCCTACAACGCCAATTCTAAGGTCTTTCATGACTAAACGCTCCTTTTTTCTCACAAATTACAGGGTAACAGCAGCGGTCTTGATTGCTGCGATAGCATCTGCGGTGTTGGTCGTGGTGAACAGCTCGCAGCCGATGATGCCCGGATAGCCGATCTTGCGCATGTGTGCAAAGACAGCGGCATAGTTAATGACACCGGTGCCCGGCTCATGACGGCCCGGCGCATCGGCAAAATGCACGTAGCCAACTTCCGGCAGGAACTTGTCCCAAGTCTCGGCAATCTTGCCCTCGTTCAGATACATGTGATAGATGTCGTACAGCACCTTGACGTTCGGGGAGCCGACAGCGTCAATCAGGTCTGCGGCCTGCTTCATGGAGGTCAGGAAGTTGCCCATATGATCGGTCACGATGTTGAGCGGCTCGACAACCAGCGTTACCTTCTTTTCCTCTGCATACGGAGCCAGTGCCTTGAGGCAGCGGAACATCGCGCACAGCTTGGCAGCTTCGGACAGCTCCGGATAGGAGTTGCTGACCGGGCCTGCCGGCGTCAGCTCGTTGGAGTGAATGACAACGTTCAGGCAGCCCAGCTCGACAGCCTTGTCAATGGACTCCTTGACCTCGGCAACGTATACGTCATAATGTGCCGGATTGCACATGTCGTACTGCTTGTCGCCGGACATCGCGGACAGGGTCAGGCCGAATTCCTTCAGCTTTGCCTTGAGGACAGCCTCGTCCTTGTTGTCCCAGTCCCAGATTTCAACATAGTCGAAACCGTCGTTCTTTGCTGCCTCGAATCGTTCAGCGAACGGCAGCTCATTATATAATGCATCAATATGTGCAGAGAATTTCATACTACTTGCTCCTTTTTCTCAGATATATAATAAGGTATATATAGGAATTACCAGTGCTTGCCGCAAGCCTTCTTGATGGCAGCAACAGCAACCTCAGTGCTGACGGACGGGTACAGCTCGAAGCCAATCACGCGGTCATAGCCCATGTCAGCGACGAAGTCAAAGTACTTCTCGTAGTTGATGACGCCAGTGCCCGGCTCTGCGCGGCCCGGTGCGTCTGCGATGTGCATGTAGCCGATGCTGCTCAGATACTTCTGGGTCTGCTCAACAATCTTGCCCTCGTTCAGGTACATATGATAGACATCGTACAGAATCTTCATGTTGTCGGAACCGGTCAGGGAAGTCAGCTCGGAGCCGGTGCGCGGATCGGTCAGGAAGTTGCCCAGATGGTCGGTGACAATGTTGAGTGCTTCGAGCACAAAGGTGATGCCTGCTTCTTCTGCCCACGGAGCAATGGTGGAGAGAATGTCGAACATAGTGCAGATCTTGGTGGTGTAGGAGTAATCACCGGACAGCGGAATCGCGTACTGCGGGGACGGCTGCAGCGCATCGGAATGGATAATCAGGGTATCAGTGCCGACGAACTTGGCAGCCTCAATCGCACGCTTGAGGTAGTCGAGGTACTCCTGCTTGTTTGCCGGATCACACATCGAGAACGGGCCGTCGCCGCCTATCGCGGAAAGGGTCAGACCGTTTTCAGCGACCAGACGCTTGACCTCTGCCAGATCCTTGTCCTCCCAGCCCCAGAACTCGACGTACTGGAAGCCATCCTTCTTTGCTGCGGCGAAACGCTCTGCCCACGGCAGCTCGTAATACAGAACCTCTAAGTTTGCGGAAAATTTCAGCTTGCTCATTGTTGTTTCCTCCTGGATTTTTACTCTAGTTTTTTATCATGTTTTTTGTTGTATCAGCTGCATATTTATGTTAGAATAAATGCACAGCCAAATGGGTTTTGTAAAAGCATTTGTCCGTTTGATTGATGTCATTATAGTTTCTGGATTGTAACTTGTAAACAATCATTGATGCTGTAAAACTTTTGATATGTGCTGTTTCACTAAGAAAAAACTATCGTATCATTTATTGTATCGAGCAGACATATTTTTGGAGAAAAGGGTGAGAAAATCGTATGTTATATCAGTATCAGGAGTTTGGCGTGGATCTCGGATCGGAATTATTCCTGTCCACGCCGTCCAAGCTCGCAGAATCGGTGCTGTTTTATTTGCATCGTTGCGGCAGGTTTGTCTGTACGACGGAGTACAATATCACGCGGAAAAATTTTAACAACTATCTGATTTTGTATGTCGAGCAGGGAAGTATGCACGTGGAAAACGAGGGAAGAGCGTACACGGCACATCAGGGAGACATTGGCATTATCAATTGCCATATCCCACATTCATACATATCATTAGAGCCGCACACCGTCTTTACATGGATCCATTTCAGCGGCAGCAACACCCAGCAGTTCTACCAGCACATTGTCGAACGGCATCAGGCGGTATTTGCCATTACGCAAAACAGCGTGGCGTATCGAGACCTGCACAAGATCCTCGATTTACACCGGAAAATCGAAGAGGACGGCGTCGAGATCGTGCCGGAGGATCAGATTTCCGGTTATATTCACAATATTTTGTGCGCGATGCTGTTTGCGGCGGCGGAGCGCGGACATAGCGTGAACCCATCTCGCAATCCGAGCATCGAGCAGTCGATCCGCTACATTCGGGAGCACTACGCCGAGCCGATTGAGGTCAATGAGATTGCGGACGCCGTGAATCTGAGCCGCTATCATTTCAGCAGATTGTTCAAACAGGAGGTCGGCTACTCACCGCACGAATACCTTGTTTTGGTGCGCATCAACCGCGCCAAGGATCTTCTCAAGAGCACGGACTATTCGATTTCGGAGATCGCGGAACGCGTTGGATATGAATATTCGACGAGTTTCAACTCGGTATTTCTGCGAAAAGTCGGCGTAACGCCGAAAAAGTTCCGCGACATGCGCATTTGACGTCCTATCTATATCACGCACGCAAAAAAATATGTGCGGCAGCACAAATAAACAGTTTTTGAGCACGGAGCATTCTTGTCGAAAAGAATGTTCCGTTTTATAATGGGCGCAAAGAAAAGCAAATGTTCGTTGGAAAAAAAGCTGTGAAAGTAAAGAGGAGATTATGAACAAATGAGCCGGAAAGAAAAAGTGCTCGCTCCAGGCACGCTGAGCTGGGGCACACGCATTGCATATGGCTGCGGCGACGCGGCGTGCAACGTCGTGTTCGGTATGGTCAACACCCTGCTGACGCTGTTCTATACGGACTATGTCGGCGTTTCGGTCGCTACCATCGGTTTGGTTATGTTGCTGTCCCGTATCTTCGATGGTTCTTCGGACGTCATTATGGGATTCATTGTTGAAAAGACGCATTCTAAGTGGGGCAAGGGCCGTCCGTGGCTGCTGTGGATGGCAGTCCCGTATGCGCTGAGTGCCATCTCGCTGTTTACGGTTCCGCAGACCAGCGAGTCCTTGCAGTTCTGGTACATCTTCGTATCGTATAACCTGTGCACCACCGTCATTTACACCGCGATCAACGTACCGTATGGCACGCTTGCTGTCCGCATGACCCGCTCTTCCGATGAGCGCAGCATGCTGTCGGTTATGCGTCTGGTTATCGCTCGTATGGGTCAGATTGTCACGGTTGTCAGCACCATGCCGCTGGTCAAACTGCTGGGCGACACCCAGGCATCCTGGATCAAAGTTATCACGCTGTGGTCGATCATCGCATGCTGCCTGTTGCTGTTCTGCTTCTTCCGCTGCAAGGAGACCGTATGCGTAGAGGAAAAGGTCACTGAGAAGAAAAAGACCCCGCTGGGCAAATCCCTGCTCGCGCTGGTTAAGAACCAGTATTTCTGGGCGGTTCTGTTCCTGTTCGCATTGGAAAACATTCACTCGCAGGTTGTCGGCATCGTTTTGCCGTACTACTGCAAGTACCTGTTCCACAACGACAGCTGGATGTACAGTGCGTTGTACTTCGCAGAAATCGGCGTCATTGTCGTTGTTTCGCTCATCTGCCCGACACTGCTCAAGCGCGTTTCCAAGAGAAATCTCGCACTCGTAGGTGCACTGTTTGCCTGTGTTTCGCATCTGCTGTTCCTGCTCAATCCGTATAACTTCGGTTGGATCACCTTTACGACCGTCCTGCGCGCCATCGGTGAAGCACCGGCATATGCGCTGCTGTTCAGCATGATTGCGGATGCCGTTGAGTTCGGTCAGTGGAAAACACATATGCGTCAGGAGAGCCTGGTTCTCGGATGCAGCTCCATGGGCTACAAGGTCGGCACCGGTGTTGCCAGCGCCGTCGTCAGCGGTCTGCTGATGATGGCTGGTTATATCAGCTCGACAGCAGGCGGCGTCGCACAGCCGGACAGCGCGCTGAGCATGATTTTCTGGATTTATGTCATCGCTCCGCTGCTGATTTGGGGTCTCATCTCCCTGTTGCTGGCACTGTATAAGCTGGACAACAAGATGCCGAAAATTCTCGAAGACCTGCAAGAACGCGAAAAAAACGGCACTCTATAATCTATATTTCATACAAAATACCTCGGAACTTTTTCCGAGGTATTTTCGCGTCTTTGCGTCAAAAATGCAGCACAAATGAGTATTTTTGCGGCACAATCGCATGTTGCTCCTGCAAACAATGCGTGGTATGATAGATACACAAAAGAGAAAACTCTTTTGTGACGAGAAACTGCCGCCTGTGCCGATTCGATACACAGGGAACTGCATCCGCCGGAACGGATGCAGCGTATCCGGCACGGGGCAGCGTACCATTTTCTCTCTTTCCTAATTTCTTAGCAAAACACAGCTATGGTTTTGCCAACACTCTCTCCAAGAAAGACCGCCTGTGGGCGGTCTTTCTATATCAGGAAACAGGACATGGTCTTTTCAAACAAGGAAAGTTGTGCTACAATGAAAAACACTTTAGAGAAAGCAAGATGGATGGGGAGAAACGAGTAAAAGCTATCATGAAGATTACAATTCGGAAAATTGCAGAACAGGCAAAGGTGTCCCGCGGCACGGTAGATAAGGTACTGCATCACCGGCCCGGCGTCAGCGAAAGTGTTCGTTTACGCGTGCAGGCGGTGATTGACCAACATCAGTATCAGCCGAGAAAATACGAGAAAAGAGAATGTGCAAAAGAGGAAAAGCGTTTTATCGCTGTGATTTTGCCGCGACTGGACAATGCGTTTTTTGCGAATATCCAGAAGGGCATGGCGGATGCCTGTGAACAGCAGCCGGAGTCTATTTTACGGTTAGAATATTTTTACTGCGATCGAGCGGAGGAAATCTTGGCTATTTTTGACTATTTAGAGGAACGCGGCGTGGACGGCATCATTTTGCGCGGCATCCAGAGTCAGGAATTGTATGAAAAAATCAATGCGTTTATGCAAAACCAGATTCCGGTAATTTTTGTGGATGCCGATGTTCCTCAGGCGCAGAGGTTGTGCTTGATCGGGGAGGACAGCAATACTTCGGGGCGTGTCGCGGCGTCGTTGCTCGCAAAGAGCATTGATGGAGAAGGACAGGTTGCCGTCATCAGCGGTATGCCGGACATCACCGCGCACAGAGAACGCCTGCGTGGATTTCAAGACGTGATTCAGGAGCGATTTCCGGCAATTCAAACGGTAGAAGTGATTTATTCCCGCGATCAGAGCGTAATTACCTATGAAAAGACGGTTGCCCTGCTGCAAAAATATCCGAAATTGCGCGGTATTTTCAGCACAGCCGGTTGTACGGGAGACATCGGACAGGCGCTGCTGGATCAGAAACAAACGCATATAAAGATTGTTGGCTACAATTTTACGCCGGATATTGCTGCCCTGATTCGGCGGGGCATTGTCGATTTTGCGATTGGACTGACACCGTATCGGCAGGGAGAATGCGCGGTGCGCGTTATGGCGGAATTTTTCCGATGGGGAAGAAAGCCAAGCTCTGATTTTATTGAGATGCCGATTATTATCGGCGTGGATGAGAATATCGACCTGCTGGTCAAGAAACAAATGATCTAAAGACGAAGGAAAATACCGTGTGGCTGCAATGTATCGCTGACCACACGGTATTTTCTTCTTTTATTTGCGTGCCTTTAGTTGCTAAGTGAGATTTGTTGTACGTTTTGCGCAAAAAAATGGGAAAGAAAAGACGTGCCTTTTATGGCACGTTCAGGGGCACGAAAGGCATCTCGTTGGGATGGGAGAGGCTTTATGATATTCTGCATAAAAAGGAAACATCGATTTTGTACGATTATTCCAAAAAATATTCTCGTTTTTTCTGCGAATAGAAACAAACAGCACGTTTGCGTATAATAAAAGCACAAACAAACAGTTGCCGTGCAATAAAAAGGCACGGGAGATGAAAGGGTGTTTCTTGATGAAAAAGATTAGAATTGGCCTGATCGGCGCGGGATTTATGGGACGCACACACGCGGCTGCCTATCATTCGGTACGAAATGTGTTCGGAGATGACGTTGTACCGGAACTGGTTGCTGTGGCAGATGTGTTTGAGGACAATGCGAAGGCACTGGCAGAAAAGTATGGTTTTTCCCGTTGGACAACCGACTGGAAGGAAATCGTCTCTGCGGACGATATTGACATGGTGGATATCACGACACCAAACAAGCAGCATTGCCCGATTGCTGTAGAAGCTGCCAAGCATGGCAAGCATGTATACTGCGAAAAGCCGTTATCCATGAATGCACAAGAGGCAGTGGACGCAACCAAGGTTGTTGAAGAGGCAGGTATCGTTACTTCTGTCGGCTTTAACTATATCTGGAACCCGATTCAGCAGTATGTAAAGGAACTGATTGCATCTGGTGAGCTGGGAACCGTTGTTAACTTCCGTGGCATGTACGATCAGGACTATTATAACGATCCGGAACAGAAGCACGAATGGCGTATGTTCAAGTCTGCATCGGCTTCTGGTGCGCTGGGTGATCTGGCAAGCCACACCATCAGCCTGTCTCAGTACCTGATTGGCGATATTCAGTCTGTTTGCGGCATGACACAGATTATCGTGCCGGAGCGTCCGGACCCGAAGGACCCGAGCAAGATGCTGCCGGTAGAAAACGACGATCTGGTACAGTTTATGTATACCTATAAGAACGGCGCTTGCGGCACAATCTTTTCCAATCGTCTGGCTGCTGGCCGCAAGATGTCTCTGGGCTATGAGATTCAGATGACAGAGGGCTGCATTGTGTACAATCAGGAGCGCCAGAACGAAGTACAGATCTATCGTCACAGCGGCGACAAGAGAGAGCGCGGCTTTAAGACCGTCTTGATTGCTCCGGGCCATGGTGATTATGACAAGTTCTTCGGCGGTGCTGGCATTTGCATCGGCTATGCAGATCAGAAGACGATTGAAATCTATCACACCCTGAAGTGCGTGGCAGAAAACAAGCCGTTTGCGATTGATTTTGCATTTGGCACAAAGGTTATGAAGGTTATTGATGCTGTTCTGGAATCCGCAGAGACACATCAGTGGGTTGACATTCAGTAAGGAGAGCGAAAAATGAAAATTGGTATTGTTTCAGATTGCCTGGGCAATCAGTCATTTGAAGAGCTGCTCAAGACCTGTAAAAAGCTGGGTATTGAGCAGGTAGAGCTGGGCTGCGGCAACTGGTCGAGTGCGCCGCATGTCGATTTGGATGGGCTGCTGGAAAGCGAGACCAAGCGCGACGAGATGAAGGGTATGCTGAAAGATTATGGCATCTCTATCTCTGCATTCAACTGCTCCGGCAATCCGCTCGCCCCGGGCGAATGGGGTGAGCGCGAGGACGCCGTGACACGCAAAACCTTCCAGCTCAGCGAATATTTTGGACTGGACAAGGTTGTTATGATGTCAGGTCTGCCTGGCGGCGGCCCGGATGACAAGTTCCCGAACTGGGTAGTTACCTCTTGGCCGCCGGAAACTCAGACCATTCTCAATTATCAGTGGAACGAAGTAGCGATTCCGTACTGGAAGCAGATCACCAAGGTTGCCAACGTGCATGGCGTGACGCGTCTGGCTCTGGAGCCGCACGGTTGCCAGCTCGTACACGATGTGGAAAACTTCTACCGTCTGCGTGAGGCGTGCGGCGGAGACAAGACGATTGGTTTCAATCTCGATCCTTCTCATCTGTTCTGGATGGGTGCCGACCCGATTGCCGTGGCTCGCGCATTGGGCGATGCGATTTACCACGTGCATGTCAAGGACGTCCGCATCGAAAAGCCGGCACAGACCAATACCCTGCTGGACGGCAAGGGCGTACTGGAATATGCTAAGCGCTCCTGGAACTTCGCCATCCCGGGCTACGGCCATGACGAACGCTGGTGGAGAGAATTCATTGTCACCCTCAAGATGATGGGCTATGACGGCGTTCTGTCCATCGAGCACGAGGACTACACAATGGATACGCTGCTTGCACTGGGCAAGACAACCCGATTGTTGAAAGACAATATGGTATAAAAGGGAAGGTGAGAAAATAAATGAGTGAAGATACAGGCATTCAGGTTGCCGGAGACGTAAAAGTCTCGATGAGAGAAAAAATTTCGTATGGCCTTGGCGATACCGCGTGTAATATCGTCTATGGTCTGGCAACCAGTATTTTAACCTTCTTCTATACCGATTATATTGGCATTTCTGTCGGCGTCATCGGTCTGATTATCTTGATTTCTCGTGTCTTTGACGGCGCGTCCGATGTCATCATGGGTCTGATCGTAGACCGCACCAAGTCGAAGTACGGCAAAGCCAGACCGTGGGTTTTATGGATGAGTGTTCCGTATGCCGTGGGCTGTATTCTGTTGTTCACAGTACCTGCGGGCGCTAGTGGGATCGTAAAGACTATTTATGTCTTTATTACCTATAACTTTATCCAGACGATCTGTTATACGGCGCTGAATCTGCCGTATTCCTCGTTGGCATCGCTGATGACCCGCAACCAGCAGGAGCGCGGCGTCATCAATGCAATCCGTATGGGACTTTCCCCGTTTGGCCGCATCCTGGCAACGGCGGCTACCTTGCCGCTGGTCAAGCTGCTGGGTGATGACCAGAGAGCATGGATTATCGCAGCAACGATTTACGCTGTGATTGCCTTGGTTCTGCTGCTCATCTGCTTCTTTAACACCAAGGAGCGCGTGCAGTTTGAAACCCAAAAGGATTCCAAGGTTCCGATTGGAACCAGCTTAAAGGCCCTGTTCAAAAACAAGTACTGGGCACTGGGTCTGCTGCTGTGGGGAATGCTGTCAGTTTATCAGACATTGTCCGGTACGAGTCTGAGCTATTACAGCAAATATATTCTCAACAACAGTCTGCTGACCAGTCCGATTTATGTTGCTGAGCTGGCTCCGATGATTGTCGCAATCTTTTTTGTTCCGATTGCACTGAAAAAGTGCAGCAAGCGTAATTTAGCCCTCTTGGGTGCACTTGTCTGCATCATCGCACAGCTGGTACTCATGATTAACGCAGAAAGCTATGCAATTGCGATGGTTTCCGCTGTCCTGCGCGGCATTGGTGAAGCACCGCTCATGGGCGTCATCTTCTCGTTCATCGCGGACGCCGTGGA
Organism: Anaerotignum sp.; assembly: GCA_963620595.1. Taxonomy (GTDB): domain Bacteria; phylum Bacillota; class Clostridia; order Oscillospirales; family Butyricicoccaceae; genus Butyricicoccus_A. Next base: position 70,658 of record CAVFAY010000007.1, on the reverse strand, counting down.
ATACGGCCAGTGGAAAACGCATTTGCGCTTGGAAGGCCTGATTTACAGTGCCGCATCGGTTGGCTCGAAATTGGGCGGCGGCCTGACCAGTGCCGCATTCGGCGGCATTCTCTCCGCCGCTGGCTATGACGGCCTGGCAGCTGTACAGAGCGCTTCCGCCGTTCATGCCATTTACTTACTGTATGTCGTAGGCCCTATCGTTGTGTGGGGCGTTACCGCAGTCCTGCTGTGCTTCCATCACCTGGAAAAGCAGTATCCGACAATTATGAAGGAACTGTCTGCACGAGAAGCACGCGGCGAACTATAATTATAACTATACCTCTACTCTCTTCTTTTTTACCGACAGGAATCTCCTTCCTGTCGGTATTTTTTGCGCTAAATCGTCATAACAACACAATAAGATTTTCAAAAGGATAAACGGGTAATATAGATTGATTTGGCGTAATTCAACAAAAATTATGGACGAAAAAACGATATTTTCCTAATTTTTGTCGTAAATTTTCTATTGTTTTTTTGTGATATGCAGTATCATACAAACAGAAGAAAACCAAGGAAGCAAAAGGTTGAGATAGGAAAGGAGCACATGATGGGACTGAATGGATGTATGTTTGAACAGAGCGAGAGAATGAAAATGCTGGCTGATAGAAGCCAGGCCATTTCTGAAAGCGGCGCACGCAATGTTTATGCGGATAATCCAGAATTTTTGATTTATCACTATTCCGGTGAATCCCCAGCATTTGCACCGGCGTCCGGTGAGTTCGCAAACAAGGAAACCCGTATTTGTATTGGAGACAGAAATTGTCGTGTAGATAATTGGCAGGACTTTCCGTATTTAGATCAAGTGCCTTCTAAGGTTCATGGTTTGGAATATACGACAATGAGTTGGGCAAAGGATTTTGCTTTTTTGATGGAACATTCTCCGGCAGAAATTTATGAAGGAGAACGTATCGTCGGTGAATATCATTGGGCGATGGATGAAATTCGTGCGTATCGCTTCACGCCGGAAATTTACGCATTGGGCGATGCACTGCGAGAATTGGGTGCGGGAGGAATTTCTCATGCGCACACATGCCCGGATTTGTCCATCGGCTTACAGCTAGGCTGGGGCGGTGTTTTGAAAAAAGTCGTCCATTACACGGAACAATGGGAGAAATATGGCAATTCCCATCGGGCAGATTACCTCAAAGCACAGCAGGTTGTTGTGAAAACCATCAGTCAGTATATTGAAAAATATGCGGAAGAAGCGGAAAGACGAGCAGATACAGAGTCGGATGCACAGCAAAAAGCCATTTATTTAGAGGTTGCGGAAAATTGCAGAGCAATTTCCGGCTTGCATTCGGACGGCATTCCGCAGACGTTTCATCAGGCTGTTCAATGGCTGATGTTTTACAAAATGTTTGACATGATCAATGCAGTCGGAAACGGACTGGGACGATTTGATTTACTGCTGCAGCCATTTTATGAAGCGGATCAAAAGGCCGGAAGAATTACGCGTGCAGAGGCCCGCGACTTGATTGCGGAGATGTATCTCAAAGATGCGGGCTATTGTTCCTGTGCAGGCAGAGATAGAGACGGAAAAGATGCCGTCAACGATGTGACGTGGATTTTGATGGAAGCCTATGATATGATCGGCGGTTTTAATCAAATCGGTGTCATGTGGCATGAGGATATCAACAAAGAGTTTTATGCGTATGTATGCGATATTTTGGCAAGACACGGCACGGGAGTTCCTTCTCTGACAAATTTTGATGTCATGCGCGATTCAGAATTGCAATCGGGATATTCCGAGCAGGATGCAAAAGCGGTAGCATATTCCGGCTGTCAGTGGTACTGCTCACCAGGCAATGAGTATTGCGATCACGATTTGAACTGCTTGGTTTTGCCTCAGCAGTTGGAACGTGCGATTGACCGAGGTGTTGCGCAGCGGATTCAATCGTATGAGCAGTTATGGGAGCTGTATACGGAGGAAGTGAATCGCACAGCAGATGCTATGGTTGGGTTCAAAAACAAAGTATATGAATGGCAGTCCAGACTCTGGCCGGAAATGATTACGTCCCTGATGGCACATGGTCCGATTGAAAAAGGTCTGGATATCACAGATCCCGGCAGTATCAATAACGCGTATACTTCGGTTAATATTTTGGGTGTGCCAAACGTGGTGGATTCTTTGTTTGCGATTAAAAAGGTGGTTTTTGAGGAAAAGAGGTTTACATTAGAGCAGATACGGGATGCCGTGGCTACAGATTGGGCAGGTCAGGAACTGATGCGGCATATTATGCTGAAACAGCATAAGTTTGGAAACAATCAAGATGATGTGGATGCCGTATATCAGGATGTGGCTTACCAACTGTATGAGATGTTTTACAGTAAGCGGAATATCAAGGGATTTCACTTCCGGCCATCGCTGTTTCAGTTTATGGGGCACACCTATGCAGGACCGGTCGTCGGCGCAACGCCGGATGACAGACATGCGGAAGAGCCGTTGGCTCACGGCTGCAATCCGATGCACGGCAGAAATACAGAAGGGATCACGGCGACGGTGCATTCTTTGTGCAAGGTAGATTTTCGTAAGTTCCAAGGCGGATCATTGCAAGTAGATTTGCAGCCAAAATTCTTTGATGGGAAAGAAAATGCAGGCAGTTATATTCAAAACTTCTCTATTGCAGCGATGCGCATGGGATGCGTGCAGGTGAACCTTAACGTGATCAGCTTCGACAATTTGCAGGATGCCTATGACCATCCGGAAAAACCGGAAAATCAGGATATTGTTGTAAAGGTTACAGGATTTTCTGCACATTTTGTTGGTTTGGGTAAAAAGCTGCAAAAAGAGTTTATTGAGCGCGTAAACTACGACAGACTGTAAATCAGTCAACAGGAGGAGGTGCCAATGCCATGCGGAAACCAGAGGAAACCGGTGCGTGGGTATTTGATATTTACCGCGGCACGATACACGATGGGCCCGGTATGCGGACGACCATTTTCATGAAGGGCTGTCCTCTGCATTGTAAATGGTGCCATAATCCGGAAGGAATGTCATTGGAAAACCATGTGACATATGAAAAAAAGAAATGCCTTGGATGCCGAATGTGTACCATGTTGGCGGGCAAAGATATTGTCACCATCCAAGACGGACAGCCGGTACTGATTGCAGAGCATACCGATATTCCGGAGAAATGCGTCTCAGAGTGTCCGGGAGGGGCACTGCGTCAGGAAGCAGAATGGTATTCTTTGGACACATTATTTGACAGAGCGATAGCAGATAGACAATTTTTTCACAGTTTTGGCGGCGGTGTAACCGTATCCGGTGGTGAACCTGCTGTGCAGTATCGTGCAGTGACAGAACTACTCAAGAAACTCAAAGCGGCCGGGATACATACAGCTCTGGATACAAGCGGATTTGCTGATTGGACAGCATATGAAGCCATGCTCCCTTATGTGGATTTGGTCTTATATGATGTAAAAGTAGCAGACAATGCTGCACACAAACAGCTAACCGGAGTAGATAATACGCAGATTTTAGAAAATCTGCATCGATTGACGGCATATCGAGACAAACATCAATCGAATCCGGCGATTTGGATTCGCACACCGCTGATGACAGATGCAGAAGTGCAAGCAATGGTTCATGCCGGTGGCACAACCTTTGACCCGAGCAAAATTGTCTCCAGTGGATTTACGCGAAAGTTGTCAACTACGACAGATAGTTAGGAGGAGAGAAGATGAAAAAGAACTGCGTGATGGCACTGCTATCAATTGGAGCGATTTCTGCGGGCTTGTTATCAGGCTGTAGTGGAGGAAACAATTCTGATTCAGCAGCTGCTGCACAGAATGGTCTGACAGAATTGACCTTTGTCATGGCAAATCGAGACGAGTTTATGTCCGCGATTGAGACGGCAATGGTTGCTGAAGCTGAGCCGCTTGGATACAAGGTGGTATCTCAGGATGCCCAGTATGATTTATCCAAGCAGATTCAGTATATCGAAACCGCTGTGAATGGCGGCGCAGAAGCTGTTATCTGCCTGCCGGTTAATGCGGAAGGAACGCAGTCACTGATTGATGCAGTCGGTGACAAAAATCTTATCTTCGTCAATCAGCCGCCTGGAGATTATTCTGAACTGAATGCGGAAAACGTCGTGTATATCGGCTCTGATGAGAATCTATCTGGATACTATCAGGGAGAGTGGCTGGCAAACTATTTCAAGGAACAAGGGAAAAAGGAAGCAAAGTATTTGATGCTTCAAGGCCCTTTGGGATATGCTTCGATTACAAAACGAACGGAAGGTGTACTCAAGGCAATGAAGGACAATGGGGTTACTCCAATACCCGCTTCTGCACCGCTTGTTGCTGAATGTGACAGACCGACAGCACAGGAGATGATTCAGCCGTTATTGGTTGCCGGAACGAAATTTGATTGCATTATTGCAAATAACGATGCGATGGCATTGGGAGCAATTGAAGCATGCAAGGAAGCAGGCGTGACAATTGATTTCCTAATTGTTGGCATCGACTGTACAGCGGACGGCGCGAAAGCCATTGAAAACGGTGATTTAGCGATGACTGTGTTCCAAAACGCAGCGGGACAGGGAAAAGCGGCGATTATTGCCGCAGACAATCTGATTCATGGCAAGAGCTTAGACTTTGGCATGGATGATCTCGGTGCATTGGACGACTCCGGTGAAGCGTATAGTGATTCGATCTTTTGGATTCCTTTTGAACCGGTGACAAAGGAAAATGTGGCGGGTTACTTGTGACAAATATAGATATAAACGTCGGATAGATGTCATTGCATCTATCCGACGTTTGCTATACAATAGAAAAAAAGGAGATGTTTTTTTGGAATATACAATCATTCTAGATGATAATCAATGGGAGACAAACAGTGGCGTCACATCGGAATACCCCTATCTGTCTGATATTGTTGATATGACACATTATTCGTCTCCTTGGCACTGGCATGAAGCGATTGAGTTTAAGTATGTTTTGCGCGGAAATCTCAAGATTATGACAGAAAATGCCGAATATATTGTTCCGCAGGGATATGTCAGCTTTACCAACTCGAATGTGTTGGAAGCAAGTGAACGAGCGGATGATACGGAAGATACAGCTATTGTTGTCCATTTATTTCATCCTATTTTGTTGACAGGACATTTTCAAAGTGTATTTGAAAAGAAATATGTCAGGCCGGTTTTAACGAATCGGCAGGTAGAGGTGTTGGTTATCTCTCCGGAAACAACACATGGCAGCAAAATCTGTCGTAAATTTCAGGAATTAAATCGTTTATGGAATCAAGAAAATGTAGAATTTCAAACACGGAATCTGCTATCTGATATTTGGCTGGAGATGATAGCAGAAATAGAAGAACAGCTGAAAAATCATCCTCCCGTGTCTATTCCAAGCCAAGATCGCATTCGCAATATGATTCGATTTATTCAGTTAAACTATGCGGAAAAAGTAACATTGAAAGACATTGCAGAAAGCGCGCATATCAGTGAACGGGAAGCGCTTCGGACATTTAAAAAAGCACTGGGAAAGACCCCGTTTGACTATTTGACGGATTACCGAATGATTCAAGCCTGTGATTTGTTAACGCGTACAGATCAATCAATTACAGAAGTTGCCGTCAATGTCGGTCTGACCGATGGATCCTATTTTGGTAAACTGTTTAAAAAACAGTTTGGTTGTACTCCGAGTGCATTTCGGAAAAAATAGTGTGCTACGAAAAACACGTATCGTTTATTTACCCTCCATGCATGTTCGTGCCGCCGCCTGTATGTTCTGCCAAACGCTCTGGATGCCGTTGGAACGATTCTCCGGAATGACAGAAACGATTTCCGGATCTTGCAGGAGCGTGCTTTGCGCCGATAGAATCTCCTGTGGTGTGTGATCGGAGTAAATTTCCGTGAGGATATTTAAAATCCCCTTGATGAGCAGAGATTCGCTGTCCGATTGAAAAAATAATTTTCCCTCTGACACATGCGCGCAAAACCATGTTTTGATTTGACAGCTTTTGATTCGATTGGCTTCTGTCTTTTCTGCGTCAGGGAAGGATTCCGCCAATCCTGCGATAGACAATACGTATTGATATTTAGAAAGTCTGTCCGGTAATTGCCGAAGATCGTTCAAATATGCTTGTTCTGCCTGAAAAATTGTCATAATGTTCCTCCGTTTCCGCCTTGAAAAAACGCAATGGCCTGGCGCAATCGGTCGCAAAAAACATCGACATCGTCTGTCGTGTTATAGCAGGCGAAGGAAATGCGCGCTGTTCCGTCCACCTGCAACAAACGCATGGCTGGTTGGGCACAGTGCGATCCTGTTCGGATAGCGATGTTGAATTGATCCAATACCAGTGCCAAATCATAATGATGAATACCGGATACACAAAAGGAAAGACAGCCGATGGCATGGGCTGGGTTTCCGAAAATATGAACATTCGGTATCGCGGACAGCTGTTCTCTTGCGTATAACAGCAGCTGTTTCTCGTGGGGCTGTATGTTGTGCAGGCCAAGTCCTTTCAGATAATCCAGCGCAGAGGCAAATGCGATGGCGGCAGGGTAATCCGGTGTTCCCGCTTCAAATTTCAACGGCACGTCGGCAAAAGAAGTGGTCTCGCATGTCACCTGATCCACCATTTCTCCTCCGTATTGATAGGGAGGCATCTGTTCCAGCCAGTGTTTTTTGGCGTATAAGACACCGATGCCGTTGGGACCGTATGTCTTGTGAGCAGAGAAGCAGTAGAAATCGCAGCCAATCTGCTGTACGTCAATCGGCATATGGGCGACAGCCTGTGCGCCGTCAATCAGGACAGGAATGCCGCGGGCATGAGCCGCCGCAGTCATGGCTTCAACCGGATTGCACGTACCAAAGACATTGGACACTTGACAGAAAGCGGCTAGCTTTACCTTTGGCATGGATAGAAACGTTTGATATTGATCCAGACATAGCTCTCCATTGGCATCGAAGGGAACAATATATAAGGATAGATGCAGCTTTTGACACAGCATTTGCCATGGAACAAAATTAGAATGGTGTTCCATGGCGGTGACGACAATGGCATCTCCTTCCTGAAATAAAAACTGTCCCAGACTGGATGCCACGAGATTGATAGACTCTGTTGTTCCCCGTGTAAAAACAATTTCCTCCGGGTGACTGGCATGGAGAAACCGCTGGACGCTCTGCCGTGCCTGTTCATATCGCGCGGTAGATTGCTGGCTCAGCCGGTGCGCGCCGCGGTGTACATTGCCGTTATAGCGGGTGTATTGCTCCAGCAGCGTATGCAGCACAATCTGCGGCTTTTGCGTGGTCGCGGCGTTATCTAAATAAACAAAACCGTCCTGTTGGCTTTGCACAATCAACGGAAAATCTTTCTGAATGGATTTTGTATCAAACATAACCGTTCTCCTATCTGCGAACCTGCGTCAGATAAGCGTAAATCTGATCTGACAAATCGGATACCGTGTCAATTTGAATATAGCACTCTACCGGAAAGGTATATCCTATTTTTTGCTCAACATCGGTAATCATCAGCATTTTCTTTTCCATCGACTCACTGACGCCGTGACAGTCGCGCTGATCGTAGAAGATGGCGCCGTTTTTCAGTGCCCGCTTGATGCTGAGACGCGCCAGTTCAATGATGTTGTCGGTCTGTGCATACTCTTCATCTGTGGTACAAAACTTCCATCGAAGATATTGGTGCATCAGCCGGTTGATGTCCTCGCGCACAGGCGGCTGCATGGCAAGAATTTGTTTGATACAATCTTCCGCGCAGCGATTCCACTCGGCAACCTGTGCGGCAAAGCGCTGTTGAGCGTGCAATTTTTCACGTAAAGTTGGCATAAAACATTCCCTCATGGCACAGTAGGCGCTGTATGATTTCATACAGCGCCTGATACATATTCCTTGACTGATCAAACAATGATTGTCTGCATCCCGATGCTTTCGCACAGATCCTCTAAATCCTCGGCAATATCGCCATATGTCCACGTCCAATGGTGGCCGGCGATCATCATTTGTTTGAAGGTCTGACGAGAGGTCGCATACAAAGGCTTCCAGAAGAAACCATTGGTGCAGCCGACATCGTGGACGCCGGAGCCTGCGACAATTTTTCCGCGGATCATCACCAGCGTTTTGGCGTCCGGCGTAGCTCGCGCCAGAGTAATGACGGCGCCCTTGTCCTTGTTGAAATCGTGGCGAATGGTAGCCGCCCAGCCGCCCTCCTTGGTAAAAGATTCGATGCCGTAGCTGTTGTTCGGCGCATCAATGCCGTGCATTTTTCTCGTTTGCACCGCGTGGAAGGTGTAGAACAGATCGGTTTCTCCTTCCAACTCAGGAACAGCTGGCAGTCCGTTTGGTACCGTAAAATCCAGCTTGTCCGGCTTAAAATGCGGGCCGGTATTGCCCATATGCGGCGCGGTGTTGGTCAGATTGATGATGAGACTCATCGCCAGCATGGCATTGAGATCCAGCTCACAACAGGAGGGGATGCCGTCCTCTTTTAGTAGAGAGTGACACAGACAAGGCGTGAACTGCACTTCGTCGTTGAATGCACGTGTGGCGCATACTTCGTGACACGGCATCGTAAATGCGTTGCAGTCGAATTTATCCAGAAAATCGCGGACGACAATGTACAAGTTGCAGCTCTTGATGATATTTTCTCGAGACATGGAGTTAAACTGTGCACCGGCAATGAGTTCCTCCGCCTTTTTTTCCGCACGGCGTTTTTGCTCATCGGTCATTTGGAGAGCCGCGTCAATCAACTGGCGGTGTTCCAGGTAGTGGATTTCGATTCCGTATTCCTTCCAGATCGTCTCCGGATCAATATTGCTGGTAGACAGCCGTAAGGTGCCCTGCGGCAGAACCATCGCGCGGTTGACAAACAAAACGCGGGTCTTTTTGAATCCCTTGCGCGCGCGCAAAATGCGGAAATGTCTCGCGGCATCCTCGTGATCCGCGTATGCATATCCTTCTAATCCCCAGCGGCGAGCACCAGCCGCCCAATCGGCGCTGCAGCAGCCGACCTGTGCGGACGGTGTGCCGCTTTTTTTGGCAAGCTCCATGGAAGGACATCCGTTTAACACGCCATCATTGATAAAGAAATCAGCCTCTGCGAGGTCGTCCTTTACTTTTTCGTAATTTTCCGGAGGAACCTGAAAGGAATCCGTCCATTCCAGATAGGATGGCTGCATCATATCGCAGTAATCCGGATATTTCTTGATCGTTGCGCAGAAATCCTTGAACCGCTCTGCGCCGGTCTTTACGTCGTAATCATGCGTCAATTGGACGCCGGAACCCAAACGGCAGGGGCCTTCGTACTTAGAGTTTTCATTGATATCCTCGTATCGACGCGGGTTCTGTGGGCCGCAATGAACCAGGTTGTAAAAAATCGCCTTTACCTTCAGTTTTTCGTCCAAACCTCTGTGAATTGCCATATAAGATCTCTCCTTCTTGCAGACAACAAAAGAACGTTAGAAAACATTGCGTAACCGATTACACTTTCAATATATCAGATTTTTTTGGAAAGTCAATACATTTTTGGCGGAGAAAATGCGGCAAAACTCACGGAATCCTCCATTCAATCAAACATAGTGATTCTATATGAATTTGCCATACTTTTTTTGCGTAATCCATTACGCGCATGGTGCGGTGTTCGTTGCGCCGCCGCACCACGTGAAATGTTCGACAAGCCGAACAAAAGATTTTCAATTTCATTTGTGCATTATTGCCAGGTGTGAACGGGAGGTTTTATCGCCAAGTCTCTATATTTGAATAAAAATTTTTTTATGCTTTGCCGCGCATCCATCGCGGCTTGAGTCTGTGCTATTTTTTTGTTATGATAACCATAACACTACGAGTAAGGAGCAAAGTATGTCGGTTACAATCAAAATGATAGCAGATCGGGCTGGTGTTTCGACTGGTACAGTAAACCGAGCACTCAATGGAAAGGATCGTATCAAGGAACAGACCCGTCAAAAGATTTTAAAAATTGCGGACGAGATGGGCTATCAGGCCAACACGGCCGCCAAAGCCTTGGGGACGAAAAGAAAGCCCATTCGGATTGGCGCAATCATATTCCCGCAGAATTTTTATGGACACGAGGACATTTTCTCGCTCATTTACGCCGGACTACAGCAAGCCGCAGAGAAATACACCGCATACGGCATGCAGACGACGATCATGCAAATGAAAAGCTACACCGCGGAGGAGCAGCTGCAAGCGATTGACACGTTAAGGCAGCAGGGAATCAGTGCGCTGATTATTTCTGTTGTAGACGATCAGGCGGTGATCCGTCAATTGCACGCGCTGCAGGAAGAGGGAATGCTGGTCATTGCCGTGAATGTTGACCTGCAAAACACGGAGCGGTTTTGCTTCATCGGACAAAATCTCTGCCAGAGCGGCAGAACAGCCGCCCACTTATTGTATCAGATGAATCATCCCTTGACGGAAGCGGCGATTTTAGGCGGTATCCCGCAGGCGCGTTCTGCGGAAGATCGAATGTATGGATTTAAACAGTATTTTCAAGAAAACCTGCCCAATGTACCGGTATACCAAAAGCACCAAGAAATCTGTTATCCGGAAGATATTTACTTGCAGGCAGGGAAGCTGTTGGACGAACACGCGGAGTTAAACTGCTTTTGCGTGACCACATTTTCTCCCAGAGGACTGGTGCGCGCGCTTCGCGAACGAAACAGACAGGCATATATCGTTGGCTTTGATGACACAAGGGAAAATGTGCAGCTGCTAAAAAACGGAGAAATCAATTTTTTGATCGCCCAGCAGCCGGAGCGGCAGGGAACGATGTCCATGGACATTCTGTTTGACTATTTTTTCAATAAGATACGGCCGGAACGCAACAATATCTATACGAAAATCGAAATTTTATCCAGGGAAAATTTGTGATGGGACGAAACGATATGAAAGAGGAGAAAATTAAAAATTCCAATGAGTTGGAGTTCGCTGTGTTTTGCATTGAAAATGTAGCGGCAAAACTGGGTGTAAATGCGCAGCGTGTTTATCAGGCATTTACGGAAAAAAGCGATATTTTGAACGGCTATATCGTGCCGGAATACGACGTGCTGCACACGCAAAGCCGAGAATATATCGTAAACGACCTTCTTGATGTGATGAAAGAGAGAGGTGTGGAAGTGTGATTCTCTATCATGGCTCTTTACAAAGCATTGACTCTGCTGCGTTTTGAAGGGAGTGAGACACTATGACAGCAAATCCGATTTTACTTCAAAAAAAATATAGCCGTGTCATTGCGCGCTTTGCTGAACAGCAGGGACTTTCGCTGGATGCAGCATTGGCTTTCTTTTATCATTCCCAAGTATATCAGCTGATCCGTGATGGTGTTTCGGATATGCATTGCATGAGTGATGCATATCTGGCAGATGAATTGAAACAGGAATATATCAGTGGTGCAGCAGCCCCTAGATAAAATCGGTCTCTCCTGAAAGGTTATATGAAAAGGTAAGTTCCGCATCAGGCATATTTCCCGTATTTGCAAGGATTACAGCCGTTTATTCCCTTTTGCCAGGAACTGTTTGGATTACAGTAAAAAATCTTTGTACGACTCTCTCCATTCTCATCGCATTCTAAACGTGGTGGAAATTGAAACTCGATGCCATTATCCGTAAGGATCACAGGAAATAATTCCCTAAAGACTTCTATCCCCAGATGAGTACAGAGGGTGTCAAATACTTCCGTTACGCAGGCTTGCGTTTTTTCGGCAAGTGCAAAGATCAGCATAAGATGACAGTTTCGAAACATCATGGTCAAAAATACCTGTGTACTATTGTCTTTGCCGCCTTCCACGGTATCCATCTCAACAACAGACAGCTCTGGATGAAGAGCTGTATATTTCTGAAACTCATCATAAGTACGTCCAATACGAAATTCTTTTGCAGCCAGACTGACTCTGGTACCTTTTTTTCGCGGTTTGCATTTATAGCGTACTCTGCGGCGCAGATCCAGGTTTCTGGCGGTAAAAACGCCTTGATCGATGTAATTGTAAAGCGTTTTTCGGCAACAGGGAATCTCATGTCCGTGGAAAGCATAGATGTGTGCCAAAGACTGTCCCTGCTTTAAGAGAGGGGAAATAAGGGCATCCAACATAGCAATGTCGGCTGGTTCCTGATTGATTCCTGAGCGGCAGGATACCAAAAGCTCCTGAGAAGATCTGTCAGCGTTCTGAGCGATATAAAACACTTTGGTTTTATTACAACGCTTTATTTTTGAACAGGCGTTACAGACATGAGGTGCTTTTGTCAATACTTCACATCGTGGCTCCAGATATTCAGGACACAGGAATGTACATTTCAGCTGCTTATACTTGGTGGAAGCATCATAGCAGGATTTGCAAAGCTTTACGCAGTCTTTTTTATCACACAGAAAACGCATGGTACATTCTTTAAAACGAGCGCATTTAAGAGGAAGCTGGTCTTTGTCTCGTGGTTGGAAAGTCCGGTACTTTTTGACTTCTTTGCTGACGGTTGTCGGATCTTTTTCAATCAACCGTCCGATAGCGGCCATGCTGAGACCTTTGTTCAGACCATCTTCAATCTTCATTCTCTGAGTAGTAGTCAAATGCTTCTTATCATATTTGGTTGTAGTCATAAGAATATCCTCCTTTAGATAAACGGGAGGAATCCGCTGCACCTATAGAATACCATGTAAGACTAACGTCCGCTACCCAGAATTAACTTTTACATTCCGGAAGTTACCTTTTCATTTGACGCGGTCTCTCCTGAAAAACCCCTTGACCTCAAGTGCACTTGAGGTGCTACAGTATAGGTAGCTTAGAGTACAAAGGAGAACAGACCATGAACAAACCATATATTATTTGTCACATGATGACCTCGGTGGACGGGCGCATTGACTGCGCGATGACCGAACACCTGCCGGGCGTGCAGGAATATTATGATACGCTGGATTCACTGGACGCGCCGACGCGCGTCAGCGGCCGCGTGACAGCGCAGCTGGAAATGGCGAATCCGGGCAGCTTTTCCAGCAAGACCAGCACGCCGCTGAACAAGGAAGCGTTTTCCAAGCAGGCGGACGCCGCGGGCTATGAGGTCGTTGTCGATACGCACGGCACGCTGCTGTGGGAAAATACCAGCGACATGCGCCCGCTGCTCATTGTGACCTCTGAGCAGGTGAGCCGCGAATATCTGGAATATCTTGACAGCAAGCACATCTCTTGGATTGCCTGCGGCAAGGAACGCATTGATCTGCCGCGCGCGTGCGAGATTTTGTCAAACGTGTTCGGCGTCAAGCGCGCGGCAGTGGTCGGCGGCGGACATATTAACGCCGGTTTTCTCGCTGACGGACTGCTGGACGAGGTCAGCATCCTGATCGGCGCGGGCATTGACGGCCGCGGCGGCATGGCTGCCGTGTTTGACGGTCTGCCGATGCAGCGCGAAGTTACGACGCTCAAGCTTCAGTCGGTGCAGTCGTATGGCAGCGGCGCAGTTTGGCTGCGCTATGCCGTAAAATAAGACGAACACACATAAAAAAGCTGCGTAAACATGCGTTTACACAGCTTTTTTCGTTATCCGGTTAATCTGAGGAATTGCGATAGGGAAGATAGTCAATAAATTTTTTGACGACGAGCGGTACGTTTTTCCGGCTGCGCATCGCCAGTCCGATGGTGCGGCTGGCAGAGACATCCAGCGGCCTGGCGACAATGTGATACGGCGTGCGGCGAAGAATCAGTTCCGGCAGAATGCTCAGCCCAAGACCGCTCTCGACCATGCTCATAATGGCGTAATCATCCCATGTCGTGAAATGCACGCGCGGGGTCAGCTTGTGCTGCTCAAACAGCTCGGAGACATCGGTGTGTTTGCCGTTATCGAGAAGCAGAAACGGCTCCCGACACAGCGCTTTGAGCGGGACACACTCCTGTTTTGCCAGCGGATGCTGTTCCGGCAGCACGGCGAGCAGGCGGTCATTCGCCAGAGGGATGGTATCCAGCTCAGCCTTGGTAGGCAGGCGCACAAAGCCGCAGTCCACGCGTCCTTGTTCAATCCACGTTTCAATTTCCGCATAGTCACCGAGCAGAAATTCGTAGTCAATGCCGGGATAATCCTTTTGAAACGCGCGAATAATGTTCGGCAGCCAATGCGTTGCCGTGCTGGAAAAGGTTCCGATGCGGATCATGCCCGACTGCAGCCCATGCATATCGTCGATTTCCATACACAGCTTGGCATAATCGTTGCAGATCTGCCGCGCAAAGGGGAGCAGGCGTGCGCCGTCCGAGGTCAGGATGACACCGTTGCGGCTGCCGCGCTCGAGCAGCGTCATCTTCCATTCGCTTTCCAAATCGTGAATCATGAGGCTGATGCCGGGCTGCGAGTAGTTCAGCATTTGGGCGGCTTTGGTAAAGCTGCCGTATTCTGCCGTCTTGACAAAGGCGAGATATTTTGAAATGTTCATAGGGATAAGCATCTCCGATACATTTGAATTTGTTATGTAAAATATGTGATACATTTATTTTACTTATAATGCATCACATGATACACTGAAAATAGAAAAAATGCAAGAAGGAGACGGATTCAAATGAATCGTTCACATGCAAAATATATCGCAGGATTGCTGCTGTTTGGACTCAATGGTGTTGTTTCCAGCCAGATTTTGCTTTCTAGTATGAATATTGTGCTGTTTCGCACGCTGTTGGGAAGTATTTTCCTCATGCTGTTATTTGTCTGGCAAGGACAGCCGCTTCGGCTGCTGGCGTATCCGCGGCAGCTTGCCGCCGTGGTCTTGTCCGGCATTTCGATGGGCCTCAGCTGGATCTTTTTATATGAAGCCTATCAGCGCATCGGCGTGGGTCTGTCATCTATCGCCTATTACTGCGGTCCGGTCATTGTCATGCTGCTGACGCCGTTTGTGTTTCACAAGAAAATTACCGGCATGCAAAAGCTGTGCTTCGGCATCGTGTTTTTCGGCATTGTCCTGATTTCGGTGCCGGATCTGGTGGGCAGCTCCGCCATTGATTCCTTCGGGCTGTTTTGCGGTTTCGCCTCGGCGGTGCTGCACGCGCTCATGGTCATCTTTACGATGAAGGCACCGGCGATCACGGGACTGAAAAACTCCATGATTCAGCTGGTAGTCAGCTTTTTGACTGTGGCGGTGTTTGCGGTCGCCCTGCACAATATCTGTCCGCCGAGCGGCCTGACGCAGTGGGGATGGATGCTGATTTTGGGCATTGTGAACACAGGCATCGGCTGTTATTTGTATTTTGCCGAGATTGCCAAGATGCCGGTCGAGACCGTCTCGATTTTGGGCTATCTGGAGCCGCTGTCGGCGGTCGTGTTCGCCGTGATTCTGCTGCACGAGCATTTAAACGCCTATGAGCTGGTGGGCGCGGTTTTGATTGCCTGCGGCGCCGTGGTATCTGAGCGCGCACAGAATTCATCCAAATTGTAACTTTTTGAAAAAATCACCGACATTCCATTCCCAGGGGAGCATCCCTCAGGAACGGGATGTCGGTTTCTGTTTGCAGGAATTTGCAGTCCGTGCGAAAAAAAAGCCGGAAAAAACCGGAAATCCCCGTAAAAGTCGTGCAGGAATCAGCAGGCGCAAAACTGCGTTTGCGCTTATAATGAGTAATAGAAACAGCAAAAGCGTGCATCGGAGAGAATACAAAGCGCACGTGTTTCAGTGAAAAATATGTATTTTTGCTATAAAAAGAAAGGGAGAAAAACGATATGAGTTTTTTTAGTCCAAGGGAAGGTGAAGAAATAAAATGAATGAAAATACAGACATTCAGGTTGCCGGAGACGTAAAAGTCTCCATACGAGAAAAAATTTCGTATGGTCTTGGCGATACCGCGTGTAATATCGTCTATGGTCTGGCAACCAGTATTTTAACCTTTTTCTATACCGATTATATTGGTATTTCTGTCGGTGCTATCGGTCTGATCATTTTGATTTCCCGTATCTTTGACGGCGCGTCCGATGTCATCATGGGACTGATCGTAGACCGCACCAAGTCGAAGTACGGAAAGGCTAGACCATGGGTTTTGTGGATGAGTGTTCCGTATGCCGTGGGCTGTATTCTGTTGTTTACAGTGCCTGCAGGCGCCAGCGGGGCTATCAAGGCTATTTATGTTTTTATTACCTATAACTTTGTCCAGACCATCTGCTATACGGCGCTGAATCTGCCGTATTCCTCGTTGGCATCGCTGATGACACGAAACCAGCAGGAGCGCGGCGTCATCAATGCGATCCGTATGGGTCTTTCCCCGTTTGGACGCATTCTGGCAACAGCAGCGACTTTGCCGCTGGTCAAGCTGCTGGGTGATGACCAGAGAGCATGGATCATGGCAGCGACAATTTACGCGGTAATTTCCCTGGTTCTGCTGCTCATCTGCTTCTTTAACACCAAGGAGCGTGTACAGTTTGAAACCCAAAAGGATTCTAAAATTCCGATTGGAACCAGCTTAAAGGCTCTGCTCAAAAACAAATATTGGGCATTGGGTCTGCTGCTGTGGGGAATGCTGTCGATTTATCAGACCCTGTCCGGCACGAGCCTGAGCTATTACAGCAAATATATTCTCAACAACAGCTTATTGACCAGTCCAATTTATGTTGCTGAGCTGGCTCCGATGATTGTTGTCATCTTTTTCGTTCCTATTGCATTGAAAAAGTGCAGCAAGCGCAGCTTGTCTCTTATTGGTGCACTGGTCTGCATTGCCGCACAGCTGGTACTCATGATTAACGCAGAAAGCTATACCATTGCGATGGTTTCCGCTGTCCTGCGCGGCATCGGTGAAGCGCCGCTCATGGGCGTTATCTTCTCGTTTATCGCGGACGCCGTGGAATACGGTCAGTGGAAAACGCATCTGCGCCTGGAAGGTCTGATTTACAGTGCCGCATCAGTCGGCTCAAAATTGGGCGGCGGCCTGACCAGTGCCGCATTCGGCGGTATTCTCTCCGCCGCTGGATATGACGGTCTGGCAGCTGTACAGAGTGCTTCCGCCGTTCACGCCATTTACTTGCTGTATGTCGTAGGCCCTATACTTGTATGGGGCGTTACCGCAGTCCTGCTGTGCTTCCATCGTCTGGAAAAGCAGTATCCGGCAATTATGCAGGAGCTGTCTGCACGAGAAGCACGCGGCGAACTATAATTACAACAATACCTCATATATCTCAACTCTCTCCAAGAAAGACCGCCTGCGGGCGGTCTTTCTGTCTTTTCCGATTGGGAACATAAATAAGCAGATGCATGACAGATGTTCTGTTCTTGGGAAAACTGCCCAATAGACCGGATGTCTGTTTGTGTATGCAGGAATTTGCAGTCCGCACGAAAAAACAGCGAAAAAAACACCGGATTCCCGCAAAAGTCGTGCAGGAATCAGCAGGTGTAAAACTGCATTTGCGTTTATAATAAGTAACAGAAACAGCGAGAAAGTACATCGGAAAGAGTGCAAAATGTCGCATGTTTCAGCAAAAAATACGTATTCTTGCTACAAAAAAAGAAAAAGGAGAAAGAGACGATATGAGTTTTTTTAGTTCCATGCCGTGGGTAGTCATTACGTTCCTGTTCTTCACCGCTCTGGTTGCTGTCATTTCAGCAGTTAAGACGAGAGGAGACCAGCTGGACACCAACGATGGCTACTTCCTCGCAGGACGAGGCCTCCCGGGCTTTGTCATTGCAGGTTCTTTGTTGTTAACGAATCTGTCAGCCGAACAGCTGGTCGGTACAAACGGTCAGGGCTGGGCTACCAACATGAGCCCGATGGCATTTGAGGTAGGCTCCCTGTTCACCTTGTTTATTTTGGCATATTTCTTCCTGCCAACCTATTTGAAGTACGGCGTCACCACGATGCCGGAGCTGATGGAGGCACGCTTCGACCGCACCACACGACTGATTTTCTCCGTGCTGACGGTTATCATGTACTCCATTCTGAACCTGCCGGTTATTCTGTATTCCGGTGCGGTTGCGTTTGAGAGAATCTTTGATTTCTCCGCTGCGCTGGGCATTACGCGTTTTTCTGCTGTCAGCGTACTGTGCATTGTTATCGGCATCGTTGGTGCCTGCTATGCAATCTTCGGCGGCCTGAAGGCGGTTGCCGTATCCGATACCATTAACGGCATCGGCCTGCTCATCGGCGGCTTTATGGTTCCGTTCCTCGCGCTGGCTCTGCTGGCAAAGGAAACCGGCGGCAGCGGCATCATTGATGGCTTTATGTACATGGTACATACCGAACCGGCAAAGCTGAATGCATGGTCTCCGTGGGATGCTGCGCAGCCAGCACTGCCGTGGCCGCTCATCTTCACCGGCATGTTCTTCTACAACCTGTTCGCATGGTGCACCCATCAGTCGTTCGTACAGCGCACGCTGGCAGCTAAGAATCTGGCAGAAGGTCAGAAGGGCGCGATTTACTGCGGCTTCCTGAAGTCTATCGGATTCTTCTACATCGTTCTGCCGGGCGTTATCGCATACTTCCTGCCGTCCATTCAGGACACCATCGCAGCAGCTGGCAGCAACGCCATTGACGTTGCATACCCAGCTCTCGTCGCAGCGGTTATCCCGAAGCCGGTACTCGGCTTCTTCGCAGCCGTTCTGTTCGGCGCAATCCTGTCGTCCTTTAACTCGGTACTGAACTCCGCTGCGACCATGTTCGCTCTGGATATTGTCAAGGCAGCTGTTAAGCCGGATCAGCCGGAAATCTACTATGTCAAGATTGCCAAGCGCTTCGGCACGGTTGTCGCAGTGATCTCCATTGCGATCTCTCCGTTCATCGCGTATGCGAACGGCATCACGACCTTCCTGAACTCCATGATGCAGTTCCTGGGTCTGCCGATCCTGACTACTATTATGGGCGCGATCTTCTTCAAGAAGGTGCCGAACTGGACGCCGAAGGTTGTCACCGTATTCCACGTTATTGTGTATGCGGCATTCCTCATTATCCAGCCGACCTATCCGACCAACGGAGAGCCGATACATTACCTGTACGCAATGGCTGTTCTGTTCGTGATTGAAATTGCATTCTACATGATCCTGAACAAAACCAGCAAGCAGGAGGAGTGGAATCCGCCGGCTACCAGCACGGTTGATCTGACTCCGTGGAAGTATCGCCACATCGTGTGCATTGTCGGTGCCGTTCTGGCAATCGCTCTGTACATCTTCTTCTCGCCTATTGGTATCGCGGCATAAATTATCGAACATATTTTATCACCGCACTTCTATAACTCTCTCCCGTCGCTTCTCTGCCGCCTGCGGGCGGCAGAGAAGCGGCAAACTCTCTGTAAGCAAGCACTTGTGCAGGAATTTGCAGTCCGCACGAAAAAACACCGCAAAAAACACCGGATTCCCGCAAAAGTCGTGCAGGAATGCGAAAGTCAAAAACTAAAAAATATTGTATACTATGTACAACAAGAAAGACAAGAACACAACAGTAGATCGTAAACATCACACAAACAATCTATTGAACAAATAAGGAGGAACTCGTTATGATCTTCGGAGAAAAGAACGTAGACAAGCCGATTCGTTGGGGCATGGTCGGCGGCGGCCGCGGCAGCCAGATTGGTTATATCCATCGCTCCGCAGCTCTGAGAGACTTTAACTTTGAGTTGGTAGCAGGCGCATTCGACATCGTGCCGGAGCGCGGTATTGAATTCGGCGAAAACTGCCATGTAGCCGCAGACCGCTGCTACACCGATTACAAGAGCATGTTCGAGGCTGAGGCAAAGCGTCCGGACGGCATTCAGGCTGTTTCCATCGCAACCCCGAACTTTACCCATTACGAAATTGCCAAGGCAGCACTGGAAGCCGGTCTGCATGTATACTGCGAGAAGCCGCTGTGCTTCACCATCGAGCAGGCAGAGGAGCTGGAAGCGCTGGTGAAAAAGTCCGGCAAGATTATGTTTGTCTCCTACGGCTATGCCGGTCACCAGATGATCGAGCAGGCGCGCCAGATGGTTGCCCGCGGCGACCTCGGCAAAATCCGCATCATCAATATGCAGTTTGCACACGGCGGCAACAACGTAGCTGTAGAAAAGAAGGCACAGTCTCAGGCTTGGCGTGTTGACCCGAAGAAGGCAGGTCCGGCATTCTCGATGGGCGACGTTGGTACTCATATGCTGTACCTGACCGAGGCAATTTGCCCGGATCTGGGCATCAAGAGACTGATGTGCACCAAGCAGTCCTTCGTAGAAGGCAGACAGCTGGAAGACAACGCGATGTCCATCATGGAATATGATAACGGCGCGATCGGATACATCTGGTCGAGCGGTGTCAATGCAGGTGAGCAGTTCGGCTTCCGCATTCGCATCGTCGGTGAAAAGGCTTCTGTCGCTTGGGACGCGGAAAAGCCGAACTATCTGTCCTACGAGGTACAGGGCGAATCCCCGCGCCTGCTGGGCAGAGGCAACAGCTATCTGTATCCGGAAGCTCTGGCAGACGACCGCATCGGCGGCGGCCATCCGGAAGGCCTGTTCGAGGCTTGGAGCAATCTGTACACCAAGTTCGCCATTGCGATTGATCGCTGCGAAAAGGGCGAGAAGATCGACTTCTGGTATCCGGACATTCATGCCGGTGTACTCGGTGTCAAGTGGGTTGATAAGTGCGTAGAATCCGCAGACAAGGACTCTGCTTGGATTGCGTTTTGATTAGGAGGATATAAAAATGAGTGTAGATCCAAAAGATTTTGATATGCCGGTGGCATCCTTTAATCCGAATCCGATGAAGCTGGGTCTGTTTACAGACGGTCTGCCGGATATGCCGTTCGAGCAGGTGCTGGACGAAGCAGTCAAGATGGGCATTCAGGTGCTCGAAATCGCAACCGGCGGTTACTCCTGTGCGCCGCATCTGGACATGGAGAAGCTGCTGCACAGCGCAGAAGCTCGCAAGGACTTCCTGAACGCCATTGAGAGCCGCGGCTTGGAGCTGTACGCTCTGAACTGCTCCGCCAATGCGATTGGCCCGGGCGAGCGTTGGGCAAGCCACGCACCGGACGTCATGAACACCTTCCGTCTGGCAGAGCTGCTCGGCGTCAAGCATGTTGTCGCACAGTCGGGTCTTCCGGCAGGTGCACCGAACGACACCACGCTCAACTGGGTAACCCATACCTTCCCACCGGAGATGATGGACGTTCTCAACTATCAGTGGGGCGTTGCCATTGACTTCTGGAGCAAGGCTGCAGACCTCGCAAAGTCCTGCGGCGTAGAGACCATCGCGCTGGAAAACCATCCGATGAACCTCGTCTACAATGTGCCGACCGTGCTCAAGCTGCGCGAAGCTGTCGGTGACATCATCGGCCTGAATCTGGATCCGAGCCACGTATTCTTCATGGGCGGTGATCCGCTGGCTATGGCACGCGAGCTGTGCAAGAAGAAGGCTGTTTATCACGTACACGGCAAGGATTCCCGCATCAACCCGCATATCAAGGGTCTGGACTGCTACGAGCAGGGCATTTACAACGGCCCGGCAGTCACCCGTTCGTGGAACTATGTCGCAGTCGGTTACGGTCATGACGCGCTGTGGTGGAAGACCTTCTTCGCAACCCTGGCAGAGGGAGATTACCATGGCCCGGTATCCATCGAGGTAGAAGACCCGCTGATGCCGAACAACCTGATTGCTATTCAGAAATCCGCAGCATTCCTGAAGGAAACCATGCTTTCTTAACGACAGAAATACAGAGGAGGAGTACCTATGAAAATCGCATTTGACGGCAGCGCATTCTGGGAAACCGGTATGACATACGAGGAACAGTACGACACGGTTGCTCGCGCAGGCTATGAATATATCAATCCGTACAACGCAGACTTCCCGGGCTTCTGGAAGCGTCCGAAGGCTACCAAGGAAGAGGTTCTGTGGCACAAGAAGGCAATTGCCGATGCCGGTCTGAAGATCGCTTCTCTGACCACCGGCTTCCACTGGCAGGACCCGGACGAGTTCGTTCGTCAGTACGCGGTAGACTGCTGGAAGAAGATGTTCGAGATCGGTGAACTGATGGACATCCGCGTGTTCAACACCGAGCTTGGCCCTGGCAGAGACAATCCGGAGCTGTGCGAGGCAAAGCTCATGAAGTCTCTCGACGAGCTGGTTCCGATCATGGAGCAGCGCGGTATCCGTCTGGATATTCAGGCACACCCGGATGATTTCTACGAGCACAACAACGACGCCTACGACATTATTCGCTACTACGACAGCCCGTCGCTGGGTTATCTGTACTCCATCCCGCACACGTTCCACTACGACGGCGGCAAGGGCGACATTGAGCATAACCTGAAGTATGCGCGCAAGCATCTGAAGCACGTGCTGTTCGCAGATACCTACGACTACACCAAGCTGTTCCGCTACAACATCAATCCGGCTCCGCTGTATGCAAATGGCACGGTTCGTGCCCATGCGCACATCGGCCATCTGGGTGAAGGCGACATTGATTTCGACCGCATCTTCAAGACGCTGCGTGAAATCGGCTTCAACGAGCAGGATGACACCATCGCAACCTTCAACCCGCTCGGATTCCCGGAGAGAGCCATCTCCGACGGCACCCGCACCCGTGAGCTCATCGAAAAGAACCTCGTCGGTGTACCGAGCATCACCGAGCCGATGCCGGAAGGCTTTGGCATCTACGCAAGATAAGTTCCCATACAAAAATACCATGAAAAAGCTCCCCGTATCGCAGAGAAAAGCGGTACGGGGAGCTTTTTTATACAAGCAAATCACTTCATCAGTTCCGGCACCAGATTGCTGCTGTACGCTGTCTTGCCGGACAGGACATCATCATAGAACTCCTGTTTCCAGTCGATGTAAGCCACTGCCTTTTGCAGCTCCGCAATGGATTGGAGCAGGGCTTTCTTTTTGCCCGCAAGAATGACCTTGCGTTCCGGAATCGTGCCTTCGCCTTCCATACAGAGAGCCAGATATTTTTTCATCTCTGCGATGCTCATCCCGCAGCTTTTCAAGCAGTTCAGGCTTTGAATCCACTTGATGTCGTGCTCATCAAAGACACGATAATTCCGGCTGTCTCGCTTGACATGCGGAACTAACCCTTCGTTACAGTAGAATTTCAGATTTTCATAGGTCATATCGGTGAGAGCACAAGCCTCTTTCATTGAATACATAAAAAATCCTCCTGCTTTTGAAAAAAAGTTCTTGACCGGTAGTAACTACCGGCTGATACGATAATAGCACAGGAAAACAGACAAAGCAACGGGAGGATTTTATGATGAACGATATTACGTTGAGCAATGGCGTGAACATGCCACAGTTGGGATATGGCGTGTTTCAGGTGACACAGGAGGAATGTGAACGCTGCGTACTGGATGCGCTAAAGGTCGGCTATCGCGCCATTGACACGGCGCAGAGCTATTTCAACGAGGAGCAGGTCGGTGCGGCGATAGAAAAATCCGGTGTTCCTCGCAAGGATATTTTTCTGACTACCAAGGTCTGGATTGAACATTACGGCTACGAGCAGGCCAAGGCATCCGTGCTGGACTCTATGAAAAAGCTGCGCACAGACTATCTTGACCTCTGTCTGCTGCATCAGCCGTATTCGGATTATTACGGCGCATGGCGTGCGTTGGAAGAGCTGTACGAAGAAGGCAAAATCCGTGCCATTGGCGTGTCGAACTTCTATCCGGATCGTCTAGTAGATATTTGCTCCTTTGCCCGCATCAAGCCAATGGTCAATCAGGTGGAGGTACACCCATTTCATCAACAGGAAGAGGCAAAAGCGTGGA
The DNA here is from genome assembly GCA_963620595.1 of Anaerotignum sp. Taxonomy (GTDB): domain Bacteria; phylum Bacillota; class Clostridia; order Oscillospirales; family Butyricicoccaceae; genus Butyricicoccus_A. The sequence continues at coordinate 46,971 of CAVFAY010000007.1, read as the reverse complement.
TGGACAAGTACGGTGTCCAGATCGAGGCGTGGGCACCGTTTGGTGAGGGCAGAGGCGATATGTTCCAGAACCCTGTGCTCAATGAGATCGGCAAAAAGTATGGCAAGAGCGCAGCACAGGTCATTCTTCACTGGCACTTGCAGCGCGGTGTGGTGGTGATCCCGAAATCCACGCATATTGAGCGGATGCAGGAGAATTTGCATGTGTTCGACTTCACACTCTCTGCGGAAGACATGGCACAAATCGCAGCGCTGGATACGAAAACAAGCGCATTTTTCTCCCACTATGACCCGGCTATGGTGGAATGGTTTGCCAATATGGTAGAGCAGCGTAAAAAGAATCATGACTGCACAAAAGAGAAAAAGAACTGGTGAGAAGACAAACAGATGCATACGATTTTTATTGTGGGTTTCTCATCGGGAATTGGAAAAGCGACCGCGAAAGTATTTGCAGAAAAGGGCTGGACGGTGATTGCAACCATGCGTTCGCCGGAAAAAGAAACAGAATTAACATCTTATGAAAATGTGTTCATCTACCCGCTGGATGTGACAAAGCCGGAACTGATTGCGCGCACCGTATCCGAAGTGCTTGAAACATATGACGTAGATGTATTGTTCAACAATGCAGGTTATGGCATGAAAACTCGGTTTGAGGATATGACCGAGGAAGCCATGCAGAGATCCTTAAACACAAATCTGCTTGGCATGATTCGTGTCACACAGAAATTTATTCCCTATTTCAAAGCAAAGAAACGCGGCATGATTTTAACGACCACTTCGCTTGCCGGTGAGATGGGGCTGGCTCTGGATGGCATCTATGCGGCGGACAAATGGGCGGTCACCGGTGTGTGCGAGATGCTCTATCATGAGCTTGCACCGTTTGGTATTCAGGTAAAAACCATCGTTCCGGGCGTCGTCAAGACAGGATTTCAAATGGAGCTATCAGAAATGCCGGGATTTGACACGTTAATCAAAAATCAGACAGAAATGCTCATGCCGGACATGAATGATCTGGAATTACCGGAAGAAGTGGCACAGGATATTTATCGTGCTGTAACAGACGGGGACACCAATCGCATGTGTTATGTGACAGGAAAAATTACAAAAGAGCTGTATCAAAAACGACAGGAGCTTGGAGATGAGGCATTCCGAAATGATATTCGCGCACGCCTGATGAAGAAGATATAAATTTTTGCCCCCGTATGGCGAAAGCCGTGCGGGGAGCTTTTTTCTGCGAAAATTGGTATTTACTCCGCGGCGAATTTTCGATATACTAGTGGCAAGAAAGATTAACGCGGGGTAATATTCCTATGATTAAAACGAGACTGGTGGGGCTGTTGTCCCACGCAAAAAAGTACATCGTCTATACGATTTTGTGGCAGTGGGCGGCGCTTCTGTCGCAGGTATTGGCGGTCTTTTGCATCGCGGATTTGCTGGAACGGGTGGTATACCGGACAGTAACTGTGCCGATTCTGGAACGGACGGTGCTGGTTTTCGTTCTGGTTGTGGCGATTCGCTTCGTGTGCGAGCGGATGGGAGCAAGATCGTCCTATCTGGCGTGCGTGGATGTTAAGCGGATTCTGCGCGAAAAGATATATGAAAAACTGTTGAAGCTGGGAGCTTCCTACAGCGAACAGGTATCCTCTTCAGAGATCGTACAGGTTTCGACCGAAGGCGTCGAGCAGCTGGAAACCTATTTTGGCAAGTATCTTCCGCAGCTGTTCTACAGTCTGCTCGCGCCGCTGACCTTGTTTGTCATTCTTTGCCGCGTGAGCCTGAAAGCGAGTGTTGTCCTGTTGATCTGTGTACCACTGATTCCAATTTCTATCGTAGTGGTGCAGAAGATCGCAAAGAAACTGCTCAATAAGTATTGGAGCATCTATACCGGACTGGGTGATTCGTTTCTGGAAAATTTGCAGGGACTGACCACGCTAAAAATTTATCAGGCAGACCAGCAGAAGGCAGACGAGATGGATGCCGAATCCCAGAATTTCCGCCGCATTACGATGAAGGTACTGACGATGCAGCTCAACTCAACCAGCGTCATGGACATTGTGGCGTATGGCGGGGCGGCAATCGGCATGGCGGTTGCGGTATCGGAATTTTTACAGGGAAATGTCGGCGTGGCAGGCACATTGTGCATCGTTCTGCTCGCCAGCGAGTTTTTCCTTCCGCTCCGACTGCTCGGTTCTTTCTTCCATATCGCCATGAACGGCATGGCGGCAAGCGATAAAATCTTTAAGATTTTGGATCTGACAGAGCCAAAAACCGGGCAACAGACCCTGCCGGACGGCGCATTGGATGTCACATTACGCGATGTCCATTTTTCCTATGAAGCGGACAGAGAGATTCTAAAGGGAATCAACTTGCAGCTTCCTGCCGGAAGCTTTGTGTCACTGGTAGGTGAATCGGGATGCGGCAAGAGCACGATTGCCGGCATCCTCGCCGCAAAGAATAGAGGCTATACCGGAGAAATCACCATTGGCGGCGTGCCGCTTTCCGAGGTGAAGGAAAGCGACCTGATGAAGCACGTGGTACTTGTTCGCCATAACAGCTATCTGTTCAAGGGCACCGTGGAAGAAAATCTAAAAATGGCGAAGCCGGATGCAACAGAGCAAGAGATGGAGGCCGTGCTTCAAAAGGTCAATCTTTGGGGATTTTTGCAGACGCAAAACGGCTTGCAGACCCAGCTGTTAGAAAAAGCAAGCAATCTATCCGGCGGTCAGTGCCAGAGACTGGTCATTGCCAGAGCGCTGCTGCGGACGGACAGTGCCGTGTACATCTTTGACGAAGCGGCGTCCAACATAGATATAGAGAGTGAAGAACAGATTATGGACGTCATCCACGAGCTGGCAAAGACAAAGACCGTGCTTTTGATTTCCCACAGACTCGCCAATGTCGTGAAGTCGGATGCGATTTATTTCCTACAGGACGGAGAAATCAAGGAGAGCGGCACACATGCACAGCTCATGCATCGAAACGGTGCATACAGACATCTGTACGACAGCCAGATGGCACTGGAAAACTACGGAAAGGGAGGGGCGGCATCATGAGCGAACAGACCACAAAACGCAGAAGTGCCATGCGGATCATGGGTAGCCTGATTGGACTGGTCAAACCGCTGCTGCATATCATGCTGGCAGCCATCATTCTGGGAACCTTGGGGTATTTGTGTGCCATCTTCCTGACGATATTGGCAGGACAGGTGATTATCCATGGACTTTTGACGGGAGCCGCCGGAATCATCGTTCCGGTGGACAAGCTGTGGCTGGCAGCGGCACCGGTCAAGACTGTCATCACCGCAATGCTCGTGATCGCCGTGCTTCGCGGCGTTCTGCATTATGCGGAACAGTACTGCAATCATTTTATTGCTTTTAAGCTGCTGGCAATCATCCGACACAAGGTATTTGCGGCATTGAGAAAGCTGTGTCCGGCAAAGCTGGAAGGCCGAGACAAGGGAAATCTCATCTCCCTTATCACAACAGATATTGAATTGCTCGAGGTGTTCTATGCCCATACCATTTCCCCGATTGCGATTGCCGCCCTGACCTCGGTCATCCTGGTGCTGTTTATCGGAAGATACCACTGGCTGGCAGGTCTGCTTGCCCTGATCGCGTATCTGATTGTCGGTGCTGTCATCCCGCTGTGGAATGGCAGACGCGGCAGCGAGAAGGGCATGGCATTCCGCACGAGCTTTGGAGACCTGAACAGCTTTGTTCTGGATTCTCTGCGCGGACTGGACGAGACCATCCAATACGGACAGGGAGACAAGAGAAAAGAGCAGATGACCCAGCGCTCCAAAAAGCTGGCAGACATGCAAGAGACCTTGAGCCGGATGGAAGGCGCACAGCGTTCGCTCACGAACACGGTGATTCTGCTCGCATCGTTTGGGATGCTCGCGCTGACCATCTGGCTGTACGCCAAGGGCGAGATGGGCTTTGAAGGAATTATCACCTGTACCATCGCCATGATGGGTTCGTTCGGGCCGGTCGTGGCGTTGTCCAGCCTGTCCAACAATCTGAACCAGACACTGGCGAGCGGAGAGCGTGTTCTTTCCCTGCTGGAAGAGACCCCGCTCGTGGAAGAAATTTCGGGAGAGGCAGAACCTGCCGGTACGCAGAGCCGGGATTTTTCCGGAGCAGAGGTTAAGAATGTAACTTTTGCTTACGAAAATGAGATGATTTTAGACCAATATTCACTAAAGTTACAGCCGAATCAAATCACAGGCATTCACGGCGCGAGCGGTTCCGGAAAATCCACGCTGTTAAAGCTCTTGATGCGGTTCTGGGATGTACAGGACGGCAGCGTATCGGTAAACGGCACGGACGTCCGAACGATTTCGACCAAGCATCTGCGGGACATGGAAAGCTATGTGACGCAGGAAACCCACCTGTTTCACGATTCGATTGCAAACAATATTGCCATTGCCAAACCGGATACATCCAGAGAGGAGATCATGGAGGCGGCAAAGAAAGCATCCATCCATGATTTCATTATGACGCTCCCAAAGGGATACGATACGGAAGTCGGAGAGCTGGGTGATACGCTGTCCGGCGGTGAGAAACAGCGGATTGGCATTGCCCGGGCATTTCTCCATGACAGCCCGTTGATTCTGCTCGATGAGCCGTCCTCCAACCTCGATTCGTTGAATGAGGGCATCATTCTAAAAGCCCTGAAGGAATCGGCGGAGAACAAAACGATTGTCTTGGTATCGCACAGAGTATCCACGATGAACGTGGCGAATGTCGTGTACGAGATGGAGAATGGAAGAATTTCTTGACGGCAAAAATCAGCGATGTGATGCCGATACACGCGGCAAACGAGGATGGTTTTGCACGCTGTGTTCGTTACTGAACAAAAACATTATTTTGTTCAGTAATAAAACGCATTACCGTTCCAGATCATCTGCCAGTTCCAGTAAGAATTCTTGTACCGATTGAGAATCCTTTCTTACCGGCGGAACTTTTTGGAGACACTCCTCTAATACACATGCTGCGGCTGCAATCATTTCCATTTCATTGCTGAATCGAAATCCGGTGCGATCCATCTGTACCATCCACTGATTTTGTTTGCACCAGCAATTGATTGCCGGCAGTACAATCCCGTCTGTCTCAGAGACAAATGCCACGCGCATGTTGGGATGCCGTATGAGGTCATCTGCCAAATCCCGCAATTCCTGTGCATACTGTTTTTTTGATACATAGATATCATGACCGTACAGCAAGGATAAGCTCCAGCTGACAAAGGTATCTCCCTGTACGCGCCGTTGCATCTCTTCCAATTGGAACAGATAAATAAATGGCTTTTGCGGCGCGGCCTGTTCCGATTGATTGTGGGAAATATCCGCCCGAAAAACGGCATTCAGCGTCAGGTATCGCTGGATGACTTGTTCCGACACACCGTTGTCCGATAAAATGTCACGCAGCAGGGACTCTCGTGCCGTGAGAAACGCCGGTGAGGGCAAATACGCATAAAATGCGCTGCTCTGATGAAATGCACAGATATTTTGCAGCATATTTGTGAAATCGCAGGGCTGAAATGCCTGAAACAGCGGTCTGCTGTTTTGGATCATCTGCTGGATGAACAGTTCATGATGAATGACCGCAGTGCTGTCCATCATGAGCATGGAGGTCGGTTCGGTTCCGGCAACCGATACGCCCATCAGCGATGCCGCATGATTGAGAATAAATAAAGACAGGTTGATGCTGTTCCTGTCATAGTATTCACAGCAATACCACTCCACATTTCGATGAAAAATAAGTGGAGATGCCGTGTAAAGCAGGCGTTGGATACCGGATCGATACGTGGAGTTTTGTAAGACAAATTTTGCGCGAAATCCCTTTTTCAGCAAAGAAAGCATACGCTGTGTAAACTGCTGTGCATAGCTTGGCTGTTCCGTCAGCCAGGTGTATTCTTCCAAATCGAGAAACAGCAGTTCTCCGGTGGCAGTCATGTGTTCCGCATAATCCAACAGGCGAAACACAGCCTCTCGCCTGCCGTCATTGCCCTCAAATAACAGCGTTTGTATCGCGTTGTTCCATTCGGAGGTAAAGCCATGGGGAATAGTTGCCCGCTGTTCGGTTGAACCGGATAAAATCTTTCGCAGATGTTGTTCCAATCGCTGTTCATCGGATATGTCCGCCTGCGGACAAATTTCCTGTATAGCAGCTTCCAGCTCCTGCCCTCCCATACTCTGGTTTTGTGTAAGAAAATATGCAATGACATCGTCAAAATACATAGATTTATCCGTCAGGATGCGCTTGCCGCTTTTCCATTTGCTGATTAGACTCGCATCTACATGCAGCGCAGCGGCCATCGCCACTGTCTTGATATGCAGGGAATCAATAAAAAAACCGATCATGGACAACGTTCTGTTTTTCACCATGTATATATAGCCTCCAAAAAAGAAAAAAGTGCAGGGAAATCATGCTTCCTTGCACTTTTTTGTCTTACTTCTGTCATGGACACTGCGTGGACAATGTCCGCACACCACTTGTGTCTCACTTTTTACGGGTATATTATAACATAAAAATCTATCACGCAGAATCATGTGCATCGACAAAATACGCGTGATTCTGCACATATTTCCTGTATTATTCAACAAAAAGGAGTGGTTTATGATGAAGGATACCTGCTGTATTCTGGCTGCAGGAGGACTTTGGGGCATTATCTCTGTCTTTGTCCGCACGCTGCAGCAGGCTGGTTTTACGTCCATGCAATGCGTGGCGATTCGCGCTTTTTTTACGGCGATTTTGTTGTTTCTGTATGTATGTGTGAAAGACCCGCGCAGCCTGCGCATCCGCCTGCGCGATATTCCGCTGTTTGTCGGCACAGGCATTTTTAGTATTTTGCTGTTCAACTATTGTTATTTCGAAGCAATTGACGTCATCGGCGGCGCGGCTGTCCCTGCCCTGCTCCTGTATACGGCTCCGATTTTCGTGATGATTCTGTCCGCGATTTTGTTTCACGAGCGAATCACCAAGCACAAACTGCTCGCATTGGTGCTGACGTTTGTCGGTCTTGGATTTGTCACCGGCGCGTTTACCGGCGGAGAAATGCTGTCGGCAAAAGCGGTGATCCTCGGTCTCGGCTCCGGCTTCGGCTATGCGCTGTACAGCATCTTTGGAAAATATCTTGTCGATAAATATTCCTCCGTCACCATCACCTTCTATACCTTTCTCATGACGAGCCTCGGTACGATTCCGATGTCCGGCATCACACACCAGCTGTCGGCGCTGTTTTCTGGAAAATGCATGATATATGCATTGGGACTTGCATTTTTCTGTACCGTCCTCCCATTTCTGCTGTACACGGCAGGTCTGACCCGTGTGGAAGCGGGAAAAGCCTCGATTTTTGCAACTATCGAACCGTTTTCCGCCGCAATTGTCGGATTTCTCCTGTTTCATGAGCAGTTTACGGTTTCCAAAATCATCGGCATGCTGTGTATTATCTTTGCCATCGTGTATTTGAATATTTCTGCCAGTTTTATGACTTTTGCCCATAAAAATAAATAAAACAGACAGCGTACGAATGCAGAATCACTAAGCATTATATATTATTTTGGGATTTTACGCGGCATTTTATCAAAAAATATGCAGAATATACATACAAATTATAGACTTAAAATGGCTGTCAATTTGACAGTCATTTTTTTGTCATGGTACACGGATTGACAAAATGAAAAAAGTACTTGTCAAACCTGCAGGATTCCGCTATGATAATGCCAACAGTTACGAAACAACATTTCCGGAAAACAAAACTGTTAATACCATTTGATTTTTGAATTATCCGATTTGATTTTATTCATTTGTTAAGGAGTGTACGCATTATGTCTGAGAACAAGGATTACAAGTTTGTTGACCACTACGACTTTGACGAGGAACTGCTGAAGAAGGCATTCGCTGAGGCAAGAGAAATCTACAAGGAACGCGGATTTATGCGTAAGATGGGCTTCGGCAAGGCACCGGCAATCACCACCGTTGACATGGCAAAGGCTTGGATGAGTGAAGGTCATCCGTTCACCTGCGATCACTCTGAAGAGGTTTGTGCCAATGCACTGAAGGTACTGGAGGCAGCAAGAAAGTCCGGTGTACCGATCTTCCACACCACCACCGGTTTCCTCGGTAAGGATCAGATGGATCTGGGCCGCTGGGATGAAAAGATTCCGCTCAGCACGCTGGACATCAACAGCGATTGGATGGACATTGACCCGAAGCTGAAGCCGCTGCCGGAAGAGCCGGTTATCCACAAGAAGTTTGCATCCAACTTCTTCGGCACCTATCTGGCACAGACACTGAACTACCTCGGTGTAGATACCCTGATTGTCATGGGCGCTACCGCTTGTGCTTGTGTCCGCCACACAGTTATGGACTCCACCGGCTACGGCTTTAAGACCATTGTTCCGGAAGGCACCGTAGGCGACCGCGTTCCTGGCGTTGTTGAATGGAATCTGTTCGACATGGAAGCAAAGTTCTGCGACGTCGTACCGGTAGATGAAGTCGTTGCTTATCTGGAAGGCATTGATTCTTCTGTTTATACCAAGCACGAGAGAAGATTGGATAAGTAAACAACCAAGAAAAACAGCAAAGCAGTATGGGCAAAGGCGCTCGTTTGAAATGACGTCTTCCATACTGCTTTTTTCATTGATACAATCGTACATCACGTTTTAAGACAGGAGTTGACAACATGAAAAGAATAGGCGTCGATGTCGGCGGTACATTTACCGACTTTATCTATGTAGATGACAGCGGCAAGATCGAAGTCTATAAGACCTCGACAACCCCGCATGATCCGTCCATTGGCATGATGGAGGGCATCAATGCGATTTGTGATAAGCTGAGCATTCCGCACGGAGAAATTGACGAGATTTTCCACGGCACGACTATCGCGACAAACATGGTTCTGGAGCATAAGGGCTGCCGTGCCGGCATGATTACAACAAAGGGTTACCGCGACATCATTCACATTGCCCGTCACAAGCGTCCGACCAACTTTTCCATTGTTGAGGACATTCCATGGCAGAAATATCCGGTGTGCCGCAGACATGACCGCTATGGCGTCACCGAGCGTGTTGTCGCACCGGACGGCGCAGAGCTGATTCCGCTGGACGAAGAAGAGGTTCGGCAGGCTGTGCGCAAGATGAAGGCGGAAAAGGTCGAGGCCATTGCCGTATGCTTCCTGTTCTCCTTCCTCAATCCGTCTCACGAACAGCGTGTTAAGGAAATCATTCAGGAAGAATATCCGGAAGTATACGTATCTCTGAGCTCGGAGGTTCTGCCGCAGTTCCGCGAATATGAGCGCTTTACCACAACCGGACTCAACGCTTACATCGGTCCGACAACCGCGCGCTATATCAAGCAGCTGCAGAAGACCCTGAAGGAACAGGGCTATACCGCAAAGGTTCATCTGATGCAGTCGTTCGGCGGCGTTGCATCCGCAGATTCCGCACAGGAAAAGCCGGTCAATCTGCTGCTGTCGGGTCCGGTCGGCGGCGTACTCGGTGCCATCTGGACCTCTAAGCTGACCGACATTCAAAACGTCATCACGCTGGATATCGGCGGTACCTCCGCAGATATTTCCGTGCTGGCTGATTTGAAGCCGAGCATGAAGCATCTGCTGGATACCAAGGTCGGCGGATACGCTGCTATGGTTCCGATGATTGATGTCGGCACGATCGGCGCCGGCGGCGGTTCCATTGCCTATATCGATGAGGGCGGCTTCTTCCGCGTTGGCCCGCAGAGTGCAGGCGCTGTTCCGGGACCTGCCTGCTATGACCGCGGCGGCGTAGAGCCTGCCGTATCCGACGCCAATATTATTCTGGGACGTCTGGGCACCAAGCTGCTTGGCGGCAGAATGGATATCAAGCCGGAGCTTGCAGAAAAGGCGATTATGGAGCGCATCGGCAAGCCGCTGGGCAAGGATCTGTATGAAGCTGCGCTTGGTATCATCGACATCATGAACAACAACATGATTCAGGAAATCGAAAAGGAAAGTGTCCGCAGAGGCTTTGACCCGCGTGAGTTTGCCCTGTTTGCCTGCGGCGGAGCTGGTTCCCTGCACGCGTGCAGCGTAGCACGTGAGCTGGGCATGAAGAACGTCATTGTTCCGCTCAATCCGGGCGCTCTGTGTGCAGTCGGTCTGGTCAATACTGATTTGATGTATGATTACTCCAAGACCGAAATGATGCTGTCCACCCGTGCAAATCTGGATGCTCTGAATGCAGACTATGCAATGCTGGAAAAGGAAGCACATGACCGTCTGATTGAAGATAATATGACCGATGATGACATTGTCATCCAGCGCGTTGCCGACTGCCGTTATGAAGGTCAGGGCTACGAGATGCGTGTACCGGTTATCGGCGGCGAAGTGACGTCGGAGACCATCGAAAAGCTGAAGGAATCCTTCCATGAAGTTCATAAAAAGCAGTTTGGCCGCGATTATCGTCAGGTTGCTGTGGAAATTGTCAACATCCGCGTCATCAGTACCGGTAAGATTGAAGATCTGGAGCCGCTCAAGATCGAAAAGGGTACTGGCTGCACGGAGGGAGCTGTGGTTGGCGAACGCATGGTTACGTTCAAGGTCAACGAAAAGCCGGCACACATGCTCTCCAAGATTTATGACCGCGCGCTGCTCAAGGCCGGCGATGTCATCCATGGCCCTGCAATCATCAACCAGATGGATACCACGATTGTGATTGAACCGGGCTGCGTTGGCAACGTAAACGACTACGGCGTTATTGTTATCGACATCAACGAACCGGACTCCAACGAATGAGTGTATCAAGGAAAGGGATGAATATTCATGAGTAAAATGATCGAAGGTTTAAATATTCCCCGTGTAGAGGTAGATCCTGTCACCTTGCAGGTACTCGGCGGTTCTTTCAAAATGATTGCGCAGGAAATGGGCATGGTCTTGTACCGTATGTCATATTCCAGCATTATTCGTGAGTCTGAGGATATCGGCGCGGGCATCGTGGACACGGTGGGTCGGCAGCTGTGCGAGAGTGAAAGCACACCGATGCATGTCGGCTCGATCGGCGGCAACGTCAAGGGCATCCTGACCCGCTGGAAGCTGGAGGACATCCACGAAGGCGATATTTTCATCCACAACCATCCGTATTACGGCACCTCACATTCGCCGGACATTCACATTTGTCTGCCGATCTTCTACCACGGAAAGCTCATCAGCTTTTCCTGTGTGCAGGCGCATCTGCTGGACAACGGCTCTCATACCGCAGGCATGGATGTTGATGCGCGTGATATTTACGCAGAGACTCGTATTTATTATGCACTTAAGCTGTACGAAGGCGGCAAGCGCAATGATCAGCTCTGGCAGATGATTCTGGACAACGTCCGCACCCCGTCCATGAATGAAAACGACTTGAAGGCAATGATTGCCTCCGCTCGCCACGGCATCAAGCGTTTCACCGAGCTCATCGACAAGTACAGTCTGGAAACCGTATTCTCTGCCATTGAGGACTGGATGGATTACTCCGAGCGTATGCTGCGCAACGCCATCAAGCGCGTGCCGGACGGCACCTATTATGCAGAGGGCTGGCTGGATAACGACGGCAAGAATCTGGACAAGATGCTCAAGGTATGCACCACGACTACCATCAAGGACGATACGATTACCATCGATCTGACCGGCAGTGCGGATGAAGTATACACCGCCTTCAACGCATCGTTTGAAGGCACGACAAAGACCTCCATCAACTATATTATGCACGCGCTGTTTTTGGATGATGATGTCTATCATCAGTACATTCCGCAGAACGACGGCATGGCGCGTCCGGTGACCATCATTGCGCCGAAGGGCTGTATCTTCAACCCGAACTTCCCGCGTGCGACCTTCTCTCGTTTCAATCAGGCGAACCTGCTCGCTGACTGCGTCATGCGTTCGCTCGCTGATGTGATGCCGGAACGCGTTTCCGCTGGTACGAGTGCGCACATTCACTTTGTCAGCTACAATGGTTTCAACAGCAGCAAGGGTGAATATTGGGTATATCTGGAAGTCGATGAAGGCTCTTACGGCGGACGCTGCGGCAAGGATGCCATTGACTCCTGTGATGCACTGGTTGCCAATACCAGAAACGTGCCGATTGAAGAAATCGAGTGGCATTATCCGCTGCGTGTCGAGCGCTATGAGCTGAATCCGGAAAATGTCGCACCGGGCAAATGGCGCGGCGGTCTGGGCATCGTGCGTGAGACCCGCTTCCTGCAGGAAGGCACAGTCACCTGCGAGGGCGACCGCCATAAGGAAGCACCGAAGGGCATCTTCGGCGGTGCAGACGGCGCTTCTGCCAGCATGACAAAGAATCCGGATTCCACCAACCCGATCAGCCTGGAATCCAAGCTGTCCGATGAGGAATTTGCTGCCGGTGATGTGCTGCAGATCCGCACTCCGTGCGGCGGCGGCTACGGCAATCCGTTCGAACGAGATCCGCAGAAGGTTCTCGATGATGTTCTGGACGACTTTACCACGTTGGAAGCTGCCAAGGAATGCTACGGCGTTGTGATTGACCCGAGCAGCATGACGGTTGATATGACCGCTACGCAGGCTCTGCGTGCAAACTAATCTTTAATATACTCAAAGGCGAGGTATTCTTTTCGAATACCTCGCCGATTTTTTCCATGATTGATTTTTAAGAAGGTGATAGAATATGGGACTGGATTCCAAGAACAGAACTTCTGCAAACACGCTGGTTTCGGAAGATATCGTGCCGATCACTTCCATGAAACGGTCTTTGGGCGGTCTGGGTTTTGCAAATATTTGGATCGGCATGGCGATTGTTATTTCGGTTTTCAGCTTTGGCGCCAGCGGCATCGAGGGCATGAGCATCTGGGGCGTGGCGAGTGCAACGCTGTTTGCGAATATTTTAATTGCTGTTGTGGGCAGCTTGACCGGTGACATAGGCGTAGAACACGGTTTATCTTTTGCCACATATCTGCGTGCGCCGTTTGGTATTACCGGCGTCCACCTCCCAGCCATTGCCCGCGGCATTGTCGCCGCGTGCTGGTTCGGTATCAATACCTATATCGGCTCCACTGCCATCAACTATTTCACGCTGGCTTTGTTCGGCATTGACAACTGGTTCCTGTGGTTTTTAATTTTTGCAGCCGTACAGATTGTCAATACGATGCTCGGCATCAAAGCCATTGACAAATTTTCGTCTTTCGCTGCTCCATGCATCATATTGATTACGTGCTGGATGTTCTTCAAGGTGCATGCGATTGCGGTGCTCAACAACATTACGATTTTGGGATATGCTCCGCCTTCCCCGTCCTCTTCCTGCTGGCTCATCACGATGTGTGCCAACACAGGCATGTGGGCTGCGCTCGCTGCGGACATCCCCAACATGACCCGCAGCCTGAAAGCACCGGTGGGTGAGCGCAATTGGTTCAAGCGCAACATCAACAACTGGATTCCGCAGTTTGCAACGCTGCCGATTATTGAAACATTTATTGCTGTTATCGGCGCCATTTCTTATCTGACAACCGGAAACTGGAATCCGGTAGAGGTTATTCAGGCACAGGCACACGGCTTCACCCTGATTATCCTGCTCGTCATGGTTATTTTGGCACAGTGGTCCACCAATACAGCTGCAAACCTTGTTCCGCCTGCCATGTGCTTTACCAATGCCGGCGCGCGCTGGAATCTGCCGTATAAAGTGGCGGTTTTCATCGCCGGTCTGATCGGTGTCTGCGTCATGCCGTGGAAGATTCTCGACCAGCTGTATACCTATCTCGGTTATTTTGGTTCTTTCCTCTCTGCCCTCGCAGGCATCATGATTTGTGACTACTATGTCATTCGTCACCGCCGCCTCAACGTACAGGATTTGTACAAGAAGGACGGACAATATCGCTATCATGGCGGCATCAACTGGTGCGGCATCATCGCATGGATTTTGGGCACAGTTGCAGCCAATATCTTTTCCGATTATGGATATTTGTTCGGCTTCCCGACAGGATTTGTTGTCTATCTGATACTCACAAAGGCGTGGTATCTCAAGAAATTCCCGCAGGCAGAAGTTGAATCGAATTTTTCCGATGACTATCTCGGCATTTCCGTCGGCAATGAATGGATTATTCCGGGTTATGAAACGGTTGCCGGCATCAATCCGACGGTCACTTCTCTGGTACAGGATGTGAACGTGAGCTCGTACACGGGCGGCAAGGAATACGAATCCCGTACCGGTAACCATCTGATTATCACCTTTGGCAGACAGTATGGCAGCCGCGGCAAGGAACTCGCCGGTATTTTGGCAAAGAAGCTGGATCTTCCGATTTACGATGAAGATATGATTAAACTCGCATCGCAGGCATTGAACGTCGATGAGTCTACGCTTCGAAAAGAAAATGAAGTGCCGCGCAATGAATTGCTTCATGCGCTGACCGCTGGCAGCATGTTCGCAGCCAAAGAATATGAAGCGGCTACCAGCGATAAAATGTTTGACACGCAGTCTCAGATTATTTTGGATCTTGCAAAGAAGTCCTCTTGTATTATCGTCGGACGATGCGCGAACTATGTATTGGAACGCGCACACATTCCAACAACGGATGTTTTTGTAGTAGCCAATCTGGATGACCGCATCAAGCATATCGCACAGCGCGATCATACCACGTATGAAAAGGCGAAACTGTATGTCGCCCGCACCGAAAAGCGCCGAGAAGCATATTTTAACTACTATACTTCTTATGAATGGGGCAATCCGGAGTTTTATGATGTATGCGTCAACACGAGCAGCACAGATATGGATGAGCTGGCAGAACATCTCGTCGGATATATCGACATGAAAACAAGCGCATAAGCTTGAAAAGTACATAGCTGTATAGCAATCCCCCTGATGCAGAAAACAACCGCATCAGGGGGATTTTGTCGCTATAAATATTTGTCTAACCTGTTTGGTAATCGGTGCGTCCAGCGGCATCGCGCCGCGTGCATTTCACTTGACACAGTACAAGCCAGGAATACGCCGCGCTAAGCGGGACAACAGCAGTGCCCAACCATCTGTGAGATGGTTGGGCACTGCGTGATTTTCATCATAAAACGGATGGCTTATTCGTTTTCCGATTGCAAAGCATCGTAATCATATTCTCCTGTTCGAACGCGGAAAATCTTTTCCACATCGTACACGAAGATTTTGCCGTCACCGATATTTCCTGTGTGCAGAACGCGATGCGCCGCTTCAATGACCTTCTCAACCGGAATCTTGGATACCACAACTTCTACTTTGGTTTTTGGAAGCAGACTCATGTCCATTTCCGTGCCGCGATAGCGTCCCACATGTCCGAGCTGCGTGCCGCAGCCCTCTACGTGTGTAATGGTCATACCGCGAATGCCAATGCTCTGCAGCTCTGTGCGCAAATCACTGAGCCGATCAGGGTTCAAAATAATCGTTACATTGCTCAATTTAGCCATAATCGTTCTCTCCTATCAGCCTGTAATATCCGGATATGCCGTCATGCCGTGCTCGGTAACGTCGAGACCCGCAAGCTCCACTTCCTTCGGCACGCGGATGCCAATGGTCTTCTTGAGCACAAAATATAGAATGCCAGTGGTAACCAGCACATAAGCACCAATGGATACCACGCCAAGCAGCTGTGCCAAAAAGCGCGATGCGCCAAAGCCGTAAAACAATCCGTCCTGCGTAGACAGCAGACCGCCCAACAGCGCGCCGGTCATACCACACACACCGTGCAGAGAAATCGCACCCACTGGATCGTCAATGTGCAGCTTGTGATCGACAAATTCGATGCTCAATGTGATGAGGATTCCGGCAATTACGCCGACAATCATGGAGCCGATATAGCTGAACTGTGCAACACCGGTGCAGACTGCGACCAGTCCGCCGAGTGCACCGTTTACTGCCAGAGTCGGATCCGGCTTCTTATAACGAATCCACGAAGTGAACAAGCCTGCCAAGCATCCGGCTGCACCGGCAAATGTTGTGGTCACACAGGTATAAAACGTGACGTCATCCAGCGCCAGCTCCGAGCCGGGATTGAAGCCATACCAGCCAATCCAGAGAATAAACGCGCCCAATATACCCATCGGAATGTTGTGTCCGGGAATCGCATTTACTTTTCCGTTTACATATTTTCCAATACGCGGGCCGACCTGAATCGCACCCATCAGTGCAGCAAAACCGCCGCACATATGCACTGTCGCGGAACCGGCAAAATCAGCAAAACCGATCTGACTCAGCCATCCGCCACCCCATACCCAGTGACCAACTACTGGATATACAAACGCGGTCATGCAGGCACTGACAATAATATACGAGTCAAAGCGGAATCGCTCTGCCACGGTGCCTGAGATAATGGTTGCCGTTGTCGCGCAGAACATGGTCTGAAACAGCAGAAAAGCGGCGCGGGACAGGGTTCCGTCATAGGTCTGCCAAATGGCCAGATTCTGATCCAGCGGATTGAAAAAGCCATTGATTCCGATAAGACCATGCCAGTCATCACCGTACATCAAACCAAATCCGATAAAATAATAGATCAATGCACCAACGCAAAAGTCCAACAGATTTTTCAGCCAGATATTGCACGCGTTTTTGGATCGGGCAAAGCCGCTCTCACAACAGGCAAATCCTGCCTGCATGGTGAATACAAATACTGATGCACATACGACCCACATCGTATTAAACAGATAAGTCGTGTTCATATGTAATGCCTCCTTTTTTTGACTATCTATGTGTACCGACTCCGGCCGAAAGTGGTACACAACGATAAAAGAGGCATTGTGCGGCACGCACAATACCTCTTTGTATCCCTTCGATATATACCGCAAAACTGCGGGGCATTACATTCCAAATCTTACAAGCCAACAGCTTTTTTTCTACTTCGCCCTCAGTATAGCACACACGTGCCGTTTTGCAATACACCATTTGGCGTATTTTTATCCGCTGTTGTGTGCAGATCCTGCGCCCTTTTTTCACTGCGTCTCACTCTGCAAACGCATAAAATAGCCTGTTCTTCGTACAGAAAAAGCAACTGCGCCATGGTTTTCGTATGTCTAAATAATTTTTTTACCGGAATCACGCGGATCGTCTCGCGCTGTGCACAAAGATGGGTATATCAAATCCGGTTGACCGGTACAAATTCCACCGTTGTAGCAATTTTGACCCAACAGCTCTCGCACGGCTGCGCAGATCGGCACTGCAGCGAATGCATCGTGCCGGCGCGGAGATATATCGTATCGCCTGCCTGCAGCTGAACCGGTTTGCCGTCCACAATCATTTCCAGCACGCCGCTCATAACAATGCCAAGTTCATCATGTGTATGCGGCATGAGTGGATATACTGTGTCCGGCTCCACGCGGATCGCTGTCGCCTGCAGCAGCGTGTTGCCGCGCGTAATTGAGGTGTACTGCAGCTTCCCGTCCTCTGAGAGAAACAATTCCGGCCGTTCATCCCTGCGCACAATCAGCACGCGATCATCCGGTTCTTCCTCCGACAGAATATCATTGAGAGTCAGATGCAGTGCCTCACAAATCTTATGCAGGTTAGCAATGGTTGGGCTGGTCTGATCGTGCTCCAGCTTGCTGAGAAATCCAACAGACAGACCTGTCTGCTCTGCGAGCGTGGACAGTGTGATGTTTTGCTTCTTCCGCAGTTCCTTCACTCGTACGCCTATGTCTAGTGTATGCATATCACTCATCCTTTCCGGATACAATTTCGGTCTCTATTATACTGTAAAATTCCACCCGCTGTCAAAAATTTTGATAAAGTTTTCTGTGTGTATAATTTTCATATACATGAAATAAAAATATTTATTCCCCATCCTCTTTGTGCGTAGGTCATACCATAAATAGGTACTACTTTGCAAATAAATACGAATTTTATCAATAAATACCCGTATTCCTCGCATTTTTCGCATGAAAAAATTATCAATCACTGCGTTTTATTCTATTTATTTTTTGTGCCATGTGTATAATTTTCATATTTATGAAAATTATCTCTTGACTTTTTCGGGTGTGCGCCGTACAATGTGACCATAGAATTTCACAGCAGTGAAATCCGAACAGTTCAATATCATTCGCATACAAAGATGTATTTTTCCAGACTTCTGGCAAAAATGCATCTTTTATTTTACTACGAAAAAAGGTGACTTGCAATGAGATTAAAAGAGCATCCTATCCTCGGCGAATACGAGAAGGGAAAAGCAGTACATTTCCGTTTTGACGGAAAAGACATGACCGGATGCGAAGGCGAGTCTATCGCAGCAGCTCTGCATGCGGCAGGTGTCATGACCCATCGCTATACCGCAAAGGCGCACAAGCCGCGCGGCATCTTTTGTGCCATCGGTCGCTGTACCGATTGCGTGATGATCGTCAACGGACAGCCCAATGTCCGCACCTGCATCACCCCGCTGGAAGAAGGCATGGAAGTCGAAACACAGTACGGCGTAGAGACACGCGAAGCATGGGAGGCGAACAACAAGTGAAACGACATGAACTGATTGTAATCGGTGCAGGTCCTGCCGGACTCTCGGCAGCCATTGAAGCCGCAAACGCCGGCATGGACGTCATCGTATTCGATGAAAACGCGCGTCCGGGCGGACAGTTGTTCAAGCAGATCCACAAGTTCTTCGGCTCCAAGGAACACCACGCCAAGGAGCGCGGCTTCCGCATCGGAGAAGAACTGCTCGCAGAAGCGGAAAAGGCCGGCGTTCGCGTCTGTCTCAACGCTACTGTCATGGGAATTTACGAAGAAAAAGAAGTCACCGTGAAGATGGACGGTGCAGTGAATCATTATAAAGCGGATTACATTATCATCGCGACCGGCGCCGCAGAGAACATGATTCCGTTCAAGGGATGGGATACACCGGGCGTCATCGGTGCCGGCGCCGCGCAGGCGCTGATGAATCTGCAGGGCGTACAGCCGGGTCAGCGCGTGCTGATGGTCGGTTCCGGCAACGTCGGACTCGTCGTTTCGTTCCAGCTGCTGCAGGCAGGCTGCGAGGTTGTCGCTGTGATTGATGCAGCGCCGCGTGTCGGCGGCTACGGTGTACACGCAGCCAAGGTTGCAAGAACCGGCGTACCGTTTTACATGTCTCACACGGTAGTTGAGGCATATGGTGACGGCAAGGTAGAGGGCGCGGTCATCGCCGAGGTGGACGCCCACTTCCAGCCGATTCCGGGCACAGAGAAGAAGCTGGACGTCGATACCATCTGTATCGCTGTCGGTCTTTCCCCGATGTCGCAGCTGGCAAGCAACGCTACTTGCGACATGGCGCTCATCCCGAAGAAGGGTGGCAATGTCGCACTGCTCAACGAGTACGGTGAGACCTCGGTTTCCGGCATCTATTGTGCTGGCGACGTAGCAGGCATTGAAGAAGCAAGCTCCGCTATGATTCAGGGCCGCAAGGTTGCCGCACATGTGTGCTATCAGGCAGGCTACCTCGATGAATCTGCATTCAACAAGAAATACAGCGCAGACGCCGCCGCGTTGGACGCACTGCGGCAGGGCATGTTCGCTCCGCAGAACAAGGGCCGCACAGATTTTACGCAGACTGATGAAGGCTATCCGATCTCTAAGAATCTGCTCGCCCGCGGTTTTGTCACAGAGCAGGAAATCGAAAACTTCCCTGCTGCCTCATATGAAAAGGCAGGCGTGCATCCGGTGATCGAATGCACCCAGAACATCCCGTGCAATCCGTGTCAGGATGCCTGCCCGATGCACTGCATTCGCGTCGGTCAGAACATCACGATGCTTCCGGCAATTGATGAAGAACAGACCTGCATTGGCTGCGGGATGTGTGTTGCTTCCTGTTCCGGTCAGGCAATCTTCCTCGTCGATGAGACCTACGAATCCGGCTATGCATCGGTCGCTTTCCCGTATGAATTTTTGCCGACACCGGTTGTCGGTGAACGCGGTATGGCGCTGGATCGTTCCGGCGCACCGGTTTGCGAGACTGAGATTGTCAACGTAAAGAAGTTGCCGGCAATGGATAAAACAGCGGTTGTCACAATGAAGGTTCCGGTTCAGTATGTACACCGTGCCCGATTCTACAAGCCGGAAGTGTAACTGACGAAAGGGAGGCGTAAACAGAATGCAAAAGTTGATTCGAGTTGCAAATTCTGAGCCGTTTGAAAAAAGGCCGGATGACGATATGATTATCTGCCGCTGCGAAGAAATCACAAAGGGTGAAATTCGCCGCGCCGTATACGATGGCATGCGAACCATGAACGAGGTTAAGCGCTATCTGCGCTCCGGTATGGGACTGTGTCAGGGACAGACCTGCCAGCGCTTAGTACAGAATATCATTGCCAGCGAACTCAAGACCAGACCGACAGAGGTCGGCATGATTCAGGGACGTGCTCCGGTTCGTCCGGTTGAAATTGAAATCTTCGGTCACAACATCACGGACGTAAAGGAGGACTGAGCCATGACGGAAAAGAGAACAGCGGAAGTCCTTATCATCGGCGGCGGTATCATGGGCTGTGCAACGGCCTACCGTCTTGCCAAAAAGGGCGTTGATGTACTGGTTTTGGAAAAGAAGGAAATCGGCAATGGCGGCTCCTGCCGCAATGCCGGCGGCGTCCGCCAATCCGCCCGTGACCCGAAGGAATTGCAGCTCGCCATGTACTCGGTTGCCAACATCTGGCCGACACTGGGTGAGGAACTGGGCGTTGATGTGGAATATCATCAGGGCGGCAACCTCCGTTTGGGTCTGACCGAAAAAGATATCACCACCCTGACCAACCACACGGCAAAGAGCACCAAGGTCGGTCTGGACGTGAAGATGATTACCGGCGATGAAGCGCGTGAATTGTGTCCATATATGTCGGATGCCGTTGTCGCTGCAAGCTGGTGTCCGACCGATGGCCACGCCAACCCGCTGAAAACTACTCTGGGCTTTTATAAGAGAGCTATGGAGTGCGGTGCGACATTTATCACCGGCGTGACCGTTCTCGGACTTAAGAAAATCAAGGGTGTTCTGCGTCAGGTCATTACCGATGACGGCGTATATGAAGCGGAACACATCATTTTGGCAGCCGGTTATGAATCCCGTGCCATCGCCAACACCGTTGGCATTGACGCACCGGTAGAACGCCAGTTCAATGAGGTTGTCGTGACGGAAGCAATGCCGAAAATGTTCGACATTATGCTCGGCGTTGCAGGCGGCGAATTCTACGGTCACCAGTCCGAGCACGGTTCGTTTGTCCTCGGCGGCAACAGCGGTTTGCAGGCGTTCACCTCCAACCTGCCGAATTTTGTCACAAACAGTTTGACTACACCGTGTATTTCTCGCGGCATCATGAAGTATTTTCCGGTTTTGAAAGATACGAAAATCGTCCGCACGTGGTCGGGCTGGTATGACCAGTGCATTGACGTTCTGCCGATCATTGACAACGTAAAGGAGGTTCCCGGTCTGACGCTCGCGTTTGGCTTCAGCGGACACGGCTTCGGCATCTCCCCTGCGGTATCCATTGCGCTGAGCGAGCTGGTACTGGACGGCAGATCCACCACCATTGACATCAGCCAGCTGACCTATGACCGGTTCAAGTCCAAGGGCTGATACATACTTGGTTTGCTTACATTCCTATCTTATTATACTTCAGCCTGAAATGGGGCGGTCGGTGCTGTGCCGGCTGTCCCGAATCAGGTGAACCCTATAACCATACAGAAAAGATACAACGAGGTATCGCCGCTCTGTTTTAGAGCCGCGCTGCCTCGTTTTCTTATATTTACGCATATTCACGAACATCAACTGTAGTCGAAAGGAGAATCATTATGGCATACCCGAACATTGACATGCTGTACCTCAGCGAAAAGGACATGATCGAAGCAGGTGTTACCGATGTGCTTGCGTGCACGGACTGCATGGTAGACGTCGTAAAGGCGCTGGATGAAGGCGATTATCGCATGGGCGGTGAAAACGGCAACTCTCATGGCTGTCAGATTTTGTTTCCGGACGAGCCAGCCTTTCCAAATATGCCGAAAAACGGTCCGGACAGACGATTTATGGCGATGCCGGCGTATATCGGCGGCAAGTTCGACATGGCAGGTGTCAAGTGGTACGGATCCAACGTTGACAACCGAGACAAGGGTCTGCCGCGCTCTATTCTGATGGTCATTCTGAACGACAAGGACACCGGTGCGCCGATTGCGTACATGTCCGCCAACTTAATCAGTTCTTACCGCACCGCAGCAATTCCGGGTGTCGGCGTCAAGCTGCTGGCCAAGGAGGATGCCAAGGTGATTGCCGCCATCGGACCGGGTGCCATTCAGGCAACACAGGTTGAGACTTTTGCTGCCCTGCGTCCGTCCGTGGACACCTTGAAAATCAAGGGACGCGGCAAGGCATCCATTGACCGCTTTATTGCCCACGTCAAGGAGACCTGTCCGAACATCAAGAATTACATCATCTGTGATTCCATTGAGGAATGCTGCAAGGATGCGGATATTATTACGGTTGCCGTCTCTACCCCGACCGGCGGTCACACCAATTATCCGTTCATTGAGCGCGAATGGATCAAGCCGGGCTGTCTCGTCACCTCTGTCGGTGCCGTTGATTTTCCGGACGAACTGGTTTCCGACCCGAATACTCTTCTCGTTGTAGACAACAAGAAACTATACGAAGCATGGGCAGACGAATACCCATACCCGACCTTTGATAAGATGTTCCTGCTCGGTGACAAGTTCACGGATATGGCGCACGATGGTAAGCTGGATTGGGATACCGTCGTCAATATCGGAGCCATCGCCAGCGGCAAGGTGCCGGGCAGAACCTCAGATGATCAGATTATCCTGTACTCCATTGGCGGTATGCCGGTAGAAGACGTTGCTTGGGGCAAGACCGTGTATGAGAACGCCGTGGCCAAGGGAATCGGCACCAAGCTGAATCTGTGGGATAAGCCGTATCTGTATTAACCCATAAAAAGGAGCTGGACTGCATGTCTCATTACATCATCACCATTGCACGCAGTTATGGAGCTGGCGGCAAGCAAATCGGTCAGATGCTCTCGGAAAAGCTCGGCATTCCCTGCTATGAGAGCCAAATTCCCGCAATGGCAGCGCAGTTTTCCGGCATTCGAACCGAACGATTCACCCGTATTGATGAGCAGCTGCGCATGAACGCGCTGATGCATGCACTCAAAAAAGCGCCGCCTCGTGACCGGACGTTTTTTCCGGAAAATCACGCGTTTGTCTCGGATGATCAGCTGTTTTCCTTGCAGGCACGGATCATTCAAAAGCTGTCCAAGCAAACTTCATGTATTATCGTTGGCAAATGCGCAAACTATCTGCTGCGCGACAATTCCAACATATTCAGTGTCTACGTTGAAGCGCCGCGCCGCTTCTGTGTGCAGAATATTCGCCAGCGTCTGGGAGTCTCTGAGGCAGAAGCGCATCAACTCATCCATCGAACCGACAAATATCGGGCAGATTACTATAAACATTACACCGGCGGAGAGAATTGGAGCAACCCAACCGCCTATGATTTGGTCATTAACACGGAACGACTGGGCTACGACAAAGCGGTAAAAACCATCCTGGCTGCCGCGAAAATCAAGCTGGGTGTCCAGATGCCTCAGACAGATCATGCTATGACCAATCGAGAAGCAGAACTGATGATGCGCGCACCAAACCGCGCCGCATTTCTTCACAGCAAATGGTTTTATTGATGTATTTTTTAGGAGGATTCCAACTATGGGCAGATTTACCATTCCAAGAGACGTATACTTCGGCTCCGGTGCTATCGAGCATCTGAAGGAAATCACTGGCACGCGCGCGCTGGTCTGCGTCGGTTCCGAGAGACTCATCGAATCCGGCGTCACTGCCAAAGTGCAGGCACTGCTGCAGGAAGCCGGCATTGAATCCATGCTGTATCACGGCCATGAGCCGGATCCGACTTTTGGCATGGCGCGTCGATGCATGGTCAAGATGATGGAGTATCAGCCGGATGTCATTGTTGCTATCGGCGGCGGTTCTTCGATGGATGCAACCAAGGCTGCTTGGACATTCTATGAGCATCCGGAACTGAGCGATTCCGATGCAGCAATTCCGTTTGGTCTGCCGACGCTGCGCCACAAAGCAAAATTTATCGCTGTCACGACAACCAGCGGTACCGGCTCCGAGGTCACCTCGTTTGCAGTTGTCGCAAACGATACAACCGGCATCAAGTATCCGATGGCAGATTACAACTTGACACCGGATCTTGCCATTGTCGATACCGATCTTGTGGAGACACTGACACCGGAGCTGGTTGCCAACACCGGCATGGATGCACTGACACACGCCATCGAGGCATATGTCTCCCCTGCTCGCTCTCCGTTTACCGATGCACTGGCGCTGCATTCCATTGAGCTGATTTTCCGCGATTTGTACAATTCTTATATCGGTGATACGACTGCCCGCAGCAACATGCATCTCTCTCAGTGCATGGCAGGCATGGCGTTCTCCAATGCTATTCTCGGCATCGTGCATTCTATGGCACACAAGACCGGCCGTGTGTTCGGCATCCCGCACGGCTGCGCAAACGCCATTTATCTGACCTATGTGATTCAGTACAATGCCGCTGAAGCAGCACCGCTGTTTGCTGATATTGCCAAGCGACTGGGACTGTCCGGCAGCTCGGATGAGGAACTGACAAATGCTCTCATTACCCTGATTGCCGATCTGCGTGCACAGCTGCACATTCCGGCATCGCTGAAGGAATTCGGTGTCAAGGAACAGGAATTCCTTGACAAGTTGGATGTCATTGCACCGGAAGCAGTTGCAGATCCGTGCACCGGCACCAATCCGCGCGCAATCACACCGGCACAGATGACCAAGCTGTTCCTGTGTGCATACTACGGCAATCCAGTCGATTTTTAACCCATGTAAATATTCCAGCCCGTGTTCTGGCTCACGGGCTGGAATCATTATACAAATCTTCTATTTTTTCAAACGAGGAGTGAAACATCATGTCCGAATTTCCGAGAACCAATGTCCATGGCGGCGCCGCTTTTGAGGATGTCGCTGGCTATTCCCGCATTGTTATCGCAGGTCCCTTCGCTTATGTTTCCGGCACAACAGCTGTCACGCCGGAGGGCACCGTATACGGTGAAGGCGATGCGTATGAACAGGCAAAATATATCTTTAACAAACTGATTCACCTGCTCGATGACAACGGCATCAGCAAGGAAGAAGTCGTCAAGGTCAACATCTACACCACAGATGTCAAGGAGAATATGAACATCACGAAGGCATATTCGGAATTTTTCAAGGAGTCACGCCCGGCGTGCACTTGGCTTGGCATCCAGGCTCTCAACCGTCCGTCTCAGATGGTTGAAATCGAAATGCAGGCAATCAAGGGTGCCAAATAATTTTGTTCCCTCCATGCATATAACATAATGGGCACCTCCAAGCGTTAGACAATGAGTAACGCAAATCGTATATAAGCGGCCGAAAGGGCTTGCTGTCTGTCAATGGCAGGCGGTAAGTCCTTTTGGTTTATTCTTTTTGCGTTGACGCAAGCTATCCATCTCTTGTTCCCAGCAGCCCATATTTTCCCGCGCCGAGTGTAGCCAGCGCCGCGCCGACGATCCAATATACCGCCGTCAGGCGGTTGGTGGTGCCGTAAATCTCCAGCACGCCGGTAAACAGACTGCCGACGGTCAGCGCGGCAACGCCCGCATGGTACAGCTTACAGGCGATTTTGTCCGGCAGACGGACGCGGGAACACGCCAAGATGAAAAACGGGAGCGCACCGCCAATCAACGGGAATAAAAACGCATAAAGCATAAAATACGAATAGACCTCATGGCTGAACAGCTCATAAATCGCGCCGAACGCCGCACAGACGATCGAGACAATCAAATACATAAATGCTGTTTTTGTGACGGTTTTTCGTGTTTGCTTATTCGCCGATGTACACAATGTCGCTCACGCTCCTCTCCTCGATGCGGCTGCCGTTCGTGGTCGGATTGTTGACCACTTCGCCGTTAAAATACATGGTGGACGAGCCGCCGCCGTCCAAATTGTACGCGGTTTCCGCGCCGAGACTCTGCATAAATTCTGCCATTTGATATAACGACAAGCCGGTGCTCTCGCTGGTTCTGCCGTCCGAAACCACAAATACATAGTGCAAATCGTCAATCATGCCAATCGCAGTGCGTGGGTTGCTCGCCTTTGCCTTGCCGACTTCATCGCTCTGAGAGACGGAAATCGTGTTGTTTTCCAACAAAGCGGGGCCGAACGACAGCACCTGCTGGGCACCGCTGTCCAACAGCTCCTGTGCGGTGATTTCATCCTCTTGAATGATGTCAAAACTGCCGTCCTGATAAATGACCAGATCTTCCTGTCCGTCTGATGCCGTATCGCGGTATATCACGCCGTTGCGGATGACATAGCCGCTTTCCTGTGCGCCGTAGTAATCGCCATTGATGGCGAGGATCGCATGATTGTCCTCCGCCATCTCCGAGGTTTTTTCCGTCACATTGCGTCCATAAGCATTTTGTGCGAGCGCGGTTTTCAAGTATTCCGGCGAAGAAACCTGCACATCCGCTACATAAATCGACGTGTCGTATTCGCGGTATTCCGTCAGGGAAATCGTGATGTTGTCATCGCTGTACGCAGTTTTTGTAGATACCACATTGCCGGAACTTGCCGTTTCACTCGTGTTTGATGCTTCACTCTCTACAACCGTGTACACGCGCGAAATGGCGAACGTATCGACTGCGAGATAACTCGTAAATCCAAGCAGAGCCAGGCTGTACACAATCGCCCACCTGTGCCGTTTGAAAAACATGCGCTCATCCCTTCCCTTCGATCGGTGTTTTGGTGCGGAAGATAATTTTGCGCTGTACCAGCCAGCTTGTGCAGAAAAACAGAATTTCTGTCAACAATTTGGCAAGATACCGATTCATGCCGAGCGAGTGAATGAGCAGACTGAGCACGACCGTGTTGCCGAGCAAAATCAAACCGGCGAGCAGGGCATACTGCATAGCGGACTGGACAACATGCGACTGGCTCTTGAACACTAAGCGGCGATTCATCGTGTAATTGACGGATGCGCTGACCACTCGTGCGGCGATATTGGATACCACAATGCTGGAAGTCAGCGCTGATAAGATACTGTACAATCCATAGTCCAGACAAAAGCTGGTCAGCGAGGACGCGGAAAATTTTAATATTTCCTTGTAGATGCGGCAGGAATCTTTTACCGCGTCGAAGTGTGAGCCTGCATTGTCGTCAATATAAATCGTTTCAATCTCCACCTCTCGAATTGAAATGCCCGCCTTGGAGCAGGTCAGCAGGACATTCATTTCGTACTCATACCGCTGTCCGGGTATTTCCAAAAGCGTTGGCAGCAATTTTGCACTGCATGCGCGCAATCCGGTCTGTGTGTCCTGCACCTTCTGCCCTGTGGTAATATGATACACCAGACGTGTTGTCGTATTTCCCAATAAACTGCGCAGCGGAATATTTTCTTTGAACATCCGGCTTCCCAGCACGAGGGCATCCGGATACTGCTCCGCCGTGCGGCAGATGTTCTGCGCGTCCGTGATGCGGTGCTGGCCGTCTGCATCCAGTGTCACGACAATGCTGGACGCAGGATAGTTGTTGCGAATGTAGGTGAATCCGGTTTTGAGCGCACAGCCCTTTCCCCGATTCTGTTCGTGCTGCAGTACGGTGGCGTATTGGGATGCCTGCGCAAAAATCGGCTTGGCCGCCAGACTGCTGCCGTCATCGACAACAATCAGCTCAAAACCCGCTTGTTTTGCCTGTTTGAGCAATTGGCAAAGCAGCTCGGTCGGCTCATAGGCTGGAATTAACGCAATCCATCTGGCTTTCATGTAGTCTCACCGTCTTTCTGTTGGGGTTTTCCGCCACTCGGTGGGTTGCCGCCGTTCGGGCCACCCTGTCCGCTCTGATTGTTCGGCGTGCTCTGACCGCCGCCCATCTCATTCGGATTCTCTTCCGAGCCGTCGTTTGTCGTGACCGAACCACCGGTATTGGTATATGTTCCGTCGCAGTCCAGTGCGGTATTTCCGTTGCCGTTGCAAGTCAGATTGAGCGTGCCGCCCGCAATCGTCAACGCGCCGTTGGAGTCCAGACAATCGCCGTCCGAAACAATCGTCAATTCGCCGCCGTTGACCGTAATCGAACAACTGTCGTTTGCTTCGCCGGGACGGTTGCCGGTCGCGGAGCCGTCCGCGGCATTGATGCCGTCATCATTTGCTGTGATGTCAAATGTACCGTTGTCTATGGTCACAGTTAATCCCTCGATGCCCTCATAGCAATATGGGATAGAAAATGCACCGCCTTGAATGGTCACATTGGCATCGGAATGCATCGCATCATCGCCGGTTTTCAGCGTAAATGTACCGTCCGCCACAGCAATATTTCCGCCTGCGTGAATGGAATCGTCCACGGTATCTGTTTCAAAGGTACCGCCGTTAATGGTCAAGGTCGTGCCGGATTTGATGCCCTTCTGGCTGGTCGAATCCGTGTCTGTATCCGTATTTTCCGTCTGATTTTGCTGCTGTCTCGGGTCGCCCATCTGCTCGGTTTCCATGGATACGCTGGCGCTTCCTTCTCCGGTCGTGATGGAGAACTTGCCGTCATCAATCTGCACAGACGCGCTCGCGCTGATGCCGTCCCCGTCCGCCTGTACGGTAAACGTGCCGCCTGTAATATAGACAAATCCCTTGTTTGCATCGTCTGTGTTTTCCGCGTGAATGGCATCCTTTCCGGAGGTGATAGTGTACGTGCCGTCCGCAATGCGCACGCTGTCCTTGCCGGAAACACCCTGACTTGCCGCTGTAATCGTATAGGTTCCGCTAGTCATGACCAGGTCATCTTTAGATACAATGCCGTGTCCTGCCTTGGCATCAATCGTCAACGAACCCTCTCCGTTTAACGTTAAGTCAGATTTAGAAAAAATGACAGAATCAATGTTATTATCGTCTATAGCGATATATTCGCCGCCATTTATCAGCGTATTTTCCGAACCGGATGCCGTTGTCACAAAGACCTTATCCGCCTGAGCCACGTAAATCGCGGCAGAGGTAGAGCTTGTGATGCTGACGCCGTTCAGCACCAGCTGTACCTTGTCCGAATCCTCCGCATTGACGATAATCTGACCATCGCTCAGCGTGCCGGATAAAATATAGGTTCCCTCATCCGTGATGGTAATTGTACTGCCGTCAATGCGTACCGCATCCGAATCGCTGGACGCGCTGTCACCGGAAAGTGTAATATTTGCACTGGTTTCCTCGTCATATCCGACTTCCATGTCTCTGCTGGAAAACATATCCGTCGTGTCAACTGTCGAGAGGGTTTGTGCCGTGCTCGTGCTGCTCGCGGTTGTCGTTGCGCTTCCGGTGTCTGTGGTTCCGACCGCACTGCATCCCGTCAGCGCCAAAACACCGACCAACAGCAGGCTCATCGCTCGTGTTCGTTTCATACCTGATTCTCCTCGTTATAGCACACTGGCGTTTGTTTCTTGATTGGAAATCGAGATTTCCAGATTTCCATTTCGGCAGCGCAGCTTGTCGAGCATCTGCTTTTCCTCGCCCGTACTGCGCAGCGTTACATCATAGGTGAGTTTGAACAAACTGCCCATATTGGTTGTTTTTACCTGTGTCAATTCATGCGCAGATGTGTATTCCTGTAAAATCGGTGTAAAGACATCGGTATAGTCCAAATCCTCCGGAATCGTGATGCGCAGCGTTTTATACAGTTCCCCGTGTTTTTTGGCACCGAAACCCATGCCGTTGAGCAGCGCACTGACAAAGCCGAGCAGCACTGCGCACAAAAATGCATAACCGATATATCCCATGCCGACAAGCAGACCTGTTCCCATAGCAAGAAAAATTGCGCCGATTTCCTTTGCCGAACCCGGCACCGAACGAAATCGAACCAGGTTGAACGCACCGGCAACCGCAACGCCCGTGCCGATATTGCCACCCACCATCATAATGACCACACAGACGACCGCCGGAAGCAGGACGAGTGTGGCAACAAAGCTCTTTGTGTACTTGGTGCGGTACATATAGAACCCCGCCAAAATCAGTCCGATGATCAGTGCGCTGCACACGCACAGCAGAAAATCCGACAGCGCAATGACCTGTGTCATATCGGTGTCAAAAATTCCTTGAAACAAACTAGCAAACATATGAATACTCCTCTTGTGTTTTTGTTTTTTGCAATAAAATTTCTTGATAGGCTCTCCCGTATTTGGAGAACGAGGTTTGGAAAATACGTGACGCACGCAGCGCATGGCACATCCACAGCGGCAGACCTCCTGCGCACTTGATTTCCATCAGCGTCTGTCCGCATGACAAAATCGATGTGCCGTAAATCGCGCTGCCCAGCGAAATATCCTGCTCTCGATACAAAATATTTTCGTCAAAGGTCACGCGAAACTCGCTGCCATCCAGCGAATAAAACGCCTCGCGTTCATATGACAGAAAAACTGCTGGTTTTAGCTTTTTGTAATAGCTTCGGAAATATGCAATCTCCTCGGCGATCTGCGACTGCACCGGAAGCGGCAGCCCCTTTTGAAAGCTGTGCATGACCTGCGCC
The DNA here is from genome assembly GCA_963620595.1 of Anaerotignum sp. Lineage (GTDB taxonomy): Bacteria > Bacillota > Clostridia > Oscillospirales > Butyricicoccaceae > Butyricicoccus_A. The sequence continues at coordinate 16,449 of CAVFAY010000007.1, read as the reverse complement.
TCCGGCAGCGTCAATCGGCGTTTGTATACGACCGACTGATATTTTTTCTTTAATTCCACAAAAACCGGATCGCTCGGCGCGACTCTCTGATAGCTGCGAATGCGCAGCTTTTCTTTATATACCGGCTTTTCCAACGACCGGCGAATGAGCCGATAGTCCGGCGTGTCATAATAGATATTTCGTATGGTTGTGCGCCCGTAGGCATCCAATTGCATATACGGCTGCATCGCCTGCAAAACCGCGTGCTTCTGCTGTCTCGTCAACAAATATTTGCTCTCGTAGCGCTGAAAGGTTGCTTGATATGCCATCCTGTTCCACTCCTTTTCGTCTCGTTCTCGTTTGCATGGCTCAAGTATACCGGCACTGACTTAAAGCAACTTTAAACTCAACCTTAACTCAACCTTAAAATTTTTGGGTATTGGTTTTATCTATACCCAACCATGGGAAATAGGTATTTTATTTTTCCGGTGCTGTTCGCTATACTGAGTGCATCAGAAAATTGCAACCGCACACAGGAGGAATTTACCATGCAGACATCGGTAATCGGATATCCGCGCGTCGGCGCGCTGAGAGAATTAAAATTTGCAACCGAGAAATATTTCCGCGGCGAGATCAACGAGCAGGATCTGCAGCAGACCGCCAAGGACATTCGCCGCACCCAGTGGCAGCGGCAGAAGGACGCAGGCATTGACCTGATCCCGTCCAACGATTTTTCATTTTATGACAATGTGCTCGATGCGGCCGTTTTGTTCCATATCGTTCCGCAGCGCTATGAGCAGCTGAACCTGTCCCCGCTCGCCCAGTATTTTGCGATGGCACGCGGCTATCAGGGCGCTGCCGGTGACGTCAAGGCATTCGCCATGAAGAAGTGGTTCGACACCAACTATCACTATATGGTACCGGAAATTTCCGACGACACCGAGATTGCCCTCGTCGGCACTAAGCCGTTTGACGAATTTCTCGAGGCAAAGGCGCTCGGTATTATCACGAAGCCGGTGATCGTCGGCCCGTTCACTCTGCTCAAGCTGCTGACCTACACTGGCAACAAACACGCTGAACAGTTCGCTCGTCCGCTGGCGCAGGCGTATGCCCTGTATCTGGAGCGGTTCAGCCAGCTCGGCGCGCAGTGGGTACAGTTCGACGAGCCGTACCTCGTGCACGATTTGACCGAGGCTGACCTCTCTCTGTTTGATCAGCTGTATCACACCGTGCTCGCTGCCAAGGGTGACACCCGCGTGCTGTTACAGACCTATTTCGGTGACATCCGCGACTGCTATGCACACGTGACCGCGCTCGACTTCGACGGCATCGGTCTAGACTTTGTGCAGGGCAAGCAGACCGCCGCTCTGGTACAGAAGCACGGTTTCCCGACCAATAAGCTGCTGTTTGCCGGTCTTGTAAACGGCAGAAACATCTGGCGCAACCACTACGAAAAGACGCTGGATGTGCTGAACACGCTGAAAAATCAGAACATTTCCACCGTCCTCAGCACGTCCTGTTCCCTGCTGCACGTGCCGTACACGCTAAAGAGCGAGACCAAGTTGCCGGAAGCATATACCTGTCATTTTGCCTTCGCAGAGGAAAAGCTGGACGAGCTGGCACAGCTCAAGGCCATCGTCAACACCGGCGACACCGAAGCGCTGAACAAAAACACCGCGCTGTTTGCGCACAAGCGCCCGAACAGCTATGACGAGGCAGTTCACGCCCGCACTGCAGCTATTCGCGACAGCGATTTTACCCGTCTGCCGGCATTCGATGAGCGCGAGCGCATCCAGAAGAAGGAATTTCAGCTGCCGCTGTTCCCTACCACGACCATCGGTTCCTTCCCGCAGACCGCTGACGTCAAATCCAACCGCAAGGCATTCCGCACCGGCAAACTGAGCGCGCAGGAGTACACCGACTTCTGCAAGAGCAAGATTGCCGAGTGGGTCAAGTGGCAGGAAGAGGTTGATCTCGATGTGCTGGTTCACGGCGAATTTGAGAGAAATGACATGGTGGAATATTTTGGCGAGCAGCTCAACGGCTACCTGTTTACCGAAAAGGCATGGGTACAGTCCTACGGCACCCGCTGCGTCAAGCCGCCGATTATCTGGGGAGATGTGTCCCGCGCCGGTTCGATGACCGTGGATTGGTCTGTATACGCACAGAGCCTGACGAAAAAGCCGATGAAGGGTATGCTGACTGGCCCGGTAACAATCCTCAACTGGTCGTTCCCGCGCGAGGACATCTCCATCAAGGAGAGCACCTACCAGATCGCCCTCGCCATCCGCGATGAAGTGCTGGATCTCGAGGCACACGGTATCCGCATCATTCAGGTCGATGAGGCAGCCCTGCGCGAGAAGCTACCGCTGCGCAAGTCCGACTGGTACAGCGAGTATCTGGACTGGGCGATTCCGGCATTCCGTCTGGTACACAGCGGCGTCAAGCCGGAGACACAGATTCACACCCACATGTGCTACAGCGAATTTACCGATATTATCCCGGCAATCGACAGCATGGACGCCGATGTCATCACGTTTGAGGCATCCCGCTCCAATCTGGAAATTCTGGATTCGCTCAAGGCAAACCACTTCCAGACCGAGGTCGGCCCGGGCGTCTATGACATCCATTCCCCGCGCGTACCGTCCGTCGAGGAAATTCATGCGGCACTGGAACAGATGCTGCTGCGCATCGAGCCGCACAAGCTGTGGGTCAATCCGGACTGCGGTCTGAAAACCCGCGGTGTCCCGGAGACCAAGGCAAGCTTGGAAAACCTAGTACAGGCTGCCAAGCAGCTGCGCGCAGAGCACGCATAAACAGCCCCTTCTCTTCAATTGAACATAAAAATAAAGAGCGCATTCTATCTCAGAATGCGCTCTTTGTTGTATCAGCTAATGACACGGAAGGCTCGCCGTAATCCGCAGCGATTTTCCGTCCGCCGTCTCCGCCCATATTTTTCCCTTATGTGCGGCAACAATGGAATATGCGATGGACAGACCAAGTCCATATCCCCCCGTGCGAGAATTTCTCGATGCATCCGTGCGGTAGAATCGGTCGAACAAATGCGGCAGGCTCTCTCTGTCTATCGCCTGTGCGGTATTGTAAACACTTATCTGAATATGATTCTTGTGTTTTTTCAGCAAAACCGAAATACTGCCGTTTTCGTCAGAATATTTGATCGCGTTGTCCAGCAAAATCGACAGCAGCTGCCGCACGGCTTTTTCATCGCCGGTCATAGACAGCATCGGTTCAACTTCAATGGATAGTTTTTTTTCGCGCGTTTTCGCCAGTGCCTCAAAGGTCTCTGCGGTTTCCTGTACGACATCAGACAGGGGGAATTCGATTTTTTCCACCTGCGGCTGTTCCTCCATTCGTGCGAGCAGCAGCAGGCTGTTTGTCAGCTGTGCCAGACGCTTGGTCTGCGCCTGTATGTCGCTCAGCCATTCATTTCCTCCCAAATCCATTTCCAGCACTTGGGTATCTGCGTCAATAATCGTCAGCGGCGTTTTCAGCTCATGTCCGGCATCTGTGATGAACTGTTTTTGCTTTTGATAGTTCTCCGCAAACGGCTTGACAATGCGTCCGGAGACAAGCAGCAGCAGCAAAAATACCGCCAGCAGACCGCCCAGCGAAACGCCGACACTTGTGTATAAAAACCGGCGGAACGAGGACATCTCTCTGCCATAATCCAAGAAAATCACATGGGTTTCGGTTCCCGTGGTGTACGCCAGATAACGATAATCGTTCAGAAATCCGCTGGTATCTCCAGATGCAAGAACATCCTGCGCGTAGGAAATCGCCGTCTCCGTGTTTACTGCGGCGATTTTTCCGGTGTTGACGGAGCTTGTTGTGCCGTCCGCCTTTAAAAACACAGTAAAATAACGCGATTCATACGGCAGCTCCGGAGAAAATTGCTCATTGTGCTTGTTCGGCTTCGTTCCCATCATATTCGGAAAATTTCCGTCATTTTCCTGCAACAGAGACAACACCTTGTCCGCACTCGTCGTAATATCGCGGTAACTGAGCACACTTGCCGCGCCGATGATAATCGTCAGCACCAAAACCAGCGACAACATGGACGCGACGATCAGCTTGGTTCGCAGTTTCTGTATCATACAGTTCCCTCTAATGTGTAACCGGCGTTGCGCATCGCTTTGATTTTAATGTTGGCATGCAGGGCGGTGAGTTTTTTGCGCAAATACGAGATATACACCCAAACAACGTTTATCTCTGTCTCGCTGTCATATCCCCATATTTTCTCCATAAATCGTTCGGAGGAAATGAGGTGATTTTGATTGCTCATGAGCATTTCCATCATCTGAAATTCCTTGTTCGCCAGACGATAGCTGCCGCTCGGTGTGGACAGCTCATAGGTCGCGCAGTCCAGCGTTACATTGCCCATATGCAAAAGCGAATCCGGCTGCGCCGTCTGGGTCCGCGTCATCGCCCGAATGCGTGCCAGCAGCTCGCGCGTGTTAAATGGTTTGGTCAAATAGTCATTCGCGCCGGCGTCTAAACCCAGCACTTTGTCATCTATTTCGGATTTTGCCGTCAGTAAAATGACCGGAATCAAATTGCCCTGTGCGCGAATTTCTTTCAGTACAGTAATGCCGTCTATTTTCGGCATCATAATGTCCAAAATGACCCCGTCGTAATTGTTTCCCGCGCGTAAATACTCTAACGCTTCCTGTCCGTCGTACACGGCATCGACGGAATAATTGTTGCGCTCTAGAATCGCCTTCAGCGCCTTGGACAGCGCCAGCTCGTCCTCTGCCAGTAATAATCTCATATGTTTCGCCTCGTTTTTCTGATTGATACGTTAAGTATAGCATACACCGCGCAGCTTAAACAGAGCTTAAAAGCAAAGCCCCTAGCAATTGCTAGAGGCTTTGACAGATACAATATTGCGAGTTACTTCTTATCGCGATACAGGAAGGTGACTACCTGTGCACGCGTGCAGGTATCGTTCGGAGAGAACGTCGTTGGAGACGTACCGGCGGTAATGCCGTTTTCTGCCGCCCAGATAACCGGCGCATGATAATAATCCTTGCTCGTCACATCGACAAACGGATTGTCTCCCTTTGCTTCCGGTTTGCCTGCCTCGTTGTACAGGAAGGTGACTACCTGTGCGCGGGTGCAAGCGGCATTCGGAGAGAATGTCGTCTCAGATGTGCCTGCCGTGATACCGTTTTCTGCTGCCCAGCAAACCGCATCATAGTAATACGCGGAGCGCGGCACATCGGTAAATGCCGGATGGCTCTTCGCCTGCGGGCGGCCGTTTGCGTTCCACAGGAAGGTGACTACCTGTGCGCGGGTGCAAGCATCGTTCGGAGAGAACGTCGTTGGAGAAGTACCGGCGGTCACGCCCTGATTGCTTGCCCAGCGGACAGCATCAGCATAGTATGCATCGCGCGGCACATCGGTAAACGGCTCGCTGCGCTTGATCCAAGAAGCAGTTCCGTCTGCCGCATACAGCGAAAGCACAGTTTTGTTGTTTTTCGCGGTCAGCGTATATGGGCTGGAGGATGTGGTGTCATCCATCGCAGCAAGGTACACACCGGACTGCTTTTTGTCCGAGCCGTCATTGTCGTAGGCATAGAATGTGTAATCCTTCGCCTTGACATACGAGCCGTTGCCTTCCAGATCCACATAGGTTGCGCCGAAGCCGTCTGCACCCAGCTGCATGTACATGTTCGCCTTGCTCTTGCCGGTCTCCTTGCGCAGAGCGGCAATGGTTTCGGCCGAAGCATTCCAAGTGCCTACCAGATCGGTACGCTGTGCCGCAGTCTGGTCACCTGCCATCTGAGAGAGATTCTCTGTGCAGAACAGCGCAATGACGTTGCGGAGGGTGGAATCGTTCTTGCCGATGTCTGTGCTAGTCTCATGCATCGCAGAGGTCGGAATGCCTGCCGCCAACCAGTATGCATACTTGCCCGAACTGTACTTCTGGAGCGCATCCAAGTCGCTGCCGTAACGGAATTCAATGTGATAGGTCGAATCCGGCGTATCCGGCAGAATCAGGAAATACTTGAACTCGTCCTCGTTGTTGTCAAGAGACTGCATGACGAAGCCGCCAAAGTCATCTCGGCCTACCTCTTCGCCAATGTTATAGTTGCCGATGCACTTGTAGGCATGGCGGAACACCTGCTTGCCGGACGCATCCGTGCCGGTAATTTCTGTGCCGTTAAAGGTCAGATTTGCAATGTTCTGTGTAAACTGGCAGTCAAATGCCGTGGCATCCGGATCCTTTTCGTACTTGTCTACGGCTTCCTGTCCGTGTACGGTACCGCCGATGGATGCCTTCATGATAGCGGCTGCCTGGTCTGCCATATCCTCACCGACAACAGCGGCCGCGCCGTCGTGCCAATACTGATCGCATTTGCTCTCAAAGGTCGCGCCCTGGAACAGCTGCTGATAGGTATCAAACAGCGCATTGAGCTGCTCGCCGGAGTTGGTCTGATCCTTGTCATCGTCCTGATCGGCGCTCTCATACATGCAGTTGGTCACGCCGACAGTCTGTACTGCCTGCTTGCCGTTGATGGTCAAGCCGCTGACATCGCACGCATTGTCTGCAATCGTGCAGCCTGCCGCACGGCCAGCCACAGCGCCCGGTGTCGATTCGCCGTAAATTGACGAGCTGTCAGTGCCCGCGGTAATGCTGCCGGAAACCGAGCAGTTAGAAGCGACAACGAACTGGCCTTCCATGCCCATGTAATACATGTTGGTGCCAATCAGGCCGCCGACATGTGTCGCATTCTTCGCGTTAATCTTTAGGTTCTTTACGGAACAATTTTCTACAACGGTTGCCTCGGTGCCGAAGGCTTCCGGCATGTTGCCGTTGCCCGTGTAGCCGCACAGACCGCCAATCGCATGGCCGCCCGGTGCGTTAATCGTCAGATTCTCGACATGATTGTTTTTGATCTCGGTCATGCACTGCATGCTGCCGCCGATGCCGCCCATACCGACGCCTTCTTTTGCGCCGGATGCGTCATTGGCGTTAATCGTGCAGTCCTTTGCGGTACAGCCGGTCACGGTCGTGCCAAATCCGCCGCCGACAATTGCCGCGCCGCACTCTGCCACATCGTGCTGAACAAGGCGGCCTTCGGAGAAATTGTTGTCGCCGGTCGTATTGTCACCGAACAGGTTAATCGTTGTCTTTTCCGCATAGCAATCGACAATCGGAGAACCGCTGCCGCCCACGATGCCGCCGACACAGTTCGTGCCCGTGATCGTGTTGGTTTTGCCATTAGAAGCAGTCAGCTTGATGTTCTTCACGCCGCCCTGCGACATGCCGTAGCCCACCAGACCGCCGGTTGCCAGTGCATTGCTGCCGGTCGAAGTGACATTGCACAGGGTCAAATCGGTAATGCTCGCCTGATTCATGGTCACGCCGAAGATGCCGACGCCAATCAAATTGCCGCTGTCTTTTACTGTGACGTTGGAAATCGTCTTTCCGTTGCCGTCCAGTGTGCCGGTAAAGGCTTTTTCTGCCTTCATATTGCCGTCTTCATCCGCATCGGCAAAGGTCACAGCGCCGATTGGCTGGAAATCTGCCACCGATGACAGGTCAATATCCTGTGTCAGAATATAATGTGCCGTCAGATCGTTGCGGATGCTGTCAAACTGCTGTGCCGTGGCAATCTGATACGGATCGTCTGCCGTGCCAGAACCGGCTAACTTTTCAGCGCGCGTTTCCACGGCAAACGCCTGTGCCGGCACGATAGAGAGTACCATCAGCATCGCAATCAGCATGGATGAAATCCTCTTTTTCATATACAAACCCCTTTCGAGTGATTTTTGATGATTCTATACAAAATCATCAAGGAAATTATACAGGGTTTGCGTGCACTAATTCTACTCCAACAGGTCGGAATACTCCATATGGTCAGGGAAACGCAGGACCAAACAAAGAGACACGGGTTTTACCCCGTGTCTCAAAGCGCGTTACTCTTCTATTGTCTCAATCGCATCTCCAATCAGCTTTGCGAGCTGCTGATGTTCTGCCGCGGTCAGGTGCACAAAATCACAGCAATGCTCCGCCGCGACCTGCGAGCCGTCCACAAACAGGCAGTCGTACTGCTCTGCAAGCTCGCGGAACTGCTTGGCAGCCTCTGAGATCATCTCCGCGCTGTGCGCGTCAAACATGCCATAAAATGTGCCGTGTGCAATGTCTCCCATGCGCGGCGGCGCAACCAGCAGAATTTTTGGACGAACGCCGGTATCCGACCATCCCTCCGTGTTTTGTACCAAGCGAATCATGCGTTCCATTGCCAGACGCATCGTCATCGGCGTATGCCCAAACATGATTTTTGTGTCATTCGTGCCCAGCATGATGACCACCAGATCCAGCGGTTCATGCGTCTGCAGCAGCATGGGCAATGTTTCCATGCCGTTTCGTCCCCTGTCCAGTGGATCGTCGATGCAGATCGTGCGTCCCGGCAGACCTTCTTCAATGATATGGTGCTGCGGAAAGCGCTTGGCAAGGATGCCGGTAAAACGCTTGTCATACGCCAATCTGACCTTCGGATTGTCTCCCTGAAAGCCCCACGTGTTGGAATCTCCGTAAAATAAAATGTTCATGCTGTTTTCCTCCCAGCTATCTCTCTGGATTCTATCGTAGCATGTTTGACAGTGGGAAGCAATGGATTTGTGGCATATAACAACACCCCATCTATATCCGATGGGGTGTTGGGTATGTTTATCTATTTTTTTCACTTGTGTGCGCCGAATCGGTCGTATCGGAACGCATCAATCGGCAGAGTAGACGTCTTGCCGTCCAGCAGCAGTTCGGACAGCAGCAGACCGGTAATCGGTCCGATGCCGAAGCCATGACCGGTAAAGCCGCAGGCAATCGCCAGTCCCTCTACCTCATCACAGGTATCAATGACCGGAACCTTGTCCGCACATTCATCCATCATGCCGCCCCAGGTTCGCACGAGCTTGGTATTTCTCAAGCGCGGGAAGAACTCCAGAATCGCGCGGGCAGCTGTCGGAGCGGAAATCGCCTGTGAAGGGCTTTGCTCCTCCGAGGCATAGGCACCGAAGTACGGCTCCATGCCGGTGTGTCCGCCAAAGACGAACGAGCCGTGCGGCGTCTGATGGCCGTAAAAGTCCGCCATTGCCGCGCCGAGCATCTGCTCGAACATCGGCGGTTCTGCCTCCGTCACGATGCACTCGAGCAGCGCCTTGTTCATCGGAATATCAACACCGACCGTGTGCAGCAGTGCGCGGCTGCTGTAGCCCGCTGCCACCAAAATGGTCTCGCCCTCAAACACATCGCCGCAGGCTGTCTTGACATAACGCAGCTTGCCGCGCTCCATCACCAGTTCTACCGCCTGTTCCTTTGTATAAAAGTGTACGCCCAACCGCAGTGCCGCGCGATAATATGCCAGCGTTGCCTTGAGCGGGTTGGCATGACCATCGGTCGGACACCACGAGGCACAAGTCACTTCTTCCGACAGATACGGGTTGATCTGGCGCACATCATCGCCGTCCAGCATCCGGACATCCAGTCCCAGCGCCGTGCAGCGGTCGCACAGTCCCTGCAAAATCTTCTGGTGCGCTTCGCTCTTGCCCAGTCGTAGGTTTCCCTTCTTGGCGTACTCGACATCCATATCCAGCTCTTCTGACAGGGTCGGCCACATGTGCTCTACTGCATACATCGCCAGCGGAAGCTCGCGCGGGTCGCGCGCCGACTGACGCACGCCGCCGCCGTTGCGGGAGGAACCGCCGTTTCCGATGATCTCACTGCCCTCCAGCACGATGACGGAGGCGCCGCGCTTTGCCAAGTAATACGCCGTCGCATTGCCGATAATACCGCTGCCGACAATGACCACCTGTGCCTTATCTGTTACCGCCATATCACTTGACCTCCTTTGCATAAACGCTCATTTCCACCGGTCGTGCCGGTGCACGCGATGTTGTCATCGGCAGATCCGACGGACGGACACCCAATTCTCTTGCAACAATCGAACGCACCAGACGGGAACACGTCTGTCCCTGACACAAGCCCATGCCGTTGCGCAGCACGCGCTTGATCTCTGTCAGAGAACGGAACCCATCATGTACCGCCCGACGAATTTCGCCCTTTGTGATTTCCTCACAGCGGCATACAATCATATCATCATCCGGCATCGGTACAAAGGGACCGATATCTTCGGAACGATTCATCAGCTTATCCATTTACTTGTCCCCTCCATTCGGTCGAAATGCGCGTGCCTTCATCGAAAATTCCTTCGGTACGGCAATCGTCAGCAGCGCCGTGCCGTCGGTTGCCGAACTCTTGCGCAGGGAAATCACTTCCGCCTCGCAAACCGGCTTGCCGGAACGATCCATTGCCGTGCCGACCTGTCCTTTTTCCGGATACGGGAAGAACTCATAAGCCAGTGTTACCGTTGCCCGCTCCTCCTCAAAGTCATCGTTGACAAGGAAAATTGCCTGACCCGAACAGCTGGCAACGCACATGCCGCAGCCTGTACACTTTTTCTCGCGGTCTACCACCGGAATGTTGGTAATCTGCTTGCCGACCATAATACAGCCGAACTTACATGCGTCCTGACACGGGTTGCACGGAATGTTCTGGGTACACTCGATGACCGGGTGCACGCCGTGCACCGAAGCACTTGCCGCCGGGAAGGCTTTCAGCTCCTCTTCCTCTACATAGCCCTTTGCCAGCAGATTCTTGGACAGCGCATAGCCCTCTTCGGTCTCGGTCAGATCGGTTCTGCCGCGGTTTTCCTTGGCGAACATACCCTGCCGCAGCTGAGACAGCGAATCGCGCGCCGCCTGTGCCTGCTGCTTGAAGTCGTCCTCCGGCAGGTATCCGGCGCGGTGTGCCGCCGCCAGACCGGCAATGCGTCCGCCAATCATCGCGGACGATGCCTCCTCAATACCGGCAACGTCACCGGCGGCGAACAGTCCCGGAATCGTCGTCTCGCCGTATTCGCTGGTCTTTGGAACCAGGCCGCCCGGCGTATCCTCAATCTCACAGCCCGACATACGGAGCACCTGACTCATCGGAGACAGACCGACTGCAAGACAGATGGTGTCAATATCCAAATACTTTTCGGTGCCCGGAATCGGCTGGAACTTGCTGTCTACCTCCGCGATGACGGCACCTTCTACCTGATCTTTTCCCTCTGCGCGAACAATCGTGTGCCGCAGATAGAACGGAACGCCATAGCGGGCAACCTTTGCGGCGTGCACGCCGTAGCCGCCAACGCGCGGCGCGGCGTCAATCAATGCCACAACCTCACAGCCTGCCTGCAGCAGCTGATACGAGACAACCAGTCCGACGTTGCCGGAACCAACCATCAGAATTTTCTGACCCGGCTGTACGCCGTGCAGGTTCATCATGGTCTGTGCCGCACCGGCGCCGATGACGCCCGGCTTGGTCCAGCCGTCAAACAAAATCATATTTTCTGCCGCGCCGGTCGCCACAATGATGTTATCACCGGAATACTGCTCAATGTGATCGGCATAACGCACAGTCACGCGCTTTTCCGGAAAAATGCCGAGCACGGTTGCGTTAAGACATACCGTAACGCCAACCTCTTCCGCTTCCTTGAGCAGCATCTGACCGATGCGGAAACCGCGAATCTTTGCCTTGTGCTCCTTTGAGCCGAAGAACTTGTGAATCTGCTTAAACAGCTGTCCGCCCGGACGCGCATTCTCATCAAAGACAATGACATGCATTCCCGCTTTTGCGCCTTCAATCGCGGCGGAAAGACCCGCTGGACCCGCGCCAATGACAATCAATTCATACCGTTTCATTTACGCATCCTCCTTTGGTCCCACGCCATACTGTGTCTGCACCTTCATGCCCGCCTTGAGCGGCGTGATGCAGGTGCGGATATTCGGCACGCCATCTACTACCATGACGCAGTCGGTACAGCGTCCGATGGCGCAAAATACGCCGCGCGCCTCGCCGGTCTTTCTCGTGTGGCGGTGCTGCAAAATGCCCTGCGCGCGCAGCGCGGCGGCAATCGGCTCGCCCTCATATCCCGTCATGGTCTTCCCATCTAATGTAAACTCTACCAGAGGACCTTTGTCATAGGTGCCCAAAATCGGGTGTTCTTGGATACGCATGATCGTTCACTCCTAAACTGTGATATTTCTTAGAAAACAAAAAAAGAGGCTTACCGACGTGTTTCCATCGGTAAGACCTCTTTGTCTTGACACATCTATCTTACGACATTGTCCTTTTTCCGTCAATGCACGGCATGGACAAAAGCACATGTCTATTTTTTGTCCATTTTTGTCCATGTGTGTCAATCATTTCGGCTCAATTGTCAATAATGCGTCTATTCTGCGCCGACACCACGACTCCGCATGGCACGCCGGGGAGATTTGCTCCCACAGAGAATCCGCGTACTGGTAAAATCCGCTAATGACGGACATCTCCTCCGAATACATACGGCGCGTGTACTGTCCCGCATCCCACGCCGCCGCCATGCTGTCATCCTGCACGAGCATATTGCACGGCGGCGAGGTGTGCACCTCCAGCCGCGAAAACGGATAGATCGTCAGCGAATAATGCGGCGCGCGCAGATGCTCCCGCAAAAAGCGCAGCTGCTGCTTGAGCTGTTCCCGCGTCACGCGGATTTCCCGTCCGACAACGGCGGACAGGTCATAGTCAATAATATACTCCTGTTCCAATGCGTCCTCGATCGCGTCCAGATTGTACAGCTGGCGGCTCTCGCAGCGGGTGCGCGTCGCGGTGCTCTGCTGCCCTGCCGCCATGCACTCGGCATACTGCTCCCCGCTCACCTGATTGTCGCGCAGAATTTCATCCAGCAGCTCCGGCGGCATGTTGCGAAACGTCGGCAGCTGGTTAATCATATATAATAGGTGCGCGCTGCGCATCCGCTGACCAATCCGCTGCAAAAACGGAATCAATCGCTGCGTCTCCATAACCTCAATCATGGGGCGGCTGTCCGCTGCCAGTGTATCCGCCATGTCCTCATAGAGCCGAACATATTCCGGATCATAGGAAAACGTCGATAATACCTTGTCTGGGTGCGTCGATATGCTGGACGTGAGCAGTGCCGCCTTGCCGCGAATGAGCAGAATGTTTTGCCGCAGCGGCAGCGGCTTGGGATTGCGGTAAAAATACGTCCGCACATGGGGCTGCAAATAAATCGGCATCCACTGAAACATCAGTTCCCGCGGACGATAGGTATCCGTGAGCTGGTCGAGAATGACCATCGAGTGCTGCGGATTTTCCAGCGCGCTTCGGTTTTCCCGTGCGCACTCCTCCACCAGATGATGCGGACACGTGCTCCAGTCAATCGCTCCGAAATCCAGCATAATCATTTCCTGCTGTCCCGGCAGATCGCGCAGCAGGCGAAACATCGTGTTCTGCGCCTCCATCATCTTTTCTATGCCAATCAGGAGTTCCGTCGGCGCGGGAATCCTGTGCCGCTCCGGCATTGTCTGTACGTCCGGCTGTTCGGTCAGGGTCAGCCACAGCCGCAGCGCGTCCATGCGCTGTTCGCGGCTCTCCAGCGGCAGCGACGGCTGCCACTGGCGCAGCATCTGCGTCAGCACACCGGTCTTGCGCTCTGCCTCGCTGTCCATCGCCCATGCGGCAATGCGCCGCGCGTACTCGGAGTCATACCGCAGTGTGCGCTTGCCCTTTCTCCATTTACTCATTGTCGAGGTGTCAATCCCAATCTGTTCGGACAGTTCCTTTCCGGATGTGCCCAGCGTCCGAATCAGCCAACTGAGCCGTTCTCCCGTCATAGTCTTCCCTTCTTTCTAACGTTCTGTCCACAGTATAGAACTGTCATCCTCGTTTGTCAATAATGCGCCAATTTTTGTCACCCAATCGGATTATACTTTGCATCTGCGCACAAAATTGACAGGAAATAGACGTTTCGTTTTTTACAATATGCAAAATGACAAACACATCAATCTCTGCTACAATAAAGGCAACTTAGAAAACAAAGCACAAACAACAAGGGTGTTGTGTACCGTATGGGTACGCAGCACTTTTTCTTTTTTTCTGGAAAGGATGGCTTCACAATGAACGAACCAAAAGTAGATTTTCTGTATTTGAACGAACCGGATATGATTAAAGCTGGCGTGCGCGATATGAAGGGCTGCGTCGATGCGATTGAAGAAATGTTCCGTCTGATGAAGATCGGTGACTACCGCATGGGCGGCGCCAACGGCAACTCCCATGGCTGTATGGTCAGCTTCCCTGAGCACTCCCCCTTCCCGAACATGCCAACCGACGGCCCGGACCGCCGCTTCATGGCAATGCCGGCTTACCTCGGCGGTAAGTTCGATATGGCAGGCGTCAAGTGGTACGGCTCCAATGTCGGAAACCGGAAAAAGGGTCTGCCGCGTTCCATCCTGATGCTGACGCTCAATGACAAGGACACCGGCGCACCGGTTGCCTATATGTCTGCCAACATCCTGAGTGCGTATCGCACAGGTGCAGTTCCGGGCGTCGGCTTTAAGCACTTTGCCCGTGAGGATGCCAAGGTCGTCGGTATCATCGGACCGGGCGTCATGAGCAAGACCGCCTTTGCCGCTGCGATGGCTGTCCGTCCGAACATTGACACGCTGAAAATCAAGGGTTCTTCTCTGAAGTCCCCGTCCGCACAGAAATTTGCGGATTTCGTCCGCGAACGCTTCCCGCAGGTAACCAACATCTCCATTGTAGAAACCGAGGAAGAGGCGGTGCGCGATGCGGATATTGTGGAAATTGCAACCTCCTCTCCGACCGGTGATGTTTCCACCTATCCGTATATTGCTGAGGAGTGGATCAAGCCGGGCGCGATCATCGCCTGCCCTGCGGCTGCTCGCTTTGATGATGATTTTCTCATCAACCGCGCCCGCATCGTCACGGACAACATCAAGCTGTACGAGGCATGGGCGGAAGAAATGCCGTATCCGGCATATGAAACCATTCCGATTCCGGCCGTCCACGCCATGGATCTCATTCACGACGGCAAACTGACGCGCGATGACATCGATGATCTGGGCGACGTGCTCGTCGGCAACATTCCGACACACCGCAAGAAGGACGAGATTATTATCTATTCCGTCGGCGGTATGCCGACCGAGGATGTCGCATGGGGCACTGTTGTCTACCGCAATGCCCTCAAGAAGGGTATCGGCACCAAGCTGAACCTGTGGGATCATCCGGCACTCGCCTGACCGAAAGGAGCTTTGACTATGACTATTTCCCGAGTAGAAATTGTGACATCCATGTCCAAATTGGAGGATCTGCGCATTGAGCTGAGCAAGGTCGGCGTCACCGGCATGACCGTGCTGCAGGCGCTGGGCTGCGGCGTGCAGAAGGGTGCCATGGAGTTTGCCACCAAAGAAAATAAAATCATGGAGCTGCTGCCCAAGCAGATGATTATTCTGTACGTCCCCGCGGAAAAGGTTCCAAAAATTGAGGACGTAGTCAAGAAATGTCTGTATACCGGTCATATCGGCGACGGAAAGATTTTTGTCTCCGATGTCACCGAT
The DNA here is from genome assembly GCA_963620595.1 of Anaerotignum sp. Classification (GTDB taxonomy): domain Bacteria; phylum Bacillota; class Clostridia; order Oscillospirales; family Butyricicoccaceae; genus Butyricicoccus_A. Next base: position 984 of record CAVFAY010000007.1, on the reverse strand, counting down.
GTCATCCGTGTCCGCACCGGCGAGGACGGTGCGGACGCCCTCACCTAACTCTCGGAAGGAACGAATGCGTTATGGAGAAAAAATTAGGCCTGTTCAGCGTTGTTTCCACCGGTGTCGGCCTGATCGTTGCGACAACCTGCCTGATGTCGCTGTGTCAGGGTGCCGCGTCCATCGGCGGCATGTTTATCGTCTCGATTGTGCTGGCGTGTGCGCTGAATATGATTACTGCCGCATCGCTCGCAGAGCTGAATGCTCTCATGCCGAATCTGACCGGCGGTCTGGCGCAGTACACACTCGCAGGTCTCGGCCCCTTTGTCACCTTGGTATCCATGGTCGGCGGATACATTGTCTGTAATGCCCTTATGGCGCCCTCTGAAGGCGCGATGTTTGGTCTCGCCATCAAGGAACTGACCGGCGTTGGCATTCCTGCCTCCGTCATCAGTGTGGCTCTGACTGCGATTCTGATCGTTATCAATCTTTTTGGCGTCGATATGTTTGCCAAAATTCAGAATGTTGTCGCGTTCCTGCTCATTGGCTCGCTGCTGCTGCTCGGTTTCATCGGCGCAGTGGGTGTCGGCACCGGCGCTGAGGTGTCTCAGTCGTTTACACTGACCGACAACGTCATGGACGGCATCAACATGGCGGCAGCAGCCTTCTGGCTGTTCATCGGCGTGGAGTTTATCATCCCGATTGCCAAGTATGTGGACAATCCGCGCCGAAACATCCCGATTGGCATGTTTCTCAGCCTCGGCATCATTTGTGTGATTCAAATCGTCATGGTTTTGGGTCTGTACCATTACACTGGCTGGTCGGATCTCGCCGCATCGGATACGCCGCATATTTTGTACGGCATCAGCCTGCTCGGCAATGTCGGCAAGGCATGGATTGGTCTCGTCACGGTGCTCGCCGCGATCAGCACGCAGAACTCCGTCATCAACAGCATCACAAAGATTTGCTATGGTATGGCAAAGATGAATATGCTTC
>CAVFAY010000006.1:0-117728 GCA_963620595.1 Anaerotignum sp. | reverse complement strand
GAGCGCCACCTTGCCAAGGTGGAGGTAGCGAGTTCGAGCCTCGTCATCCGCTCCATACGGTGCCATAGCCAAGCGGTAAGGCAGTGGACTGCAACTCCTTGATCCCCAGTTCGATTCTGGGTGGCACCTCCAGTTGCGCAGTGGTAGAGAACATAGCGTGGTATTTTGTTTCTATCGCTGCAACTCTTAAATCACTATCCTTGTGGATAGTGATTTTTTTTATGAGTTTCGCTATGATTTGCTGCTTTTCCTGTCGGGAAAGTTCGGAAAAATTTTTGCAGCGTATGATCTCAGCGGTAAAATCCGGCGGCTCATGGGTTTCGCTTTTGATCTTTTCGATTGCTGCACTGATTTGCCTCATTTTGCGCTGTAAACGGGATTTTGACAGAATTATGTGCATCTCGCAAATCGCGGCATAAGGCGCAAAACAGCGCAAATTACGGCACTTTAGGGCATTGCAGAAAGGAAAATTCAAATGGTTAAAATACTTTTCGTCTGCCACGGCAACACGTTGTGACGTTTTCGCCGTGTGCGGAATTGCGGCGCATAATGGGGTATTCTGCGGCAGTGCGTGCCCATTTTTCAAAACCAAGACTACCCTTTGACTACGAATGAGGAAAGATAGAAACAATAGTGTAGAACTACAGCCTCGGGCTTGATCCATCCGGATTTTAAGCGCCGAGGCTTGTTCGTTTTATAGACAAGTGCAGGCGGTTTTCTTCCGAAATCTTCTACAGATCGGAACAGTGATATTCCTGCAATAGCAGTTGACTTTCAGGGCGTTGTACGGGAATATATGATGACCCTTGAGGTACTATTTTGCAGGAGGATTCAGTAATGGAAAACGAAAAATTCACACCTACTACACGTGGACGGGAGCAATCAGTCCCGATCCAAGAGAAGTTCCTGATCACGGTTCCGGAGGCCGCTAAATACTTTGGAATTGGAACAAAACAGATGCGGCGTCTGGCAGAGAATCATCTCAGCGATTTTGCCATTTTTATGGGCAATCGCTATCTCATCGTCAGACCTCGGTTTGAAGAATATGTGATTGCGTTTATGGAAAGTGGTGAAAAAGAGTTTAAGTAGTCAGCGGCAGAAGGTCTACGACTGAAATACGGTTCGTGAGACATTGGCGAGCTTCTAATCTTGACGCTCCAGCGGAGCAGAGATTCAGAAGCTCGCACTTTTTTTGTGCAATGCCTACAGATAATATTGATTTGATTCACAGCCTGACATATAATGTAACTGTAAAAATGTGTCGGATAAAGAAAATAAGAGGTGAGATGGTACATGTTTAATCCTGGTTTAGAAATCGGGCAAATACTGAAAAATAGTGAAATTGTCGAAATCTTTAAGTGTGGTAATATGGGTGGTATGCGCCGATCAAAAACTACAAATACTTTGGTGATTGTTTCCGATTATACAAAGGGCATTTATCATGATAAATGGATTGGTGGCATCCTCCATTATACAGGCATGGGAAAGTCCGGTGATCAGGATATCCATTGGGCCCAGAATGCTACGTTGGCAGGTTGCGGACGGAACGGCGTTGATATTCATTTGTTTGAAGTTATGGAACCGGGCGACTATATTTATTGTGGCAGGATTGAGCTTGTTTCAAAGCCTTATGTTGCTATACAGCCCGATATAGATGGAAATGATCGCAAGGTTTGGATGTTCCCCATATGTCCGGTCCCAGAAAACAATGTAAAGAAACCGGAGATGTTTGTATTTAAGGATATGGATGACTATAAGGCACGCGGCAAGAATGTCAATGCAGAGTACGTTAGGTTGCAGGCAGAACAAAAAATAAACAGAAAGAAAGGTACTGCCAAAATACAGACGCAGGTTCCTGTTGTTCCTCAGGCGCCATCAAAGCCTGCGGTAATTATTCCGGCAGATATTGTCGGTAAACAGGTCAAACATAAATCTTATGGTGAAGGAACAATTACCGGAATTTCAAATACCATTATCACTGTTTCGTTCGATGACGTAGGAGAAAAGAAGCTGGGATATGAAGTTTGTATCCAAAATAAGTTGATGGAATTTATTTAAAGAAAGAGTGAAAAATCGTGGCTTTTAAAGAGATTTGTATCAACAACAAATCATGTGAACTCATGAAATCAGTCAATAACCCTAAATATGGAAGTAAAACTATACTTACGGATTCATGCTGGGAATATGTTTCTCTATTTCTGAAACGTCAATCAATGGCAGGGGCAAGTGATGCTCTATTTTACTGGGAACAAGCACATAGTTTTTATCTTGCGTCCAAAGCACTGCCGGACTCCGCTTGTCCGTTAACATCATATTATTGCACTTTGAATGCAGCAAAAGCATTGCTGCGATATAAAGGGGTTGGTGATAAAAAATTAAAGAATCATGGAATATCATCTGTACGCAATGACAGTGAAAAAACTAATCTTAAAGAAGCTTGTACGGCAGTAAAAGGAGCAGGTGTGCTTCCGGAATTGGCCAGATATTACGGATTCAATATGAAAACGGGACAATATTCTATGGCAGAACTGTTTTATAATATTCCATGCATCCATAGAGCGTATTGCATTACTTTCTCCAAACCTGAGATTTTTGTGCCGATATCTAAACTTGTGTTTGTAAAAAAGGATAATTCAAAGGAAGCTTGGGTTAAATTTGAGGTTAGTGGAAGATATGCTAATAGTAAAGCCTTGAAGTCTTTACCGACTAGGTTTGAGCATGATCTTGGAGTCACGGATACTTATACTCTTCGCATGAAAAAACGTTTTAATTGGGATATTCATAAGCCAATTGATGAGAGAAAGAAATTATTGGGTAAGTACCATGAGAAGGTTAGAAGATATTTGTTCTATATTTATGGGGAGAGTAAATTATGGTATATAAAAAAACAGGTAGCAGGAAATGAAGACCTTGAATTTGCTCCGTCAGCTGTATTGGTATTCAGCATCTTTCATTGGCTAAGTGAACTGGTAAGATATAACCCTAAGCTGTTTAATAAATATATGAAATCTAAACAGAACTGGTTAATTCATGAGTTTATCAATAATGCGCTTGACCAGTTTGTTGATGAAATTGGTTGTGAAATTACCGGCGAAGATATTATGTGTACTGGTTACAGAAAGTGATTTTTTGCTGATATGGGTATAATCACGTAGCAAAAATCAATCATCAAATAAAGGTGACGCCTCGCTACTGGCAAATATCAGGTAGCGAGGCACCTTTTTTAGCACGGAGATGGTGTGCTGGCAGCGGAACCATATAGGAACTGCTGCCAAAGTCATACTACTTTTCCCGGTTATCTATACAGATCTTCTCGGGATACGATACGCTGTGCTTCAAGTCTGGCCTTTCGGATCAGATCCTGCGTAGTGGAGTTAGGCTTGCCAAGGGCAACTGCAATGGCTCTCTGGCTGAGTCCATCATAGAGCATCTTGATGACGCTTCCGTAGATCGGATTGATGGAATTCAGCTTTGTAATCAGATTTTCCAGAGTGGCGAGTGCAAGGATAATCTCGGACTTATCGTCGGCCGGCTCGTTAAACTCCAGATTGTTTTCTTTGTAGAAACGATCCAGAGAGAGCACATTGCCGTTCTTCAGACGATCGCATTTCTTGCAGTCGTCTTCGCAGCGCTTGAGGCTGCCGCGACCATTGGACACCATGCATCTGCGGGAACGTTCCTCACGCTGCATTTCTGCCCAGATAGGGCGCATGTAAGCGTAGTACTGCTCCATGGTACAGGGTACCATGATAGCGCTGACGATCTTGTTGCCAATCTTAGCAGGGACGATATCGGCTCGTTTGATATCAAAATCACGGATTGTCTCGGCAGTTACCTCCATCGGAATGGAATACTGCTCATTGTCATTAGAGGTGATGTTTACGGAAATTGTCATATCGTGGCTCTCCTTTAGCCGAAGCCGGAATGGAGAGTTTGATATTCAATTTCCACCAGTTATGGTTGCTCATAAGGATGTCTCCATTCCGAATGTGCAACCAGCCTCTTCAGGCGCTGGTTTGATCATTATTACTTCATCAGCGATGCTCTGAAGAGGTGCCTGATCGGGGCAACATTGTTGATGAATTACACTATCTGCAGGACATCTCCTGAAGACACTTCTATCATACCGAAATGGTGGACTGTTCTAAATAAGACCACTTGGGACACTGTTGGGGTGATTTGGGACAGCGTTGGGAAAAACAAAATCTCTGAAAAATGCATAAAAAAAGAGCTCTCTGCATAAAGCAGAGAGCTCCCAGAATAACTTAGTTAACGAATAGCTCTGGCATATTAAACTGTATATCCTGTGCTTCGGTTTCAACACCGATATTACCACAAGACAGGACATCTTTTTTGATCTTGATGTCAGCATCATTTTCAATGATGTACTTGCGTTTGTTTTTGATCTTCTGCAGGAAGATTGAGGATTCGCGGGAAAAGCCAACCTGCTGCAGAAAAATTGTTAGTGGATTGGTAGTTCCATATTCAACATACTCATACCAGTCATTTGTAAAATTCTCAACATTATGTTGAGCTTTATACTCAAGCGAGAATTTCCTGAAATAATTCGAGATGCTAAACAGGAGTACATTCTCAATTGTGCTTAAAGTTTCAGCGATGACATAATTTTTATGATACTGGTTCTTAGGGTCATAAGTAGCATCAATTTGTACGCGACCAAGCCATACTCCTGTTTGAGGATGCTTTTCTTTATAATCAATAGCATAATGGATGATGGTACGTAAGCCGTTACCACGAATCCAGCGGAGAAGAATTGTAGCGTACCACCTGAGAATGCCACCGGGCTTTCCATCATTTTGGATATACTGCGGTTTTCCAAGTGTTTCACGTTCATATTCTTCCCAACGGAATATGGTCCGAAGTGACAGAAGAAACTGTACTACTTTTTCGAAGTCAACTTGATCATCGGCTCCGACGAGAACTGGATAATGACCTTTCTCCGGATCAGCAATGAAATCTTGGAGATTATCATATTGATCATATGATAATGTTATATCATCACTCGTTTTATCTTCTGGAAAAAATTCTTTGATACGCTGAATTTTTTTCGCATTGAGATATGGTTCAAATGCGCTGCGAACCGGACTCATGCTGTCTGTTGCAATATCACGAGTCAGGATAAGTGCAAACTTTCTTAATGCATCAAAATCTTCTTCAGAGGCAACTTCGTGACTCTTGGTTAGTGTCACATCACCGGATGTTAGATCGCTAATTACGGTAGCAAAGTTTTGATGGTTCTTTTTGATTTCCAGAGAAAGTTCCTGAGGAGGGACATCTGACTTTAGAAGTTTCATAAACTGATCTTCTTTAAGGGTATCATTCAGTCGAATTAGGTACGCATTACCGTAAAGGTTGTATTTGATGCGACCGACACGTCCTACCAAGTTACGGAACTCTACCTCATCCATGTTAGCACGACCATCTTTGTAGCTGGTAATAAAGAGGTTATCAGCCGGAAGATTAACACCTTCAACGAGTGTACTGGTACAGAAGATTGTACGTAGCGCACCTTCTTCAAAGGCACGTTCAATTCGTAATCTAATATTAGCAGGAAGAGAACCTACATGGTATGCGACGCCTCGTAAAACTAAGTCTGCCAAGAAACACTCCTTGTGGACTTCATCTCGAATATCTTGAGCTAGTGTTCTTAGGCGGTCATCGTCTATGGGGGTAATATCTTTTGCATACTCTACTGCATAATCTACGACATTTCTGCGAGAGCTGCAATACACAAGATTCTGCTTGGATGCGCCTACTGTTTTCACAATTTCAGGAAGGCCGTCTGTAGGAGGTATGTTATATAAGAAATCCTTCTCCTTGGTGTAGTCGTTGAAAATGAATCCCTTGCGAGAAGGAATATCCAGGTAATACTTGAACTGGCAAACAGGCGTAAATTTGGATGCAAGCTTTTTCATTTCCGATGGCTTTATCCCTGGAATGATACGCAAGTAAACCTCTGGATTTGGAATGTTGGGTGACGCAAATATTACTGTTGGCAGATGGCTCGTCTTGTTCAACTGAGTCAAAACCTTGTAATAATATGTGCTTCGACCGCCACGATCGGAGATCTTATGAGCTTCGTCAATGAAGAGAAAATCAATGGTAATGTTTGTTCGCTCTATCATCATATGAAGGAGGCGCTCTGGTGTCATTACAAAAATGAAATGATGATCCTGTTTCAAAGCCAAATCGCCGACAGCACTTATAACACGATAATTATGAGCCTTCAATTTATCCTGAAGACTATTGATAATACTGGATCGGACCTCGTTGATAAGAGCTTTTGTAGGAACAAGAATAGCATAGTTCAGCGTCGATCCCTGTTCAATCTGCTGCTTGATATAGGTCTGGATTACAAAAGATTTACCCATAGAGGTTGGTCCTGAGTAGCTAAAGAACTTATTGGAAAGATTGTCGTATACGCGCTTCTGGTCATGAAAGAAAAAGAAATCCTCGCCGGGAACTTTATGTTCATCTTGATCATAGCCATAATATAGCTGGTCGAATACGTCGACGCTATTATACCCATTAACGGTAGCGGAGTCTAAACCGCGATAATTTCCGACAGAAGATAGCACTGATCCAAGATAATACTTCACGGCTGCGTCTTCAGGATAGATAAAACGCAGTAAAATTGCGAGTTCCTGTCCCCAGAGACGATCTCTATCGATTGTTGGTCCGTATGTGGACTTTGAAAGTAAATCAGCAAAGCGCAGCGCATGATGGACTGGAATTTCACGTAATTTGCGGTCAAGTCCAAACAGTTTTATGGAATAGTTGTACAAGAGATTTGAATAGATTTCCTGTAGATAATCATTTTTATCAATATCCCGGTAAAGGGCTTCTGCCAGGGTGGCATCTCTTGGTATCTGCATGCTTAGAACCCTCCTGTCAGCATTTCTTGTATAATGCTTATCTTTTCAGAATCAGCATCGTTAAAAGGTAATACATAGAAATAGAAGCTGTACCCGCTCATTCCGTTATCACGGATTTTCTGTGCGATATAGGCTTCTGCTTTTGCAATGTCTTTTTGAAGTTGCTCCTTCAGAGCTGCTCTGTATTTGATGTTATCAGTTTCTGGTTTTTCGAGCTTGATGGTATAGCCGAGGAAGGCACCAAAGGCGAGATCAGGTATGTAATTTCTATCGCGCTGAGGTGTCATCAGTTCAACCATAAATTTGGTCGCTTCTTTTCCATATATGGCTTGCTGGGTGGTGTTGTACACCAGTCGAAGCTCGATATCGTAATTTGACTCTATCTTAGTAATCTTTTCAAAGGCACGATCTACCGCATTTATCAGATCACCATTGATATCAGCAGCCCCAAATACAAGCTGGTGGAACAATTGCCCGGAGTCAGTATGGGTTAAGAGATGGATACCATCACTTTTACTAATAACTCCGCTTTGATCATCAATTTCCAACTTGGTCAATATCTTTGGGGCGTCTAATACCTGCTCTAAAAATACATATAACAATACTTCGCCCAAAATGCTCTCGGCATTCTGTCCAAACTTTCTCATGAATCGAATTACGGCTTGCGCACCGATAGATGAACGGTCTTTGGTACGATCTATAATTCGCTCCATAGTAGAACGAGAAAACACATAGTTTCCGATATTATCCAATAGAAATTCTTTCATGTGCTGAAAACGGAATTTACAGTTCATGGGATCGATATAATATATGTTTGCGGATGATGGATTAGTCAATCCGGAAATTGCCAGAGAGGTTTGATATTTGAAAATGCGGTCAAACATTGGACTCTTTAAAGTCCGTTGCAGTGGCACAAAATCATCCTGTTCGATAAGTGGGTGAATAAGGTTGATTTCTTCATGGGAGTTTATCAGTCTATCTACTAAGTCCTTAGGGATTTCCTTTATGGAATTCTTCATTTCGGTGTTATCTGTACAAACAAATGCATAGCGAAATACCGATGCTAAAATAGAAGCTTCGCTAAAAGAATCGTAGGTTAGTATGGTATCTTTGTTGTAACCCTCATAGCCGATGCAAGTTGTTCTTTCGATATCATCTTCACGTAGCACAGCACGAATGGCACGAATCACAGCTTTTCGCTTGCTATCGGCGATATGGGTTAATACATGCACGCGAAATCCTTCTGTTACATCTTCAGCAGACATTTCACGCGCAGCATCGATAAGTGCTGAAGGCGGCTTCTCAGCTCCACTACGTATATGGCTTGAAAGAGTATTGCTGTAGTTATCAATCTCCAGACCATAGGCAGCGAATATGCCTTTGCAGATATTCTTGTATTTGTGCGATTGCACCGCACGCGCTTGGTATAGGATTGTGATCAGTGTACCAGGGCATATTCGCATCAAAATAAGTGCCTCCTTTCAGAAATATACTTCAAAATCCAAATTGGAACATTTTCAGTATTTTCTTCACCATACTGTCAGTACGGGATTTGATGATATCAACAGTCCATTCTTCCTTATCGCAGACATCTGCATTCAAGGTCAGACTGTTGCGATAACCAATATATTTACCAAAGTTATCTTTTCGATCGCGCTTGGCTTCAAAGATCTTATTGTTTATACTCATGCGCTCACCTCATTCTAATGATTTCTTGAGTGAGATATTTTGATTTATCGCTCTGCCGGACAAAGGCCGCAAACCGCTCCTGCTCTTCTGTATTGGCGATCATTACTGGAATTTCATAGAGTTCTCTACTTTCGATATTATCGACTGTCATTGCTCTTGTCTTGCTCAGTAGAGTATCTTCTTTGGATCGGATAGCCCAAGCAAGGTACTGCGGTAAAAACTCTGATTTTGGTTCAAATGCCTTGATATCCTGATTAATTACCACAGGGTTTGATGTTATGGCGACAGGCAAATCATGCTTCAGAATACCGCTTCTTGTCACTACAATGACGGTGCCAGTCGGAACATATCTTGCTGTTGTTTCATCCAACGCTCTCTGTGTTAACCACAATGCGCCTGAAGAGACATAGTCGGCTTTTACATCTCCAGACTTTATGAAAGGCACGTTTCCACCATAATAATCTTCACGTTTCATCGATGGAGTTGAGCCTCCTGTTACTGACACACAACATTCTTCCAAGGTACAATAACAGCTTTTCTCCCGACCTCCGAACATAACGATAAATTGAGAATTGCAAACAGTTCATCCAATAAACTTACGATGTGACTCCTTCACGTTGTTCTGGTTTACCATAGCGTACTGGAGTGTCGTATCAATGCTCTGGTGGCCTAGAAGCTGTTGTACCTGCTCAATCGGCATACCTTTGTCGATAGCCATTGTAGCGAGCGTTCGTCGAAACTTGTGTGGATGAACCTTATGGAAACTAAGTTCACGACCAATTTTGCGGAGTCTGATCTCCACGCCACTGATTTGAAGCCGGTCAAATGGCTTCAGTAGTGATACGAACAGTGCCTCGTTTGTGTCAGTACGTTCACCCAGATAGCGTTGCAAGTGAATTTTAGTCCGGGCGTCAAAGTAGACCTTGCGCTGCTTATTTCCTTTACCGAAAACGATGCATTCCCGGTTCTCGAAGTCTACATCGCTGCGATTAAGCTTTACAAACTCACCGACACGGATGCCGGTAGAACACAGAAGATCAATCATAGCCAAATCCCGTGAATTATCACAATGATCGCGCATTAGCTCCAAAGATTCATCGGAATAAGTCTCCTTGACCGTTTTGCCGGTTTTCACCTTGTGAATTCTTCTAACAGGGCTCTTGACAATATAGTCTTCGTCTTCAAGCCATGCAAAGAAGGATGAGAGAATACGTCTTACGTTGTCTAAAGTGACCTTACTGACGGTACCTCTGCGCTGATATGTATCAAGGTAGCTACGCAAATCTGTGGTTGTGATCTGGCACTCGGGCTTGTTGATAGCCTCCAACATATTGCGAATGGTTGATTCGTAATAGCGGAGGGACTTTTCTGAGCAGCCTTCAACACGCTTTGCAGATATAAAAGTCGGCAGCAAGCTGTTCATTTTTTGCTTATCTGCGGCTTTTGATGGTTCTAAGGGAGATAGATGCTTTGTCAACACCTCCGAAAGCTGCTTCATTTGGTTTTTATCCAGTATGCCGAGTAGGTCATTCTGGATATTTGTGATTACTTGGTCAATCATAACAGTTTCCTCCATTTCGTTATCCTCCGTTTCCGGTGGTTCCACGAGCCGGAGGAAACTTCATGACCTTGGTTCTTAGCCGAGATTCTCGGCAATGATGCGTTTGTAGGTGGCGTTTAGTTCTACAAGCGCCTGTTCGAGTTCAAATTTTGATTTATCGCTCTGACGAACGAAAGTTGCATATTTTCTCTGTAACTCGATATTCGGTAATGGAATCAAAATGCTACGGATATCGGTCTGGTTCACACTTGCCTGATTTGCGACTCTGGCTTTCTCTTTAATCTGAGTCCGTACTATATCCGAGCACAGGTATGTAAATAGGAATTTAATATCCACTTTACTTGTATCAACTCTAACACGCATTATGTTTGATTCGAACACGGTTTCTTCACGCAAGTCGCTAATAAGAGCGCATTTTCCTACATTTTCTACGCTTCCGTTGACTCTGTTAAAGACCAGATCCTCGTTTTTCAAGCTATATGTTGATATTTCTTCTTGCGAGCATTCCAACCGCTTCAGAGTCGAATGATCCGTAATCCGACCATCGTAAAACGAATCAACCCGTATTATCGGAGTGCCTGACTGGTCTAAACGATAATGTTTTGATGACTTGTATAATCCATTTTGTGGCCCAATATTAATAAGTGAGCCGAACTCAACCAGCGGCAGCTTAATGTGTTCTTTAACATCACCAAACATCTCGATAAATTGAGATTTTACCAGTTCATCCGTCGCCGCAATCAATTTCTGATAGGATTTCTTTGTGGCGTCCATAGCCCATAGGAGCTCGGCAAGCTCACGCTGTTTGTCCATATCAGGCAGCTCAAACTCGTAGTTTTTCAGATGCTCCCACTTTACACGGGGAGAGAGGGAACCGGCAGACTTGCCAACAGCGAAGTCAAACAGATCATCATTCTGAATGATAAATGGAAGAAACTCAGGAAGAATCTTCTCCGGAATGGCTTCGATAACGGTGATGTCACCGGAGCATATACCGTCAAACGGAGCAACAGCAGCCTTTTTGAGATAAGCTCTGCGGCGGCCAAAGAGAACATTTCCCTTACGAAACAACTTAGTAAAAGTATTGTCGCTATTTTCGCTCCAAGTGGTAAGTGTTACTTCCTCCGGAATAAGATGCTCAAGGCCAACGATGGGATATTCATCTTTGCTGCCCTTACAGGTTTCCTTATGCTCGATAGCAACATCGCCCAATTTTACTTTACTCATGATCTTCGGCCTCCTTTCTCAGCATGGAATTCAGCTTCTCATAACTCAACTTCATCATTTCTGAGGCAGCTCTCCAGCTGTCGTAGTGCTCCTGAATAGTGCGAGTATCGATTTCGTCTTCGTTCACTTCTGGCTTAACATACAGCGGAATGCTGAGCGAGAAGTTGTTGTCAGCAATGTCCTGAATGGTTGCGATCTTAGCAAAGTCGCCATCATCACAGTAGTTTTTATACGCAGTTGCAATTCGCTGAATATGTCGGTCTTCCAGATAACTCTGTGCGTTCTTCCGCTCGACCTCGTTAACAGCGTTAATGAAGAGAATCTGTCCTCGGCGTTCCGGTCTCTTGGTCATGCGGCAAATCATAATGCAGGCTTCCATAGGAGAATTGTAGAAGAGGTTCGGTCCAAGGCCGATGACGCATTCCACTTTATCGCTGCGTACCAGCTTTTCACGCATAGCATTTTCTTCATTACGGAAAAGGACTCCATGCGGGAATAAAATAGCGCATCGACCGGTATCTTCTTTAAGACTTGCAATAATGTGCTGAAGAAAAGCATAGTCGGCACGGCCCTGTGGAGGAACGCCTAAGAAATTACGTCCGTATTTATCACTCTCAAAAGCAGCACGATCCCACTGGCTAATGGAATAAGGAGGATTCGCAAGGCAGAGGTCGAATTGCTGCAATTTTCCGTTCTCAATAAAGGCGGGAGAAGCAAGCGTATCACCGTTGACAATACTGAAATCCTTGACTCCATGTAGGAACAGATTCATTTTGCCAATTGCGGAGGTAAGTGCGTTGATTTCTTGGCCATAAACAGCCACATTGCGCCATTCCTTGCCTTGCTCTTTTAAGTATGCGATAGCTGAAATGAGCATACCTGCGCTTCCACAGGTATAGATTCACCAGACTCTGGTTTCAGCATCTCGGTCATCAAATGCACAACAGTACGATTCGTGTAAAACTCCTGTGCTGTGTGACCGCTGTCATCAGCAAATTTCTTGATGAGGTATTCATATCCCTGGCCAAGCTCGTCTTCCGGACAGTTGGCGATAGAAAGAGTCTGTGTGCTAAAGTGTTCCAAAAGGTCCTTTAACAATCTGTCAGGTAGTCTGTTTTTGTTTGTCCAAGCACCATCACCGAAAATGCCTTGCAACTTATCGATGTTGGCGTTTTCCACTTTGCGGAAAGCTTCAACGATGGCCACACCAACATTTTCGGATACGGCACGGACATCATTCCAATGATAGCCTTTCGGAACCACAAAGGTGTGGATTTCGTCATCATCAAATTCAGCAGCGTCATCACCGTATTCTTCGATAGCGAGAGCGGTTTCCTCGTCGTACACATCACAGATGCGCTTGAAGAATAACAATGGAAAAATGTATTGTTTATAGGCGCCGGCATCAATGTTGGTTCTCAAGAGAACTGCGGAGTTCCAAAGGTAGGATTGCAGTTCTTCGATGGTTATTCTCTTACTCACTAATATAGCCTCCCTTCAGCAGCAGTTCGCGCATCCGTTCCTCGGCCTTGAGCATATTGTTGTATGCCTCAAAATACTGTCTGCGGATTTCTTCTGGAGGAATCATTTCTTGCTCTTGCTTTTCGATATAATTATTAATTGCAAGAGAGTAATCCTTTTCTCGAATGTCGGCAATCGTGACGATCTTGACCTTTTCGATCACGTCTTCATAAGAGGTATAGTAATCAAAAACAGTCTGGATGTCCGTCTCTGTCATGATGTTTTGTGCTCTTTGTGGAGTGTAGATGCCCGAACCGTCGATCATACAGATACGCCCTCTGTGAGAGACGGATTTGTTGTTCAAGAAAAGAATGCAAGCGGATACTCCGGTTGAGTAGAATACGCCACTGGCCATTGTAATGATGGCTTCCAATTTATCTGACTCAACGAGCTGCCGACGGATTTCTCCTTCCTTGCCACTTCTGAACAAAACACCTTGCGGGAGTACAACGGCGCAGCGTCCGGTCTTCGGGTTCATCGACTTCACCATGTGCTGCAGCCATGCAAAATCACCATTGGAGTCAGTTGGGCAACCCCATATGTTTCGGCCGTAGATATCGCTGCTGAACTGCTCGGAACCCCAGTTTTTCAAAGAAAATGGAGGATTTGCGACTACGCAGTCGAAAGTCTGCAATGCGCCTCTTTCTAGATAATTCGGCGAACGAAGGGTATCGCCCTGTGTGACTTTGAAGTCTTTAGCGCCGTGCAAGAACAAGTTCATCCGTGCAATTGCGGAGGTCGCGAGGTTTTTCTCCTGGCCGTAGATGCGGCCATAGGTGAGTTTGTCACCATGCATGAATCGAATGGCTTCGATTAGCATCCCGCCCGTTCCACATGCTGGATCGTACACGGTTTCGCCAGCTTTGGGAGCTAGCAGCATGATGAGCAGCTTAACGATAGAACGAGGGGTATAGAACTCACCGGCATTTTTCTTTGACAGGTCTGCGAACTTCTTAATCAGGAATTCATAGCTGTCGCCCATGACATCGGCAGAATAATTATTGTTGCCGACTTTGAGCTTGGACATGTGCTCAATCAAGTCTTTTAGTCTTTCGTCTGAAAGTTTTGTCTTATCCGTCCAGTTCGCATCATCAAAGCTGCTAAAGACGCCACTCAGGGTATCGGGATTTGCACGCTCGATACCATTCATTGCATTGACAATAGCAACACCGACGTTCGTGCTTGCCTCACGAACATTTTTCCAATGGCAGCCTTCTGGGATAACAAATCGGTGATTTTCTGGGAAGCTTGCATATTCTTCATCACCACCGGACTCTTCAAGTGCAGCTTGGGTTTCTTCGTCATAAACGTCAGAAAGCCGTTTGAAGAAGAGAATAGGCGTTACGTAGCTCTTGTATTCATCCTGATTGATTGGGCCGCGGAGGATATTGCAGGCCTCAAACAAGTGTGAAAACAGCTTTTGACTGGTGGTTTCTTCTGAAACGGAAGTGGTTGCGGCTTGATCTTTATCCGCGGCAGCCATCGCAGCTTTCATTGTATCTGCACGTTTGCCAGCTTTAACCTCCCGAGCGGGAGCGGGTTCGAAAGCAACACTGCTACCTTCCTGAACAACCTCAATCTTTGAGGGGTAGAGGTTTTCAAATTCTACCAGAATGTTCAGCAGACGTTCATCCAAGAATGTTAGCGCATGTTTGCGGATGTTGGTAGGCACGCCATAATAGGCCTCAGCTACAGCACCAGTGATGGCGGCGATAGTGTCACTGTCTCCTCCAATGGAGATTGCATTACGGATTGCATCCTCAAAATTGCGAGATTCAAAGAATGCCTCAAGAGCTTGAGGAACACTACCCTGGCAGGAAACATCGAACTTATACTCATTACGTATCGAATCCAGGGTGAAGTTTATAGGATAATAGTATTTGTTAATATAATCACGGATTTCCAGAATATTTTTGCCGGTACGGGCCAGATATACAGCAACAGCGGTGGCTTCAGCACCTTTGATGCCTTCCGGATGACTGTGGGTAACTTCTGTTACCATGCGAGAAAACTGAATGACTTCTTCGAGACTTTTGGCTGCATAACCACAACCGCTGACGCGCATGGCCGATCCGTTGCCCCAGCTATTATAGGGCTTGGGACTTTTTTCGTGTAGCCAGTGATAGAAGCTTTCGCCGTAGCCGGCATGCGGGTATTTATTACCGATTTCCTGCATGTATGTGATAGCTTGTTTGGAGAGGTCACTATGATTGCTTTTACAGCTCATGAGAGCCTCACAGACCGCCAGAGACATGACCGTGTCATCTGTGAAATGACAGTCGCGCATCAGAAGTTTGAATTCTTTGGTTTTTATATTATGCCACTCAAATCTTGAGCCAGCAATATCGCCGATGATTGCTCCAATCATACGCATGTACCTCCTTCGGGTTAATAGTACTGCTCTATATAGCCGTAAGCCTTATCGAAAACATCTTTGTCTTTGATCTTATACTTGATCCAGACAACGCTGCGGAGAGCCTTCTTGACTTCCTGCTTACCTGCGGTAGTGCTCTGCCAGCCATCAAAACGGACAATTTTTACGATATCGTCGATATCTTTAACGATGCGCTCGACGATTACTGGCGTACTCTGATTGCGGACCCCATTGAAAAGTTCGGTCAGGGCAGCGACACCCTTGTCAACTTCCTGAACGGGGACAACTTCTTGTTCGGCCTGTACAGCTTCTTTGGCAAGATCCAACAGAAGTTTCAGAAACTCAATGCTGGTGATAAGACCCTGCTCATGCTTCTCACGAAGCTCTTCTAGCTTTTCACCGAGTTTTTTGAAGCGAGGCTCGTTAGCGTGCTTCAGGATTTTTGCTACTAGGTTGATTTCGATTTTTTTTGCCTTTTTCTTTGCATCCTGGCGGTTAGTCAAGAAATCGTCGATAAGGTCAGCGTCAAGGGAAAGGATATCCTCATCTTCTTTGGCTTCACCGACGGAAATGTTCTGGTTAACTAGCTCGATTGTTTTTGCACCAAGAGCTGCCCAGATTAAACCGCCGCGGCCGTCAGTAGGCTTAACGGATTCATATACACGGGAGAGCCACTGATAATCGAATTTATAAGGTGAAAGGAATTGATCCGGGGAGAGAACATCATATGCACGGTTCAGAACACGATAGTCTGCGGCAAACGCATCTTTGATTTTGTTATTCGGTAGGCATTCCTGAGCTGCCATCAAACCTTCCCAACCTTCCTGGGTACGATCCACGCCCATAAAATAGCTGAGACATTTCTTCAAAAGCGCGGGGAACTGCTTCTTGATCTCTTCAATATTAGTAATGATGCGCTTCATGGTGTTATCGTCAAAGTCAAGCGCCTTAGCAACGTTATCGAAGATGCCAATATAATCTACTATGAGACCGTAGGTTTTGCCCTGGTCGTAAGTACGGTTTGTGCGGCAGATTGCCTGCAGAAGAGTATGGTCTTTCATAGGCTTGTCCAGATACATTGCCTGTAGGATCGGAGCATCGAAGCCGGTCAACAGCTTGGAGGTTACTATTACCAGCTTCAGCGGACTAGCAGGTTCACGGAAATAGTCCAGGAGCTTTGCCTCGGCATCGCGATCACGACGGAAGTCCTTGTAACGATCTTCTTTATCGTTATTAGTATCCATGACAATAGTGGTAGCATCTGGCCCGAGAAGCTTGTCCAGTTCTTTCTTATACATAAGGCAACACTCACGATCATAAACGACGACCTGCCCCTTATATCCGTTCGGTTCGATCTTTTCGCGATAGTGTTTTGCAATATGCTCACACACTTTACGAATACGGGCGGGGTTATACATGATCGCTTTCATGTTGACTTTCTGAGAGAGTTCTGCTCGCTCCGCATCCGTGAGGCCTTCTGTTAGTGCCGCAAAGGCGCGGTCTAGATTATCCTGGTCAACATGCAGTTCAACAGGAACTGGCTCAAAGTGAAGTGGAAGTGTTGCACCGTCGCGGATGGAGTCAGAAAAGGAATACTTACTCATGTATCCAGAACGATCTTCCTCCGCACCGAATGTGAGAAATGTGTTTTTGTCAATGCGGTTGATAGGGGTACCAGTAAGACCAAAGAAGAAGGCATTCGGCAGTGCGGTACGCATCTTCTCGCCAAGATCGCCTTCCTGGGTACGATGAGCCTCATCGACCATCAGAATGATGTTATCACGAGGGTTCAACTCACCATTTACTTCCCCAAACTTGAAGATGGTAGTAATCAGAATTTTTCTCATGTCGCCGCGGAAAAAGTCAATCAATTCTTCCTTGGATGATGCGCTTGCCAGACCGGGAATATCAGATGCATTGAAGGTAGCGGTAATCTGAGTCTCGAGGTCGATACGGTCGTCGACGATAACAACGGTCGGATTCTTCAGTTCTGGCAGCATACGCAGTTTTTGCGCAGCGAATACCATGAGAAGAGATTTACCAGAGCCTTGGAAGTGCCAGATTAAACCTTTTTTGGGATAGCCAGCAATAACGCGTTCCACAATTAAGTTGGCGCCTTCAAACTGCTGATAACGGCAAATGATCTTATATTTTCTGTATTTCTTATCGGTGGCGAACATGGTGAAGAACTGGAAAATATCCATGACCTTTGCAGGCGTGATCATATCTTCTACGCTGATCTTTACATCAGCAAGACCACCTTCGGTTTTGTGTGTAGGAGTGTGCCAAGGCCCCCACTTGTTTACTGGCATATTTACAGAGCCATAACGATAGCATTTACCTTCAGTACCAAAGTTGAAAACGTTGGTGACAAACATTTGAGGGATGCTCTTCTCGTAAGCAGCAATATCGGATGCGGCGTCCAACCAGGTAATTGCATTACGAACCGGTGTCTTTAGTTCACCGATAACTAGTGGAAATCCATTGATCAGCAAGACAATGTCCAGACGTTTGCCACCTTCAGCCTGCGGATAGACCCACTGATTTGTTACGACATATTCATTCAGAGCAAGATTCTCTTTAGTTAGTGTTCCGAAGAAACGGATCGGAATCATGCGGCCGTCCTTGCCAAAAGGATAGGAGTTCGTCTCAAATATCATCTTCTTAAACAGTTCATTCTGGGTGACTAGGTTATGAGCCTGCACAGAAAGAATAATGGTACGAAGTTTGTAAATAACTTCGTCAGCGCGAGAAGGCTCTTCAGCAATCTCTGGGTTCAAACGAATCAAGGCTTCTTTTACCATGGGTTCGACCATGACATCAGAATAGTTACGAGGAAGCTCTTCGGCCGGAATGTATTTCCAGCCGTTGTTCTCTAGAGAGGATATTATCATCTGTTCGATGGTATTGTCTTCATTAAATACAGGCATATATCTATGTGCTCCTTTCTTATGATGCGATACTACGTTCTGCGAAAAGCTGTGGAAGCTGTCGTGGCCGATACTGGTAGTAACGCTCAGCAGTGTAGTTTTTTCACACACAATCTTCCATTCTTAGTACATTGCGGTATGTGTTCTAAAACCTGGACTCAGTATAGTCTCGATTGAATTTCTTCTTTTACTCCGGACCAGGCTTTCTCTGCAGAAGCGATTGTCTGCTGGTAGAGTCTCAGTCCTTCGTTATAGTCGGCGATGATAGCATCTTGATCCTCCAGAGGGAGAAGGGGGACTTCTAGTTCACCGAGGTCTTTATAGTTAATATTCATCACGGCGGTTCCTCGCTGCAGGCTCTTGAGAAGCTTAGATCCGATCGGTGATTCCAAGAAAATCTTCAGATACTGTCCGCGCATACGGGAATCTGGTCGGATAACGTTGAAGTTAGCAGAAGGAATACAGATAATTTCCTGTTTCTCAAATACGCCGACTTTAATGGTGGTTCCGCGGGAAGTGACAAGTACATCGCCGTCTTCCAAGACATATCTGGCAACTTTGCGATCTTCTTCGTCGAGGAGTTCCAGTGAGGTATAATCAATGCCAGCATCAGTCAGGTTGGAGATATTCACAACGCCTATATTTCCGCTGTCAGTTTTATTGCTGACTGCCTTTCCGCGGAAAATAGAGGAGATGTCTTTAAGAAGAACCTTCTTCACAGAAGATTGGTTGTATGCTCTCAGATCGTCATCATCATCGTTAAAAGCCATCTCGATATTCCAGCCATTCAAATCCGCAAATTCATCAGGGAAAAGAATCTCTTCACCGACAAGGTTCAATTCTGTGCAGAGGTTGGAGCGACGAATTGGTTTGTTTGTTTCATATTTGCGGACCAGGACATCTTCGGTGTTGCCATTGCTAAAGCAGAACATATAGGTTTTGATTGCCGTCCATGGTGCGAACATACCAGAGGGCATTGCACTGATCTCTTTAATGGAGTAGTTTGTCTGAATGTAATCTCTGAGAAGTCTAACACTACCACCCGCAAATGTAATTCTGGCGGGAAGGACGATGACAAGCCTTCCGTCTAGAATATCGATGTGGTATAGAAGATTCTGAACCGCGATCATATCGGATTCTTTGCAGATGAAGTCCTGACCTTCTGAGAAGCTCTTGGCACCAAATACCGGAACGCAGAAAATAAGGTTGTAACGTTCGGTGTTAAAGCCGTCAATATAAATATCAGCAAATTCAAGATTGGCATTTTTGCATCTGCCATATACATAGCTGAGAATGTCAAGCCAGTACTGGTTACGACTGGTAAGTGTAAATTGAACCTTCGGGTTAGCCTCGATAAGATCCAGAAGCGCGGTACCGAATTCTTCACATTCAGGAATCAAAACAGTTTCTGTTCCTGCGGTGATGTACTCACTGAATTTACTGGTTAACACATCAGGGATTGTGATATGGCGGTCATTCATATTAATTCGAGTGAGGAAAGATAGAATATCGTGAGTATCTACGCCACAGAGTGCAGAGTAGATTTCAGAGAACAACTTGGCATCACCTTTGAAACGAGGCATGTCATTCGTTTTATGGATCATCGTCGTGTACAGGACATCTGGGTCATTAGCTTGTGAAGCGTCGATGGCGTCACGAGTTTTAAGAACCCGAAGTAGATGCTCGATCCTTTCAGTAGAATCGTTCAGTCCATATTCGTGGCAGATGGATTCGTACTGCCAAAGATTGCTGTTATCAAAAATGCGTTCAACCATCATAGAGACCCTCCTTGGGCTAATCATCTTATGTGCATATCTTATCAGATAAAATTTAGTATATCAATACTAAAATACGATAGCAAACAAAATTATCTATGACGGTAAAAAATGAGCTCCCTGCCACAATGCGCAGAGAGCTCTGAGTTTAGTCCTTTCTATAAAACATAGTCTCATACCCATCCGCCCTGAGTGTCAGGCCCTCGATCCAAGGCGGTGTTCTTCCCATCTGATCACAGATTGCCTTTAGGGATACTGCCTTGGGGCATTCGATGATCAATTCGTCATGTACATGGGCCACGATGAAGCAGTGACTCAAGGTCCTCATAGCGTAGGCCAGAATATCTCTGCTGATGGCCTGAGTGATGTTCTCCACGATTTTCGGGCCATAACTCTCGATGCGCTCCCATTTTTTTGTGCTGCCTGTTCCTTCATAGGTGATGGCTTCACCACCGAACTGGTTTTCTCCGATACGGGGTTTTACATAGCTAAGCCTTCTGCCCGATGGCAGTTCAATAAACAGCATGGCGCTTTGGTATATGAAACGAATACCGTGCGTTTCGGCTTCTGTCCTCAGATGGATTGCTTCCTTCGCGGCACGGTCCACGTCCCACCAGAATTGGACGATCTTCGGGTTTGCTTCACGCCATGATGCTACCAAGGGCTGAAGTTCTTTTTCCTGCAGACCCATCTCTAAAGCACCCATAGCCTTTAGTGCGCCGACAGAGCCGCCATATCCCAGGGCCAGTTCTGCGATTTTGCCCTTCTGGCGCAGGTGAGCATTCTGGCCATGTTTCTCGACCGGAACGTGGAACATTTGGCTGGCAGAAGCGCAGTAGATGTCGCCGCCGGTTTCAAAGACCTCCATACGCCAGGTTTCGCTGGCCAAGAAGGACAGCACACGTGCCTCGATAGCAGAGAAGTCACTGACGATGAATTTGTATCCTTCCTTTGGGACAAAAGCAGTACGGATTAGCTGACTGAGCGTATCTGGGATATCCTCGTATAGCAGCTGCAGTGCATCATAGTCGCCTGCTTTCACAAGAGAGCGGGCTTCTTCCAAGTCTGGCAGGTGGTTCTGGGGCAGGTTTTGCAATTGGATGTGACGTCCCGCCCAGCGGCCGCTGCGATTGGCCCCATAAAACTGAAACATACCCCTAGCACGACCATCGGCACATAAGGTGCCCTGCATGGCCGTGTATTTTTTAACGCTGCTTTTTGAAAGCTGCAGCCTGAGCTCCAGCACCTTCCGTAGATCAGCAGGTGCATCCTTAAGCATAGAGATCACGGTCTTTTTGTCGAGAGAATCGGTTTCCATGCCATGTTTAGATAACCACGACTTCAACTGCATCACACTGTTGGGATTCTCCAGTGAGGTGCAGCTTTTCATTTTATCAGACAGTTCTGCTTTGGAGCGTCCATCCAGGCAGATTGCATTTTCTACAATGCCCATGTCGATAGCAATACCGCGATCGTTGATTTCCTGATCCAGATGGTATTCTTCCCACACAAAATCAGGGACCGGATAATGGCGGAGCCTTTGCTGAATTGCCATTTCCACTTCGACATCGCGCTGATTGTATTTCTTGAACAGAGTCCATTTATCCGGCGCATGCTCGGGAAGATTGCGAGTGCGGCCACCATTGGATTTGGTCGGTGCACAAGGTACGCAAAAGTAGCGGATCAGATCTTTTCCTTCGCTGAGCTTCTGGGCGTCCAGCTTCAATACAGCACCGGCTCCTTCCAGCGACAGAGGAAGTCCCATATATGCGGACCACACCATAGAGCAGCGCCATGCTTCTGGATTCAGATAATTTCGGACGGAATCCTCCGGGATGCTGTAGCTTTTGAAATGCTCTGGGTGATGGCGCTGCAGCCAGTAGGACAGACAGATACGTTCAAAGGACGCATTAAAGGCCCATTTAATAACGGTATCATCGGTGAGTGCTGACAATACAGGCTCCGGTATCTGTTCACCGCAGGCTATATCAACGACATGCACTGGACCGCCATTTACGGAATAGCCAAACAACAATATCTCAAAATCCGGTGATTCGGCGTAAGGATATACACCGGCCTTTTTCAAACTGACACTGGAATAGGTCTCAAGATCCAGCGACAGTGTTTTTATCTTTTCCATATAAACCTCCAATCAACATAGGCGGCATAGAGAAAACCTCTTGCCGCCCATGTTTCTTATTCAGTTGTTTTATTTTCAGCTGTCATTGCTTCCTGGCGCTGCTTTTCACGCTTGTCCTTGCACTTGCGGATAGCGGTATGAATCAGGTCTGCCGCGATGAAGATGATAGAGCCAAGGATCCATCCCCAGGCACAGCCAAATACAGATGCCAGCATCATATGCTCAATTGTTGTCATATCTATTACCTCGTTTCTCGTTATTTTTCTTACCTGAATGCCATGCATCCCAATCGGATTTGATGAGTTTATAGGCATTTACCGCCACACGAAAGATGAACTTCAAGAGGTTGTAAATGATGCAGCCATAGATCGCGAAAACGAGTGCATAGCAGATGGTATAAATCACAAATTGATTTGCACAGGTTAAAAAAGTTCCCATAGAAATACCTCACTTGTCATAGAAGCTGACGGCACATGACGGCCGCCAGCCGTGTCAATATTACTGCTTAGGAAAGAAAATCGTCATCATCGTCAGGGGCAAAGTCGGATTCTGCACTGGCCTTGCCGCCGAGGTGTTCACCATCACGAATTTTCTGGAGATTGTTCAGGCAGCAGGCAATGCCCTTGTTACCGTTGGAGTTGAATGCATAGAAGTTTACGCTGGCACGGCCATAGACACCGCTGTATACCTCGCTGCGGTCAAGAATACGCTGGCAGTCTGCGTCCACGATGCCGGGAGCTGTAGTGCTGTTGGCATTCATGAAGTACGCACCTGCATAAGCGGGATCATCCGGACGTTCGGCATCGCCGTCGCGCAGCGGAGTCTTCAGGACAGAGAGTGCAGGCACAGATTTTCCAGTGCCGCGAAGCTTGCCTTCGCCGTCATGGTATGCGGCCTCGATGGCGGCACGGATCTTGGCGATAGTCTTGGTGTCAGACTTCGGGATGATCAGGCTGACAGAGTACTTAGGTGCTCCGCCGTTGATGGACTTAGGTTCCCATGCATTCACATAGCTCCAACGAGTGTCAGGGCCGGTTACTACCTTCATAGGGTTCTGATTCTTAGACATAATATTGTCCTCCTTATTCATTGAAATCATTGATTGCCGAATTGTACTCCGGTCTCTTGTCATCGGCTTTTACAAGAACCGGCTTGCCCTGAGGCTTGATGACCAAGCTGCCCAGGATTTCTTCAAATTTCTTTTTGCCGAGAAGTGCTGTCATGGCAGTGATACCAAGGAGTTTCTTCTCATATGGATCAGCCCCGGCAGCAATCACGGCAGCGGCTACAGCGGATTCATCTGCATATTTGCGGTTAGATCTGCCTGCGACGACCTTATAACCATCGAAGTGAGTACCGCGAAGTGCTTCTGCCAGGGCGTATTCCTTAACGTCCTCCACCCAGGAAGATAGTTGATCTGCCTTGTCCAGAATTGCGGTGATCTCGGTATGATCCAGATTGACCGGCATCTCGAAATCGTAGTGGGCCATTTCCAGGTTGTATTCAGTTCTCTTGCGGCAGGTGGCCTTGATCTTGCAGAACTGGCAATGGTCACCGGCTTTGAATTCACCTTTTCCTTCATAGGCCAGTTTAGCGGTCGGTGCGAGTGTGTTTTCTGCCCAGGCGAGGAGTTTGTCCTTCGAGATGGTAGAGGTACTGATGTTATCCCTTCTCGGCTGGAAAATCGTCATGCTGATCTGGTTGAATTCATAGAGACTATCCAGAAGCTCCAACGCGCCAAGGGCATAACAGAGCATTTGCGGGTTATTCTCTGCAGAAACCAGAACTCCGAGACCGTACTTAAAGTCGATCACATGCATGGTTCCATCCGCGATGATAACGCAGTCGCCGCGGCCAAAGCCCTGTGGAAAAAAGCGTGAGAAATCCAACCGCTGTTCAATCAGGACCACCGGGTCTGAACAGGTTTCTTTGATCTTGGCCAGCGTTTCCATTACAAAGGAAGCGTAATCGGCAGCGCAGGTTTCCATCTCCTCATCATAGTAGGTGAGATTTTCAGTCGGGTCCTTGGTATCAAGCCCAAGTGCTTTTTCCAACTTGTACTGACAAAGCTCATGCGCATCGGTGCCTTGCTGGGCATAAACGCTTGTGGTATCTTCCTGTGCTGCACATAGCTTTGCGGAAGGCGGGCAGTTGAGCCAGCGATGGGCAGAAGATGGTGACAGCAGTGCGTGTTGACCTGGCATTACAGCACCTCCGCTTCCGCGACAACAGCAGCATAGTGGCTTTCCGAAAGTTCTGAGAGCTTGTCTGCACCGTACTTTTGAAGCAGTGCTTTTACCTCTGCGGTATGTCCAGCTCTGGATCTCTCTGCCAGAACCTTGCGCACATCAATAAAGGTAAGCGCTGGTTTTGCAGGAGCGGGATCTTCCTTTTTCTCGTGCTCTTTCTGAACAGTAGCTTCCACAGCAGGATCATTGGCTGGCGCAGGAAAGATCTCCTGCAGGGAATCTGCAATGTTCATCAGCGCTTTTCCGCAATCTCTAAGCTCGGTGATTACCTGGCTTAATTCATTCATCTTTCCCATGATCGGTTCCTCCTTCCTTATCTGATGCTTCCTGGACAGGAGTCGATCTCAACTTCTTGGCCAGGCGATTGGCTACGACACTGATTGCTGTCAGGGTATCAGCGAGTTCTTCACCGGACTGCTGATCACTGCTGAAATCAGTATCTGTTACAGGTGCTGTCTGCATATCAGTCACTATCCTTTCCGAGGGGCTTCCTGCCTCTCTATTAGTCCCATGACACTTTCGTGCGGTTTGAACGGAGAATTTTGAAGTTCTCTGTTCAGACCGCTTTCTTTTGTGTCTTCACTAGTCCCATGACAGTTCCGGGAGAAATGAACGGAAAATAATTGCTTTTTCCTCCGTTCAAATGATGGACTTCTGTCATGGGACAGTTAGAGAGATCATCTAGGCTCTCAAGACGGATAAAGGAGGTTCGCTTATGAACGAACAAATAAGGTATAGGCCTGGCGCGGTTCCGCAAAGAAATACAAAAGCGAAGAAACGCCGCATGACAATCCGTTATTTTACAGAAGAGATGCGGGAGGTATTAGAATGAAGTTCGTTATTTATACCGGCAATTGTGTCGGCAACGCAAAAAACTGCCTGTACCCGACCCGCAGGGAGATTACATCCAGAGCGGAGCTGGCAGAGGCAGTAAAGTTTGATCATGTCTGCGCAGAGTACGCAGATCACTATCGCAGTATTGATAATTTCCGTGTTTCCAATGTGGTAGTGATGGATGTGGACAATGACCACACCGAGAATGCAGCTGAGTGGATTGATGCGGACAAACTCGATGAGCTGATGCCGGACATCGCCTTTGCCTGGGCACCGAGCCGTCACAACTACTTAAATAAGGAAAGATTCGGCCCTCGTCCTCGCGGTCATGTGTATTTCCTGATCAGTGAAGTCCGCAATGCAGAGCAATACGCCAATCTGAAAAAAGCCATCCATGCAGCATACCCCTTCTTCGATGACAACGCTCTGGATGCGGCACGCTTTATTTATGGCGCGGATACCGGTGAAGTGGTTTGGCATGATGGCTGGATCACCATTGATGAGGAAATTGTTCCTTGCGCAGATAGCAAAGAAAAACCTTCTGATAATAAAGTGATCGCCGCCGGCAGCCGCAACAACACCATGAGCCGCTTTGCCGGTCGTGTGCTGAAGCGCTATGGTAATACCGACAAAGCCCATGAAGCCTTTCTGGAGCATGCAAAACGCTGTGATCCTCCGCTGGATGATGAGGAGCTTGCTGCCATTTGGGGCAGCGCTGTGAAGTTTTATAAAAAGGTGGAGCAGCAAAACGGATACATCCACCCGGATGAATACAATGCCGACTTCGCCGGTGCCAGTCTGAAGCCTGATGACTACTCCGATATTGGCGAGGCAAAGGTTCTCATCCGTGAATATGGTGACGAGCTCAGATACACCGATGCTACAGAGTATCTCCGTTATGACGGTACCTGCTGACGTGAGAATAGGCAGGCCTCCGTGGGGGCAGTTGAAGAATTCCTGGATCTGCAGCTGCAAGATGCTATGGATGAGGTTCAGCGTTGTATGGATGCGTTAGTTTCTGCTGGCATAGACGAGACGACGGTGAAAGCCGGCGGCAAACAACTTCAGAAGGCTGTTCCAACAGATAAAATGGGGCTGCTATTCGCACTTCTTGGAGCGCAGACCTATTACAAGTTCGTGATGCGTTACCGCAACTTCCGCAACATTGCCAATACCCTGAGTGCGGCTAAGCCTATGGTTGCCATTGATATCAATGACCTGGATCAGAACGAGTTCCTGCTGAACACGCCGGATTCCACCATCAATTTGAAAAAGGGCCTCTCAGGGGTGCAGGAGCATAATCCGGAAGATCTGATTACGAAGATTACAAGCTGCTCTGTTGGTGATGACGGAAAAAGAATCTGGGAGGATGCGCTGAACCTGTTCTTCTGTCATGACCAAGCGCTGATCGACTATGTTCAGAAAATTATCGGCATGGCTGCTGTTGGCAAGGTGTATTTGGAAGCATTGATTATTGCCTATGGCGAGGGCCGTAATGGCAAGAGTACCTTCTGGAATACCATCAGCAGAGTGCTGGGAACCTATGCCGGCAATATGTCCGCAGATACATTGACAGTTGGGTGCCGCAGAAATGTAAAGCCGGAAATGGCAGAACTCAAAGGCAAACGTCTGATTATTGCAGCCGAGTTGGAGGAAGGCATGCGCCTGTCCACTTCGGTACTGAAGCAGCTTTGTTCCACTGATGTTGTGTATGCCGAGAAGAAGTTCAAGGACCCGTTTGGTTTTGTTCCGTCACATACTGTTGTCCTGTACACAAACCATCTGCCGAAGGTCGGTGCCTCTGATGAAGGTACCTGGCGCAGATTGATCGTCATTCCGTTCCATGCAAAGATCGAAGGCAGCAGTGATATTAAGAATTACTCAGATTACCTGTTTCAGAATGCTGGTCCCTCCATCATGAGCTGGATTGTGGAGGGGGCCCAGAAAGCCATCCGTCATGAATTCAAGATCTCTCTCCCACCGGTGGTGCAGGATGCCATCAATGAATATCGTGGTCAGAATGACTGGCTGGGACAGTTCTTTATGGAATGCTGCGAAATTGGTGACGGGTTGGAGCAGAAAAGCGGCGAACTTTATCAGGAGTATCGCAGCTACTGTATGCGTACAGGAGAATACACGCGCAGCACGACGGATTTCTATGCGGCACTGGAGAAGACAGGCTTCTCTCGCAAAAAAAGAAATCCGGCATATGGGTACAGGGTGTGCAGGTCAAAGTTGGGGATTTTCTTGAGTAACCGAGGTGCAGGTCGTGCAAGTCTACTACACTGCCTTTCACGACTTCATTTGACTTAGATGCTAAAAATGACCTGCACACAGGCACCAAATACGATAAAGGTGCAGGTCATGCAGGTCATTCACTGTAATACGCGTATAGAGATTTTCAAGAATTTCTTTCTACATAAGGTTATGTACACGACCTGCGCAACCTGCACCACAATTTTTGATGGGAGGACTCGCATGCGTGAACGTGAGATAGAAAGGCAGTTTGCTTTGGCAGTAAAAAAGCACGGCGGTATTTGTCCGAAATTCGTATCTCCTGGATATGATGGGATGCCCGACCGGCTGGCCTTATTGCCTGATGGGAAGTTTGCCTTTGTAGAATTAAAAGCTCCCGGGCAAAAGCCGAGACAACTGCAGAAAGCCAGACATCGCCTTCTTCGGAAACTAGGCTTCAAGGTGTATGTGCTGGATGACATAGACAAGATTGGAGAAATCATTGATGAAATACAGACCACATGAGTACCAACAGTACGCAATCGAATATATAGAAACACACCCGATATCGGCAGTCCTGTTGGATATGGGTTTGGGAAAAACAAGCATTACTCTGACCGCACTGCAGGATTTACTGTTTGATCGCTTTGAAGCGCATAAGGTGTTGATTATTGCACCTTTGCGTGTTGCTAGAAATACATGGCCGGCAGAGCTGCAGAAATGGGATCACCTGCAGGACTTGACGGTATCCGTGGTGGGAAATGCTGAAGAACGAAAAGCGGCCTTAGCAAAACAGGCAGACCTCTACGTGATTAACCGCGAGATGGTCTTATGGATGGTAGAGCAGAGCGGATACAAATTTGATTTTGATACCGTGGTGATCGACGAGCTTTCCAGCTTTAAAAATCACCAATCAAAACGCTTTAAGGCGCTTATGAAGGTTCGTCCTAAGGTAAAACGCATCATTGCGTTAACTGGCACTCCCAGCAGCAACGGTCTGATGGATCTGTGGGCAGAGTTCCGTCTGCTGGATATGGGTGAGCGCCTTGGCAGGTACATCACCCAATATCGAACCAAGTATTTTATGCCGGACAAGCGTAATGCTCAGATCATTTTCAGCTATAAACCGCTGCCCGGTGCTGAAGAACAAATCTATGATAAGATTTCTGACATCACCATTTCAATGAAGGCAGCAGACCTTCTGCCGATGCCGCAGCGTATCGAAAGCGAATATCCAGTATACCTCTCTGAAGAGGAGCGTGAAAAGTATGATGCCCTGAAACAGGAGATGGTGCTGCAGCTGCCTAGTGAAGAGATTACCGTAGCCAATGCCGCATCCCTTTCCGGTAAGCTGTCCCAGCTGGCCAATGGAGCCATTTACACAGAGGAAAAGGATGTTATTACTGTACATGATCGGAAGCTGGATGCGCTGGAGGATATTATCGAAGCGGCTGCCGGCAAATCGATTCTTGTAGCGTATTGGTTCCAACATGACCTGCAGAGAATTACTGAGCGGCTTGAGGCGTTGAAGGTCAGCTATGCAAGAATCTCCTCTCCCGGCAGTATTGAGCTGTGGAACCGTGGTGAGTTTGCTGTTGGACTGATACATCCTGCCTCAGCTGGCCATGGGCTTAACCTTCAGGAAGGCGGCAACACCTTGGTCTGGTTTGGGCTGACCTGGTCGCTGGAATTGTATCAGCAGACCAACGCCCGACTATGGAGACAGGGCCAAACAGCAAGCACGGTTGTGATTCAGCACATCGTTGCGAAAGACACTGTTGATGAAAGAATTTTGAAAGCGCTGAACGAGAAGAACAATACTCAAGAAGCGCTGATTGCTGCGGTCAAGGCTGAATTGTAAGGAGGAAAAATGATGAATGCAAAAAATTATCTGTCCCAGGCTAAGTACCTGGATCAGTCCATAAATGCAAAGATCCAGCAGCTGGGTCAACTAAATGACTTGGCGACAAAGGCCACCGCAGTTTTGAACGGTATGCCCCATAATCCCAGCAGCAGTACATCAACCATGGCAGATACCGTGGTGAAGATCGTTGATCTACAGAATGAGATTAACCGCGATATTGATACCTTGGTTGATCTAAAAACGGACATCATGCACCTGGTGAAATCGGTATCCTGCCGAGAGTATCAGACGATTTTGGAAAAGCGCTATCTGTGCTTCCAATCCTGGGAAAAGATTGCGGCGGCTATGGATTATGACATCCGTTGGTTATATCGGCTCCATGGTAAGGCGCTTGAAGAGGTACAGGAATTGTTAGATGCAGATGAAACGCGCCAGTTAAAACCATAGAAAGCCACTATTGCTCTATGATATAGTTATCATGCGGAAAGCAGAATAGAGAACGGCCTTGCGGGAGTCACCAAGTTCTTGCGAGGCTTTCTTTATGTCCGTCGCATGGAGGTGATGCATATGCCGAGGAAACCGAAGAAGCCTTGTTCCTACCCAGGGTGTCCGGAATTGACCGACGGCCGTTACTGTGAAAAGCATCAGAAGCAGGAGAATGCCCGCTACGAGAAGTACGACCGTGATCCGGCTGTACGCCGTAGGTACGGCAGAGCCTGGAAATGTATTAGAGACAGCTACGTGAAAACGCATCCGTTCTGTGAACAGTGCTATAAGGACGGAATCATTGTGCCGGTGGATGAAGTCCATCATAAGATTCCTCTGTCTGAAGGAGGAACGCACGATAGAAATAATTTGATTGCGCTCTGCAAGAGTTGTCACAGCAAAATACACGCGCAGCGCGGTGATCGTTGGCACAAGCAATGACCCCAGGGGCGGTCTGAATCTCTGGCAAAGCCCGACCGGAATAACGGTGCCGGGGTCAAACGCGCAAAAAAGGCGAAATCAAAAGGGTAATTAAGGAAGGTGAGCTCAGATGCCCACAAAATCGAATAACACAGGTGGGCGCGGCGGCGCAAGACCCGGTGCGGGAAGAAAGAAATCTGCAGTCAAGGACAAAGCCAAAAACGGTAATCCCGGCGGCAGAAAACTTGAAGTGCTGGATATTCCAGAACTCGAGGGCGCTCAAATGCCAAAGCCCCATGATTTCCTTTCTGCCGAGCAACGGGATGGCAGCGTCCTGCAGGCGCAGGAAATTTACACGGAAACATGGCAATGGCTCAAAGGCATCGGATGCGCCGCAAAGGTGTCACCGCAGCTTTTGGAACGATACGCCATGTGTTCCGCTCGTTGGGTGCAGTGCGAGGAAATGACCAACCGCATGGGCTTCCTCTCCAAACACCCAACCACGGGTAAGCCGATCCCGTCCCCATTTATCAACATCGGCATCAACTACATGAACCAAGCGGTTCGACTTTGGAATGAGATATTCCAGATCGTGAAAGAAAACTGCAGCACGGAATATGGCGAGTCAACGCCGCAGGACGATCTGATGGAGCGCCTGCTCCGTGCGAGAAAGGGATAAAAAAGCAGCCTTCATATGAAGGCTGCAGAATAGTCGAAGGTGCAAACGAGAAATCAATGATTGGCGTTTTTAAGGTTACGGTTGAAAGTTTGTAGGTTCTTGTGTACCGAAACAGTTCCGTGATTTTCGTTAAAAAGTTACTCATATGCACTCTCCTTCCTTTGGTACGTTCTTTCTCGTTTGCTGTTGTCCTTACGGACCCTTGGTCTGGTGGATCGGGAAGGAGTAGACATCGACCCACCTCAATTATACCAAGATTACGGAAAACTTCAATAGGAAGGCGCTTATAATGTTTGAAAAAGTAAATTTGTCCCATCAGGATAAGACGGTGGATAGAACTGCCGATGGCTTTGAGAAATTTGAGGAATGGAGGATAGTCTGATGAAAACAACAACCGAAATGCAGCTCGTCCCCATCACGAAGCTGGTGCCCTATGTAAACAATGCGCGTACTCACTCGCCGGAGCAGATCAACAAGCTCCGATCTTCTCTCCGTGAGTTTGGCTTCATCAATCCCGTTATCATCGACCGTGACTATGGCGTGATTGCCGGTCATGGTCGTATTTTTGCCGCCAAGGAGGAAGGCATCAATGAGGTGCCGTGCGTCTTTGCTGACCACCTCACCGAAGCGCAAAAGAAAGCGTACATCATTGCGGACAACCGCATGGCGATGGACGCGGGCTGGGACGAAGAACTCCTGCGTGTGGAAATTGAATCTTTGCAGGCAGCGGACTTTGACCCGCTCCTCACTGGTTTTGATGAAAAGGAACTGTCGAAGCTGTTTGACAATGGCATTGAAGCCGAAGATGACAATTTTGATGTGGATGCTGAGCTGCAAAAGCCGACCTTCACGAAGGCTGGCGACATCTGGACACTGGGACGGCATCGGCTCATCTGCGGTGATAGCACCAAAGAGGAAACCTTCACCGCCCTCATGGACGGCCGCAAGGCGAACCTTGTCATCACCGACCCGCCCTACAATGTGAACTACGAGGGCAGCGCCGGGAAAATCAAAAACGATAACATGGCATCGGAGAAGTTTTTCGACTTCCTCTTTGATGCCTTTTCTAATATGGAGAAGGTCATGGCGGACGACGCCTCCATCTATGTGTTCCACGCCGACACCGAGGGGCTGAACTTCCGAAAGGCATTTGATGCTGCCGGGTTCTACCTTTCCGGCTGCTGTATCTGGAAAAAGCAATCCTTGGTGCTGGGACGCTCCCCGTATCAGTGGCAGCACGAGCCGTGCCTCTACGGCTGGAAGAAGAAAGGCAAGCACCAGTGGTACACCGGACGCAAAGAGTCCACCATCTGGGAGTTCGATAAGCCCAAGAAGAACGGCGACCATCCCACCATGAAGCCCATCCCGCTCCTGGTCTATCCCATTCAGAACAGCTCTATGGCAAACTCCGTGGTGCTTGACCCCTTCGGCGGCTCCGGCTCCACACTCATCGCCTGTGAGCAGACTGACCGAATCTGCTGCACCATCGAACTGGTCGAGAAGTTCTGCGATGTCATTGTACGCAGATACATCGAGCAGGCCGGTACGGATGAGCAGGTCAACGTTCTGCGGGACGGTAAGGAATACAGGTATTCTGAGTTGGAGGAGATTGCAGATGAAGCCTAAGCTCCATGTTGTTTCTTTTTCCGGCGGCAAAGACTCAACAGCTATGCTGCTTCGTATGCTGGAGGAAGGCATGCGTGTGGATGTCATCTTGTTCTGTGATACCGGGCTGGAGTTTCCGGAAATGTACGACCATATTGATAAAGTCGAAAAGAAAATTGGCAGGAAAATTGTTCGGCTCCATCCCGAAAAGGACTTTGAATATTATTTTGCAGTACACCCGGTTGAACGGAAAAAGAGCTCCCTTTTTGCACAGCGTTACGGCTTGAACTGTGACGGGTACAGTTGGGCCGGTCCGAAAACGCGGTGGTGTACTCAGATTCTGAAGAACCGCCCTAAAGAGCGGTTCTTTGACAAGATCAAAGCTTCGTATGACATTATCGAATATGTGGGAATAGCATCAGATGAAGAATACCGGTTGGAGCGAAAATGCAATCTGCGCGCTAATATGCACGTTCCATTGGTTGATTGGAAAATGACAGAGGAAGATTGCCTTCAATACTGTAAAAAACGCGGCTATGATTGGTCTGGCCTATATGACTATTTCAACCGCGTATCTTGTTGGTGCTGCCCACTGCAGTCTTTGTCAGAACTGCGGGAACTTTATCGGCATTTCCCGGCACTGTGGGAACAATTGAAAAAGTGGGATAGCATGACATGGCGAAAGTTCCGTGCTGATTATTCTGTTCTGGAACTAGAAAGGCGCTTTGATTTCGAGGAGGAATGGCTGCAAGCCGGCAACACATCTCTCAGAAGCAGAGCATTTTTTAATGCGCTGAAAGAACGACTGGCTCAGCTTGAATAGGTAGAATTATCACCAATGAATGAATGTAGATTTGTCATATTTATACTGCCGAATTTGCTTAATATATCTGTGCTTTAGAGCGAACATGTGTATACCAAATCAAAGGAGGCTTCATTATGGAAGTTAAGTACAACTTGACCGGTCCGGCTAGAAAAGAATTGGTCAAGGCTATTGAGAATATCACTGGTGAAAAGGCAATCTACAAAAAAGTCCCGTCCTGCGCCTACACGGTTGAAGACTACACCATCACGAAGGAAGGTACCCTGCAGTGGGACGAGCGCACTGACGTTTCAGCGGCAAAGCTCTTGGTGAAGAGACTTGCTGATGCAGGCTTCGCAGCAGAAGACTTTCAGATAGAAAGCATTGAGCCGGACAAGAGCGAACCTGTTGAAGAAGGTCTGTGCATTCAAATTCCCAAGAGCAGTATTTCGGATTTTGAACTAGGACTGATGGAGAAAATGATTGCCGGCAAGGCATCGCTAATTAAGAAAGCGACCGGTGCAAGTAATCTAGATGTTGAAATCAAGGACGATGTGGTTTGTTTTCCTTGGTTCGATGCGCTGCCTGACCCGGAAATGATCAGAGCCATCAGCGTGTTTATCACAAGACTGGCAGCTCTTTCAAGAGAAATGAAGCGGGTAACCGCTTCCGAGCGTGAAGTAGAAAACGAGCGCTATACCTTCAGATGCTTCTTGCTTCGATTGGGATTTATCGGGGATGAGTACAAGTCGGAAAGAAAGACGCTGCTTAAAAATCTTAGTGGTTCATCTGCTTTCCGCGATGGTCAGAAAAAGAAGGATAAGTGACGCAATTTCCTTCAAAATGTACTCTAATCTGCGATGAAAATACACAAGCTATAGCAGAGTTGTTTGTATAGTTTATATCTCCGCTTTAGAGCGAATATACACACAACAAAACGAACGGAGGACAAAACAATGACAAGAGTATATGAATACACTACTTGGATGGACAGCGAAGAATGGAAAGCAAAAAACGCTGCAGCGATTGCCGCAGGCAAGGCCTACAAAGGCACCAAGTTTTCGGTTGGAATCGGAACTTGGGGTACACGGACCTTCCTGGTTTTTGCCGAGACCAAGGAAGAAGCAAAGGCTCTTGCACTTGAAGCTTTTCGGGCAAGCGGTCATCAAAATTACGATACCAGTAAGATCAACTGCAGAAACGTTACGAACTGCAAGAAATACAACTAAGCCAAGAGCCCAGCCCCTGAGGGGCTGTTGCTCGTATTACGGAAGCTGCAGAGATACGGCTATATTTTTATGTCTGGAGGTGAAGCATGAAACAACTAAAGAAATACAAGCCGACCAGGTTTATGCTGAAGACCTCCTATTACGATAAGGAGTTAGCGGATTATGCAGTCAGTTTTATCGAGTGCCTTTGTCATACCAAGGGGACATGGGCCGGCAAACCCTTCGAGCTCTTGGACTGGCAGGAACAGATTATCAGAGACCTGTTCGGTACGGTTAAGCCCAATGGGTACCGGCAGTTTAACACTGCATATATCGAAATTCCAAAGAAGAACGGCAAGAGCGAGCTGGCAGCAGCGGTCGCTCTTTTGCTTTGCTGTGGAGACGGTGAACAGCGTGCCGAGATCTATGGCTGTGCTGCGGATCGAGGACAGGCTACCATTGTTTTTGATGTGGCTGCGGATATGGTTCGCATGTGCCCGGCTCTGAATAAGCGCTGCAAAATTCTGACCTCCCAAAAGCGTATTCTTTTTACGCCAACTAACAGCTTCTATCAAGTGCTGTCTGCGGAGGCCTACAGCAAGCACGGTTTTAATATCCACGGTGTTGTATTTGACGAGCTTCATACCCAGCCAAACCGAAAGCTGTTTGACGTCATGACCAAAGGTTCCGGCGATGCTCGAATGCAGCCGTTGTACTTCTTGATTACTACGGCCGGCACGGATACACATAGCATTTGTTTTGAAACCCATCAGAAAGCATTGGATATTTTGGAGGGCAGAAAAATTGATCCAACTTTCTACCCGGTGATCTATGGTGCCGGTGATACAGAAGATTGGACGGATCCTAAGGTCTGGCTGAAAGCAAATCCATCTTTGGGTGAGACCATCGGAATGGATAAGGTTGAGGCCGCTTGCGAAAGTGCAAAGCAGAACCCCGGTGAGGAGAACTCCTTCCGACAGCTGCGTCTGAATCAATGGGTGAAGCAAGCCGTGCGCTGGATGCCGATGGACAAATGGGATGCGTGTGCCTATCCAGTCAATGAAGAAATGATGGAAGGCCGTGTCTGTTATGGCGGCTTGGACTTATCCTCTACCACGGACCTTACTTCCTTCTGCTTGGTGTTCCCTCCAGAGGATGAGGACGAGCCATATTATGTACTGCCGTACTTCTGGGTCCCCGAGGATACGTTGGAGCTTCGTGTCAAGCGCGACCATGTTCCCTATGACCTTTGGCATCGACAGGGATATTTAGAAACTACAGAAGGCAATGTTGTTCACTACGGTTATATCGAAAAATTTATTGAACGGCTGGGAGAACGTTTTAACATTCGGGAGATTGCCTTTGACCGTTGGGGTGCTGTTCAGATGGTACAGAACTTAGAAGGCATGGGATTTACTGTCGTTCCGATGGGGCAAGGCTTTGCCAGCATGTCTCCTCCAACGAAAGAACTGATGAAACTGACGTTGGAAAAGAAGCTGGCACACGGTGGGCATCCAGTGCTTCGATGGAACATGGATAATATTTTCATCCGCACAGACCCTGCCGGAAACATCAAAGCGGATAAAGCAAAGTCCACAGAGAAGATTGACGGTGCCATCGCCTGTATCATGGCTCTCGACCGTGCTATACGCTGTGAAAACGATGTAAATGAAAGCGTATATGACATGAGAGGACTGCTTGTTTTTTAATAGGAAGCTTTGGTTTATACTTAACTTGATAGTTGCAGGGAAAAATGCTGTTATAGTAAAACAAGCGGAGGTGGCTGAAAGGAGTGAGTTCAGTGATTACTTTATTGGAAAAACACGGCGAGGATGATTATTCTGTTTGGTTCTCTGAGATTCCCGAGAATGACCCGCTTTGGAAGGAATTGATGGAGAAATATAGCAATACAGGAGGTTCTCTTCGTGGAACACTTGAAGATATAACGGAAGAAGTCCGAGATAATATGTAATAAACGAATTGGTAAATTGAAAAAGTACCTCTTCGGAGATACTTTTCTTTTGCCATGATTATGGCATTAGACCGCGCAATTCGTTGCGGCAATGATGTCAGTGAATCGGTCTATAACAGCCGAGGGCTACTGTTTATCTGACGGTACACAACTGAATTTTTGCTCTTAGAAGTCGAAAACTATCAAATATAAAAAGTTTTAGACTTGCATTTCCAAAACTATTTACTTTCTTGAGATTTTGGGTATAATAGAGTCAAGAAATTCAGGAGGTGCGTTATGACCGAATTGATTAATCGACCCCAATATCTGAATCAGTTGATTCAAAACAAGGATGTGGATTTGGTGAAAATCGTCACCGGTATCCGACGCTGTGGAAAATCGTCCTTGCTGGATTTGTTCCATCAATATCTGTTGGAGCAAGGTGTGCCGGATTCTCACATTATCCACATGAACCTGGAGTCTTTGCGCTATCGTGACTTGACCGATTATCTTTCCTTCTATGATTATGTCAGCAAGCAGATTACCGAGAATGGAAAAACCTATCTTATTTTTGATGAGCTGCAGGCAGTGGAGCATTGGGAAAAAGCAATTGAGTCGTTCCGTTTGGATTTTGATGTAGACATTTATATCACAGGCTCCAATGCTTACCTGCTGTCTACGGAATTTTCCACGCTGCTCTCTGGCAGGTATGTAGAAATACGGATGCTGCCGCTGTCGTTTAAGGAATTTCTGGACTTTTACGAATTTGCAGCCGATGTGACCATGGATGAAAAATTCCAGAAGTATCTCCAATTCGGTGGAATGCCTATTTTGCGAGAATATAAGTTCAACGAGGCCAGAAGCAATCAGGCGTTGGAGGGCATCTATTCCACTGTAATACTGCGGGACATTTTGCAGCGCAACAGCGGAGCAGATCAGGCAATGCTCCAGAAAATCATGCTGTTTCTGTGCTCCAACATCGGCAGTATTACTTCTCCAAACAGCATCGGAAATGTGCTCTCCAACGAGGGAGATATTCATACCGGAAAGCAGAGAAACATCGCAGGAAAAACGGTTGACAAATATATTTCTATGCTGTGCAATGCATTCGTATTCTTCTCTGTCGGTCGGTACGATGTAAAAGGCAAGCAGCTTTTGAAAACGCTGGGCAAAAACTATATCATTGATATGGGCTTTCGCAATATGCTGTTAGGCTATCGAGATGCTGACCGTGGGCATATTATTGAGAACATCGTATTTCTGGAACTTCTTCGCCGTGACTATCGGGTATATATCGGAAAGGTTGGAGAAACAGAGGTTGACTTTGTTGCGGAAAAGCCAAACGACAAGGTATATATCCAAGTGACAGAGAGTATGCAGTCACCGGAAACCCGTGAACGGGAGCTTCGTCCGTTGCGCCTGATTCCAGACAACTATGAAAAAATCGTGCTGTCTATGGACCGCAGCTTTATCAATTCTTATGATGGCATAAAGTCGGAAAATCTCATAGATTGGCTGCTTAGCGAATAAGCCTTGCATTTTCAATGTGGAATCAAAAGTTTCTGCATTTCAAGTCGGAAATTTCTATAATCAGAACACTTTCGGACTTGGAAATAGCTACAATCAAATGCTTCAAAGCATCTGTCTGATAGGCAGGTGCTTTTCTTTTGCCCATTTTAAGGAGTGTGATAGTCATGGGTCTTCTTTCAGGATTGTTTAAGTCCAGAGACAAGCCGCAAAACCGTACAGCCGGCAGTGCCTACAGTTTCTTCATGGGCAGCAGTGCCGCCGGAAAGCGGGTAAATGAACGCTCTGCCATACAGATGACAGCGGTCTACTCCTGTGTGAGAATTCTGTCCGAGGCGGTGGCAAGCCTTCCTATTCATGTTTATAAGTACAACGACAGCGGCGGTAAGGAGAAGGCGCTCGACCATCCGCTCTATTTTTTGCTTCATGATGAGCCAAACCCAGAAATGACATCCTTTGTGTTCCGAGAAACGCTGATGACACACCTGCTCCTTTGGGGTAATGCCTATGCGCAGATCATCCGCAACGGCAAAGGAGAAGTGGTCGGTCTATATCCGCTGATGCCGGACCGGATGCAGGTGGATAGAGATGAACATGGACAGCTGTATTACGAATATAACCTTTCTTCGGACGATGCACCAACCATGAAAGGCAGTACTGTAGTCCTGAAACCGTCCGATGTCCTTCATGTTCCCGGGCTTGGGTTTGACGGTCTTGTGGGGTACAGTCCCATTGCCATGGCGAAGAATGCTATCGGTCTTGCGATTGCTGCCGAGGAATACGGCAGTAAGTTCTATGCCAACGGTGCTGCACCGAGCGGTGTTCTGGAGCATCCGGGAACGCTCAAAGATCCATCTCGTGTCAGAGAGTCATGGACACAAACTTTTGGGGGCAGTTCTAATGCCAATAAAGTAGCTGTGCTGGAGGAAGGCATGAAATACACGCCGATCTCTATCTCTCCCAATGAAGCACAGTTTTTGGAAACAAGAAAGTTTCAGATCAATGAAATCGCTCGAATTTTCCGTGTTCCGCCGCATATGGTCGGAGATTTGGAAAAATCGAGCTTTTCTAATATTGAA
The DNA here is from genome assembly GCA_963620595.1 of Anaerotignum sp. Taxonomy (GTDB): domain Bacteria; phylum Bacillota; class Clostridia; order Oscillospirales; family Butyricicoccaceae; genus Butyricicoccus_A. The sequence goes on along the minus strand of CAVFAY010000006.1, from coordinate 78,676 downwards.
CAGCAAAGTTTGGAATTTGTGAAATATACCCTTGACCCATGGGTATCTCGATGGGAACAGAGTATGATTCGTTCCCTTCTGACCACAGAGGAAAAATCCACATATTTTATCAAGTTCAATGTGGATGGCCTGCTTCGAGGTGATTATCAGAGCCGCATGAACGGCTATGCCATTGGCAGACAGAACGGCTGGATGTCCGCAAACGACATCCGGGAGCTTGAAAATCTTGACCGTATTCCTGTCGAACTCGGCGGTGACCTTTATCTCATTAACGGCAACATGACCAAATTGCAGGATGCGGGTATATTTGCGGCAAACGGAAAGGAGGAAAATTCCGATGAAGAAGTTTTGGAACTGGACGAATCAGAGCCAGACGGAGACACAGCCGGAACAGAGGATTCTCACACTGAACGGCACTATCGCAGAGGAAAGCTGGTTTGACGATGATGTCACCCCGTAGCTGTTCCGTGATGAATTGGAATCCGGCGGCGGTGATATTACCGTGTGGATCAATTCTCCCGGCGGTGACTGTATTGCGGCGGCACAGATCTACAATATGCTTTCCGATTACAAGGGGCATATCACCGTAAAGATTGATGGCATTGCAGCATCGGCAGCATCTGTTATCGCTATGGCCGGTGACGAAGTCCTTATGTCTCCGGTTGCCATGCTGATGATTCACAACCCGGCAACGATTGCTATGGGTGACCATGCGGAAATGCAGAAGGCCATTGATATGCTAGCTGAGGTGAAGGAATCCATTATCAATGCCTATGTGGTAAAGACCGGGCTGTCCCGTGCAAAGCTGTCCCGCCTTATGGATGCAGAGACATGGATGAATGCAGGCAAGGCTGTGGAACTCGGCTTTGCGGATGGTGTTCTGGAAAGAGCATCCGACACTTCGGAACAGGAGAATGCCGTCACCGATGTTATGTTTTCCCGTAAGGCAGTGACCAATGTACTTATAAACAAGATGACTGCTAAGTACGGTGCATCCGAAAAAACGCCCAGACAGCAGGCTGATATTCCTGCGCCGGAAGATACAGACCATGGCCGTTCCGCAAAAGAACTGCGTGACCGCCTTGACCTGATCGAAAAAATTATTTGATTGGAGGAATTCGTAATGAACATTTCTGAGATGATTAAGAATCGTGCTGACCTGGTAGGTAAGATGAGAAACTTCGTGGATACCCATGAGGATAAGAGCGGCAAGTTGTCCGCAGAGGATGCTGCCGCCTATGCAAAAATGGAAACTGAATTTGAGCAGCTCTCTGATGCCATTTCCCGTCAGCAGAGAGCGGATGCCCGTGAAGCAGAACTCGCTAAGCCTGTCAATTCTCCGATTACCGGAAAGCCTTATGTGATGGGTGCACAGTCGGAGGAAAAGAAGGGCCGTGCTTCTGATGCCTATAAGAAGGCAATGCTCACTGCGATGCGTACCAACTTCCGTCAGATCTCCGATGTCCTTTCCGAGGGTGTGGATGCTGACGGCGGCTACCTTGTTCCGATTGAGTATGATCGCAGACTGATCGATGTGCTGGAGGAAGAGAACATCATGCGCAGTCTTGCCACCAAGATTACCACTTCCGGCGAACACAAGATCAACATCGCAGCAACGAAACCGGCCGCTGCATGGATTGAAGAAGGCGGTGCGCTGACTTTCGGTGATGCCACTTTCGATCAGACCTTCCTCGATGCATTCAAGCTTCACGTTGCCATCAAGGTGACGGAGGAACTGCTCTATGACAATGCATTCAATCTGGAAAGCTATATCATTACGCAGTTCGGCAAAGCACTGGCAAATGCAGAAGAGGACGCTTTCCTCAACGGCAGCGGTGTCGGCAAGCCTACGGGTATTTTCGATTCCACAAAAGGTGGACATGTTGTAAATACGCTGACTGCGGCAATCAAGTCCGATGATATGCTCGACCTGGTCTATGGTTTGAAGCGGCCTTATCGCAAGAATGCATCCTTTATCATGAATGATGCGACGCTTGCACAGCTTCGTAAACTGAAGGATAACAACGGCGCTTATATCTGGCAGCCTTCTTATCAGGCGGATGAACCTGACCGCATCCTCGGCTATGCTGTCCGTACTTCCGCATATGCGCCTGCTGATGCGATTGCCTTTGGTGATTACAGCTATTACAACATCGGTGATCGTGGCTCTCGCTCCTTCAAGCAGCTGAACGAACTGTTTGCCGGCAACGGCATGATTGGTTTTGTTGCCAAGGAGCGTGTGGACGGCAAGCTGATTCTGCCGGAAGCCGTTCAGATTCTCAAGCTGAAAAGTGAGTAAGAATACCGGAGATGGGGCAGCAATTTGTTTCCCCATCTTCCTTGACGAGGAGGTGATGCCCATATGGTTACGGTAGAAGAAATGAAACAGTATCTGCGTATCGACTTTTCTGAGGATGACGGCCTTCTGGGCATCCTCATCTCCTCTGCTGAAGAATTGTGTGCCAGCGTTGCCAGAATCCCTTTGGAAGAATATTGTTCCCTCCAAAACGATCATGCCAAGACGGCTGTTTTATATGCAGTGGCTTATCTGTATGAACATCGTGAGGAGGCCGACCATCATCAGCTGACGATCGACCTTCGTTCCCTGCTGTTTGGTATGCGCAAGGAGGAATTTTGATGAATGTAGCACTGATGAATCTCCGAATCACCTTTCAGCAGAATACTGTGGTGACCGATGCCATCGGAAATCATAAGAATATCTGGGCAGATTACTTTTCCTGCTATGCCACCATCAGCAGTGAGAATGGAGCGGAAATAGAAACAGCAGGACAGGCGATACCGCAAGCAAGCGGAGCATTTACGGTCAGATACTGTAAGCAAACGGCCGCCATTACGACAGACGGATACCGCATCCGCTACGGCGATGACCTTTACAATATCACTTATATCGATCACCAGAACAACAAGCGGAAATCGTTGAAGTTCTGGGTACAGAAAGTGAGACGGTGATTATGGCAACACGCGTATCCATCGGAAATATGGCAGATGCTATCATGAAGGAACTAAATGCGTATGCCGACACGACCGCAGATGGTGTAAAGACCGCTGTGCAGAAAGCCGCCAAGACTGTGAAAGCAGAGATACAAGCAGGTGCGCCTGTGAAAACGGGTGCGTATAAGAAAAGCTGGGCTGCGAAGAATACGGCGGAATCTGCAAATAAACTGGAGATTACGGTGTATTCTCGCAACCGTTATCAGCTTGCCCATCTGCTGGAACATGGTCATGCCAAGCGCGGCGGTGGCCGAGTGGCGGCATGACCGCATATCGCATCGGCAGAACAGTCTGGCATAGAACAGCTGGAACAGGAAATCGAGAGGTGCATTCGGAATGGATAAGCTGTTAGAGATTTTGAAGGCTGCAGGTATTCCATTTGCCTATGACCATTTTGCAGAGGGCGAAGCTCCAGAACCGCCTTTTATCTGCTATCTGCTGCCGGAGTCGGACAACTTCTCTGCCGACGGCAGGGTCTATTACAAAATCAACGAAGTTCATATGGAACTCTATACCGATACCAAGGACTTGTCGGTGGAGAGACAGTTGGAAGCTGTGCTGGATGAGCATGGCATTTTTTATGACCGCTCCGTGGTCTGGATTGAGAGTGAAAAACTGTATGAAGTCCTTTACTCTTTTGAAATGGAGGCTTAACAGCTATGGGTAATAAAGTCAAATACAATCTGAAGAATGTCCATGCGGCAAAGCTGACGGAAACTGTTGTGGACGGTGCTGTCAAGTATACCTATGCCGCTCCACAGGCAATTCCCGGTGCTGTCAGCATCAGCCTGGATGCAGAGGGTGATTCCAGCCCTTTCTATGCAGACGGCATCGTGTATTTCCGCTCGGTGGCCAACAATGGCTATTCCGGTGAATTGGAGATTGCGCTGATTCCTGAGTGGTTTCGTACCGACATCCTGCAGGAGACATTGGACTCCAACGGTGTGCTTGTGGAGAAGTCCGATCAAGCGGAGAGCGTGAAATTCGCACTGCTCTTTGAGTTTGACGGTGATGTCCGTGCCATCCGTCATGTGATGTATAACTGTACGGCATCCCGTCCTTCCATTGAGTCTGAGACCAAGAAAGATACCATTGAGCCGGGTACAGAAAAGCTGTCTCTTACTGCCGATCCTCGCGAGGACGGTCTGGTCAAGAGCCGTACCGGAGATACCACTTCTGCGGAGACATATCAGAACTGGTACAAGTCTGTATATACTCCAGTGGAAGAAGACAAAGGTTAATGGAGGTATAAGCGATGCTTCAGAAAATTGTCAAAGTCGGAGATAAGGAGGTAGCGTTCCGTTCTTCCGCTACCATTCCCCGTTTATACCGCATGAAATTCAAGCGGGATATTTTCAAAGACCTATCCAGACTGGAACAGTCCTATCAGGGCAAGACCAGCGAGGGCGGGTCTTTTGAGATTGAAGATTTGGAAATCTTCGAGAATGTTGCCTATATCATGGCGTTCCATGCAGACCATAGTATTCCGGATAATATCGATGACTGGCTTGACCAGTTTGAGATGTTCTCAATCTACGAGGTACTGCCAGAAATTTTGGAACTATGGGGTACGAACCTTATCACAGACGTTCAGTCTAAAAAAACTTAACCGCAGCAGCCGGGAAATGACAACACCGCTGTTTCTTCTCCGCTGTACGGAAATTGGCATTTCTATCCGTGACCTTGACCTTCTGACCATCGAACTTGTGATGGATATGTGGACGGAAAAAGGCAATGACAGTGCCAAGTACAGTACGACTATTACAGCGGGTCAGGAAGAATTCGATAGATTCTGATGGATAAAGACTTATAGTGATGGGCATACTGTGGAGAGATAAATTTTCTCCCAGAGGGAATTGATTTTCTCCCAATTGCAATATATAATTGGGAGAAAGAAAAGCATGCTGGGAGAAAGAAGGATCGCCTATGAGAGAATTTGACTACCACAAATTGACGGAGAGAACATGGGATAACGAAATCCTCTCCTATGTTGCTCAAATACATGAGCATAAAGGCAGACAGGAGTTATTCCTGAAGCAAAAGCCGGTAGAACTGACCCGACTTGTTGAGATTGCAAAGATACAGAGTACGGAAAGTTCCAACCGAATCGAGGGTATCGTTACTACAAGTCCAAGATTAAAACAGCTGATGTCCGATAAGACTACGCCAAGAAATCGGGATGAAGAAGAAATCCTCGGTTATCGAAATGTACTGAATCTGGTTCATGAAAACTATGATGCAATTCCGGTAAGACCAAATTATATCCTGCAAATGCATAGAGATCTGTTGAAATACACGTCTTTTTCCTATGGCGGAAGTTTCAAGACCACACCAAACGAAATAGATATGACATTGGCTTCCGGTGAACGAGTGACTTTGTTCAGACCGCTTGAACCATATGAGACACCGGATGCAATTCAAAATATCTGTGACAGTTTTCAGAAGGAACTGGCCTTAGGCGAAGTTGATCCCTTGATTTTAATCCCTTGCTTTATTTTGGATTTTCTTTGTATCCATCCGTTTAATGATGGCAATGGCAGAATGAGTCGATTGCTGACATTGCTCCTCTTGTATCGCAGCGGGTATATAGTCGGTCAGTACATCAGTATTGAAAAGGCAATCGCAGACACCAAAGAGGATTATTACAGAGTTCTTGCACAGGCAGACCAGAATTGGCATACAGGCGAAAATGACCCAAAGCCATTCATCAAATATATGCTGGGCATCATACTTGGATGCTACCGTGAGTTTGAGGAAAGATTGACTCTTTCTGAGAAGTCTGGTCCGAGGAGTACCGCCTATGATGTCGTGCAGGAATATGCAATGAACCATATCGGTACCTTTACGAAGCAGAACGCCTTGGCAGGCTGTCCCAGTTTAGGCAGTTCTTCTGTCGAAGCAGCATTGAAAAAATTAGTTCAGGACGGCACGCTTACTCGCCTTGGTTCTGGACGCAAAACGCACTATGTTAGAAGCGATGCATTGGAATAGCATTCCCTTCAGCAAACCATAATTACACGAAAGCATCAATCGTATCAAATCGATTGGTGCTTTCTTTATGCTCGGAGAAATCCGGGCTTTTATTTTGCCCGAAAATGGAGGTGAGCGAATATGGCAAGCAGAATCAAAGGCATAACTGTTGAGATTGGCGGTGACACCACAGGACTTCAAAATGCACTGAAACAGGTTAATTCTTCGATAAAATCCACACAGTCAGCCCTCAAGGACGTCAACAAGCTGCTGAAACTTGATCCAACCAATACCGAACTGCTTTCCCAGAAACAGAAGCTGCTGAAAGATGCCATCTCCGCCACATCTGAAAAGCTGCAGTCCTTAAAGACTGCACAGGAACAGGCCAAGGCCCAGCTGGAAAACGGCACTCTTGGTCAGGACAAGTACGATGCCCTTCAGAGGGAGATTGTCGAGACAGAGCAGGAGCTGCAGCGACTTCAGCAGGAAACTATTAACTCTAATGAAACGCTTTGCAAGATAGAGGCGGCGGGTCAGAAATTTCAAACAATCGGCAATACCATCGCCGGTGTGGGACAAAAGTTTCTTCCTGTTACGGCAGCTGTCGGTGCTCTGGGAACGACGGCGGTAAAAACAACCGCTGATTTTGATTCCTCGATGAGCCAGGTACAGGCAACGATGGGCATCACCAAAGATTCCATGTCTGACCTGAATGGTGCATCGGTAAACACCATGAATGCCCTCCGTGACCTGGCAAAACAAATGGGTGCAGAAACTGCATTCAGTGCAAGCGAATGTGCGGATGCCATGAACTATCTGGCACTTGCCGGATACGACACACAGGAGATTTACGATACACTCCCGACCGTTTTGAACCTTGCGGCGGCAGGTGATATTGACCTTGCCAGTGCATCCGATATGGTTACCGATGCGATGTCTGCGCTGGGTATGGAAACGTCCGAAGCGGATACCATGGTAGACCAGATGGCAAAGACCGCATCCTTAACGAACACCTCTGTGGCACAGCTTGGAGATGGCATCCTGACGATTGGTGCTACAGCGCGAACGGTTAAAGGCGGTACAGCAGAACTAAATACAGCGCTGGGTATTCTCGCCAATAACGGTATTAAGAGTGCTGAGGGCGGTACACATCTTCGCAATGTTATCCTTTCCCTGCAAAACCCGACAGATAAAGCGGCTGCACAGATGGAAGCACTGGGCATTTCCGTTTATGATTCCGAAGGCAATATGCGTTCCCTCAACGATATTCTCGGTGACCTCAATACTTCTATGGAGGGCATGACGGCACAGGAAAAATCAAATATTATCGGTCAAATCTTCAATAAGACGGACTTGTCTGCGGTCAACGCGCTTCTTGCCAATACCGGAGATGCTTGGGACAGCTTACAGCAGTCCATTGCGGATTCCAGCGGCGCGGCACAGCAGATGGCAGATACACAGCTGGATAACCTTTCCGGACAGCTGACACTTCTCAAGTCCGCTCTGGAAGGTCTGGCCATTTCCTTCGGTGAGATACTGATGCCCGCTGTCCGCACAGCTGTGGAAAAGGTGCAGGCATTCGTAGATAAACTGAACAGTCTGGATGACGCCCAGAAACAGACCGCCGTAAAAATTGCTTTGATTGCGGCGGCGATAGGGCCTTTGCTGATTGCTCTCGGCAAGACTATATCCACGGTCGGCTCTGTGATGACAGGTTTTTCTGTGCTGACAAAGGGCGTGGCAAAGCTTGGCGTGAAGCTGGCTGGCAGTACCGGTTCGGTAACGTCACTTGGCAGTGCGCTAGGCGCTGTTGCGGGGCCGGTGCTGGCTGTTGTGGCAATCGTGGCGGTCTTGGTGGCTGCCTTCAAACATCTATGGGATACGAACGAGAAATTCCGAAATGCCATCACAGGAATATGGGAAGGCATCGCGGAGCGGTTTGCCGCATTTTGTGATGCAGTCACACAGCGGCTGAATGCGCTTGGGTTTGACTTTCAGAATATCGTGGATGTGCTGAAAGCAGTATGGGATGGTTTCTGTCAAATACTAGCTCCGGTATTCGAAGTGGCATTTTCTGTAATCAGTACGGTGTTAGGAACCGTTCTTGATGGTATCACTGGACTCCTTGATGTATTTATCGGTCTGTTCACTGGGAATTGGTCGCAGTTGTGGACAGGCGTGAAGGAGATATTTTCTGGTATCTGGAACGGCATCACTGGCGTGTTCAGCTCAGCTCTCGTCATGATTCAGGGCATTGCAGATACCGTACTCGGCTGGTTCGGCACTTCGTGGATTGAAGTGTGGACAGGCATTTCCTCTTTCTTTACGAATATCTGGAATGGAATCGTGACCTTCTTTACAGGCATCTGGGAGACCATCAAGAATGTTGTGCAAACCGGCGTTATGTTTATCGGGTCTATTCTGGAAGCGGCATTTGACATTATCACACTGCCATTCCGCTTCATCTGGGAGAACTGCAAAGAAACAATTACAGCCGTGTGGGAATCCATTCAGTCTGTAGTTTCCGGTGCCGTCAATGCGGTAAGCACAACGATTTCTACAGTTATGACTGCCATCAGTACAGTTATTTCCACGGTGTGGACGGCCATCAGCACGAAGGTATCCACGGTGGTAAATGTTATCAAGACTACGGTCACCACGGTGTTCAATGCCATCAAAACAGTGGCATCTACAGTGTGGAATGGAATGAAAGCTGTTATTGCAACCGTGGTGGACGGCATCAGCAGTAAGGTGTCTTCCGTATTCAACAGCGTGAAATCCACGGTTTCTTCTGTGTTTAACGGCATCAAGTCCACGGTTACATCCGTATGGAATGGCATCAAATCAGCAATTACCACACCAATCGAAGCGGCAAAAAATACGGTCAAGTCAGCACTGGACAGGATAAGCGGCTTCTTTTCCGGATGTAAGCTGCAGCTGCCGCATATCAAATTGCCCCACTTCAGCATTTCCGGCAGCCTTTCGATCAGTCCTCCAAGCGTACCGCACCTTTCCGTCTCGTGGTATAAGAACGGCGGCATTATGATGCATCCGACCATCTTTGGAATGAATGGAAGCTCTCTGATGGCTGGCGGCGAAGCCGGTGCAGAAGCAATTCTTCCATTGAAGAGCTTTTACGATAATCTTGAGAACATTCTGACCAACAGACTGGATATGTCCGGCATGGAAAAATATCTTGCGGTCATCGCTGCAAACAGCAGCAAGGGTATCTATTTGGAGGATGGTACACTGGTAGGCCATCTGCTCCCTGCCATCGACAGCAAGCTCGGTCGGGCGCAGAAATTGAGCAGGAGGTTGAGCCTATGAAGCCAGACGTAACAATTGATTCCGTTTCTATGAGCGGCATGGGCTGGCTGCGTGAGACAGTCAATCTGCCAACACCGCAGTCCCAGACCGATACCATCGTAGTTCCCGGCCGCAATGCACCAATCCGTTTTTCAGAGGCATTTGGGCGCGTGTCCTATCAGCCGCGTACCTTTGAAATCACGCTGTCCATGCTGGGCAGCCGAGAACGCTTTAATCAAATGGTCAGCGAGGTGGTCAACCGCTTTGCTGGTCATCTTGCTTCTGTCGTTTTCAGCGAGGAGCCAGACTTTTATGCGATTGGCACTTTGCAAGCTGCTCCATCCTACGACCCAATATCTCACAAAGGGCAATTGGTACTTTCCTGTTCGGATGGCGATTCCTATCGTTATCACACAGAGGAAACCGTAGTTCAGATTTCTGGGAGCGGGACGGTAAAGCTGACAAACGACTATATGCCGGTGATTCCTTCTGTGACAACCACAGCAGAGACCGCACTCTCTTGGCAGATAGGAACCGACACCTTCCGTAAATCAGTCAGTGCCGGTACATGGGAGTTTCCAGAATTGGAACTGCAGTATGGGGACAACACAGTAGCAGTGAGCGGAAACGGCACAACTACTTTCAGATATAGGGAGGGTCGCCTATGAGCCTTTTTCGTATCTATGTGGATGATGCTCTTTTCTATCATCCAAACCTTTCTAAACTGGCAATCACTGAAGCTAAAGTATCGGAAGATGCTGAAAATGTTGATAGTCTGACGCTCTCTGCACCGCATAACCATCCGTATCTCAGTTCGGTCAAACCAATGGCGTCTACGATCCTTTGCAAAAAGGATGATGAAGTTGTGTTTGAGGGCCGTGCGCTGGATGATGGCAGTGATTTTTACAACACCCACACGTGGACTTGTGAATCCTGCTTGGCTTATCTGAAGGATACCATCCAACCGCCCTTCTCCTACAAAGGAACGTTGAAGGGACTGCTGGAATACTTTCTCGGTATTCATAATGCCGCAGTCGAAAGCAAGAAGCAGTTTCAGCTTGGCAATATCACAGTGAAGGATGATAACGACTATATCGCCTATAGTAACAGTGAATATTCTGTCACCATGGATGCCATCAAAAGCAAACTGCTGGATACCCGCGGCGGCTATCTGCAAGTGCGCTATGATGGCGGCACGAAATATCTCGATTATCTTGCTGACTTCAATCTGACCTCTTTGCAAACCGTGGAATTTGGCAAGAACCTTTTGGATGTGAAGATTACCCGCGACAATACAGAACGTGCGACTGCTCTGATTCCGCTTGGAGCCAGTATCACGGAGACGGATGAAGAAGGCAATGAAGTCGAGACCGATAAGCGAGCAGACATCACCTCGGTCAACGATGGTAAAAACTATGTCTGCGATGAAGCTGCGGTTTCTGAAATTGGTTGGATCTGGACGAGTGAGGTATGGGAAGATGTGACGCTTCCCGAAAATCTCCTGCGGAAAGCCAAAGTCCGAATGGCTGAACTGTCTAAGGGCATCACCAGCATAGAGCTGACGATCATTGATGAATCAGACACCGGAGCCGACATTAGTGACATTCGGGCTAGAATGTATGTAAAGTGCTTATCTAAGCCGCACGGCATTGATAGCACGTACCTTTGCGTCAGCCGCACAAGGGACTATCTGAATCCTTCTGGCAACACCATTACCATTGGCGCAAACGGGATTACCCTTACTTCTGCTGCAGCAAAGCAAGGTCAGAATATTGCTGCTTTGGAAGATGACCTTCTGGGGCAGACTGCAAAAATCAACAGTGCTGTAGATTCTATCGCCAACGCAAAAGATGATATTTCCGCCCTGCAAATCAATGTGCAGGAGTGTTACTCGGAAATCACAAAGACTTCTGAGCAGATTACCAGCGCAGTCCGAGAGGAATACATCTCCAAATCCGAGATGGAAACAATACAGCAGGATTTTCAGACAAGCATTACGCAGAACAGCACGGAAATCCGTATGGATTTTCAATCCTCCTTGGATGTGATTTCAGGTCAAATATCTGCGAACCAAAATCTGCTGGAGGAATATATCCGTTTCAAAGGTGCGCTCATTGAACTTGGCAAGGTCGGCAATGCCTTTACAGCGGAACTTTCCAATGAACAGCTGGCATTTCTGGAAAATGGTCAGACAATCGCATACATTTCAAACCAGTCACTGGTTATTACCAACGCCGAGATTCGTTACAAGCTGTCTCTCGGTGCGGAAGGCCGTGGCTGGTTTGATTTTATCCCAAGAGCATCGGGAAATCTCTCTGTTGTATGGAGAAACACATCATCGTAAAGGAGGTGGCCGTGTATGGCCTCAAGCGGTTCTTTTTCCGGTTCTATCAAAGATGGTCACTACATTGTTCGGGTTGACTGGTCACAGGCACAGGATGTGACAAACAATAAAAGTACGATCACAGCAAAGGTATATCTGATCAATGACTGGTCTCTAAGCATTAACGGCAGAACGAACAATACCATCACGATTGACGGCACAAAGCAGACCTTTTCTTCGCCAAGTATTTCTTCCAAAGGTACGCATCTGCTGGGAACGCTGACGCAGACCGTAAACCATGCAGGTGATGGTTCTAAGTCTTTGCCAATTTCGGTCGTATTCCATATTGAAGCAACATTATCCGGTGTTTATTACTCGACCATTACGGCGAGTGCCAATATCGCACTGGACTCAATCCCAAGAGCCTCCAGCATTAGTATGGGCGCCGGAACCCTAGGAAGCGCGGCAACAATCACCATCAGCAGAGCATCCAGTTCTTTCACGCATACCATCACCTATAAATTCGGAAGTGCAGCTGGAACGATTGCGGCTAAGACTTCTGAAACCTCTGTATCATGGACGCCGGCACTTGCCTTGGGTAATCAGATACCCAATACTACATCCGGCACAGCGACACTGACCTGCACGACCTACAACGGTTCGACCAGCATCGGCTCCAAGAGCATCAGTGTAAAGCTGAGCATTCCCGCATCTATAGTGCCAACGATAACCAGTCTGACCGCGACTCGTGTGGATGGAGATGTACCCAGCGCATGGGGCATATATGTTCAGACCAAATCCAAAGCAACACTTTCCATTAATGGAGCTGCTGGCAGCTATGGTTCTGCGATTGCTTCCTACAGCATCACTGGCGGCGGCTTTGCGGGAACCAGTGATACAATGACCACCGGTTTTCTAAATACCGCTGGTACGATTACCTTTACTGCAACGGTTACGGATTCCAGAGGACGTACTTCTGCCGCAAAGACAGTCAGTATTTCCGTTGTTTCATACAGCGTACCGTCCTTTTCAAGCTATCTGTCACAAAGATGCAGCAGTTCCGGCACGTTGGCTTCTGATGGAACTTATATCAAAGCATCCATCAGCTACGGCTATTCGTCCTGTTCCAGCAAGAACTCGGTCACAAGAGCGACCTATTATCGTAGGATTGGGGCTGCATCATGGACAAATGCCAATAAGAGCTTTTCTTCCGGTACAGCTTTTACCTTTGGCAGCGGGAACATTTCCATAGAAAGCACCTATGAAATCAAATACTCTCTGACAGATGCCTTTACCACTATTTCTGTTATCGATACGGTCTCTACTGCTGCCGTCATTATGGATTTCAAAGCCGGCGGTACAGGAATTGCTGTGGGTAAAGTCGCTGAAAGAAATCACTGCTTTGAAGTAGCAAGCGATTGGTCTGTAAGATTGAATGGGACAACTTATCTGGGAACATCTACTCTAGGAGGAGCGGCCAAACCGATTTATCTCAATGGCGGTGTTCCGACTGTATGCTCCAGTATGGTTGGAAGCACACAAAAACCCGTTTATATGAATTCGGGTTCGATTACGGCTTGTTCCAGCACAGTCGGAAACGCATCGACACCCGTTTATATGAACGGCGGTACGATTACAGCCTGCACACCAGCTTCTATTATCAGTGGTGTCTGTGCGGATTATGTTGTGGAAAGCGGAAGATCCGGCATCTGGACATACCGAAAATGGAACAGCGGCATTGCTGAGTGCTGGGGCATCTATTCTGCATCCGGGGTCAATCTTACCGCAAGTCATTACAGCGGATTTTACTATAGTGCGTCTATTTCAGTCAGTCTGCCGTTTACTTTTGCAGCAGCACCAGTGGGAATCTATTCCGGCGGCTGTACAAACTATATTACCTTTGTTACGCCGACTGGACAGCCTACCACGACACAAGCAAAATTCTGGATTGCGTGTTTGGATGCCGGTGCAAAAAGTTGCAGTATATCTGTCGGCATGATGATACGCGGGAGATGGAAATAAATCATAATTTTTATACCGGGGAGGTTTTATTCATGAAAGAATTCTGGAACACCATTCAACTCGTTTTTGCGGTCATCGGCGGCTGGCTTGGATATTTCCTTGGCGGCTGTGATGGCTTGCTGTATGCACTTCTCGCCTTTGTAGTCATCGACTATCTGACTGGCATTATGTGCGCCATCAATGACCACTCGCTTTCCAGCGAGGTCGGCTTTCGCGGCATCTGCCGCAAGGTGCTGATTTTTCTGTTAGTCGGCATTGCAAACATTCTGGATGTCAGTGTCATAGGTTCCGGCAGTGTTTTGCGTACTGCTGTTATCTTTTCCTATATTTCCAACGAGGGGTTATCTCTGGTGGAGAATGCGGCCCATCTCGGTCTGCCTGTACCGGAGAAAATCAAGGCAGTCTTAGAACAGCTCCATGACCGAACTGACGATAAGGAGGAAAAATAATTATGAAACTTGTACAGTCTATTCTGACAAAGAATCCCTGCTACACGGCAGGAAGAAAAATCACCGTGAAGGGACTGATGCTCCACTCTGTTGGCTGCAATCAGCCCAACGCACAGGCATTTATCAAAAATTGGAACAGTACTTCGTATAACCGTGCCTGTGTGCACGGTTTTATTGATGGCAATGACGGCACAGTTTATCAGACCCTCCCTTGGAATCATCGTGGTTGGCACGCTGGCGGCAGCGCGAACAACACACATATTGGCGTGGAAATGTGTGAGCCTGCCTACATCAAGTATACAGGAGGTTCTTCTTTTACCTGTTCTGATACCGCAGCCGCAAAGGCTGTGGCAAAACGTACTTATGAAGCGGCAGTCGAATTGTTTGCTATGCTCTGCAAAGAATATGGCCTTAATCCGCTGACGGCCATCTGTTCTCATAAGGAAGGTCATGCCAAAGGCATCGCTTCCAATCACGGAGACCCGGAGCATCTGTGGAAGGGTCTCGGTATGAGCTATACGATGGATACCTTCCGTCAAGCAGTCAAAGCAAAGATGTCAGGAACGACAGGGAGTTCCAAACCCGCCGATATGCCATTCCTTGTGCGTGTATCCATCTCCAATCTGAATATCCGCAAAGGTGCTGGCACCAACTATGTCGCAACCGGCAGGTACACTGGTAAGGGCGTATTCACCATCACAGAAGTCAAAGCTGGAAAGGGTTCTTCTGCCGGATGGGGACGTTTGAAATCCGGTGCCGGATGGATTTCGCTGGATTACGCTAAGCGCGTCTAATGAAATACCGTTTCTATTTTTTATGGGGATGCTCTTCGGAGTGTCCCCATTATTTTTTTGCCGTTTTCCGTTCAAACCGTGGATTTCTGTCATGGGACTATTAGAGGCAGTGATTTGCCCGAATCGTGAAAATGCCATGGAGGATAAAGCCTATGAACAATATTCCACTGAACGAAAAATACACCTTGACAATTAAGGAAGCCGCGGCCTATTTCAATATCGGCGTAAAGAAAATGCGCCGCTTGGCAGAAGAACATACCAGCTCTTTCAGTATTTATAGCGGCAATCGCTATCTCATAATACGCACAAAATTCGAGGAATTTCTGGTGGAAACTTCTACAATATAAATCCCTTTTATCTGGCAAATCGTAGTTGCTATTAAGCCGCAACAGAGCGAATATACAACTACCAAAAAGTAGGAGGTGACCGCATGAAGGCACAGAATATTTCTCTGGATGAGAAAGATTACCTTAGTCCAACTGAGGCGATTCAATATTGGAATTTGAGCAATCGAAAGTTTTATGCGTTTCTGAAGAAAGGCCAGTATGACTTTATTGCCTTTTATGGAACAAGAAAGCTGATTATCAGAACAGAATTTGACAAGTATCTGAAAAAGAACCCCAAAGTAAAGGAGGAGCTTGCAAATGGCGAGTCGAATCAAGCAAAGAAGAGACGCAAAGCACAGAGTGCTGCGCAGAGGTGAATCCATTAGAGACAACGGAAAATATCAGTTTAAGTACCAGGTAGATGGTAAGCCGCATTTTGTTTACAGCTGGCGTCTGGAGCCAACTGACCCACAGCCAGTTGGAAAGAAGCCTTGTCTTTCTCTTAGAGAGCTCGAAAAGCAGATTGGTTATCATCTGGATTCCAAGCTGGACCCGCTGGGAAGGAATATCACGGTTGAGGAGCTTATCAACCGCTACCTTGCAACCAAGACTGGTATCAAGCCCAATACACAGATGAACTACAATTTCGTAAGGAATCTGATGAAAAACGAGCCGTTCAGCAGGAAGAAAATCAGCGAGGTTAAGGTTTCTGATGCAAAGCTCTTTCTCATTAAGCTGCAACAGGATGGCAAGGGCTACAGCACAGTGAAAACGGTTCGGGGTGTTCTGCGGCCGGCCTTCCAGATGGCGATGGATGATGATTTGATTATCAAGAACCCCCTTCGGCTTTCAGCTTGCCGGCGTAGTGGTAAACGACAGTGTTACCCGTGAAGCGATTAAGCCGGATGAGATGAGAAAATTCCTGAAGTTTGTGCACGATGATAATGTCTACTGCAAATACTATGAGGTGGTTTTCATCCTGTTCCACACCGGAATGCGAATTTCCGAGTTCTGCGGTTTGACCATCCGCGATTTGGATATGGAGAACCGGATTATTAACATCGACCATCAGCTGCAGCGCATCGGCATGACGATTCACATCGAGAGCACCAAGACCAATGCCGGTACGAGGAAGATTCCAATGACAGAGGATGTATACCGATGCTTCCGGGGAATTCTGGAAGACCGAGAAACACCAAAAGTGGAGAAAAGCATTGACGGCTACAGCGGCTTCTTGTTCCTGGATAAAGACGGATTGCCTGAGGTTGCCATGCACTGGGAGCACCGCTTCAACCATATGGTTGGCCGCTACAATGAAATCTATCGGGTTCAAATCCCGAATATCACGCCCCATGTTTGCCGCCATACCTACTGCAGCAATATGGCCCGGGCTGGTATGAACCCGAAAACACTGCAATATCTGATGGGCCATTCGGACATCGGCGTTACCATGAACACATATACACATCTGGGATTGGAGGATGCGCAGAATGAGATGATTCGATTGGAGGAACTGAATCGAGCGAAGGAAGAAGTAGCAAAGGCCGCTGGCGAGAAGAAGCCGGTGACGCAGAGAAGCTTCAGAGCAGTTTAATACGGAAGAGAATAGAACGAGCACCCTGCTGATCATGATGGTCAGCAGGGCGCTCGTTTAAGGTTTTGGAGTAAATGGTCGATTTTACGATTGAATTGAAATCAATCGTAAAAATTTACGACCGAATTTATGCACGTTTACGCACGTAAACTTACCTAATAATGGTCGATGCTTTAACTCGCAAACAGTGTTTTTAGCTTTTCAAAAGTTTAAAAGAAAAATATAGTCCAAAACAGTTGAAAAGGAAGAGGTGTGGAATATATAATGAAGTAGTGCCTGCTCAAAACTGCAGTAGTCTGTTTTTGCGATTTTGACTACGTTTTGACTACGATTGCCTGCACTGATTTGCCTCATTTTGCGCTGTAAACGGGATTTTGACAGAATTATGTGCATCTCGCAAATCGCGGCATAAGGCGCAAAACAGCGCAAATTACGGCACTTTAGGGCATTGCAGAAAGGAAAATTTAAATGGTTAAGATACTTTTCATCTGCCACGGCAACATCTGCCGCAGTCCGATGGCGGAGTTTATTATGAAAGACATGGTACAAGCGGCAGGACTGCAAGACAAGATTTATGTTGCGTCTGCGGCAACGAGCACAGAAGAAATTGGCAATCCGGTATATCCGCCTGCACGAAGAAAATTGGCGGAGCACGGTATCAGCTGTGCGGGAAAAACGGCGCGCCAGTTAAGACGGCAGGATTATGAAGTATTCGATTTACTGATTGGTATGGATCATGCCAACTTACGTAACATGCGCCGGATGTGCGGCGGAGACGAAGAAGAGAAAATTCATGCGATGATGGATTATACAAATCGTCCGGGAGAGGTTGCTGACCCGTGGTATACCGGCAACTTTGAAGATACTTGGCGCGATGTCAATGAGGGCTGCCGTGGATTACTGGAACAGTTAAAACGGGAGGGATTATAAATGCTGGATATGGAGAAACTCAAGAATCATCCGGTTGTTTATGACTTGCGGGAAGAAAAGGAAATCTTGTGGATCAATCCAGATCAAGTTCCTTTCAAACAGGCACAGCTAGGATTAACGATGGCAGATATTGATGATGCAGAGCAGCGATTGCAGCGATTTGCACCGCTTATCATGAAGCATTTTCCAGAGACGATTCCGGCGCAGGGAATCATTGAATCACCGCTGGTTCGCATTCCGGACATGCAGCGTGTTTTACAAGAAAAAGAACGGATGCAGATAGATGGAACACTGCTGTTAAAGCAAGACAGCGATTTGGCAATTGCAGGTTCTGTCAAGGCGCGCGGCGGCATCTATGAAGTGCTCAAACATACAGAAGATCTGGCATTACAGCATGGATTGCTTTGTGAACAGGATGTGCATAACGGCAATACACAGGCTTATGCGGCTTTGGCAGATTGCAAAGCATTTTTTCATCAGTATACGGTACAAGTTGGTTCTACAGGAAATTTGGGCTTGAGCATAGGTGTCATGAGTGCGGCTATCGGCTATCAAACGGTGGTACATATGTCTGCTGATGCACGGCAATGGAAAAAAGATCTGCTGCGCCAATATGGAGTCACGGTAAAAGAATATGAAAGCGACTATTCAAATGCGGTGAAGCAGGGAAGAACATTGTCTGATGCCAATCCGAATAGCTATTTTGTAGATGATGAAAATTCAAAAAATCTGTTTTTGGGATATGCCGTTGCGGCAAAGCGATTGAAAAAGCAGTTGGAAGCAATGGAACTTGTGCCGGGTGAGCAGCATCCGCTGTTTGTGTATTTGCCATGTGGTGTCGGCGGTGCGCCGGGTGGTATTACCTTTGGACTCAAACAGGTATTTGGCGATGCGGTGCATTGCTTCTTTGTTGAACCGACGCAGGCACCGTGTATGCTTCTCGGTATGGCAACGGGATTAAACAACGAGATTTGTGTCAAAGACATCGGATTGACTGGCTTGACACACGCAGATGGTTTGGCTGTTGGACGTCCATCGGGATTTGTCGGCAGCGTGATGAAACCGCTTCTCAGTGGTGTCTGCACGGTGGCAGATTACCGTCTGTATGACTATATGAGAGAATTAAACGATACAGAGAATATCTTTATCGAACCAAGCTCGTGCGCGGCGTTCGCAGGGTTGCGATATTTTTCACAGCCAGCTATGAAAAAGTATCTCGAGAAACATAACCTGGTAGAGCAGATGCCACAGGCCATTCACATCGCGTGGGCAACCGGCGGCAGACTGGTTCCGGAAAAGATTCGAGAACAGTATAAACATACCTATTTATAAAAAATGCGCAAAATATTTTTCGGTAAACACCCGAAAACCCTAATCGTTACTTGAACAATTAGGGTTTCTCGACAGACTGAGCGGCTGAATCTGTGTGATTCAGCCGCTTTTATCATGCATATATATTTTTATGATGGTTGGAATTGACTGTTGTACAGCCTGTTGTAAAAACCACCAGCCGCTAGGAGCTCTTGATGTGTGCCCTGTTCAATGATTTTGCCGTCACGCATGACGAGAATCAAGGAGGCATTGCGGATGGTGGACAAGCGATGCGCAACAACAAAGCTCGTCCTGCCTTCCATGAGCGTATCAAATGCCTGTTGTACGAGTAGTTCTGTACGAGTATCAATGCTGGAGGTTGCTTCGTCCAAAATCAGCATCGGCGGCAGACACAGCATGACGCGAGCAATACACAACAGCTGTTTTTGACCTTGGCTGACGCTTTCTTCCGTCAAAACAGTATCCAGCCCCTTTGGCAATCGGCGAATAAAGTCCCAGCAGTGTGCAGATTTTGCCGCCTGAATCACTTCCTCTTCACTGGCATCTGGGCGGCCGAAGCGAATGTTATCGCGCACGGTACCGCTCTTGAGCCATGTTTCCTGCAAGACCATGCCAAAGCTGCTGCGCAGTGCATGGCGGGAGATATTGTCAATCGGAACGCCATCAATGGAAATCGTACCGCTGTTGACGTCATAGAAACGCATGAGCAGATTGATCAATGTCGTCTTGCCGCAGCCGGTCGGACCGACAATCGCGATGCGCATACCCGGCTTTGCCTGCAAGCTGAATTGTTCAATCAGCGGATGAGAAGCATCATAGCAGAAGGATACATCGCGAATGTCAACCTGTCCGTGCACAGCATCCAACTGCTGCTTGGCGTCCGGCTTTTCTTCCGGCTCTTCCATCAGGGCAAAGACACGGGATGCACAGGCAAGCGCATTTTGAAGCTCTGTGACTACAGAACTAATATCGTTAAACGGTTTCATATACTGATTTGCGTAAGCAAGCAGGACGGACAATCCACCGACCGTTAAGCTGCCGAGTGGAATGAGCAGGACACCGACCAAGGCGACACCGGCATAAATGATGCTGTTGACAAATCGCGTGCACGGGTTGGTCAGGCTGCTGTAAAAGGTTGCCTGTTGGCTGTATTTCATCAGCTCTTCGTTGATCTCAGCAAAACGAGCAGAAGCGCGGTCTTCATAGCCAAAGGCCTTTACTACGGTCTGACCGCCCATCATTTCATCAATCAGGGCTGTCTGGCGACCGCGGACTTCACTCTGCTTTTGAAACAGTCGATAGGAACGGCTGGAAATAAACCGAGCGACAAGAAAACTCAGCGGTGTCAGCACGATAACCATCAAGGAAATCAAAAAGTTTTTGGAGAACATAAAAATCAAAGTGACCAAAATCGTCATGATACCGGAAAACAACTGGGTGAATCCGAGCAGCAGACCGTCGGATAATACATCAGTATCTGTAATAATACGGCTAACAATATCACCGGAGCTGTGCTTGTCCAGATAGGAGAGCGGCAGCTTTTGAATGTGTCGAATCGCGCGCGAACGAATGTCCTGTACAATGTGATAGGTCATGCGGTTGTTAAGCAGATTCATCAGCCAAGTACACAGTGCAGATGCGGCGGCAACGATGAGAATCAAGCGTAAATAGTTCCACATCAGTGCAAAGTTGACGCGGTGTGCGGCAATGGTTTGGTCAATGGCATCACCAAACAAAATCGGAACATACAGCTGAAGAATGACGGATGCTGCCGCAAGAACAATACTCAATGTCAGCGCAAATCCGTGTGCCTTGATATAGGGGAGCAGCTGGCGGAAAGAAGCGGATGTGGTATTTTTGTTTTGCTTTTTCATGCGTCCTCATCCTCCTTTTGGGATTCTTCCGGGAACTGGGATTCATAAATGCCTTGATATACCGGACAATCACGCAGCAGCTGTTCGTGCGTTCCGATACCGACGAGTGCACCGTTATCCAGCACGAGAATCTTGTCGGCCTGCCGCACGGCGGCAATGCGCTGCGATACCAAGAAGGTGGTTACGTTGTCGCCAAGCTGACGGATGGCCTTGCGCAGAGCGGCATCTGTCGCAAAATCCAGTGCGCTGGAGCTGTCATCAAGAATGAGAATTTCCGGCTTTTTCACCAGCGCACGAGCAATAGTCAACCGCTGTTTTTGACCACCGGACAGATTGCGTCCGTTCTGTTCCAGATGAAAATCCAGCTTGTCCGGCTTGCCCTCGACGACTTCCCGCGCTTGCGCACAGGTCAATGCCTGCCAAAGCTCCGCATCTGATGCGTGTTCATTGCCCCATTTCATGTTTTCTCGAATGCTGCCCTGAAACAGCAGCGCACGCTGGGGAACGATACCGATTTTCTGGCACAGCAGATCGTGCGGAAGCTCCTTGATAGCATATCCTCCTAAAGAGACACGGCCCTCTGTGGCATCATAAAAGCGTGGGATCAGATTGACTAGGGTGGATTTGCCGCTGCCGGTACCGCCGATAATACCGATGGTTTCTCCGGGCATTGCGGAAAAGCTAATGTGCATCAAGCTCGGCGCACCAGCTCCCTGATAGGTAAACGATACGTCATCAAAAGATACAGTAGGTGCAGTCGAACTCTCCATGTGGAATGAAGGCTTGTGTGCGGGATATGTCATGCTTGTCTTGACATCCAATACGCTGGAAACACGCTTGGCACAAGCCAAAGACTTGTTCAAAGTAATAATCAATGCCGCCAGTTTAATGACCTCAACGATGATTTGCAGCATGTAGTTGTACAGGGCGACAACCTGACCCTGTGGTAAGCTGCCGAGATTGACCTGTATGCTTGCCTGCTGGATCAGCACAACTGTGGCGATATTGATGAGTACATAGGTCAGTGGATTGAGCAGGGCAGACAGTCTGCCGACAAACAAGTTCAGGCGGGTGAGTGCCTGGTTGCTTTCTTCAAATTCCTCTACTGAGCGCTGCTCGCGGCAAAATGCACGAATGACACGAACGCCGGTCAAATTTTCACGGGTGAGTGCTGTCACACGATCCAAACCAGCCTGTACTTTTCCGAACAGAGGAATGCTCAGCTTCATGATGAGAAATGTCACGCCGAACAAAATCGGAATGGTGACAACGAAGACCAGTGCACAGTGCACATTGATAGTAAATGCCATAACCATGGCACCTAGAACAATAAATGGACTGCGAAGCAGCAGACGCAGCCCCATGTTCACGCCGGTTTGCACCTGATTGACATCATCGGACAGGCGAGTAATCAGCGTATCGCTGCCGATGGTGTCCAATTCTGTGAACGAGAATGTTTGAATGTGGTCAAATACCGCTTGCCGCAGTGCACCAGCGAAGCCAACGCTGGCTTTTGCGGAAAAGAACTGCGCGACAATGCTGAAGCCTAAGCCAACGACAGCTAACAGAAGCAGCACACCGAAATACAAAAAGATCGAGTGGCGGTTAGAGACTGCATCCGTGTCGATCATGCGGGCGATAACCAACGGGACAAATAGATCAAACAGTGCTTCGAGTAGTTTGAACAACGGCGCAAGAATGCTTTCCTTTCGGTATTTTTTCAAATAAACAGCAAGATTGTGCATTTGATTCCTTCCTTTCTGTTTCTTGACAAGATATAGTATAGTCTATTATTATAAATATAAAAAGTATTGTTTTTGTTTTATCGTGATATTTATTTGCTATCACTGGGAGGGAGAAGAGATGGAACTGCGGCAACTGGAATATTTTTGTCGCATTGCCGAATCCGGCAGCATTCATGAAGCGGCGCGGCGACTCAATATGTCACAGCCTCCATTGAGCTATCAGCTCAAGCAATTGGAGCAGGAACTCCATACAACGCTGCTCGTGCGCACGAGCAAAGGCGTAGAATTGACAGAGGCAGGACAAATGCTGTATCGGCGAGCAAATAGCCTGTTGGAATACGCTCGTTCCACAAGCCGAGAGGTGTCAGAAGCTGGAAGAAAACGAGTGCTGCGCTTGGGAATTACATCGACAACGGTTTCGACAATATTACCAGATATTTCGCGGTTTGTTCATCAGTATCCGGATGTTAATTTTGAGGTGCGGGACGGCACGACGTTTACATTATTACAGCTATTGTTGGACGGCATCATTGATGTCTCAGTTGCACGAACACCGTTGCGGCTGGAAAACGTGGAATCCATGCTACTGTGCACCGAACCGATGATTGCGGTGTTTCCACCGCAATCCCGCACAGAAACAGAGGGGACATTGGGGCTGCGGCATTTGCTCGGTCATCCGTTGATTCTGTATCGCCGATATGAGAGCCTGATTTTAGAAGAATTTTCTCGGCAAAATATTCAGCCGGACGTCTTCTGCGTATGTGATGACGCGAGAGATGCCATGATGTGGGTTGAAGCGGGGCTTGCCACAGCTATTTTTCCACAGTCTATGCGCAGTTTGTGCGCAGGCTTGCAGATGCAGACGTTAGAAGAACCGGCACTGGAGACACAGACTGTATTGATTTGGAAAAAAGGCGGACGGATATCTCCGGTTGTACAGGAGTTTTTGCAGATTTGCAGAGTAAATCACTAAAAAGAGGGCATTTTGTGCCCTCTTCAGCACTTGAAAGAACAGTTTTTTGACAAATTAAAATCTCCCTTTCAACAAAAAGGGAGATTTTTCTTTATATGGTAAGAATTAAATACGTTTGCCGAGCTTTTCGCTCCACTGCTCGCGGAATTCTGCGAAACGTCCTTCGTCAAGAGCCTTGCGGATTTCAACCATCAGGTTGTTATAGAACCACAGGTTATGCATAACGGTCAGACGCTGGCCGAGCATTTCTCCAGACTTGAGCAGATGACGCACATAAGCGCGGCTGTAGTTCTGACAAACCGGACAATGGCAGTGCTCGTCAATCGGCTTGTCATCCAGCTGATACTTGGCGTTATTCAGGTTGCGGATGCCGTCCCAAGTGAACAGATGACCATGACGCGCATTGCGAGTCGGCATGACGCAGTCGAAGAAGTCAACGCCGCGCCAAACTGCCTCAATAATGTTCGACGGCGTACCCACGCCCATCAGATACCGCGGCTTATCTTCCGGTGCGTAGGGAACGACTTCATCCAGAATATGATACATCGTTTCTGTCGATTCACCGACAGCCAGACCGCCGATAGCATAACCGTCCAGATCCAATTCTGCAATCGCTTTCATATGGGCAACGCGCAGATCATCATAAGTGCCGCCCTGATTGATGCCAAACAGCATCTGCTTCGGGTTGACCGTGGTCGGCAGGCTGTTTAAGCGAGCCATTTCTGCCTTGCAGCGATGCAGCCAGCGAGTGGTGCGCTCACAAGATGCCTTGACATATTCATATGGAGACGGATTTTCACAGCACTCATCAAATGCCATGGCAATATCCGAACCGAGATTGGACTGAATCTGCATACTTTCTTCTGGACCCATGAAAATCTTGCGTCCATCGACATGAGAAGAGAAGTATACGCCTTCCTCCTTGATTTTGCGCAGGGAGGAAAGGGAAAATACCTGAAATCCGCCGCTGTCGGTCAGAATCGGGCCATCCCAATTCATAAACTTATGCAGACCGCCCATCGCGCGAACAACCTGATCGCCCGGACGAATGTGCAGATGATAGGTGTTGGACAATTCGATCTGGCAGCCGAGATCCTTTAAATCCTTGGCGGAAACAGCACCTTTAATGGCACCCTGTGTGCCAACGTTCTGAAATACCGGTGTCTGTACCGTGCCATGCGCACAGGTAAATTCACCGCGGCGTGCGCGGCCTTCTGTTTTGAGAATCTTAAACATGGTTGTCCTCCTTGTTGGTGTAAATCAGCATGGAGTCACCGAAGCTAAAGAAACGGTATTCCTCCTGAACAGCTACTTTATAGGTGTGCATAATCATGTCGCGCGATGCGAAAGCAGAAATCAGCATCATCAGTGTGCTTTCCGGCAAATGGAAATTGGTCACAAGGCAATCGACAGCCTTGAACCGGTAGCCCGGATAAATAAAGATATTAGTCCAGCCGGAGCACGGGCGGACAGAGCCATCTTCTGCGGCAATGGTTTCCAGTGTGCGGGTTGCCGTTGTGCCGACAGCGAAAATGCGGCCGCCGTTTTTACGGGTATTGTTAATAATAGCTGCATTTTCCTCATCCAGCATATAGAATTCGGAATGCATCACATGTTCAGAAACATCCTCAACTTTTACTGGACGGAAGGTGCCCAGACCAACGTGCAGCGTAACATACGCGATGTTGACGCCCATCTCTTTGATTTGCTCAAGCAGCTCCGGCGTGAAGTGCAGACCGGCAGTCGGTGCTGCGGCAGAACCAGGGGTCTTGCTGTAGACGGTCTGATACCGTTCTGGATCTTCCAGTTTTTCCTTAATATATGGCGGGAGCGGCATCATGCCCAGTTCCTCCAGAATTTCCAAGAAGATGCCCTCATAATGGAAACGAATCAGACGATTGCCGCCATCCGGCAAAATGTCTTCAACGGTAGCAGTCAACTTGCCTTCGCCAAAGCTCAGCTTGGCGCCGACACGGCATTTCTTGCCCGGACGGGTCAAACATTCCCATACGCCATCGCCTTTGTCCGTCAGCAGAACCAGCTCAATCGGATAACCGGTGTCTTCGCGGACACCCAGCAGGCGTGCCGGAATAACGCGGGAGTTGTTGAGTACCAGCGTGTCACCGGCACGTAAATACTCTGGCAGATTGTAAAAATGTCGATGCTCAATGGCGCCGGTGTCCTTGTTCAGTGCCAACATACGAGAGGAATCTCGTTTGTCAAGCGGTGTTTGTGCAATCAACCGCTCTGGCAAATCGTAATAAAAATCACTTGTTTTCATAATATTTTCGGCGCGAATACAGCGCACCAGCCTCCTTATCCCCATGCAGCAGGTTGCTCCTGCTCGGAATGATACGAATAACATCATAGCGGATAGGGGAGAGAAAATCAAGGGCAATAGCGCACAAATCTGCCGCTGCGAAGCATCTCTCCCAAGAGGAAAGACGAGTTTGGATGGTGCATCAGGGAAACGACTCGCACCGACTTCTTGGCTCTCCCTCTGGGAGAGCTGGCATTTGCGTCAGCAAATGACTGAGAGAGCTGGAGGGCAGGAAATTAACAATCCAGACAATTTTGCATACAAAAACAGAACCGCTCAGAGAGCGATTCTGCTTTTAGTAACAAGAATTTAGTTAATCCCAGTCTAAGAGATTATCATTAATGATTCTTTCAACCATGTCATCATCAGAACCATATGTTAAACGCATATCATCTGCAAAATCATGCGCTTTTTCGATTAATCTCCGTTTATCTTCAGATGATTTAGCATTGCTGATTTTACGGCAAAGCTTATCTGCGCGTTCAGATAGTCTGTAGTATGCTGGACTTCCATTTTCCAATCCCATAGTAATGTCCTCCTAACAAATATCACGCTTGTTGTTACGATTCTATTGACCGGGAGTTGCTGTATACGGGCAACTCTTTTGTGGGTGACAGATGCATCTGTACTTGTTAAGGACATTATAAACTTAGTAGATTGTGTTTGTCAAGTATAAAATTGTATACACTAAGCCTAGGAGGCTTAGTTATGGAAAATAAGAAAGCAATCAACATAGAGGTAGGACATCGCATACAATTGTCACGCGAAAAAGCAGGATACACACAAGAGCAATTCGCAGAACTTTTGGATGTGGGAGTACAACATATATCAAGAGTAGAGCGCGGGGCGGTCGGTATTTCCCTGACAGCGCTCAAAAAGACCTGCGAGATTCTGGGTGTCTCTGCGGATTATCTGCTGCTCGGCGGGAGCGCGTCGGAGGACAGCAACGTATTATTGCAGCAGCTGCGCGAGCTTCCGGTTGAACAGGGCGTGCTGGTCGAGCGCGGCATTTCGCAGATGCTGTCTGCGCTGGAACTTGCCAACGACAAAAGAGCATAGCGTGGTTTGCGGGCTTGCTGTTTGTGGAAAGACACTTGTTCATCGGGAAAAAACAAAACCGCACGAAAGAAGTACAGGAAAATCCTGTCGTTTTGTGCGCTTTCCTCATCGAATCGCCTTGACAAAGCAAATTGTCCCGTGCTAAAATGAAAAAAGCATAAATTGTCTAGTACGATTGAGGCGCGGCCGACATAAGTATGGTTCAAGAGAAGGCGAATCCTTCTGTGAAAGGGCTGGAAAGGGGAAGGCCGCCGAAGAGGATGCCAGATTCGCGGGTATCTGTCTGGACGGGCACGAGAACATCTGTCCGGCTGTCACCGGTTCGCCCGTGATGCGCTATCGCTACTTTGCACTGCTGCAAGGCAGTGAGCTGTTTCGCATCATCGGCCGGTTTTTCACCGACCGATTTTTTATTGCAAACAGGAGAATATCGGGGACAGCTTGTGCTTTAATTGGTATATGTCATTTTGAGCAATTGCTTTTCAGGAGGAAATAACAACGATGAAGAATTACAAAGTCGGCATTATCGGCGCAACCGGCATGGTTGGTCAGCGCTTTGTGACCCTGCTCGCAAATCACCCGTGGTTTACCATTACGGCTCTGGCAGCAAGCGGCCGCAACAAGGGCAAGACCTACGCAGAGGCTGTAGAAGGTCGCTGGAAGATGACCACTCCGATGCCGGAGAGCGTAAAGGATATGGTTCTGTATGACGCAGAGAACGACGCGGAGGAGTTCGCTTCCAAGGTTGACTTCACCTTCTGCGCAGTAAATATGAAGAAGGACGTTATCCGTGCTCTCGAAGAGAAGTACGCAAAGCTGGAGTGCCCGGTAGTATCCAACAACAGCGCACACCGCTTCACCAAGGATGTTCCGATGATTATTCCAGAAGTCAATGCTGAGCATGTCAAGATCATTCCGGCACAGCGCAAGCGTCTGGGCACCAAGCGCGGTTTCATCGCTGTTAAGTCTAACTGCTCTATCCAGTCCTATGTTCCGGCACTGACTGCTCTGCAGCAGTTCGGTATCGAGAAGGTTGCCGTTTGCACCTATCAGGCAATTTCCGGCGCTGGCAAGACCTTCGAGACATGGCCGGAGATGGTTGACAATGTCATTCCGTACATCGGCGGCGAGGAAGAGAAGTCCGAGAAGGAGCCGATGAAGGTTTGGGGCTCCGTACAGGGCGACGAGATCGTAGCTGCTTCTGAGCCGGTAATTTCCGCACAGTGCCTGCGCGTACCGGTAAGCGATGGCCACACTGCTGCTGCTTTCGTAAAGTTCAAGAACAAGCCGACCAAGGAGCAGATTCTGGAAGCTTGGGCGAACTACAGCGGTCGTGCACAGGAGCTGAATCTGCCGAGCGCACCGAAGCAGTTCCTGCATTACTTTGAAGAGGATGACCGTCCGCAGGCTCGCCTGGATCGCAATCTGGAGGGCGGAATGGCTGTTTCTATCGGCCGTCTGCGCGATGACGTGATCTTTGATTATCGCTTTGTCAGCCTGTCCCATAACACTCTGCGCGGTGCCGCTGGCGGTGCTGTGGAACTGGCAGAGCTGCTGTGTGCTGAGGGCTACATGGACTAATTCGTCTCTATTCTGAGACAGAGATATATGGTTTGATTGGAGGGAAAACCTATGAAGAAGCCGATTTTTACCGGCGCTAACGTTGCTATTGTGACTCCTATGACAGAAACCGGTGTCAATTATCCGGAATTCCGCCGCTTCATTGATGACCAGATCGCTCGTGGTATTGATTCTATTACCATCTGCGGCACAACGGGTGAAGGCTCGACCTTGACAGATAAGGAGCACAAGGAAGCCATTCAGTTCTGTATCGACCATGTCAATGGCCGTGTTCCGGTTATCGCAGGTACCGGTTCCAATGACACAAGATATGCCATTGAGCTGGGTAAGTTTGCATCGCAGGCAGGTGCAGATGGTCTGCTGACCGTTACCCCGTACTATAACAAGACCACCCAGCAGGGTCTGATTAAGCATTTCTATGCACTGGCTGATGCAACCCCGACTCCGATCGTTGTTTACAATGTACCGAGCCGTACCGGCATGACCATTAAGCCGGAGACCTATTTTGAACTGTCTAAGCATCCGAACATCAACGGTGCAAAGGAAGCATCCGGCGATTTCTCTCTGCTGGCAGAGGCAATGCGTCTGTGCGGTGACAACCTGAACTTCTGGTCCGGCAACGATGATATGATCGTTCCGCTGATGGCTATGGGCGGCAAGGGTGTCATTTCCGTTTTGGCAAATGTCGCTCCGGATGTTGCACATAACATTGCACAGCTGTGCTTGGACGGCAAGTATGCAGAAGCTCGTGAGATGCAGATCAAGTATCTGGATCTGATTAATGCTCTGTTTGTAGAAGTTAACCCGATTCCGGTTAAGATGGCAGTTCGTATGCTGGGCTGGGATGTCGGCGAGCTGCGTATGCCGCTGTGTGACATGAGTGCAGAGCATACAGAGATCCTGCGCAAGGCAATGACCGAAGCAGGCTATGCACCGGTAAAGTAAGGAGATAAAAAAGGATGTTGAAAATCGGACTTTGCGGCTGCAATGGCCGCATGGGCAAGGTCATTACTGATATTGTCTCCAAGAAAGAAAACATGCAGATCGTAGCAGGCTTTGATGCCTATACGGAGAAGCTGGCAGATTATCCGGTCTATGCAGACCCGCATGAGTTTACCGGTGCCTGCGATGTTATCATTGATTTTTCCAATGTGTCTTCGCTGGATATGCTGCTGGATTACTGCGTAAAGACCAAGACACCGGTTATTTTCTGCACAACCGGCTATGATAAGGAGCAGCTAGCGAAAATCCGTGAGGCTTCCGCAGTTATTCCGGTATTCCGCTCCGGCAATATGTCCATCGGTATCAATTTGATGATGGATTTGCTGCGCAAGGCGGCAACGGTTCTGGGTGATGGCTATGATGTGGAAATCACAGAGAAGCATCACAACCAGAAGCTGGATGCACCGTCCGGCACGGCTCTGATGCTGGCTGACGCTGTCAGCGAAGCACTGCCGTATGATGCAGAGTATGTGTATGACCGTCATGAGCGCCGCATGAAGCGTCCGCAGAATGAAATTGGTATTCATTCGGTACGCGGCGGCACCATTGTTGGCGAGCATGAAGTATTGTTCGCTGGCCGTGATGAGCTGATTGAAATTCGTCATGTGGCATTGTCCCGTGAGGTATTTGCTGTCGGCGCTGTTGATGCAGCAGCATTTTTAGGCACGCAGAAGCAGCCGGGCATGTATGACATGTCGGATGTTATTGCTGCAAAGTAACTTATATCCATTTGTATAGAAAAACACCCTGCCGTTCCGGTTTATTGAGGTGACCCTAAAAAGTTAGACTTTTTAAGCGTAGCAGTTTTATGGCTGCTACGCTGTTTTTATGCAGCTAAGACGGATAACCTGCATTGAACAGGACTTAGCCATTCTAGTTTTTCCTTTATTCTCCGCTCATTATAATACTTTGGTTGAATGTGAAATGAAGTTGGACACTTAAAAGAAAAAATCCATCGTGATATACCCACATGATAGAATGGAGTTGCTAGACAACATTTATCGAGGGGCAATTATTATGGACTGCCATCATCATATCACAGAATTGCCAGAACGCAAGCGCGGGCAGGCAAGATTTCCATTGAGATCACAGAACTTCCAGAGGCGGTAAAGCGGAAGCGCACTCGGTCTTCCAAGCCTCTCGAAAACGGGAAGCGCCACAACGGATTATTCCGAGCGTTTGTTCCAAAGGACGTTTCTTTGCAGAACTATTCTGCCGAGTACATTCTGGCAGCGGCGGATGAGCTGAACACACGCCCCAGAAAGAAACTGAATTATGCAACGCCGGAGGAACTGTTCGATGCCTTCCTTGACAGCATCAGCCGTGCTTGCTGTGTGGAGGACAAGTCCGGCTTACGCCGAACAGATTTTATTCATATGGTGTGTCCAACTTGTACTTGCAATTTGCGCTCCGAAAATAATGCGAAAAAACGACAAAATACACAAAAAAATCATATCTTTCTCCTTCGGGGTTGCATTTATACCGCGGTTGTGCTATATTGATGCTTGTACTTAAAAATTGATAAACTCTGGAGAGTCTCACAGAACGAGCGCCGAAGGTGTACGGTACAGCGATGTACCAATCTCTCAGGCAAAAGGACAGATGGAACTATGTATTCTCTTTAGAGGGTTGGTAGAAATATCAACTCTTTTTTGTTTGCATTTTTATTTGGTGCAGGGCAGAAGAGCGGGTATGCCAACCACTTGATGCACGATGAAAGGAGAAATGAACGTGGAGCAGTTTACTCAATTTTTAGAAATGATTGACGGATGGGTGTGGGGTGTCCCGCTGATCGTCCTGATTTTGGCAGTTGGTATTTATTTGACCATCCGCCTGCGCGTTTTACAGATTCGCAAGCTGCCAAAAGCACTGAAATACATGGTGCGCAATGAAGAAAATGGCGAAGGTGAAGTCACTTCGTTTGGTGCACTGTGTACTGCTTTGTCTGCGACCATCGGTACAGGCAATATCGTCGGTGTTGCCACAGCAATTGTCGCCGGAGGTCCGGGCGCGCTGTTCTGGATGTGGATTGCGGCACTGTTTGGCATGGCAACCAAGTTTGCAGAGGGCGTACTGGCAATTAAGTATCGCGTGCTGGATGAAACAGGCCATGCACTTGGTGGCCCATTCTATTACATTGAAAACGGCATGGGAAAGAAGTGGAAGTGGCTGGCAAAGCTGTTTGCTTTCTTCGGCGTTGGTGTTGGTATTTTGGGCATTGGTACCATTACACAGGTGAACGGCATTGCTTCTGCTGTCAACAATTTCTTTGACAGCAAAAACGCTTGGACGTTTAATCTGTTTGGTACCGATTACTCATATACCGTTTTGATTGCGGCAATTGTCGTTACCGTATGTGTAGCACTGGTTATCATTGGCGGTATTCAGCGTATTGCAAGTGTATCGCAAATTGTCGTACCGTTTATGGCATGTATTTATGTGGCATTTTGCGCTCTGCTGCTGATTATGAATGTCACAAAGATTCCGGAAGCATTTGTGCTAATTATAGAGAGCGCATTTGGTGTACGTGCCGCAGCCGGCGGCGCACTGGGTGCGATCATTATCGCAATGCAGAAGGGTATCGCCCGCGGTATCTTCTCAAATGAGGCTGGTCTTGGCAGTGCGCCGATTGCAGCAGCTGCTGCACAGACCAATGAGCCGGTGCGTCAGGGCTTGGTATCTATGACAGGTACATTTATTGATACGATTGTTATTTGTACGATGACAGGTTTTTCGATTGTCTTGACTGGTGCGCATACACAGGGATTGGAAGGTGTCGCTGTTACTGCTTATGCATTCCAAGCAGGGTTGCCGTTTAGTGCAAAGGTCTGTGAAGGTATTTTGATGCTGTGCTTGATTTTCTTTGCATTTACAACGATTCTCGGTTGGGATTATTACTCGGAGCGTTGTTTAGAGTATCTGACTGGCAAGCATGAGCTGACCATGAAGGTATATCGTTGGCTGTACATTTTGGCTGTATTTATCGGCCCGTTCCTCACAGTATCCGCTGTATGGACGATTGCGGACATCTTCAATGCGCTGATGGCTCTGCCGAACCTGGTGGCGATTTTGGCACTGAGCGGTGTAGTTGTTGCTGAGACACGCAGCTATTTCAAGCGCTTGGGTGAAGGCTCGATTCAAGAATAAAGACAGATATAATGAGAGGGTCTCTGGAATAGAGACCCTCTTGATTTTATCCGTTGACTTTTGATAGGGATTCTGTTATACTATTTAACGGTTATCGGATAAAAAGATAACAGAGATATGCGCCCGTAGCTCAGCTGGATAGAGCGTTGGACTCCGACTCCAAAGGCCATGCGTTCGAATCGCACCGGGCGTACCAAAACACCGCTGTTTCGTGAGAAATGTCGGTGTTTTTTATTTATTTGTTTTTTTCACTCATTAAAACAATGGAGAACAGCACCAGAGCCATGCCCAGCAGATTCATGCTGTGTAATTGTTCGTGAAACAGCATGACACCGAAGATGCTCGCCATGACCATCTCAATCGAGGCGAGTACAGGGACACGGCTGGTTTCCTGCATCTGCTGCACGCCCTGATAGTATAGCAGATACGCAACAGCGGTTGGGACGAGTGCATAGAAGAAACCAATGCCAAGCAACGGCAGACTCGTTATTACAGTGGACTGCCATGGCTTGGAGAAGAAAAAGAGAAAAATCGCCGCGAAGAGATAGCTGTAAGTACTCATCGCAAAAGCGTTGCTCTGCTCTCCTGCGATTTTTCCAAAAATAGCGGTGAGACCATAACAGAGTCCTGCGAAAATGCCGCATACAATGCCGGTAAGGGAAAGCGAAGCAACATAAAAATTTCCGCCGGTTGCGGCGAGTACGCAGCCAAATACATTGATGATAAGGGCAAAGATTTTTCTCGATGCGATATGCTCATGGAATAATATCCAAGAAAACAACGCAGTAAACAGAGGAGCAATATTGAGCAGAACCGCACTAATCGTAATACCTGCCAGATTGACAGCAAGGCTGTAAAAGATATTATAAATGCCGTGACAAATCAGTCCGAGCAGAGCACAGGCGAACAGCGCTTTTTTGTTGATTCTGAGTGAAGAACAGCCAAAGCGCGCGATTGTCAATACAAGCATGATAACAAAGGCAAAAGCGATGCGCAAGAAGCTCGTAAGAATAGAATCGGAACCGAGCTGTTCCATGATTTGAATACAGGGGCCAATCATGCCCCAGAGAGCACCGCCGATAAAAATCAGAATGCCGCCAATGAAATTCCTGTTTTTTTGTTGATTCATAATAAATATGCACTCCGATTTTCGCAAAAATTATCCGAGAATATTATAGCAGGTTGGTTGCGGATTGCAAAGAGAAATTATATAATAATAAATGTTCGCCGCGCAGTCGGTAACAGACTTGCTCAGATGTCAAACAAAAGATACTCTACATATTGTACAATTCTATAGAAAGATACACAATATGTTGACAGATGCTCTGTGCGGGCTTATAATGAATGAGCAAGAGGGAGGATTTACGATGAAAGTTATCAAAAGAAATGGTGAAGAAGTCCCATTTGATTTATCGAAGATCGTCAATGCCGTGAAGGCTGCCAATCTTGAGGTTGAGCCGATTCATAGATTGAATGAGTATCAGATTCAGGCAGTTGCAGATACTGTGGAAAAAAAGCTGGAATCACTGCCGCATATCACGCATGTGGAAGATGTGCAGGATATGGTCGAGATCGGTATCATGGAGATGCGCGGCTATGAAGTGGCACAGAAGTATGTGCGCTATCGGTATAAGCGGGAACTGGCTCGTAAATCGAACACGACAGACAATGAAATTTTGGCGCTGATTGACCATTTGAATGAAAATGTTAAGCAGGAGAATTCCAACAAAAATCCGGTGATTAACTCGACCCAGCGTGACTACATGGCTGGTGAAGTGAGTAAGGATTTGACGATGCGTGTGTTGCTGCCGGAAAATATTGTCAAGGCACATGAAGCGGGCATTATTCATTTCCATGACTCGGATTATTTTGCGCAGAAGGAACACAACTGTGACCTGATCAATCTGGAAGACATGCTGCAAAACGGCACTGTCATCAGCGAGACAATGATTGAAAAGCCGCACAGCTTCTTTACGGCATGTAATGTCACCACACAGATTGTTGCACAGGTTGCAAGCAATCAGTATGGCGGTCAGACCTTTACCCTGTCGCACTTGGCTCCGTTTGTTGACATCAGCCGCAAAAAAATTCGCAAACTGGTCATCGAAGAGCGTACAGCATGTGGAGATTCCTTAGACGAGCGCATTATCAATAAAGTAGTAGAAAGTCGTC
Source organism: Anaerotignum sp. (assembly GCA_963620595.1). Lineage (GTDB taxonomy): Bacteria > Bacillota > Clostridia > Oscillospirales > Butyricicoccaceae > Butyricicoccus_A. Next base: position 43,745 of record CAVFAY010000006.1, on the reverse strand, counting down.
TGAGAAGCGAAGTAAAGAGTGGCATTCAGACCATTCAGTACCAGCTGATTACTTTGATGACCTGTAACGGTCAGGCGCCGTTTGTCACGATGTTTATGTATCTGGATGAGGTGCCGGAAGGCCAGGAGCGAGATGACCTCGCAATGATTATCGAAGAGGTACTTCGCCAGCGTATGCAGGGCGTCAAGAATGAAAAGGGTATTTGGATTACTCCGGCATTCCCGAAGCTGATTTACGTGCTGGATGAAGATAATATCACCAAGGATTCCAAGTATTGGTATTTGACCAAATTGTCCGCAGAGTGTACAGCAAAGCGCATGGTACCGGATTATATTTCCGCCAAGGTAATGCGCTCGCTCAAGAAGGGCGACGTGTATCCGTGCATGGGCTGCCGTTCGTTCCTGACGGTAGAGGACAGCCAGCGCAAGCCGGATGGCTCACGCAAGTATTATGGACGATTCAATCAGGGCGTTGTCACCATTAACTTGGTCGATGTTGCATGTTCGTCTCACGGCGATATGGATGTGTTCTGGAAGATTTACGAAGAACGACTGGATCTATGCCATCGTGCGCTGCGCTGCCGTCATGAGCGTCTGCTCGGCACCATTTCGGATGTTGCACCGATTCTGTGGCAGAACGGCGCGCTGGCACGCTTGAAGAAGGGCGAGACCATTGATAAGCTGCTGTTTGGCGGTTATTCAACGATTTCTCTGGGATATGCCGGTCTGTGTGAGATGTGTGTGCGCATGATTGGTAAAACACATACCTCGCCGGAAGGCAGGGACTTTGCGCTCAAAGTTATGCAGAAGCTCAATGACAAGTGCAAAGAATGGTCGGAAGCAGAAAATATTAGCTATTCCGTATACGGTACACCGATGGAATCCACGACATATAAGTTCGCGAAGTGCTTGCAGAAGCGTTTCGGCATTATTCCGGGCGTCACAGACAAGAATTACATCACAAATAGCTATCACGTACATGTTGCCGAACACATTGATGCATTCAGCAAGCTGAAGTTTGAGTCAGAATTCCAGAAACTGTCTCCAGGCGGTGCTATCAGTTATATAGAAGTTCCGAACTTGCAGAATAACACCGAAGCAGTGCTCGCTGTCATGCGCTTTATTTATGATAATATCATGTATGCAGAGCTGAACACGAAAAGCGACTACTGTGAAAAGTGTGGTTATGATGGTGAAATTCAGATCGTGACCGATAAAGAAGGCAAACTGGTTTGGGAGTGCCCGAATTGTGGTAATCGTGACCAGAATCAGTTGTTTGTTGCCCGCAGAACCTGCGGATATATTGGCACACAGTTCTGGAATCAGGGCAGAACACAGGAGATCAAGGATCGCGTCCTGCACCTGTAAGAGAGAATACATATGAATTATGCAACGATAAAATTTTATGATGTGGCAAATGGAACTGGCGTTCGTGTCAGTTTGTTTGTTTCCGGTTGTCGGCATCATTGCAAAGGCTGCTTCAACGCAGAAACATGGGACTTTACCTATGGCGAACCGTACACGCAGGAGGTAGAGGAAAGCATCATAGAAGGCTTAAAACCGGATTATATTACGGGTCTGTCTTTGCTCGGTGGTGAGCCATTTGAACCGGAAAATCAGCCCACTTTGACGGCGTTGCTGCGACGGGTTAAGACAGAGCTGCCGGAAAAGACTGTCTGGTGTTATACGGGCTACACTTACGATACAGATTTGACGGAGGGCAGTTCTGTGTTTACAGACGTTACCAAGGAAATGCTTTCGTATATTGATATTCTCGTAGATGGAGAATTTATCGAAGAAAAACGAGATTTGATGCTGCGATTCCGCGGCAGCCGCAATCAGCGCATTCTCACGCTGAAAAACGGAATTTGTACACAGATTGAAAGCTGTGAATCATGATAAAAAGGCAGACACATGCGTGTCTGCTTTTTTTGTTCTAACTCTACGGAGCGTGGATTGTTTTTCGTGAAAAGAACCTATATAATGAGAAAAAATAAGATAAAACGAAGATATAGGAGATTTTTACATGAAATTTGTAGCATTTAATGGCAGTCCATCCGGTACGGAGAGCGCAACCAACCGAATTATGACGGCATTTTTAGACGGCGCATCACGTGCTGGGGCGGAAACAGAAATTTATCAGCTTGCAGAATACGAAATCCAGCAATGCAAAGGATGTTTTACTTGCTGGTTTCAAACACCGGGCACATGCGTCTTTCATGATGACATGGAGAAATTGCTGCGTGCATATATGTCTGCAGATGTGGTATGTTTTGGCTCACCGGTCTTTTCTTGGAATATGACAGCACTGCTGAAAAATTTTGTAGATCGTTTGATTCCGTTAAAAAGTCCGATTATTGCACAGCATAACGGAAACTTTGATATGGAAGATGCAGCCAAACGAGAACAGAAATATGTAGCCATTTCTAATTGTGGTTTTCCTGGAGAAAATAATTTCTCTGTGATACAAGCTGCGTTTTCCTGCTGTCAGCCTTGCTTAGAGATTTATCGAAACTGCGGTAAGTTGCTGCGTTCCAAACAAGAATCCGTACAGGGCATTGTGTCGAAATATTTATCAGTCGTAGAACAGGCGGGATATGAATTGGTTGCTGAAGGATTTGTCTGCACAGAGACAAAACAAAATTTATCTATGCCGCTGTTATCTACGGAGGAATATTTGCGCTTTTTAGGCATGAAATAAAATACTTTGAAATTTCATAGTGTCGTGTTTGCTTGACGGAGCAAGTGCATTGTGTTATTATCGACATATGACGAAAACGAGGTGATGGAATGGCACGACCCAAGCGAAAACGAAGGGTATGTTGGGAGCCGGATTATATTCATTTTCAACCGGACGGCATTTCTCCATCAGAACAGATTACGTTGTCGGTAGATGAATATGAAGTGATTCGACTGGTGGATTTTGAGAGAAAAACGCATGAGGATACAGCACAGCAGATGCAGATTTCCCGCACCACTGTGACGGAAATTTATGAATCGGCGCGATTTAAGTTGGCAGATTGTATCGTCAATGGCAAGCAATTACAGATTGCGGGCGGATCATATCAACTGTGCCAGAAATGCGGTTGCAGTTGGAGAAACTCATGCAGAACACAACAGCAAACACAGGCAGCATTGCCACAGAAAGGAAGCCAAACAATGAGAATTGCGGTAACTTATGAAAACGGACAGATTTTTCAGCATTTTGGACACACAGAAGCATTTAAGATTTACGATGTAGAAAACGGCGTTGTCAAAAATTCCGTTGTCGTTCTGACAAACGGCAGCGGACATGGCGCATTGGCAGGATTTTTGTCAGAAAATAGCGTGGATACGCTGATTTGCGGAGGTATTGGCGGCGGTGCACAGATGGCGCTGACAACGGCAGGTATTCAGTTATATGGTGGTGTGACGGGAGATGCAGATGAAGTCGTACAGGCACTTCTGGCAGGTACACTGGGATATAATCCGAATGTGCACTGTTCGCATCATGACCATGAGCACGGCGAAGGTCATACCTGCGGAGATCATGGCTGCGGCAATCACGGCTGTCACTAAGCTACAACAGACAGAGAAAATCCCCTGCAATGAACATGCAGGGGATTAATTTTTGGCGCTTAAGCATGACAAAACCTCAGTTCTACTGGGGGGTAAATAAAAAAACTTATAATACACAAAAAAGAAACCTCCCAGTATAATGGAAATGGTTTGGCAGCCGCATTTCCGAGAACAAGGAGGTTTACAACGAAGTGAAGAACGAGGTAAGACATACGTCACATTCGACGTATAGATGTCAATACCATATAGTGTTCGCTCCGAAATATCGGAGAAAAGAAATATATGGGGAACTCAAGAAAGAAATAGGAGCAATCTTGAGAAAATTGTGCGAGCAGAAAAAGTGGAATTGATTGAGGCAGAAGCATGCCCGGATCATATCCACATGCTGGTAAGTCTTCCGCCGTACTTAAGTGTAGCACAATTTATGGGATACCTCAAGGGAAAAAGCAGCCTGATGATATTTGATCGTCATGCAAATTTGAAGTATAAATATGGAAGAAGAAATTTCTGGGCGAGAGGGTATTATGTAGATAGCGTTGGAAAGAACCAGAAGATGATCGAGGAGTATATCCGCAACCAATTGGAAGAGGATTACATGAAAGACCAAGTAACGATGAAAGAATACATCGATCCGTTCACAGGTAAAAAGAATAAATAAGGCAAAAACAGACAGCCGCTTTTAAGCGGCCGCCTGTAATGGAAATGCGATGTCAAACTTTCAGTACCCTCTTCCAGAGGGTCTAGCCTGTAATGCCCCTTATAGGGGCTGGTCAAACCACCGGTTCAACCGGTGGTTTTGATTTCGGAACAGCAGGGTGTAATTTTTTGCGAATGATTAGAAAAATCAGCAATTAGTCGCGGATCTTGATATGAACCTCGCGCAGCTGATGCTCGGTGATCTCGCCCGGAGCGCCGCACATCAGATCCTGTGCGTTGCCGTTCATCGGGAATGCGATAACCTCGCGGATGTTCTCCTCGTTGCGCAGCAGCATAATCATGCGGTCAACGCCCGGTGCCATACCTGCGTGCGGAGGTGCACCAAACTGGAAGGCGTTGTACAGAGCGCCAAACTTCTCCTTGAGATCTTCCTCAGTATAACCGGCAATTTCAAATGCCTTGACCATGATTTCCAGATCGTGGTTACGAACAGCACCGGAAGACAGCTCCACACCGTTGCAGACAATATCGTACTGATATGCCAGAATCTCGGTCGGATCCTTGGTGTTCAGTGCTTCCAGACCGCCCTGCGGCATGGAGAACGGATTATGCGTGAAGATAATCTTTTTTTCTTCCTCGTCAAACTCGAACATCGGGAAATCGTTGACGAAGCAGAAGCGATATGCATTCTTTTCAATCAGATCCAGACGAGCGCCCAACTCATTGCGCAGCTGACCTGCGTAGTTTGCAGCCTTGCTCTCGCGGTCTGCGATAAAGAAGATGGTGTCGCCAGCTTTCAGACCGGCAAGCTCTGCGATTTCAGACTTCATATCGTCCGGAATAAACTTATCGATCGGACCCTTGTAGGACATGTCGTCCTTTACCTGCAAGTAGCCCAGACCGCCCATACCGATGGACTGTGCATACTTCAGCAGCTTTTCGTGGAAGCCCTTGGACATGTTTGCGTGCACCTTGATGGCACGAACTGTCTTGCCAATAAACGGCTTAAAGGTGCAGCGGGAGAAGAACTCAGACAGGTCGATGATACGCAGCGGGTTGCGCAGATCCGGCTTGTCGGTACCGAATTCCAACATGGCCTGCTTGTAGCTGATAACCGGATACGGAGCAGCAGTGACAGCGGCACCTTCCGGCGCAAACTTCTCAAACGTAGCAGTCAGAACTTCTTCGCCTGCACGGAAGACATCTTCCTGCGTAGCAAAGCTCATCTCGAAGTCCAGCTGATAGAACTCGCCAGGGGAACGATCAGCACGAGCGTCCTCGTCGCGGAAGCATGGAGCAATCTGGAAGTACTTGTCAAAACCGGATACCATCAGCAGCTGCTTGTACTGCTGTGGAGCCTGCGGCAGCGCATAGAACTTGCCCTTGAACTTACGGGACGGAACCACGTAGTCACGTGCACCCTCCGGAGAAGAAGCACACAGAATCGGGGTCTGGATTTCCAGGAAGCCCATATCTGTCATCTTCTGTCGCAGGAATGAAATGACCTGAGAACGAAATACAATGTTGTCCTTAACCTTCTTGTTGCGCAGGTCGAGGTAACGATATTTTAGACGAACATCCTCGCGAATCTCTTTCGAGGTCTGAATTTCAAACGGCAACTGACGGTGTACCTTGCCCAGCATGGTCACAGTATGTGCCTCCAGCTCAATCGTGCCGGTCGGGATTTTCGGGTTGTAGGTTTCCTCGTCGCGGTGCTGAATCGGGCCTTCTACGGAGATGCAGTCCTCCTTGTTGATGCCCTTGAGCAGGGAAGTGTCGCGCATAACAACCTGCATGGTGCCGTACATGTCGCGCAGATCGATGAACGATACGCCGCCGTGGTCACGGATGTTTTCTACCCAGCCTGCAATGCGCAGTGTAGAGCCGACATCAGCTTCCGTGATCGCATTCATTGTCTTGTTACGATAAACATTGGATGTGTTCATGGTTTGAACTCCTTTCGTAATATAGGTTTTTCGGGAAATAAGCATAAAAAAACTGCTCGTCCCAAACAATTGGTTCAGGACGAACAGAGTATCTGTCCGCGGTACCACCTGATTTACCGGAATAGCCGGTCACTCAAGAGAGCCGTTTGTCGCACGGCAGGTCGGCGCACCTACTGATCGGAAACATTCCCGAAGGTTCAGATTGCGGCTGATAAAGTGTTCTTCGCGCTCATTCAATTCTGTGGAGTTCGCACTGTCCTCCACTCACTGGAAGCGATAAAGAGCGTTACTTTTCTTCGTCATCGCCAATATTCCTCACTATTATATGGTATAACCAGGCAGATGTCAACCTGAATACCGTATCAAAAAGCACAGAACGTACCAGTTTGATTTGGGAATTTTGATGAGGTTGTGTGCTGTAGGTAGGTGAGTAAACTGAGTTGAGAACTGTCAACAGGTGCGCCGAAGCTGTTTAACTCGCAGAGAGAAATTGTTTTGTTTACGCCATGGTAGTCACTGCCACCGCTGATGAACAAATGATGCTCACGCGCTTGTTGCAATAAAAAGTCGATTTCTGCCTGATTATAGCGGGAATAATAGCATTCTAAGCCCTGTAAGCCGCATTGCAGCAGGACATCCAGCTGTTTGGTGAATTCTTCCGGTGTCAGATGACGTTCGCCCTCGCCGCCGAGCGGATGTGCCCAAACGGCTGTTCCGCCTGCTACGCGAATCGCTGCAATGGCTTTTGCTGCTTCTACTTTGTCATTCGGGGTGTGCAGAGTCAAATACTTGTCCATGACCTCTTGGATGGTTGTGCCATAGCCAAGTGCAATCAATGCTTTGGCGAGATGAGGCTTTCCTACACTGGTCATTTGATAAAAGGAATCTTGTGTTTGTTTTGAAAAAACGATGCCAAATTTTTCTTTCAAGTAGTCTAAACGAAGCTGGAGCTTTTGCATCCGCTTGGCATGGCCTTCAATTAAGACATCTTGAAATGCCGGACAGCCGGCATCGTAGCAATAGCCGAGAATATGACACTTTTTATACGGAGTAAAGCAAGAAAACTCCACGCCGGGGAAGAAGTGTAAACCGGATAAATCTAAGGACTGAAGATGCAGGACGCCGTCAATGGTGTCATGATCAGTCACAGAAAAATATGGGATATGATGATTGCGGATGTTTGTGAGCAATTGTTCCGCCGAATCAGAACCATCAGAATATATCGTATGAATATGCAGGTCTGAACGAGCCAAAATCACTGCCTGCCTTTCTATATATTATATTTTTATGTTGTCTAGTTAGTATAACATAAACAAAAAGTAATGTATAGAGACAGTTTTTTGGATAAAGAAAAAAGCACAAAAACCAAAGTTTTTGTGCTTTTTATGGCGGAGAGTTAGGGATTTGAACCCTAGAACGGCTCATCACCGTTACACGATTTCCAGTCGTGCGCCTTCGACCACTCAGCCAACTCTCCATCAATATTTTATTATTTGCCTCTTAGCAACGAAGATTATTATACTGCGTGTACACATAAAAGTCAAGCATTTTTTTGATTTTTTTATAAATAAAACGAGGAAAAGAAAAAGGCAACAGCGAAATGGCTGCTGCCTGAAGGACTTTATGCCTTGCGAATCAGGTAGAAATAGTCGCAAGCGGCACCGACTGCCTGAGTCTGTACATTGACAACGCCGTGTACCTCCGTTTCCACTGCATTGGCTTTGCGTACCTCATTGCCAGTCCACTTGTTTTCCGTCCAATATGGGTCGACTGCGGTGATTGTCGAAGCATCGCCAGACACTAGTGCGACAAAATGACCGTTATCTGCGAACAGACCGGTTGCGCCACCGGTTGCACCGTTTGTATGTGCCAGTGCCATGCCGCCTTCCGAGAGACACTGCTGCAGTTCCTCCATAGAATTGGAATACTGATAGGTGAAACCGCCCCATTTGGCAGCAGCGGCGTCCAGCATCTTGAGCGGATCGGTACCGCCGTCATAACGAGCGCCGGATTCTGTTGCCAGTGCACACATGTTCTCAGAGGTGGCATCTGTGATGCCGCATAAGTTGCGCAGAATATTGGCAACGCTGACTGGGCAGCAGCCGGAAGTATATATTGTTGCACCTGCCGGACGACCGTCTTTCGTTGTGTACGCAATGTCCGGGTGATTGGTCTGCAAATCATAAATCGGTGTGGAAACCGGTGGTGCAGATTCTGCCGGTGTAGCGTCTGTGTCTGTCTGTGCAGAATCGGCAGACTTTGCTGCTGGCGCAACATCTGTAGATGCAGAGGAGTCAGCAACGGAAACTGCGGCGGCATCTGCGCCGGTCTGCTCAGTCAGAGAAGGGGCAGACGGATCTGTAGTTGTTTGATTTGCGTAAATCTCATCCAGTTTGACCGGAGAAATCGCAGCCTGTGAAAATAAACTCTTATCTATGGAAATAGGCGATTCACCAGCTGCAAACGCAACAGCGGCGGTAAGTGTGCCTAAAATACAGACGGAAGAAACAGTTCGGATCAATTTTTTAGATAAATCCGTTGTCATAAAGATCTCCTTTCAAAATAGAGATTACAAACATGAAATTGTTTTGTAATCAAATTGTAATTTATTTTATTCGAAAGCACAGGAGATGTCAAGGGAAAAATGGAAAAAATAAAGAAACTTCACGAAAATTTCACAGAAATCATAGGAAAATCGAGCAATTGCGGTGTTTTGACAAGTTTCGAAGCCAAAGATATAAAACAAAAAAAGACTCGAAGCAAGTTTCAAGTCTTTTTTATGGCGGAGAGTTAGGGATTTGAACCCTAGAACGGCTCATCACCGTTACACGATTTCCAGTCGTGCGCCTTCGACCACTCAGCCAACTCTCCATATGGTTGCCGAAGAAGGATTCGAACCCTCACAAACAGAGTCAGAGTCTGTCGTGCTACCTTTACACAATTCGGCAATATTTTTTTGTCGTTCCTTGCGAACCAACGAATATTATTATACTCATGTTGAGAGAGAATGTCAAGAAAAAATCTAAAAAAATTTATGAAAAATTTGCACAAAAAAAGAGAAATTTTGATGAACCTGAGGATGGAAAAAGCATAAAAGACAGGGTATAATAAATCACGATACAAATATAAAGACAAAAATCTATGTATGAATCTGTTTCGACGTTACTTTGGAGGAACTCATGGTAAGAAATGATTTAAGAAACATCGCAATCATCGCACACGTTGACCACGGCAAGACAACGCTGGTTGATCAGATGCTAAAGCAGGGCGGTGCCTTCCGTGCTAATCAGGTAGTGGAAGAACGTGTCATGGACAGCAACGACCTGGAGCGTGAGCGTGGCATTACGATTTTGGCAAAGAATACTTCCGTACATTATAAAGATACGAAGATCAATATTGTAGATACTCCGGGTCATGCTGATTTCTCCGGCGAGGTCGAGCGTATCCTGAAGATGGTAGACGGCGTTATCCTACTGGTCGATGCCTTCGAGGGCCCGATGCCGCAGACTCGTTTCGTTCTGGAGAAGGCACTGGAGTTTGGTCATAAGATCATTATTGTTGTCAATAAGATTGACCGTCCGGATGCTCGTCTGGCAGATGTCGGCGATGAGGTTCTGGAGTTGCTGCTGACACTGGATGCCTCGGATGAGCAGTTGGACAGCCCGATTCTGTATTGTTCCGGTCGTGACGGCACGGCAAGCCTGTCTCCAAACACCCCAGGCGAAGATCTGACTCCGCTGTTTGAAACCATTCTGGAGCATATTCCGGCACCGCACGTGGATACCGAAGGCCCGCTTCAGATGTTGGTATCTTCTATTGATTACAGTGACTATGTTGGCCGTATCGCCATCGGTCGTGTAGAACGCGGTATCATGCATGTCGGTCAGGATTTGATGGTTTGCAACTATAACCAGCATGACAAGCCGTACAAGGCAAAGGCTGTATCTATGTACACCATTGACAGCTTGGGTCATACACCGGTAGATGAGATCTCTGCTGGCGATATTGTTTGTGTATCCGGTATTGAAAACGTCACGATCGGTGATACCCTGTGTGATCCGGAAAATCCAAAGCCGCTGCCGTTCGTGAAAATTTCGGAGCCAACTGTAGAAATGTATTTCTCTGTCAACAATTCTCCGTTTGCCGGCCGCGAGGGCAAGTTTGTCACCTCTCGTCAGCTACGCGAGCGTCTGCATCGTGAGCTTCTCAAGGACGTATCCCTGCGCGTACACGAGACCGACAATACAGATACCTTCCGTGTAGCAGGTCGTGGCGAGATGCATCTGTCCATCCTGATTGAGACTCTGCGTCGTGAGGGTTACGAATTCCAGGTAGGCGCACCGCGTGCCCTGTTCAAGACTATCGACGGTAAAAAGTATGAACCGATTGAGCGCATGGTAGCAGACGTTCCGGCAGATGCTGTTGGTGCAGTTATGGAGAAGATGGGATCTCGTAAGGGTGAACTGCAGCACATGGCACCGCAGGGCGATCGTATGCGCATTGAATTCTTGGTTCCGGCTCGCGGTCTGTTTGGTTACAAGACCGAATTCCTGACCGATACCAAGGGCGAAGGCATCCTCAGCTCGGTATTCTATGATTATATGCCGTACAAGGGTGAAATCTCCAAGCGTTCCACTGGCTCTCTGATTGCGTTTGAGACCGGCACCGCGGTTGCCTACGGTCTGTTCAATGCACAGGAGCGTGGACAGCTGTTTATTGGACCGGGCACAGAAGTATATGAGGGTATGATTATCGGTTCTTCTCCGAAGAACGAAGACATGGCTGTCAATGTCTGCAAGAAGAAGCAACTGACCAATATGCGTTCTGCCGGTGCAGATGATGCACTGCGTCTGGTTCCGCCGCGCAAGATGTCCATTGAGGAAGCAATGGAGTTCATCGGCGATGATGAGATGATTGAAGTAACACCGGAAAGCATTCGTATGCGCAAGGCAATTCTGTCGAATACCGAGCGTCTGAAGAAGCTGAAGGGTAAGTAAAGAAAAGGAGTGTTCTGTGATGAAGAATGTAATTGCAACTTCTAATGCACCGGCTGCAATCGGCCCGTATTCTCAGGCGATTGAGACCGACGGCTATGTATTCACCTCTGGTCAGATTCCGATCAATCCGGCTACCGGCGAGGTAGAGGGCAAGACCATTGAGGAACAGACCGAACAGGTCATGAAGAATATCGGCGCACTGCTGGAGGCTTCTGGTCTGACGTTTGCAAACGTTGTCAAAACCACCTGCTTCTTGGCTGATTTGAATGATTTTGCCGCATTCAATGCAGTATATGCAAAGTATTTCCCGAACGAAGCACCGGCTCGTTCCTGCTTTGCTGTTGCAGGCCTGCCGAAGGGCGCGAAGCTCGAGGTAGAGACCATCTGCATTAAGTAATAGAACGGTACTTATTCCGGCTGTCTGTGATGTGTTCACGGATAGCCGGAATTTTTTGTTTTGGGTCAATCATTTTATGCGCGGCATCCGTTGTAATAAGTGAAGGGACGCCTTCAGGAGGTGTATCTTGACGCGTGAAGATCAATTGATAAAACGAATCACAGATGGAGACGCATCGGCGATGGAAGAACTCATCCAGATGTATTATCCGGAACTGCTGCGGTATTGCCGCTGGCATACACCGGACAAACAAAGCGCAGAGGATGCCGTGCACGAGACCTTTTTAAAGCTCCTGCGGCATTGGAATAGCTACATACACAGAGGAAAATTTCGAGCATATCTCTATCGCATGGCAGCCAATGTCTGTACGGATATGTATCGCAGCCATTGGCATACAGACATTTCGCTGCCGGAAGGTCTGACAACGCAAGAGGACGGCTATCAGCAGGCGGAGCAGGAGGCGGATTTTCTGCGTTTGACGGCGCTGCTGCCGGAACAACAGCGGGAGTTGATTATTTTGCGTTATGCACAGCAGTTTAAGCTGCGGGAGATTGCACAGATAACAGGCCTGCCGCTGCGAACCGTACAATCTCGCCTGCGGGCGGCACTCAAAACGCTGAAATCCAAATTGTCGGAAGGAGGATGGCAATGAAAAATTTTGAAAAACAGCTGTCTGAAGCACTTCGGACGCGTGAACAACCAAATGCAGAACAAGTACAACGAACCGTCATGGCAGCACAAAACATGGCGGCAGAACATCCGATGCGGAATCATCGAAGCTGGCTTTCTTTCCTGATCGTACAGGCACGGTTTTCTGGTGTCTCTATGTGGCTATGGCAGATTCTTGTGTTAGCGGCATTGCTTGGCTGTATGTACAGCGGCGCGTTGTCTGCCTATCCGTATGTATCGCTCATGGGATGTGGTGTTGCGGCAATTACTGCGGTGCTGCCGATGCTGTATCGAACCATTCGGTATCAAATGATGGAAATCGAATTGCCGTGCTATTATTCCGGCGCACAGCAGCTGGCCGCGCAATTGGTTTTTGCAGGAATCGGTGTGGCAGTGACACTCAGCGTTGCGATTATATGTGCCGCGCATCATACATGGTTCAGTTTGGGCTGCATTGTTATGTATGTACTCTTTCCTGCTCTGCTTACCATGTGCGGTGATTTGCTGCTGCTGGCACATGCCGCAGGGGGGGGATTGCCATTGTATGCAGCCGTTTGGACGAGCATCGTGTTGGTGGTTCTGCTTTGCTGGCACCGCAGCCGGATTGCGGCCGAATTTCACATAGGATATGTGGGTGTGTTTGCCGCATTGCTGTTTGTCTGTGGTGTACAGCTTTGGAACTTGATAAAAAAGGGAGGAATGGTGTATGGAATTGCGTATTGACCATATGACCAAACAATTTAAAGACAAACGAGCGGTCAACGATGTCAGTTTAAAGCTGACACCCGGCGTATGGGGCTTGCTGGGCGCGAACGGCGCGGGCAAGACGACCCTGATGCGCATGGTTGCGGGTATTTTACAGCCGACCAAAGGCGAGATTTATTATGACGGCATAGAGATTGGTACATTGGGCGCAGCGTGGCGTGATGTGTTTGGTTATCTGCCGCAGGAGTTCGGATTTTATCCGGAGTTCACGGTAAAAAATTATCTGGAATACATGGCGGCGCTCAAAGGGCTGACAAAAACAGACACAAAAAAGCGCATCAATGATTTGCTGGAGCTGTTAACGCTGTCTGAGGTGAGAAACAAAAAGATTGCCAAGCTGTCCGGCGGCATGAAGCGTCGAGTTGGCATTGCACAGGCGCTGCTCAATGAGCCGGAGGTTTTATTTTTAGACGAGCCGACCAGTGGACTGGACCCAGGAGAGCGCGTGCGGTTCCGGAATTTGCTGTCCGAATTTGCCCATGACCGCATTGTGCTGATTTCGACGCATATTGTGTCAGATGTCGAGTATATCGCAACGCAAAATGCAGTCATGAAAGATGGTTCCATTATCGCGTCCGGAACGACGGAACAACTGGTACAGCAGATGGATGAAAAGGTTTGGAATGCGAGGATCCGACAGGAAGAGGTGTCACGGTGGGAGCAACAGCTATGCGTTGTCAGCCTGCGCAATGAAGAAGACGGCAGTATTTCTATTCGCTATTTGGCGGAGAAACCGGAAATTCCACAGTCTCAAAATATACAGCCGCGTCTGGAGGATTTGTATTTGTGGCTGTTTCCGCACACAGAAAGAGAGGGGTAACTGATGCGATTATTGCAATTGGAGCTCAAGCGCACGGTAAGTTCCCGTGCGACAAAATGTATTTTGGCGTTGGCATTGGTGCTGTCGCTCGTAATGGCATGGCTGCCGGCATCATATGTCGGACTATATTCATCGGAAGATTCTGAAATCACCGGTTTACGGGCTGTGCAGGAGATCAAACAACTGGCTGCGCCATATAGCGGTGAAGTAACGACGGAAAAGATGCAAAAAGCCCTTGCGGAGTATCAAGGGGCGGTAAAACAATATGGAGATGTCAACAGCGAAGATTTTCCGATGGATGTGTATTATCAGAAAATTTTTCCAGAAGCTCCGTTGGTCAGGCGCCTGATTGAGATCAATGCCGATGCACAGGGACTCGCGCCGGAGGTTACACAGCTGACAAATCAAGATGCCAAGAACTTTTACAAACAGTGTAAAACGCACATTGGTGATTTGATGCATTTAGAGCAGCATGACCATCCGGAGGCACAGGAACAGGCGAAACAGATGTACAGCAAAGTACCGCAGCCGTTTTTCTATTATCCGGGATATACAATGGATGCGTTGGAATATGTTGGGATGTATGTTTTTCTGTTAGTATTTTTGTGCACACTGATTGCCGCGCCGATCTTCTCTGCGGAGTATCAGACCGGTGCGGATGATATTTTGCGCTGCACGAAACATGGCCGCAAGAGACTGGCGGTAACAAAAATCACGGCAGCAATGCTGATTTTCATTGCGGTATTTGCCGTGTGCATGACGATTTTTACCGTGCTTTCCAATTCTCTGTTTGGCTGGGAATGCAGAAAAACATCCCTACAGGTGATTCAGTCAGCGGCAACTCTGTTTTCCGGCACAGTCGGAGAGGCGCAAAATGCCATTACGGCCATGGGACTTGTGACGCTGCTTGCTGTCAGCAGTTTTACCTTGTTCGTGTCAAGCGTCAGTCGTTCCAATGTCAAAGCGTTGGGCATTTCGTTGGTATTTTTGATTGCGCCGTCTTTGCTGTATATGTTTGGCGGCGGAACTTTGACCGCGTGGATTGCCCGCATTTTACCGGCTGGTGGTGTTGGCATGAATAATAGCTATACCTATACGATATGCAATTTTGAATTTCTGCATCTTGGCAAGACGATCAGCGTTTGGCCGGCGCATGTGATGCTGGTGTGTGAGCTTGTGGCGATCCCTTTGTTTTTATTTCTGACGGTACAGTGTTATCAGAAGCACATTGCCAAATAACCTGCGTTGCAATACCATCGGGAATGCTTTATAATGAACATATGATTTACTATTTGTAAACGCGGCAAAGGAGAAAATGATATGTTTCGAGAAATGAGAAGATATAAACAGGCAGTCACAGAGGAAACGTGTGCAGAGATTCTCAAGACGGAAAAACGAGGTGTTTTGTCTGTCATCGGTGATGAAGGCTATCCGTATGCGGTTCCGCTGGATTTTTATTACGATGAAGGCGAACAGACAATTTATTTTCACTGTGCCAAGGTTGGTCATAAAATTGACGCAATCAAAGCCCGCGACAAAGTGTGCTTTACCACATGGAACACCGGTTTCCAGAAGGAAAATGACTGGGTGTGGAATGTGACCAGTGTGATTGCATTTGGCAGAGCAGAGCTGATTGCGGACGCAGCGCAGACGGAAGAAAAAGTCCGCAAGCTGGCGATGAAATATTATCCGACGGAAGAAGAAGTCGATGCGGAGATGGAAAAAGCGATTGCACGTGTGCAGCTTTTGGCGCTGCATATTGAGCATATGACAGGAAAACTGGTAAATGAGAGCTAAATATTCAAAGGGGGAATATCGTTGAAAAAGAGAATCCGATCTCTTGCCGTACTGCTCGGTGCAACACTCCTGTTAGGCTGTGTTGGATGCGGAACAAATTCTGCTGACACTGGAAGTGCTTCACAAAATGCTCCGGACAAAACAGATGAAGTTCAACGCATTGTCAGTGCGATGTCACTGGAAGATAAGGTGGCACAGCTGTTTCTTGTCAAGCCGGAGGCAATTGTGGACATTGGTACCGCGACAGCGGCCGGAGAATCAACCAAACAGGCGATAGACAAAACACCGGTCGGCGGATTTGTGTATTTCAGCGATAATTTGCAGTCTGAACAACAGGTACAAGAGATGCTGAGCAATGTTCAAAAATACAGTAAGGACAGAACCGGTCTGCCGGCGTTTCTCAGTGTCGATGAGGAAGGCGGTACGGTTGCCCGCGTCGCAGGAAGCGGTCGGTTTGATGTGCCTAATGTCGGAAATATGGCTGATATTGGCGCGTCAGGGGATGTACAGAAAGCCAAACAGGCGGGAGAGACCATCGGTACCTATTTGTCTGCATTGGGATTTAATCTTGACTTTGCGCCGGATGCTGATGTGCTGACCAATCCGGAAAATACGGTAGTGAAAAAACGGTCGTTTGGCAGTGATCCGCAAGTGGTCTCAGATATGTCATTGGCAGTTGCACAGGGATTGTCGCAGCATCAGATACACAGTGTGTACAAGCATTTTCCGGGACACGGCGCCACGGAAGGTGATACCCATAAGGGCTATGCATATACCAATAAGACATTGGATGAGCTCAAACAAAGTGAGCTGATTCCATTTGAATATGCGATTAAAAACGGAGCAGAGTTTATCATGGCGGCGCATATTTCGGTGCCTAATATCACAAACGACGATACACCGACTTCACTGTCTAAAACCATGATTACGGATGTCTTGCGTGAGCAGATGGGCTATGATGGCATTGTCGTTACAGATGCTATGAATATGGGAGCTGTGACTGAACAGTACACTTCGGCACAGGCGGCCGTGAAAGCCTTACAGGCAGGTGCTGATATCATACTCATGCCTGAGAACTTCAAGGAAGCCTATCAGGGCGTACTGGACGCTGTAAAAAGCGGTGAACTGACAGAAGAACAAATTGACACAGCAGTCACACGCATTGTCAAAGTAAAAATCAATATGTAACGTAAAAGCCCCGACAACTTGTCGGGGCTTTGTGTTATCGTTTGTTGGAGTGTCTCCAAATGTGCTGTGACTGTGCGGCACGAATGAGTTGGTCGCGGAACATCGGATGAGCCAGAGAAATAATGGCTTCTGCCCGTTCCCAAGTAGATTTGCCGATGAGATTGACGACACCGTATTCCGTGGCGAGATAATAGACCTGCGAGCGAGGCGAGGTGATAATATCGCCGCCGAAGCGTGGGACAATGCGCGATTGTAGCATACCATTTCTGTCTGTAAACGTAGAACTCATACAGATAAATGCCTTGCCGCCGCGGGAAGCGGAGGCGCCGGTCAAGAAGTCCAGCTGTCCGCCTGTGCCGCTGATTTGCCGTGTACCAGTGCTTTCGGAAGACACCTGACCATATAGATCGACTTCCAGACAACTGTTGATGGAGACCATGTTGTCAATGCGACCAATCACTTCTGGATTGTTGACGTAGGATAGCGGATATACGGCGACGCTTGGATTTTCATCAATCCAGTCATACAGCTCATGTGAGCCAATTGCGACGCCTAAAACGCCCTTGCCGCGATTGATGGTCTTATGCTTGTTAGTTAGCTTGCCTGCCTTGTACAACTGTAAATAGGCGTCAGAACACAGCTCGGTGTGCATACCAAGATCTTTGAGATCAGATTCTGCGATTAAGTTGCCGAGCGCATGAGGGAGGCTGCCGATGCCAAGCTGAAGGGTCATGCCGTCAACCATATATGGCATCAAATTTGCCGCAATTTGCCGGTCAATATCCGTAATTTTTGGTGCTGGAGATTCCGGAAAAGGGTCATGATGCCCCTCAACCACGTAATCTACATCGGAAATATGGATGCATTCATCGTAGCCGCCGTACAGCTTGGGGAGATTCTCGTTGACTTCAAGAATGACAATGTCTGCCTTGCGCAAAATCTGACCGGATACGCCGGTAGAAGTGGACAGATTGAAATATCCATGCCGATCCATTGGTGTGACACACGCCATAGCGACATTGACAGTCAAGAAATGCTTGTAATATTCCGAATTGAGGTGGAACACCATCGGAATATAATAACAGAGTCCGCGGTCACACAGACTGCGCTCATAGGCAGAACAGTGCCAGGAATGATAAATAAAATGCTCCTGCGATGGATCACATTCTGCGACTTCTAAGGGGCCGAATACCAAATTGCCACGGATTTTAACATCGGTTAATTCGTCGCGGCGGGCGGCTAATGCGCGGTCAAGCAAAATCGGTTTGCCCAAGCTGGTGGTATAATCAATCCAATCGCCGCTTTTGATGACTTGTACAGCCTCTTCCGGTGTGCGCAGCTTGCGTTTGTATTCCTCAAAAACATTCATATAGACGTCCTTCTTCCTGTCAGTCTGGTAGATAGCTTTGTCCGGTCAGCAAGTCATGCCAAGTGAATACGCCGTTTTCCCAGAGCATATAGCTGGGACGAGAGGCGTTCTTAGGGATAGAAACGGAACCGGGGTTCAAATACGTAAATGTTTCGTGTTCATGACAGCAGGGAATGTGGGTGTGTCCGCACAATAACACATCACCGCTGCACAGTGCAGGCGGGTTCTGTTCGTTGTAGTGATGGCCGTGTGTGACGTATACCGTCTGTTCACCCAGCATCAATACGGCATAGTCTGCCAAAATTGGAAAATCCAACACCATTTGATCCACTTCCGTGTCGCAGTTTCCGCGCACGCACAGCAATTTCTCCCGAATGCCATTGAGCATAGAAATGACATCTTTCGGCTCATAGTCCTTTGGCAGATCGTTGCGCGGACCGTGATACAATAAATCGCCGAGCAATACAACGCGGTCTGGCTGTTCCTCTTCGATGCGGTCGAGCAGCCAGCCGCAGTAATACGAGGAACCATGAATATCCGATGCAATCAATACTTTCTTCAAAATAGCAAAACTCCTGTCTGATAATCCTTTTGTTGTACTTTATTGTACTGGATTTTGTCGAAATAGTAAAGCTGTGCATGAAAAATCCCCTTCCGAATTTCGGAAAGGGATTGTCATAACGAAGAAATTAGCCGAGCAGCATCGGAACTAGCTTCAGGAAGAAGCCAGCAGCAGCAGCGGAGCCAATAACACCGGCAACATTCGGACCCATAGCGTGCATGAGCAGGAAGTTGGACGGATTTTCTTTTTGACCTTCAATCTGAGACACACGTGCAGCCATCGGAACGGCGGATACACCAGCGGAACCGATCAGCGGGTTGATCTTGCCCTTGGTAACCCAGCACATGATGTCGCCAAAGATGATGCCGCCAAAGGTAGAGAGCAGGAATGCACACAGACCGAGAATGATGATAAAGATGGTCTGCTTGGTCAGGAAGGTGCTTGCAGCAGCGGTTGCGCCAACGGAGGTGCCGAGCAGGATGGTGATAGAATTCATCAGAGCATTCTGAACGGTATCAGACAGACGATCGCATACGCCGCACTCGCGGAACAGATTGCCCAGCATCAGCATACCAATCAGTGGAGCGGTGTCCGGCAGCAGCAGAATGACGATGGTAGCGACAGCAATCGGGAAGATGATCTTCTCAGCCTTGGAAACTTCGCGCAGCTGCGTCATCTTGATCTTGCGGTCTTCCTTGCGAGTAAATGCTTTCATAATCGGCGGCTGAATCATTGGTATCAATGCCATATACGAGTACGCCGCAATAGCAATAGCGGACAGATAATCCGGAGCCAGCTGAGAGGTTACCATGATAGCGGTCGGACCGTCTGCACCGCCGATAATGCCGATAGCAGCGGCGACGTTGACCGGGAAATGGAAGATCAGCAGAGCGCCGAGGAAGGCGGCAAAGATACCAAACTGCGCAGCAGCACCGAGCAACAGGGAGGAAGGACGGGCAATCAGCGGACCAAAGTCTGTCATTGCACCAACGCCCATAAAGATCAGCGGTGGATAAATATCAAATTTAACGCCATAATAGAAATAGTTGAGCAGACCGCCGTCCTGCATAATATTTGCGTTCGGCAGATTTGCCAGCAGCATGCCAAATGCAATCGGAACCAACAGCAGCGGCTCAAATTTCTTTGCGATGCCCATGTACAACAGGACAAACGAAATGAGAATCATAATAAGGTATCTTGGGTCAGTTGCAAAACCCGCAAAACCCGATTCTCCGAGAATTTTACCGAGAACGGTAGTGAAAGAAAATTCCATTGTACGCGACCTCCGTTAAGAGATGGTGCACAGAACACTGCCGGTATCAACCGACGCGCCCTTGGATACGCATACGGAAGTTACCGTACCATCCTTGCTTGCAAAGATCTCGTTTTCCATCTTCATTGCTTCCAGAATGAACAGGATGTCGCCGTTCTTTACGGTCTGACCCTGCTGGCAGCGAATGTCGAGGATGGTGCCCGGCATCGGGGAAGTGATCGGATCACCTGCGCCTGCCGGAGCGGCCGGAGCGGCAGCAGCCGGTGCTGGAGTAGCAGCCGGTGCAGCGGCCGGAGCAGCAGCAACCGGAGCCGGTGCTGGAGCTTCGCCGATGTAAGCAGCGACAGCCTTGCCCTTTTCTACTTCAACTTCATACTGTTTGTCGTTGAGTGTTACAATATATTTCATGTTGTTTTGTACCTCCAATTAAAGCGCCTGAATGCGTCTAAACTGCAATTCGTCCAGCGGAATGTCGGTCTCATCACTGATGATGGCCATAATGCATGCCGCGGTCTCTTCATCGACATCGATCAGCTGCAGCTTGCCATCCCACGGCTTGGAAGGCTTTTCTTCCTTTGCTGGAGTGGGAGCAACTGGGGCAGCGGTCTGTGCTGCCGGAGCAGCAGACTTTTCGTCTTTACCCTGCAGGGAAACGATGACAGCAGTGATGATTTTAATGACGACAATCAGGAAAAGCAGAAGGAGGAATACGGTTACGAAGCCACAAAGCGAAATCAGCAGGGCTTCACCTACACCAATGTTCATTGTCTGCCTCCTTAGTCAACCTTCTTGATGGAATATGTTACCTTGACGCCCTTGTGCTCCTCGCGATACTGGAAGAACTTCTCAGCCTGCTGCGGGAATGCTACATAGGACAGAACATCTTCTTCGCTCTCGGCGATACCTTCCAGCTTCTTGACAGCTTCCGGAATCTCCGGCTTCAGAGTCTCTGCATAACGGCCTTCCATCGGCTTGTTGCCTTCGCCCAGAACCTTGGTTACCAGTTCCGGATTGATCTCAGCCGGTGCCTTGCCGTACTCGCCGCGGATGTATGCGCGGATTTCCTTGGTGATGTTCTTGTAACGCTGACCCATCAGAACGTTGTTAACAGCCTGAGAACCAACCATCTGGCTCAGCGGGGTAACGAGCGGCGGATAACCCATGTCCTTACGAACATTCGGAACCTCAGCCAGAACCTCGTCCAGACGATCCAGAGCCTTCATATCGGTCAGGTTTGCAATCAGGTTGGACAGCATACCACCCGGAATTTTGTAGTGGAGAGCGTTGGTGTTGACGTTCATAACGAACGGGTTGATCTTGCCTTCCTTTACATATTCCTTCTTGATCGGCTCGAAGAATTCGTTGACCTTACGCATCTCTGCGCGATCCAGACCGGTCTCATAGCCCATCTGTACGAGCACATGATCCATAGCCTCGGTGCACGGCTGGGAAGTACCGCCTGCGAACGGAGAGATCGCGCAGTCGATGACGTCAGCGCCAGCCTCAACAGCCTTCAGATAGGTCATAGAGCCCAGACCAGTGGTGGCATGGGTATGAACAACGATCGGAATCTTAACCTCAGCCTTCAGTGCAGTGATGAGGTCATATACTTCCTGCGGGCTCATAACGCCAGCCATGTCCTTGATACACAGAGACTGGCAGCCAAGATCTTCAATCTGCTTGCCGAGCTTTGCGTAGTTTTCCAGTGTATGAACCGGAGACTGGGTGTAAGAAATGGTGCCCTGTGCTTCGCCGCCGGCCTTCAGGCATTCATCAACCGCGGTCTCAATGTTGCGCATATCGTTGAGCGCATCGAAAATACGGATGATGTCGATGCCATTCTCGACACTCTTGCGAACGAAAGCGCGAACGGTGTCGTCAGAGTAGTGCTTGTAACCCAGAATGTTCTGGCCACGCAGCAGCATCTGCAGCTTGGTATCCGGCATAGCCTTGCGGATGGTGCGCAGACGCTCCCACGGATCTTCGTTCAGGTAACGAAGGCAGGAATCGAATGTAGCACCGCCCCAACACTCGACGGAGTGGTAACCAACCTTGTTCATGGTCTCCAGAATCGGCTTGAATTCCGACATCGGAAGACGAGTTGCGCACAGAGACTGGTTGGCGTCACGAAGGACGGTCTCTGTGATCTTCAGTTTTTTTGGCACAGTGTATCAGCTCCTTTAAGTAATTAAAGATAACGAAAATAAGTGGATGACGTTTTTGGGCGGAACATGATGCGGATCATAACGCCTCTTGCCGCGCAAATCAGGCCATCCAAACACTGTTATTATACATCAGAAATACACAGTATTGCAATGCAAAATTCGTATAATTACAGATATTTTGAACAGAAATTCGTAAAAAAAGCAAAGAAGCAAGAATGTGATAGTCAAAGTAGACAAAAAATAACGGGTGAATCCAGCAAAATGCGCATTGACAAATGGAAAACCATCCCCTTTCTGTGAAAAGAGGATGGTTTGTTACAAAAAAACATAAAATATATTGTTATTCTGCGCTGTGGCAGGCGTTCTTCATGGAACACACATAGTCTGCGACTGGCTGCACGCTGTCTCTGCCGTACTGCGCGATGAGCTTTACAATAGCCGAACCGACAATCGCACCATCTGCCTGACGACACATACTCTCTGCCTGTTCCGGTGTCGAAATGCCGAAGCCGACAGCACACGGAATATCCTTGACCTCTTTGACGAGCTTGACCATAGCACCGATATCTGTCGTGATCGACGAGCGAGTGCCCGTGACGCCGAGAGAAGAAACACAGTACAGAAAACCGTTTGCCTGTTCGGCAATCGCGCGAATGCGGTCATGAGAAGTCGGCGCAATCATGGAGATCTGAGCCAAACCGTATTTTTGGCAAAGCGGCTCAAACTCCTGCTTTTCCTCGAACGGAACATCCGGTACAATAATGCCGTTCATGCCGATTTCCGCAGTGGTTTGGAGAAAACGATCCGCACCATAGGAAAAGATGACATTGGCATAGGTCATAAATACCATCGGAATAGAAACGGTTTTGCGCACACGGCGAACCATGTCAAAAATCTTATCGGTAGTAGTGCCTGTGGACAGGGCGCGCAGGTTGGCGTCCTGAATAACCGGACCTTCGGCGGTCGGGTCAGAGAACGGGATGCCGAGCTCGATGAGGTCTGCGCCAGCTTCTGCCATGGCACCAATCAGCTTTTCGGTGGTCTCTAAATCCGGATCACCGCAGGTCAAAAATGGAATAAACGCTTTGCCAGCTGCAAAAGCATCTGCAATCTTAGTCATGAAGATCCTCCCCTCTGTAACGTGCAATGGCTGCTACGTCCTTGTCACCGCGGCCGGAGACATTGACAACAATGATCTGATCCGGAGACATTGTCGGCGCGAGCTTCTGCGCATACGCAATGGCATGTGCGGACTCGATCGCTGGAATAATGCCCTCTGTGCGGGACAGATATTCGAAGGCTTGTACGGCTTCTTCGTCAGTAATCGGTACATACTTGGCACGACCGGAGTCGAACAGCATGGCATGCTCCGGTCCGATACCTGGATAATCCAGACCGGCAGAAATCGAGTAAACCGGTGCGATCTGACCGTATTCATCCTGGCAAAAGTAGGACTTCATACCGTGGAAAATGCCCAAACGGCCGGTGGACAGCGTAGCCGCCGTTTCTTTGGTGTCAATTCCGCGGCCAGCAGCTTCGCAGCCGATCAGCTGAACGCTTTCATCTTCGATAAAGTTATAAAAGGCACCGATGGCATTGGAACCGCCGCCGACACAAGCAATGACAGCATCCGGCAGACGGCCTTCCTGTTCCAAAATCTGCTGTTTGATTTCCTTGGAAATTACAGCCTGAAAATCACGAACGATGGTTGGGAACGGGTGCGGACCCATAACGGAACCGAGAACATAATGAGTATCCTCAATGCGGCTGACCCATTCGCGGAACGTCTCAGAAACGGCATCTTTCAGAGTTGCAGTGCCGCTGTCTACTGGATGCACCTTGGTGCCCAGCAGCTTCATGCGGTAGACGTTAAGTGCCTGACGCTCAGTGTCCAGACGACCCATATACACTTCGCATTCCAAACCGAGCAGAGCGGCAGCGGTTGCCGTTGCAACGCCGTGCTGACCGGCACCGGTTTCTGCAATGACACGGGTTTTGCCCATTTTCTTGGCAAGCAGACACTGTGCCAGAGCGTTGTTAATTTTGTGGGAACCGGTATGATTGAGATCCTCTCGCTTGAGATAAATCTTTGCGCCGCCCAGATCCTTGGTCATTTTGTCTGCATAGTACAGCAGAGATGGGCGACCAACGTAATTCTTGAGCAGTTCTTCCAGCTCTGCATTGAATGCCGGATCATTTTTATAATAGTTGTATGCTTCTTCCAATTTCTGAATGGCATTCATCAGAGTTTCGGGGATATACTGTCCGCCGTGAATGCCGAATCTTCCTTTTGACATGTTAAATACTCCTTATTCTCTCAATCAGGATACGAATTTTTTCGGGATCCTTGACGCGATTGGTTTCCACACCGCTGGAAATATCCATGGCATCAGGATGCATCTTTGCAGCATCGGAAATGTTGCTTTCACACAGGCCGCCTGCTAAGATAAACGGGCGTCCGATGTCTCGAACCAGCGTCCAGTCGAAGGTTTCGCCGGTGCCATAGCCGTTGTCAAGCAGAATCATGTCAGCACTGCTGGCACGCGCCGCAACCAAGTCATCAGCCGATCGAATGCGAAATGCTTTCCATACTGGTTTTCCGGTACGCCGCTTGAGTTCGCAAATATATGACTCATCTTCTTGCCCGTGCAGCTGAGCGATGTCAATCACACCTTGCTCCAACAGAGCGGCAACCGTTTCCAGCGGCTGATTGACGGTTACACCAACGGCGGGAATGCTGTCAGATAATTGCGCGTGAAGCGCTTGAACCTGCTCTGGGGTACAATTTCGATGGCTTTTAGGAAAGTTGATGATAAAACCGGCATAATCCGGCTGATATTGATTGACGGCTTCAATATCTGCTGGGCGACTGAGGCCACAAATCTTTACTTTCATGGCTGGAGACCTGCATTTCTCATTTCAGCGAGCAGAGCAGCTTTGTCCGGTGCACGCATGAGCACTTCTCCCATGAGCACGGCGTCTGCGCCGATGCTTCTCAAGTCTGCAACATCCTTGGCGCAGGACACGCCGGATTCTGCTACATATAAGCTCTCTGGCGGAATCAAATCGCGCAGACGGCTGGCGTTGGAAAAATCGACAGAGAAGTCTTTCAAATTGCGATTGTTGACGCCGATGACTCGAGCACCGGCTGCGACAGCGGATTGAATTTCCTTTGCGTCGTGTGCTTCGACCAGAGCAGTTAGCCCCAGCATCTCGCAGATGCCGAGATACTGTTCAATGGTCTGGGTGTCCAAAATCGCACAGATTAACAGGACAGCGTCGGCACCCATCAGCTTGGCTTGATAAATTTGGTATTCATCAACAGTAAAATCCTTACGAATCATCGGTGTCTGTACTGCTGCGCGAATGTCGGTAAAGATCGTATCACTACCGAGAAACCATTTGGGTTCTGTCAAACAAGAGATGCAGTCTGCTCCGGCTTGCTCATATTCTTTGGCAATATCCAGATACGGAAAATGCTCTGCGATGATGCCTTTGGAAGGAGAAGCCTTCTTGACTTCACAAATAAAGGATAAGCCGTCTCCACGCAGAGCCTGTTCAAACGCAAACGGCGTTCGAGAAGAAACCGTTTTGCAGCGCTCTTTGAGTTCATCTAACGGGTGTGACTGCTTGTCAGCGAGTACACGCTGCCGTGCGTAAGCAGCAAGTTCGTCTAATATCATGATCCGATCCTCTTACTTGTTGGATGCAGCGATATAGGCTTCCAGGGTCTGCATGGCCTTTCCGGAGTCAACCAGCTGGGCAGCCAGCTTTATGCCGTCAGCCAGTGTGTCTGCCTTGCCGGAGATATACAGAGCGGCACCGGCGTTCATCAGGACAATATTGCGTTTCGTGCCCTGCTCCTTGCCAGACAAAATATCACGGGTGATTTGTGCATTTTCTTCGCCTGTGCCGCCGACAATGTCGCTCTTGCTGCCGCGCGGGAAACCGAAGTCCTCCGGCTGAATGGTGTAGGTCTTATATTCACCATTTGTAAATTCGCATACGGTAGTCGGTGCGCTGATAGAAATTTCATCCATGGTATCCTGACCGAATACGACCATGCCGCGTTCTACGCCGAGACTGGACAGTACATGAGCCATTGGCTCGACCAAATATTCGCCATAGACGCCGAGAACCTGATAGCACGGTTTGCACGGATTGGTGATCGGACCGAGAATATTGAAGATTGTGCGGAATCCAAGTTCCTTGCGAATGGCGCCGACATATTTCATGGATGTGTGATACTTCTGTGCAAAGAAGAAGCACAGTCCGACATCATGCAGCTCTTTGATGCAGGTCTCCGGTGTCTGATTTAAGTTGACGCCGAGAGCTTCCAGACAGTCAGCAGCACCGGATTTGGAGGAAGCTGCGCGGTTGCCGTGCTTGGCTACCGGCTGACCACCTGCCGCAATGACAATCGAAGCAGTCGTAGAAATGTTGAATGAATTGGAACGGTCACCGCCGGTTCCGACGATTTCTAAGCATTTGAGATCGCCGGTATCCACTGGAATGGCGTGTTCACGCATGGCAGCGGCACAGCCGGAAATTTCGTCAATGGTCTCAAACTTTGCGCTCTTGGTAGAGAGAGCAGCGAGAAATGCGGCGTTCTGTGTCGGGGTCGATTTGCCGCTCATAATTTCATTCATGACCTGATAGGCTTCATCATAGGTCAGGTCTTCGCGGGTGACAATTTTTTCAATCGCTTCTTTAATCATAACGAGGACGCTCCTTTATATAGAATAGATATGCTTTCAGATGGAGAGGAAGTTTTTTAACAAAACAAAACCCTGCGGGGTGAGAATGGATTCCGGATGGAACTGTAAGCCGAATACCTGTTTGTCTCTGTCCATCACTGCCATCACTTCACCGATAGAATCGGTAGATACAACCTTGAGTGTATCCGGCAGGTCGGTGCCAATCAGAGAATGATACCGAGCAACTGCCATTTCATCTGCCAGACCGGCAAACAACGGACAGCTGTGATCCAGAGAGACGATGCTCTGTTTGCCGTGCATCAAGTGCTTGGCATGGGTGACTGTGCCGCCGTATACTTCGCAAATCGCCTGATGACCGAGGCATACACCGAGAATCGGGATTTTTCCGGCGAATTCTCGAATGACATCCTCACAAATACCGGCATCGCACGGACGACCCGGACCGGGGGAGAGGATGATGTGATCAGGATTCAGCTTGCGGATTTCATCCAGCGTGATGCGATCATTGCGGTACACGCGAATATCCGGTTCAATGGTGCCGCACATCTGATATAAATTATAAGAAAAGCTGTCGTAATTATCAATGAGTAAAAGCATTGCAAAGCACCTCTCAATCTGCGTCCACTTCAGCGGCGCGTTCAATCGCAGCGATCACTGCGCCGGCCTTGTTTTGAGATTCCATGTATTCGTTTTCCGGTACGGAATCAGCGACGATGCCGCCGCCTGCCTGCACTGTGACTCTGCCATTCTTTTTCACTGCCATACGAATGGCAATACAGGTATCCATATTGCCGGTGAAATCGACATAGCCGAGTGCGCCGCCATATACGCCTCGTGCACACGGCTCTAGTTCCTCGATGATTTCGCAAGCGCGAATCTTAGGCGCACCGGATAAGGTTCCGGCGGGGAGCAGGGTGGAGATGGCGTCAAATGCATCGAATTTCGGGAGAATATTACCCTCGACAACAGAGGTAATATGCATGATACGGGAGTACCGATGAATCATCTGATAGTCGGTTACTTCGACGGAACCGAACTTAGACAGCTTTCCGATGTCGTTTCTGCCCAAATCTACAAGCATGTTGTGCTCGGCAAGCTCCTTTTCATCCGACAACAGATCCTTTTCCAGTGCAAGATCTTCTTCTTTGTCTGCACCGCGCGGACGGGAACCGGCGACTGGGAAGGTGGCCAGACGGCCATTTCTTAGACGAACCAAGGTCTCCGGAGAGGTGCTCATTAGCTCAATGTCGTCCCGATGCAGATAAACCATGTACGGGGAAGGATTGGTGGTGCGCAGAACGCGATAGGCATCCAGCAGGCTGTCGGTATATGGTGTCTCAAATCGGCGGGAGAGAACTGCCTGGAAAATATCACCGTCTACAATATACTGCTTGGTTTTGTTGACGATGTCGCAATATTCTTCCTTGGTCACGTTGCAGGTGAACTGCGGTTTGCAGTGCTTGCGAGTGACCGGAAGCTGCATCGGCTCACGGATCAGACGGATCATTTTTTCGATCTCTGCGCGTGCCGTGCCGTAGTTTTCCAGCACGTTGTCGGTTGGCATGTTGACGATGACATCAATTTTTTGCGACAGATGGTCGTAAGCGATGACCTTGTCAAACAGCATCAGGTCGAAATCATCAACATCGCTAGAACGCAGATTCAGTGTCGGCTCTGCATAGCCAATCATGCGATATGCGTAATAACCAACCAGGCCGCCGGTAAATGGCGGGAAGCCTTCGATGCGCGGTGCTTTGTACTGCGCCATCAGTTTTCGGAGAATATTGTTTGGCTGGTCTGTTGTCACGCTCTCGCGGTGTCCGTCTGCATACTCTGCGGTGACGACATGATCCTTACATACGATATGTACGAGTGGGTCGTATCCGAGGAACGAGTAGCGTCCCCAGCGCTCGCCGCCTTCTACGCTTTCCAGCAGGAAGTATCGGTTGGATACCTGCGCGATCTTTCGCAGCAGTGCGATTGGCGTGGTAACATCAGCATAAATTTCGCGGCACAGCGGAATCATCGAATAGTCCGCTGCATATGCTTGAATTTCGGAAGAAGTAGGTTTCAGCATGGTTTATCGTCCTTTCTGAATGGATGCAGTAGGAAAAGGCAATAAAAAAAGCCTTCATCCCGAGTCTGCATCTCTGCTAGATCTCTGGGACAAAAGCTATCAGCTTCTGCGGTGCCACCCATATTGCCGATGTTCCGGGAAGAAATCGACCACTCATCGCACACCAACATGTGCGTTCCACGATAACGGCGGGAATCCGTCAGCGCCTACTTGCCAACACGGCGTTCAGGCTGCCCTCACGAGTCCATTCTGTATCATCCGTACCGCTGTAATCCCACCATCTACAGCTCTCTGTGCGTACTTCACGAAACATACTTGTCTCGATCAACGGTTTTCAAATGTTATATTAAAAGTACCACAGAAGTATCGCATTGTCAAGTGGGCGAACGGAAAATATTTTTTCTGCCAGAAGACTGGGAAATATTACTTTGTGTGATATAAAAACAAAAATCGAACTTTGCGAAGATACGAAAAAACACATTGAAATTGTTACAGAAGGTACATATGAACAAGAAAATTACATGCTTTTACCATTTTTTTATTGAAAATATCAAAATGGTATGCTATAATCATATCAGCGTAAGGCACATATGGCGGGCAAAAACGGTGCGCGTAAGATGGAGAAGAGTTACCGCGCCGCTGTCGAAACCCTGCGACAGGGTCTGCATTTGCCTACTGTCAGAGAAAGGTGGTAGACACACTATGAATTGTACCAAACTGATGGAAGAGATGGAAGTATACCTGAAGAGTGACCGCTGCAAGGACTTGAATGAAGCCAATGCACAGGATATTCATCACGCTCTTTCTAAAGCAATTATGGCACAGATTGCAACTCCGTGGAAGGAAAGTCAGAAGCTGCATAGAGAAGCACGACATGCATACTATATGTCTGCAGAATTTTTGATCGGCCGTGCGATCTATAACAATCTGCTTTGCCTTGGTATTTACGATGAAGTAGAAAAACTGTTTAACGAGCGTGGCCTCAAGCTGTCCGACTTGGAAGAAGTAGAAGATGCTTCTCTGGGCAACGGCGGTCTGGGTCGTCTGGCTGCATGTTTCCTGGATTCCGCAGCAACGCTGGATCTTCCGCTCGACGGCTACGGCATTCGTTATAAATATGGTCTGTTCAAGCAGTATATTCAGGACGGCTTCCAGAAGGAAACCGCTGATGACTGGACCCGTTTCGGCGATCCGTGGAGCATCCGCGTTGATTCCGATGCTGTTCTCGTTCACTTTGCCGATCAGACCGTTCGCGCAGTACCGTATGACCTGCCGGTTATCGGCTACGGCACCAAGCACATCGGCAACCTGCGTCTGTGGCAGGCTGAGCCGCTGTCTTCCTTCGACTTCAATGAGTTCAACGATCAGCACTATGAAGCATCCGTTCGCGAGAAGAACCGCGCAGAGGATATTTCTCGTGTTCTGTACCCGAATGACTCGACGGATGAAGGCAAGAAGCTGCGCCTGAAGCAGCAGTACTTCTTCTGCTGCGCATCGCTGCAGGATATGATTAAGAACTACAAGCTGGTACACGGCAAAGACTTCTCGCACTTTGCAGACTTCAATGCCATCCAGCTGAATGATACCCATCCAGTTATCTCGATTCCAGAGCTGATTCGTCAGCTGACCAGATATGAAGGCGTTAGCTTCGAGGATGCCCTCAATATCGCAAAGAAGACCTTTGCTTACACCAACCACACCATCCTGCCGGAAGCACTGGAGAAGTGGAACAAGCATCTGATCATCGAGGTTGTTCCGGACATCTACGAAATCATCGAGAAGATCAACAACCGCTTCATTGACGAGCTGTATCAGCAGAAGCGCAACCCGGACTTCATTCAGGATGTCCAGATCATCAAGCATGATATGGTTCACATGGCAAACCTGGCTATGTACGGTTCCAGCTATGTAAACGGTGTAGCTGCTATCCATACCGAGATTCTGAAGAAGAGCACCCTGCATTCCTTCTATGAGATGTGGCCGGAGCGCTTCCAGAACAAGACCAACGGTATCACCCAGCGTCGTTGGCTGGCAATGAACAACCGCGAGCTGTCTGCTATGATTACTCGCCTGCTTGGTTCGGACGATTGGGTAACCGATCTGCCGCAGCTCAAGAAGCTGGAGAAGTATGCAACCGATAAGAAGGTTCTCGACGAGTTCTGGGAGATCAAGCATAAGAAAAAGCATCAGCTGGGTCTGTTCATGCTCAAGCATGATGGCACCGCTCCGATCAAGGATTCTATCTATGATATCCAGATCAAGCGTTTGCATGAGTACAAGCGTCAGTTCCTGAACGCATTGTCCATCCTGTATATTTACTACGGTTTGAAGGACGGCTCCATTCAGGACTTCCATCCGACCACCTTTATCTTCGGCGCAAAGGCTGCTCCGGGATATGTGCGTGCAAAGGGCATCATCAAGCTGATTAACGAAATTGCTCGTCTCGTAGAGAACGACGGTCAGGTTCGTGATAAGCTGCGTGTTATCTTCGTACAGAACTACAACGTATCCTATGCAGAGAAGCTGGTAGCAGCTGCAAACGTATCTGAGCAGATTTCTACTGCTGGTACCGAGGCTTCTGGTACCGGCAACATGAAGCTGATGCTCAATGGTGCTGTTACTCTGGGTACGCTGGACGGCGCAAACGTAGAGATTGCACAGGAAGCTGGCATGGAGAACGAGTACATCTTCGGTGCAACCGTTGATGAGATTGAGAAGGAAGAGCACAACAACTATATTCCGTATCACATCTACAACAACGATCCGAAGATCAAGCGCGTCATGGAAGCTCTCGTAAACGGCACATTGGACGATGGCGGCACCGGCATGTTCAAGGAGCTGTACGATTCCATCATCCACAACGTCGATTGGGGTCAGAGCCATCCGGATAAGTACTTCCTGATGTATGACTTCCAGAGCTATGTAGATGCTAAGCTCAAGATCAATAACGATTACAAGGATAAGTACGCATTCGCTGAGAAGTGCTGGAGAAATATCTGCAACGCAGGTAAGTTCAGCTCGGATCGTACCATCAAGGATTACGCTGATAACATTTGGCACATTGATCCGATTGAATTCGATTAATTGCTGACAATCAGATAAAACAAAAGGCGGCAGGATTTTTCCTGCCGCCTTTTGTGTATGAGAGCGTGCATTTTACGGCTTACATGTTCCGCAAGGGGAATAACCCTGCGAGATTAAATCCGAACGCTTTCCGGTAAACGATTTCTTATTTGCCGCGCTGATTTTATTGACACTGGAACAGCTTTGTTTGTGGAACTTCTTAGAATTGGTATTCAAAATATATGTTCCAGTTGTTTCGCCGCTCGGCTGAGAAGGTGTAGAGGTTTGATAGCTGTCGCCGGTCACATAATCCACCACGATACCAGGCTGTACATTATAACAGTATACGCAGAAGGTAATACCTGCGCCATTGTCCTCAACGGACTGTGCCTCCATCAGCACACCGTTTGCAACCGCATCGTCTCCCTCAAATACCGGTGTGACGCGATACAATACATGGTTTTTGGTTTCTTTCACGTAGTCTGCGACCATATTTTCAAAATCCAACATACCTTGCACATTGAGATAGCGCGTGCCAGTGATGAGATTTAATTTGTTCGCATTCTCCGCGGTCAATTGATAACCGATCAGATGGCAGCGGTTATATAAATACTTGCCGTCTACAATGTCATATTTTACCGAATGCCAACCGGTTGGTTTGACACTGCTGATGTCGCTGCGCGGTTCTGTCGGCATCAGATCAACGCCGACGTTGGCATATGCTTCATCGCAGCGTCCCATCCAGTCCAAATTACTGTATTGCTCGAAAGAAATAGTCGTTTTGTCAGAACTGGTAAAAAACGGTGTATTGTTGTTGACAACTGCATATGCCGCACCGGAATAATCTGGTACATCATCATACCGGAAGCCAGTCGGAGAAATCGCTGCCGGTTTGCTTTCGATGCCGCCAGTGTAATTTGACAGCATCGTTGCCGTTTCTGCGCGGGTTGCGTTGTCCAGTGGTTTTAAATATCGCTTGCCGTTTGAGACGGAACCGGAGATAACACCGTTTTGCACTGCCCAGCGCATCGCGGTTGTTGCCCAACTGTCTACGCGATTGCTGTCCGCAAAGTTGGACAAACTGCCGTTGGCATATGGTTTTCCGGCATTGGCATGAAGAA
Source organism: Anaerotignum sp. (assembly GCA_963620595.1). Classification (GTDB taxonomy): domain Bacteria; phylum Bacillota; class Clostridia; order Oscillospirales; family Butyricicoccaceae; genus Butyricicoccus_A. Next base: position 10,604 of record CAVFAY010000006.1, on the reverse strand, counting down.
ATACTGCCAACTGTTCGCGTGTGACGTTGGCATTTGGACTAAACGTTGTCGCAGATGTACCGTTTGTAACACCGTATTGGTATGCCCAAAGGACAGCGGAATAATACCAATCTCCGGATTTTACATCGTGAAACGGATTGTTTCCGCTAACAGCAGGTTTCCCTGCCATGTTATACAGCATTTGCACGAATGCTGCGCGAGTGGTTGCGCCGCGCGGAACAAAGGTCGTATTGGATGTGCCGCTCATGTATCCTTTATCAAATACAGTTTGCACTGCACCGCAGAACCAGTCAGAGGAACTGACGTCTGCAAAACGATGGGCGACCTTTGTCGGCGTATTCCATGCAGAAGCACCGGTACAAATTGTACTTACAGTGAGAACTGCTGTCAACAGGCAAGCGCCGAATCTCTGTTTGATTTTTTTCAAAAGTATATCTCCTTTTTATTTTGATGCAGGGATATATATTTCTTCCGTAATGCGCTCATGGGAATTTCCTGCAAAATCTGTGGTTTCTATCTGTATCCAATGCGGTTGTGTGAGTGTAAGATCCAGACGAAAATCTGTGGGATAGCTGCGATTCCAACGATACAGAACGACAGCCTCGATGCGAGACTCAACTTCTGCCAGAGAACAGGTCTCAACAAAACAGAAATCGCCTGCCGCTGCTTCGTGTAAAAAATGTTCTGACACAACGATTTGTAAAGCCTGTTCCGCGGCAAACTGTCTGTAAGAATAGGCGTTCATCCATAACTTTTTGTTATGCGTGCGCTGCAAAATGCGTTTTCGCAGGACGCAATCCTGACTCTGCCGCCGCTGATTAAACAGCATCCCGCCGTGGTCATCAACGACACAGATGACAATCATGCAATCATCTCCTTTCGCCTCGTATTGTAACATATATTATATGAAAAAGCAAAATCGCTTCCCGCAATCGGGAAGCGATACGGTTACGTAGGAATCGTGCGAACCGTAAAGAAAAAGGTAGTGCCTTTGCCAACTTCCGTCTGCACCCAAATGGTTTCATGCAGTCCGTTGATGATTTCATTGGCGATAGCGAGTCCTAAGCCGCTGCCGGTTGGATTATCCACTTCGCTTTTGTAAAAGCGTTCAAAAATATGCGGCAAATCGTCAGAGGAAATACCGCTCCCAGTGTCATTGACACGAATCGTTGCCTGATCGTATTTAGTTGTGGCGTTGAGCAGAATACTGCCGCCTTCTTCGACGAATTTGAGTGCGTTATCCAGCAAAATTTCTAAAAGCTGTATGACACGATCAGGATCTGTATATAACTTGGGCAAATTCCAAATGCTTTTTTCAATAGAGAAGAACAGACCTAGATCTTCACAGCGCGATACATAGCGGCCTTGAATCAGATTGAAAATTTCCTCTGGCTCAACGTCTGTTTTGTGAAATGTAATGCGGCTGTCCTGCAATTTTGACAGTTCAATGATTTGCAAGACAGAGTGTTCCAGCAAACGAGACTCACGAGAAATAATGCCGTAATAGCGGCTGAGAGTTGCTTCGTCATCGACCAAGCCTTCGCTTAGCGTTTCTGTAATCGCCTGAATCGAGGCAATTGGCGTTTTTAATTCATGGCTGATGTTTGCGATATATTGATGATAAATCGCCTCGACTGCTTCGCGGCTTTTTCGCTGTGTCAACACACTGTAAATCACAACAATGTACAGCAGCGTGCAGATTAGTGCATAGGAGACAAGGACAAATGGGATATATTCTAGGGATTGCGTCAGATATACTTCTCCCAAAAATGTGCTGTCTCGAAAGACCGGAGTACCTGCCACGACGACAATTGCAAACGGCTGTGCGGAAAATGGAAGGGCATAGACAGAACGCTGTTTGTCATAATATTGTGAATATAAATCCGTGTATTTTTGAAAGGGAAACTGGTGCTGGCCATAGTATGTATGCAAGGATTCTGTGCCTGTTTCCGTCTGATATAAGACGCTGCATGTCAAATATTGTTCCGGATTGGAGATGTTGCCGGTTTCAGAAATTTCCGTTGCGGCGTTTTGTGCTAAATCCCGCATATTCATATGAATGCGGCACTGAAAGAAATAAATAGAAAACAGACCAACAAACAACACAAGACAATAAAACAGCACAATTTGGACATAACGTTCCGATTTGTTGTCTGAAATCATGTAATGCCTCCGAGCCGATAGCCAACACCATAAATGGATTGAATGGCATAGTGAACATTCTCTGTCGGTAATTTTCTGCGGATGCGTTTGACAACGGCATCTACAGCACGCGTATCCCCATAATAATCATATCCCCAAACCGCCTTTAAAATTTGTTCTCGGTTGAGAACCTTTTGTGCATTGCGAATGAGATACGCAAGTAAATGCACTTCTTTGGCTGTCATGTCCAGTTTTTCGCCATTGGACAACACGTCCATCGTGTCCAAATTGACAGATAATTCCTGATAATGCAGGATATTTTGCTTCGGAGCATCCGTAGTAAGACGCTGTGCCTTAGCAGAGCGTGACAAAATTTTTTTCACGCGGAGCGAGACTTCTCTCGGAGAGAATGGCTTGGTTACATAATCGTCTCCGCCAAGTTCTAATCCGACAATGCGGTCGATTTCCTCACTGCGTGCGCTGAGAAAGATAATGGGAACCTCGCTCTCGCGCCGAATGGTGCGACAGACTTCCGTACCATTCATATTTGGTAGCATAATATCTAGGATAATTAAATCAATCTCATGTCGTTTCCATTCGGAAAGCACAGTCTCTCCGTCATAAACAGAAATGACGTGAATTCCTTCATCGTTGAGAAAACGGGTCAGACTTTCATGAACCGCTTCTTTGTCATCACAGATCAACACTGTGTAATCGTTCATCATAAACACCTTCATTCTTTGTGAAAAATAAATAAAGTACAGCCGAAATATTGCTATGGAAAATGAAAAATATCACAAAGATGGCGGATTTTTGTCATATTTCTGCCGCATTGTTTGTTTATACTATAACCAACACAAAAAGTAACACAGAAACAAGAAAAATTAAATGACCACCGGTCAATATAAAGTATATCAGATATTGACACGGAGTGCAAGAAGTGTCGAAAAATGAGAGGAGAATGTACGATGAATGGAACGAAAGAAAAAGGAAAAGTAAGATGGCCTGTCATGTCAGTTACCATTATTTTGTTCGCACTCATGCTCGTTGCCATTGTTGTGAATGCAGAAAAATTTTATGACATTCTAAACAACTTGGTCATGAACAACCTCATGTGGGGACTGGGATGGTTTACCTCCTTGGTATGTCTGCTGATGGTTATCGTATGTGTTGTATTTATGGTCACGCCATTGGGAAAGATCAAGTTTGGCGGGCCAAACGCAAAACCGAAATTTACATACTTACAGTGGTTCGGTATATCCCTTTGCACTGGCATCGGTGCGGGCGTTGTATTCTGGGGTGCCGCAGAACCGTTGCTGTTCACGATGGAGCCAGATCCGTCCACTGGACTGGCAGCCGGCTCTAATGCTTCGCTGGTATGGTCAATGGTACACTGTTACCTACAGTGGGGCTTTACACCGTATGCGACCTGTGTGGTTATGGGTGTTATCCTTGCCTATGTTATCCTGAATAAGGGAGCACCGTTTAAAGCATCCGCTTGTTTGGTACCAATTTTTGGCAAAGATGCGGCAAATACTAAGTGGGCAACCGCGTTTGATGCATGGTCTGCGTTTGCGCTGACCGGTGCAGTAGCAGGTGGATTAGGCTATGGTGCAATGCAGTTGTCCGCAGGTGTTAAGGCATTCGCTGGCATTGAACCGTCTATGATGATGTATGTCGGCATTATTGCCTGTATGTTCGTCTTTTATAATTTGTCCGCAGTATCCGGCTTGAGAAATGGCATTACGATGCTGTCTAATTTGAATACGAGATTCTTCTTTGTTCTGTTAATCTTTGTGTTCTTGGCAGGCCCGACAGCATATATTTGCAATCTGTTTACCCACAGTCTTGGCAATTACATGAATGAGTTCTTCTCAGCAAGCCTGTATACTGCACCGTTCGCAGATTCCGGCAATTGGCCACAGAACAGGGACATGTACTGGTGGGTTGACTGGATGGCATACGCGCCGCTGCTCGGTTTGTTCATGGTTCGTGTTGGCTATGGCCGAACTCTTCGTGAATTTATTCTGATTGAATGGATATTCCCGGCATTGTTCGGTATCGTTTGGTTCTCTGTATTTGGCGGGACCATTCTCCACGCACAGTTGTTTGACGGCATTGATTTTTACAGTATTTATCTTAATGACGGCGCAGAAGCATTGACGCTGTCCATGTTTAATGTACTCCCGTTGAGCAAAATTGCAAAAATTGTCATGCTGATTATTATTACTATATCGCTGGTAACGCAGTGTGATTCGATGGCGGTTACGCTGGCTGGCATGTCCATTGAAGGCTCGGATGATACGCATGAGCCGCCGGTATGGCTCAAGCTGTTCTGGGGCATCGTATTTGCAGTTATTGCCATGGTATTTGTTGTACTCGGCGGCATTAATGGTGTAAAAACGATTAAATCGTTTTGCGGCATCCCGCTTTGCTTTATGTGTCTGTTCATTTTGTTGGGCTTCCTCAAATATATGGCGAAGAGACCGAGAAAAGCAAACGGTGAATATGAGTATGAGCCAGAAGTGGCAGAAGCACCGGATAACGGCGAACCACATGCTGATTTGGACTTTATCGACAAGTTCTTTGCAAAGCTCACTGGTGGAAAGAAAAACAAAGAGTAAGTGATCCATTTTTTTATAAGATTCCCTGTCTTGCAGCAGCATTCCATATTGGGATGCTGCTGTATTTTATGAAAAAAAACGGCATTGACGTTATTGTACGTCAATGGTATACTGAAGACAAGAAAACCAAAGAGGAGGCTATTTGTTATGAGCTTTATGGATATGGTATATAAGCGTGAGAGCTGCCGGTCGTATCAGGATAAGCCGGTTGCCCGTGAGTTGCTGACCAAGATTGTTGAGGCTGGCAGATTGGCGCCGAGCGGATGCAATGCGCAGCCGTGGAAGTTCATCGTCATTGATGAGCCGGAAGCAAAGAAGAAAATGTGCGAAGCACTGGTTGTCAAGGGAGGCGCAACGGGCTGCCCGTGGAGAGAGTCCGCACCGGCATTTATTGCGCTGGTAGAGGAGCATGCCAATGTTATGCCGGCTGTTTTGGATTACTACGGCGATTCTCAGCGATTTGCACAGGGCGACATCGGCATGGCTGCTATGAACATGATGTACGAAGCGGATGACCTCGGTTTAGCAACCTGCGTATTGGGGTTGAACGATCAGAAGAAGATGGAAGAGTCGTTTGGCGTTCCGGCAGGACACGCGGTTCGCATGGTTCTGGCTGTTGGATACAGTGCAGAGAACAAGGAGCCGCGCAAGAAGGTTCGTAAGCCGCTGGAAGAAGTTTGCAGCTTCAATCAGTGGTAAAAAGAAAAAAGCGTGATCGTTTCGATCACGCTTTTTTTGTATGTACATAACAGATTGTCTTAGCTGCCTGTTTTTTCATACTCTATCGGTTTGGGATACGGCATCGTGCTGTTTCTCACCACAAGCGTTGGAGGAATAACGATTTTTTGCGGAAAATGTCGCTCTGGCTGGTGCGCTGGTGTAGAAGCGCGTTGGTGCACGAACTGTACGGCGGTTGCTGCCATGTAGTCGAGATGTGGGCTGATACTGGTCAGAGTTGGTTCGACAACAGAGGACATCACGGTGTCGTTGAAGCTGACAATGCTTATGTCTTCTGGAATTTTCAGATGTAAGCTGCGAAGTGCATGAATGGCACCGATAGCAGTTTCTTCGTTGACGGTGATAATGGCAGACGGGCGATTGTCGTTGTCTATAGCAGAGAAATGCAACTGCAATTCGTGTTCCACAGCGAGTTGATTGCGCATCGGTGTTTCAAAGATAAGATTTTGCTCCAATAATCCGGCTTCCCGCATATAGTGTTCATAGTAGCGGCGGCGCGGCTCTAAGACCATGCGCCGGGTCTCATCCGATAATCGCTTGGGACCGATATATCCGATGCGGATATGGCCGACAGAACGCAGATAATCCAATGCCTGTTTGATGCCAAGCTCAAAATTTAATACCACTGAGTCATATAACAATTCGTTTGGAGAGGAATCCAAAAATGTAATATTTTCGCTGATGGCATGCAGAGATGTTATTTGCTTGTCGGTAAAATAGCCGATGGCAATGATACCATCAATATCTGAAGCGGATGGAGCGCAATATTCCTCTCCGACAGTGCGCAGTGTCACTGTCTGTAATTTTCGCTCGAAACAAGTTTGTTCCACGAAATTTTTGAGATATAAAAAGTAAGGATCGGTCATTTGCTCGGCGGGAGAGAGCATTTCTGCAATGCCAATAACCATTGTGTCCGCCAAAATGCGCTGCGAACGGCGACCGGAACCGCCGGCATAACCGAGTCGATGAGCGGTATCAAAAATGATGCGCCGTGTGTCCTCGCTAACCGTCATCGATGGATCGTTATTGAGAACACGGGAAATCGTCGCAGAAGAAAAGCCGGTCTTTTCAGACAATATTTTCAGTGTGACAGCCATAAGTCACTGCCTCCTTTGGGTTACAGTAGGAAATCGTGTGAAAAAACAGGCACTGTCGTTCCGGATAACTCATACCAGTTCGACAGTGCCTTTGATTTAGACGAAGACCAGAAAATAGAGCGTTTCGGTCAATTCTTTTCAGCAGCCTGTACGCATACAACGGCAGGCACTTTTTTACAAGTGGAGAGAGAGGATGCTTTTTCTACCTGTGATTCCCAGTAAATTAAGACAGCAGAAACAGCAAGAGGGATGACGCACAGCCAAACACTTCGGATGCCAATAAAAGAATGAGTCAGCCAAGAGAAGGCTACACCCAGATGAAAACACAAGACGGTGCCGCCAAAAAACCAAGCCTTTTTGAGCTGCTTCTTTTCATGGGTAATTGAGTATTCCGTCAGGGCATTGGCAATCTGCCGACAGTTGTTCGTGGAAAAGATGCAGGAAGCATTATAGCCGTAAGCACCGGGGAAAGAGTTCCACTGAAATGACATAGCGAAAAAGATAGGATATAAACCAATAATTGCGTTCATATGCTCTGGCAGAAAACCGAGAATGATGACTGCAAGCGCCGTGACAGCCAGCGAATACGGATACAGCTTCTTATGATATTTCTTGGACAGAATAATGGTTGATGCCGATCCTGCGATGTAGAGCAGAACACCGACTATGCGGATGAGAACATCAAAAAGATTTTGTCCCAATAAGCTGGTAACAATATAAATCATGTTGGATGTCAGGGCATTGCCGAAAAAATCGTCACGGCACAGCAGTGCATACGCGCCCAAATATCCACCTGTAATTGCCATGGAATGATGAATCCAGCAGGTGAGATCTTCACGTTCGATCATGTGACACACTCCTTTGGATGGATTTGTCTTCATTATAAGACGAGATGATAGGAATGTAAATGGACAAAACAGCACATCTATCCGGATATTTCGACAGTTCTTCTGTGAATTATTGCGCACTCTTATTGCACACATCTGTGCAATGAGGGGGTTAAAAAAATGCATAATTAAAAAATAATACTTGCAATTTCTTACTAGGCATGGTATTCTAGACAAGACAAAGGCGTCAGTGATCTAAAAAGGTCACTGGCGTCTATTTTTTATTTACGTGGTTCACAAAATGTAGTATGATAGGAGTGAAAACAAATGATAGACACTGGCAGTACGGGATTTATGATGATTTGTTCGTCATATGTCTTTTTCATGACACCAGGCTTGGCGTTCTTTTACGGTGGCTTATGCCGCAGAAAGAATGTCGTCAATACCATGATGTCTTCGGTCTTTATTATGGGTTTGGCATCGGTTCTCTGGGTGGCAATCGGTTATTCGTTGGCATTTGGAGGCAATGTGGGAGGCATTATCGGAACCTTCCAAAACGCCTTTCTGCAAGGCGTCGGTTGGGAGCCGGGCGCGTATGCCGATCAGATACCGGGATTGGTGTTCGTTGCTTTTCAAATGATGTTTGCGATTATTACACCGGCGTTGCTCACAGGCTCGGTCGTTGGACGCATGAATTTCAAAGCACTGTTTTTGTTTATTATTCTGTGGTCGTTGGTTGTCTATTATCCGCTGGCACATATGGTATGGGGCGAAGGCGGCTTCTTGGCGGCAATCGGCTCGGTTGATTTTGCCGGCGGCAATGTCGTACATATCAGCTCCGGTGTTTCCGGCTTGGTACTGTCTTTGATTCTCGGCAAGCGTTTGGGCAGTGAGCAGGGCAATTTCCTGCCGCATAACATACCATTTGTTGTCCTTGGCGCATCGCTGCTATGGTTCGGTTGGTTTGGCTTTAATGCCGGCAGTGCACTGGAGGCGAATGGTCTGGCAGCTCATGCGTTCCTGACTACAAACACCTCTGCGGCAATGGCTATGCTGACGTGGATGCTCATTGATATGATTCGAGATGGCAAGACATCATTGGTCGGCGCGTGCACAGGCGGTGTACTGGGACTCGTTGCGATCACACCAGGTGCAGGTTTTGTTCCGCTGTGGGCTGCATTTATCATTGGCGGTTTGGTCAGCCCGATTTGCTACTTTGCCGTTTCGGTTATTAAAGCAAAATTCGGATATGATGATGCGCTGGATGCTTTCGGCTGCCACGGCGTTGGCGGCATTTGGGGCGGCATTGCTACGGGCTTATTCGCAAAGAGTTCGATTAATCCGACTGCACAGTGGGATGGCTTAGTTTTTGGTGATTATCATCTGTTTGTCGCACAGCTTCTCAGCATTGTGGTTACCATTGCGATTGCCATTGTCGGTACGTTGATTTGCGCAGGCATTGTCAAATTGATTGTTCCGCTGCGCGTAGATGAGCGCGCAGAACGTATCGGCATGGATGAAACGATGCATGGCGAGCGCGCATATCCGACCTTTACCGGTTTGGACTGATTGTTTGGGAGGAAACTGTTGTATGATTAAAATTGAAGCCATTGTCCGGCCGGAAAAGCTGGAAGATGTCAAGGACGCCTTGGCGATGATAAATGTTCATGGCATTACGTTATATCAGGTCATGGGCTGCGGTGCACAGAAGGGCGGCACCAAAAATGTCCGCGGTCATGCCGTACAGGTCAACTTGATTCCAAAGATCAAGTTTGAAATTGTCGTTTCCGATGAGGAATGGGCGCGCATTACGATTGATGCGATCTGCAATGCGGCGTACACCGGTGAAATCGGTGATGGTAAGATCTTTAGCTATGATCTGGACAACGCCGTGCGCATCCGCACCCGTGAAATTGGACTGGCAGCATTGAACTGAGTGGTAAAAATCCTTCTCGCGCATAGCGAGAAGGATTTTTTGGTTGCATCTGATTTAGACATGCGATATACTAAAAATATACATATTTATTATTATAACAGCAAAGATAAAAACGCAATGTATACTGTTTTGTATGCTAGAGCCGGTAGGTAGCCCGGCCGTCACAAAATATCTGTGGTAAGTAACCTGCCCCTCCGGGTTGTCCGTTCTTTGCTCAGCAATCGTGTAGGAGGGATTGTCATGAGCAAAGTGAGCGGCAAATTAACCGTGTATTTTGAGAAACCATTCTGGGTAGGTGTTTTTGAACGGATAGAAGACGGCAAACTATCCGCAGCGAAAGTAACCTTCGGCGCAGAACCGAAAGATTATGAGATATATGCGTTTCTGTTAAAATACTATGAGAATTTGCGGTTTAGCCCGACTGTGGCAGCGAGTACGATGGAAAGAAGAAAAAATCCGAAGCGACTTCAGCGTGAAGCAAAAAAACAAGTACAGCATGTGGGCATTGGAACAAAATCCCAGCAGGCGCTGAAGTTACAGCAGGAAGAGAACAGGCAGGAACGAAAAGTCAAACGGCGAGAGCAGCGGCAAGCGGAAGCGGAGCGGATGTTTCAGCTGCGTCAGCAGAAAAAACGAGAAAAACACCGCGGCAGATAAGTTTTTTATTGCATCGCGGATTCTCGTGCGGTATACTGAAACAAGAGATTGTTCTTATCTAACTAGAGACAGAAAGGGAAGGTACATCATAATGAAAGTCGGAATTTGCGGCAAGCAGACGATTACGGTTACAGAGGCAATGACGGCAAAGGCAATGGGCAGCGGTGAGCTGCCGGTATATGCAACACCGAGCATGATTGCACTGATGGAAAACACGGCATATACCAGCGTTGCTGGCGAGCTGGAAGAGGGACAGGGCACCGTCGGAACACTGATGAATGTCAAGCATTTGGCGGCATCTCCGGTCGGCATGGAAGTGACCTGCGAGACCAAATTGATCGAGGTAGACCGCAAGCGTTTGGTGTTTGAAGTGAAGGCTTTTGACAAGGGCGGCTGCATTGGTGAAGGAATTCATGAGCGATTCATTATCACAAACGAAAAATTTTTGAGCAAGGCACAGAGCAAACTTTGATGCCTGTAGTAGCCTGATTGGTAAAAATGGTGCGATTTTTTGGCAAAATCGCACCATTTTTTTGGCGCCGAATAGGCATGATAAAAACCACTCGTTGAACGAGTGGTAGGT
>CAVFAY010000005.1:0-124027 GCA_963620595.1 Anaerotignum sp. | reverse complement strand
CCCACAGACGCCGCGAAGATGGCTTATCTGAAATCGTTGTTTTCCGAGGTTTATCTGAAGGACATTGTAGAACGGAAGAAGATCAAGCGTGAGGATGTGCTGTCTGCGATTCTTGATCTGCTGTGTTCGTCTATCGGCTCTCTGACCAATCCGACGAAGGTTGCAGCCACCATCAATACCGTGCAGAAGCGCAGCGGTGAGAATGTCGTTGCCCTGAACACCGTGAAAGCCTATATGGATCACTTGTCGGATTCCTTCCTCTTCACCGAATGCAAACGCTGGGATGTCAAGGGCAAGAGCTATTTTGACTATCCCAACAAATACTACTGTGAGGACATTGGACTGAGAAATGCCCGTATCGGCTTCCGCCAGCAGGAAATGACGCACATCATGGAGAACATCATTTTCAATGAGCTGATGATCCGTGAATGCGCCGTTGACATCGGCATTGTCTATGGCAATGAGAAAAATGCCAAAGGAAAGGTCACTCCGATTGCGCGGGAAATCGACTTCATTGCAATCTCCGGCGGTAAGAAGACCTACGTTCAGTCTGCCTACGCATTGGGAACAGAGGAAAAGGCAATCACTGAAAACAAGCCCTTCGCGCTGACCGGCGATTCTTTCCCGAAGATCATCGTGCGTCACGACATTCGCAAGCGTTGGTATGATGACAACGGCATTCTCAATATCAGCGTCATTGACTTCCTGCTTGATGACACGCTTGTCTGAATCCTCTCAAAACAAAACTGCTCACCGTGATTAGCTCATGGTGGGCAGTTTTTTAGTCCGAGAAGAACTCGTCCGGCTCGTAGTCCTCGTCGAGATCGTCAAACTCGTCCGCCCAGCGGTCGAAGATGTCCTCGGCTTCCTTTGCCGCGTCGCGGTACAGGGCGAGGCGGTTCTTCTCAAACTCAGCGTAGGCGGGCATGAACTCTGCAAACTTCTGAATGAAGCTGGCGTCCTTCGTGCGCACATCCGTCACCATCTGAATGATCTCGGACATCGTGAGCAGATCGTCGATCATGGTTTCGTAGTCTTCCTTGGCGATGGTGACGGTATCAGCATCGTCCTCCGCCGCTTCCTGCTTGCGGACACGGAAGGTTTCGTGGACATCCTTCATCAGTCCGATCACACAGTCGGTGGTCTCATCGAAAATCTCCTGCATACGCGCTGCCATCTCGTCGGCGCAGTCCTCCAGTTCCTCATGAACGTGGAGATAGGCGCGATGATGCTTTTTCAGCTCGGTTTCCTCGTGAATGAGGGCGATGAGATCGGCGCTCATGTCGATGACCTCAAGCAGAAGGTCAATCGGCTTAGTGATGCTGCCGAACGTGGTATTCACGGGAACACCGCTGGCTTCTGCGATGATGCTCTTTGCGTTCTCAAGGTTGAAGTTCTTATCCATATTCAAAATCCTCCTTAGTTCTGTACGGTTTCTTCGGGCTTGGTGGTCATAATGCGATAGAGCTGCGTATTCTTGGGGAAATCGTCCTTGAAAGGCACGATGGTAGAGCCGTAGAAGATCAGCCCCTCACCGGCATTGGAATTGGTGATGTAGTTTTGCTGGCTGGGTGAGATGTTCAAAGCCTTCGAGAGAATTTCTCTGTCTCCGGATGCCTGATTCAGAAGGTAGACAAAATCCGAGTTTTCAAAGATGTTCTCTACCTCGCGGGAGGCAAGCAGATCCTTGACGTTTTGCGTGATGCCGGTCGGAATGCCGCCCCATTTTCTAAATCGCTTCCAAATTTCCACGCTGTATGCGGCGGTCTGTTCCTCCTTCAAGAGCAGATGGAACTCGTCCATGTAATAGCGCGTAGCCTTATGCTGGGCGCGGTTGATCGTGACCCTGTTCCAGACCTGATCCTGAACGATGAGCATACCGAGCTTTTTGAGCTGCTTGCCGAGTTCGCGGATGTCGTAGCAGACAAAGCGGTTATTGACGTCCACATTCGTTCTGTGGTTGAAAACATTCAACGAGCCGTGAACGTAGATTTCAAGCGCAGTTGCGATGCGCTGTGCCTCCGGCTCCTTCTGATTTCTCAGAATGTCGTAGAGGTCTTCGAGGATCGGCATTTTCTCCGGCTTGGGGTCTGCAAGGAACTCCTGATAGACCATTCGGACGCTGCGGTCAATGATGGTCTTTTCCACCGGCTGCAAGCCGTCCTTGCCGCCCACAATCAACTCGCACATGGAGAGGATGAAGTCGGATTTCAGCGTCAGCGGGTTTTCCTCTTCGGAGTAGTTCGTGTTGATGTCCAGCGGATTGATGTAATCCGTGCTGACCGGCGAAATGCGGATGACCTGACCGCCGAGCTTCTGCACAAGGGGAAAATACTCAGCTTCGGGGTCGCAGACGATGATGTCATCCTCCGTGATGAGGAAGGCATTGGTCATTTCGCGCTTGGCGGAGAAGGATTTACCGGAGCCGGGTGTGCCGAGGATCAGCCCGTTGGGGTTCTTGAGCTGCTTGCGATCCACCATAATCATGTTGTTGGAGAGCGCATTCAGCCCGTAATACAACGCCTCGCCGCCCTGAAAAAGCTCCTGCGTGGTGAACGGCATGAAGACTGCTGTGCTGGAAGTGGTCAGTCCGCGTTCGATCTCCACCTGATTGATGCCGATAGGCAGAGAGGACATCAGCCCTTCTTCCTGCTGGAAATCGAGGCGTTTGAGCGCACAGTTGTACTTCTGAGCGATGGCGGCAGTCTGGAATACCGCATTTTCGAGCTTCTGGCGATTGGACGCCGTGTTCATGATGAGGATGGTCACGAGGAACAGTCTCTCATTGCGGGTCTGGAGATCCTGCAAAAGACGCTTCGCCTCACCGCCGAAGGTAGCAAGATCAGACGGGATAATGTCCATGTCGTAGCCGGAGCGGACTGCCTTTTTCTGTTCCTCGATCTTCATCTTGTCGAGGTCAGTGATCTTCATTTTGATGCTCTTGATTGCCTTCGCCTGGTCAATCGTCCGGATATGAAAATTGACCGTGATGTTGCTGTCCATCTCAAGGAAGTCGGCAAGCATACGGTCATTGAGTTCCGGCGCGAGGATTTGGAGAAAGCTCACCGCGCCGATGGTTCTACCCATCTTGAAGCACTTACCTTCACGGAAGTCAAAGGAAGTGGGAGCGATGAAGTCCTTGGTGCTGAGTCCTGTCCGGGCAACCATATCGAAGGAAAAGCGGAACGGCTCATTGGTGTCCATGTTGAACACGTCATGAAGCACTTTCAGCCGTTCGTAGCCGGACAGCGGTTCAGTCCTCACGCCGAGGGTCTTGAAGTTGTTGAGAATGTCGGTTTCAATGCGTTCGAGCTTCGGCTTTGCCGTGCAGAGCGAATCCGCCTCAATGCCGAAGGTGATGTACTTCTTCTTAATCAGCCCGTTATTGCCTTTGGTGAGCTGGCTTTGCAGCATACCGGAATACTCGGAGCGGATGTCGTTGAAAGCGTCCTCCTGTGCCGGAATGTTGATGCGCTTGCGGAACTCATTCAGGCTTGCCTTCTGATTGATGAAGGAGAGCTGGACGAAAATCGAGCTGTCAAAGTAGTTCAGAAAGTCGCACCAGTTCTCAAAGATGGCGGTTTTGTCATCATTCTGCGCAAGCTGGTAGTTGATGTCCTCAAAGCCGATGGACTTGGTATAGAGCCGGTTATTCACCTTGCAGATACCGTCGCGGCACATCTCCACATAGGGAATGGTCTGCTGGGCGGACTTGCGGACTTTCTTTGCCTTCCTGTCCTTTTTTTTCTGCATGACGATCCGCTTCTTCTCCTGAGCGGAAAGAGCATCGCCATAAACGACGCCGTTTTTGACCGTCATCTTAGCCTTTGCCTTTGCTGTGCTGTTGTTCAATCTGCAATTCCTCCTGTTCTTTGATTTTCTGCTGAATCTCAGCGTAGAGATTGTTTGTGCGATAGGGACGCACCTTGTCGCGGATAAACATGGACTGTACGATGTGGTACAGATACTTCTCGGCGGGCTGCCCGTCTTTTTCGTAGAGGGCGAAGAAGATGAACGGGAGCATGATCACCACCATCAGCATTGCCGCCGTAGATAAGCCGAGGTGGGCTTTCGTCAGAAAGAAGATCGGAACGCCGACTGCCGCAGCGATGGAAAAACAAATAAGCTGCCGCTTGGTCAGGTTGAACATGACCTTCGTTTTGACGCGGTTAAGATCCTTCGGGACCGGAACAAATGCCATTTCTTAAAGCCTCCTTTCCGAGCTGCTTTTCATAGCGCAGCTTCATTTGTGCGGGATATTGATCTTCCTTCGGCTGACGCTTGCCTGTCCAGCGAAGCCCACCCGCTTTGCCTTGACAGACCCAACCGGAAGCCCGGAGGCTTGCACCGTTTTCGCTTTCCAGCGTGTAGGTGATGATGCGCGTGTAGCCCATAGCCGCAGCAGCTCTTGCCGCCGCGCCGTAGAGAAAGCTGCAAGCGTTCTTTGCCCCGTTGGTGCATAGCCTTGTGACCTCCAATGTGAAGCCGTCATCCAGATACCGACTGACGGGACGCCCGGCGATGATCACGCCGACCAAAGCGCCGTCTGCTTCACAGCCGATGGAAAACTTGTGACCGGCAACCGGCTTGTGATGCCGGTGATGCTGCCGGACGTACTCGTTGGCGTCTCGAAGAGAGATAGGCTTTAGCCGCAGCATGGTGTTTCCTCCATCGGAAGATGAGCCGTGCATTCGACCTCATTGCCCCAAACGTCCCAGCCTTCGGGAGATTGACGGGCAAAAAGCTCCACGCGAGGAAGGTCTCCCATGAGCCGGACAATGCGTTCCCGCGCTTCATCCGGCTTCTTGGAATGCTCTTCGATGTGACTGAGGATGACCTGACGCACACCGGCGTCAACACGTTTCGGATGTCCCTTTGTGGCAAGGATGCAGATTTCAGCGTTCGCTCTTGTCCAGTAGCCCATGCCGGTGAAGAGATCGTCGTTCTTGCGGTTTTGCTTGACCCACACAAACGCCACGGTTTTATAAGAAAATCCCCATGCCGTCAGCACTTCAAGTGCTTCACAGAGGCACGGGAACGTGATCCAGAGAAACAGAGCGCAGTCCTTCGCTGCCAGCTCACCAACCGGAAGCGCCTTGATGTCTTCAATGCACATCGTCGGATAGTGGCTTTCTGCTGACCGTCCCTGTCCTTTCTTTGAATATGTCCGATACGCCCAAGGGGGATCGGCGTAGATGATGCTGTACTTCTTCATGCTGCCGACCTCCTTAGTGCGCATGGAAAATGGATTTTGCAAGGCTTCCGGTCTTGAACAGCGAGAAACACAGAATTACTGTGTACGCTGCCACAGAGAACAGAGCCGAGTGAATGTTGTCTGCGATAATCATGCCGTTGATCAGCACCGCATAGATGCCGACGCAAACCATGATGAGAAATCCCTGAAATGCCAGAGCGAACAGACCTTTGAGGTAATTCGTGCCGATGCTGCCCCATTCGCGGTTGCTCATTGTCGCAACGGGGATAGGTGCTACGCTCACGGTGCAGTAAATCTCAATCATGCGTCCGTAGAGGATGACCGTAATGAGGATCGACATGATTTTGAGACACAAGCTGATCAGAAGCGTTTCAATCGACAGTCCGAGCAGTTCACCGACCTCCATTGCCTCCATACCGGTTCGCATCTGCGCAATCGTCGCGTCGATGTCGATGCTGGTACTGCCGTGAATAACACCGGCTGCACCGGAAACCACGTTCTGCCCGATGTCGAATACTGCCATCACGATGTCAAATGTATGCGTCACGAGGTAGATCGCCACAGCCGCCTTGAAAAACCACTTGAAGAACATCCAAGTGTCCATGTCATGAAGGTTGTTTTTCTCGGTGATCATGGAAATCAGCTCGTAACACAGAACGAAGGTGATGATGATACCAGCGATGGGGACTATCACGTTTTCGGATAGTCCCCGGATCATCTGGTAGATGCTGCCGTTCCAGCCGGACGGGGTTTGTCCGACCTCGGCGGCAATCGTGCCGACCTTCTCATTGACATCGGTGAACATATTGGTCAGGTTGCTCTCGATCCACCCGATCAGCAGGTCTTTGATAGCCTGTTCGATCTTTTCTAAAATGCTGCCCAATATTTCACCACCTTTCGGTTAAGCTGGGCTTGCCGTGAATTAGCCGAACAAACCGGAGAGCAGGGGGATGAGGGTCGTGCCGATCAGCACCACACCGCCGCCAGCCATGAGCTGCTTGATGCCCTGAGATTTAGCGCCGGGATTGTCGTTGCCATAGCCTTCCATGAGGTTGACAACACCCCACACCGCGAGACCCGCGCCGAGCGCGATAACGAGCGTCTGAAGAACCGTAACTGCCTGAGTAATAAATGCCATACTTGAATTTCCTCCTTAAAAATGTTGTTGAAATGGGAGGGCGAGTGCCGTTTCAGCACTCGCCCTGATGGTTACTTCCTGTGTGTCTTCCGGATCAACCGAACAGACCGGAGAGCAGAGGGATGAGGGTCGTGCCGATCAGCACCACGCCACCGCCAGCCATGAGCTGCTTGATGCCCTGAGATTTAGCGCCGGGATTGTCGTTGCCATAGCCTTCCATGAGGTTGACAACACCCCACACCGCGAGACCCGCGCCGAGCGCAATAACGAGCGTCTGAAGAACCGTAACCGCCTGAGAAATGAATGCCATAGATTTTTCCTCCTTGAATTGATGAAAATTGAGTGTGTATTTTTGAAAATGGGCATAAAAAAAGAAGCCCCGTCGCTGTTCTGCTTTGGGATGAGCCATAAGGCTTTACCCACTGCGCAGTGCAGCGACGGGGCTTTAATCCGCTTCGACCTCGCCCATGTCATAGAGGTCGAATGTGTCATTGGGCTTGACCACCAGCTTGTGCTGCCGGTACTTCTCGATGTCAAAAGCGTTCCGCTTATCATAGTCGGAGAGCTGCCGGTATTTGGGATGCTTCGTAATGTCGTATTTGTTACTGAGAAAAGGTCTCACGCCTCGAAGCTGCAAAATACACTTGGCTCCGTCCATGACGGCGATCTCGTCCTGAGACATCAGCTCTTTGCCGGTCTTCTGATAATTCAAGCCGTAGGAGTTGTTGTTGGAACGGGTTTCTGAGGTGTTGTAAAGGTCGATTGTTTCCTTGCCCAGCACCTCGCTGATTTCCTTGAGGGTCGATTTTTCCTTACCGCCGAGGAAAAGGGTGCAGTCACAGTTGCCTGTGATGGTGTCAGCCGCATCCTTGTAGATGGTCTTGAGCTGAGACTGGGACTGCAAAATGATTGACGCCGAGATTTCCCGGCTTCGGATGGTTGCGATGAGCTTATCAAACTTCGGGATTTGACCGATGTTCGCAAACTCATCGAGCAGACAGCGTACATGAACGGGAAGCCGTCCGTTGTAAACGTCATCTGCCTTGTCGCAGAGAAGGTTGAAGAGCTGGGAATACATGATCGCCACGACGAAATTGAAGGTGTCATCGGTGTCAGAAATGATGACGAACAGCGCCGTCTTCCGGTCTCCGATTGTGTCCAGCTCCATCTCATCGTAGCTCATCAGCTCCCGCAGCTGTGCGATATCGAAGGGCGCAAGCCTTGCACCGCAGGAAATCAGGATCGACTTAGCGGTTTTTCCTGCCGCCAGCTTATATTTGCGGTACTGCTTGACCGCAAAGTGGTCGGGTTCACGGGCTTCCAGCTCGTCGAACATGACATCCACGGGATTCTTGAAGGTCTCATCGTCCTCTCTGGCTTCCGAAGCATTGATCATCTCAAGGAGCGTGGTAAAGTTTTTCTCCTGTTCCGGTGCCTCGTACCAGATGTAGCCGATGAGGGCTGTGTAGTAGAGCTTTTCCGCCTTGACCCAAAAATCTTCGCCGGACTTATCGCCATCTCCCTTCGTGTTGGCGATGATCGTATTGACCAGCTTGAGAATGTCTTTCTCACTACGGATGTAGCTAAAAGGGTTGTAGTGCATGGATTTCCGGAAGTTGATGGTGTTCAGCGACTTGATAACGTAGCCTCCCTTTTCAAGCATCTTGCCGCATTCTACCAGCACAGTTCCTTTCGGATCAGTGACCACATAAGAGCTATGCATCTGCATCAGGTTTGGCTTCACGAAAAAGCGCGTCTTGCCTGAGCCGGAACCGCCGATGACAAGGATGTTTTTGTTTCTGGCATATTTCGGCTGCTTGGGACGGCTGTTCATGGTCAGAAACTCCGTCTGCGTCAGAATGACGTTGTTGGAGAACTCTGGGTCCATGTACGGCTTGATGTCCTCCGGCTTGCCCCATCGGGCAGAGCCGTATTCTTCGCCTTGCCGGAACTTCTTGCGGTTCTTGCCCTTGACGTAGACCGCCAGCTTGAGCAGCGCACCGGCAATCAGACCGATGAGCAGATCAACGGGATGAAAGCTGGGGAGCGGATTTGCAAAGGCACTGCCGAACACGGCAAAACCGTTTGTCAGCTTGTCGATGAACTCCGTGCCGGGTGCGAGACGGAATACGGCGGCGATCTTATCCGCAAAGTAGAAGGCAAAGACATACGGAAGGTTCAGAAGAATGAGTTTCTTTACATCGGGTTTGTTCACAACTCTACACCCCGATCCTTGGTCTTGACCTTGACTTTCTCTTTGTGCTGCACTTTGCTCTGGGCTTTCTCCTGATCCAGCTTGTGCCGGATGGACGGCTGTTCCTTCTGCTTGACCGTCTTTGCAGAGAACTCCTTGAAGGCGGCGGTCATGACATCAACGTCTCGTCCCTTGAAGAAGACAAGATAGCTGGGCGGCTCAACGGAAACGTCCTTCTTGAGTGCAAAGTCCAGACCGTATTTGCTGGCAGTCCGCTCAAAGGATTTGATGTTGCCGTCCGTCACTTCGATGTTGGAAATGGCGGCATTCTGGCTCATCAGATGCTTGATGGACTGCTTGCCGCGATAGGTTTTGGGCTGCTGCATCTGCTTCTGTGCCTTCTCGATCTCCTGAACAAACTTGTCCAGAGCCTTTTTCAGCACCTCGGCGGAGATTTTGCCGCCCTTGATCATGATTGCAACAACTTTGGTGTTGACTTCATCCTGCATTGCAGTGATACCTCCTTTCCTTGAAATGATTGTGGAGATGCTGCCTCAGCTAAGGCGGCACACCCGGCAGATGAATGAATATGACCATGTAAAGCCCTCCTTTCAGGCATAAAAATAACCGCCAGCATTTCGCTTGCGGTTTACCAGCCGTTGAAATCATGATTGACTTTTGCGGAGTAGAAATTGTCCATCGTTGCCGGAGCGTTATAGAGCGTTGTCAGGAGATATGCCCTGATGTTCCGAATATTGGACGGGCATTCCTTCATTGCGTGGAAAACATACTCGATGTGGCTGCTGTCCAGCTTGAGAAAGCGGGACTTGACCACTTGCTGCGGCATATCCTCGCCATTGATGCGGATGGTCGGCGCAGTTGAGCAAACGGCATCCAGCATGATCTCGACAATTTCACTGAGCCGGTCTCCGTCAGGGCGGTCTTTCATGATCTCATATTCGATGTTCTCTTCGATAATTTCTCTGTATCGCTCTCGCTCATCCATCCTGTCCATCCCATCAAGATTGATAGATTGATAGTTGTTCAGGTCAGTATTTCTTTCTTGAGTGATTACTTGTTCAGTATTTATTTGGGACGGCTTTCCCGATAACGGGGCATCCGATGGCGGTTTCTCCGTTGACGGCTTTCCCGTCAACGGTAAGTCCGATGACGGAGAGCTGGGCTGCGGAAGCTCAAATACTGTGTACTCGTTGTTGGAAAAACGCCCACGGGAGTCATAGAGCTGACGGCGGACAACATAACCGCTTCGCTCAAGAGCTTTGACTGCTGCTCTCGTGGAGTCCAGCCCGTCGGCGCTGAGTTTTGCCAAACCTCGCATGGAGTAGTCCCAATCTTCCGGAAGACTCAGCATCAAAGAGAGTAACCCTTTTGCTTTTAAGGGAAGAGCCTTATCACGGAGATGGACATTCGACATGACGGTGTAGTTCCTGTTTTTGTTGACGCGAAAGACACCCATATCACCGCTCCTTTTCCGAAGGCTGACGATCCCGACGGGTGGGAAGAGAGATTGGGGAGTATGGGCAGTATTCAAACACGCACGTCTGGTGCCGCCAGAATGGGCGATGATAACGGCAAGTGCGGCACTCCGGACAAATGCCATCGCAACCGCTATCGAAATGCGAATAGGGCGTTTCCTGCATCAAGGCGTCAAATGCCTTGGCGGAATCTTTTGTGTTCATTGCTTTGACCTCCAATTTGGCAAAAAAATAAGCCCCGTCATTGTTCTGCTATGCGCAGTGCAATAACGGGGCTGTGCTTATATAGTTTTGCAGGAAACTCGCAGGACTGTGAAGGTTCACTGTTGGACAAAATCAGCGAAAACACCAGCTCTTTTCCGGTATCTGACCAATCACACCAATCACAGACTCATCAGCAGATTAAGAAAGTTATCGTCGATCGTCTGCGTGGTATTCGCATAGCTTACGCGGACAATGGTAGTGCCATACTTGAACATATACGGGTTCTTGATCTGTTCAACATAAGACTGCATCCGTTCCTCAACGGGAAGGCTTCGGTCAATTTTGACATCCCGGATGTCCACTAAGCTATCAAGTAGTTCCTGCCTGTTTTCCATATTGTCACCTCCTTCATCGGTAATAGATCAATTATATCAAGCAACTCTGAACGCTGCATGACATCAATTTGAAAGTTGATCAAGGAAGTTTTTGATGAGCAGCGTATGCTTCCAAGTTTTTCGTGTAATGTCGAAGCTGTACTGAGAAACGAGAAAATCTACGAGGCTGATCTTTGGTATGAGAAACTTCCCGGAGATATTGAACGATTTGAGCTTTTTGGCGTTGCACCAGCGATGAAGAGAAGTATCGCAATAGCCGATTGCCTCAGCCACTTCAACGACGGTCAGCAGATCGCCGTACTGGCAAAACTCGTCTTCCATGTATTTTCGGAAACTGGCTCGTTCCTCTTCGGACAGCCTCGTCAGCTCATTCCGGTAGGTGACACGCGAATTGTAATGACCCGACCGCTCCTGATACCAGCGATCCGGTGCGCGATAGACTTCCGGGTGAAGCTCCCGGTCAATCATATAGAAGATTATATCGTCGGTGTGGATTGTGTACCGGCGAGTTTTCTTGCCCGTATCTTTGCACGGGACTAAACCGTTTTGAAGAAGGTGCAGAGCGGTCGCTTTGCTGATATGGGCGATCTGGTAGAACTGATCCTTCGAGACCGTCTCAGGGTATTTGCGGCGGATGGATTCGTAATATTTCATGCTTTCAGTCATGCGGATAACCACCTTGAATTTGATGTTCGGTATCGGTAGGTGTCATCTGCATTGGACTGTGATTTCTCCCCGAGTTCTCCCCATCTTCTCCCCAACGGGCTTTTTTCTCCCCAAAACCGGATTTCTTTCGAACTCCTTGCCCTGTCTGGACTTTCGGGATTTTCAACCTTCAAGGGCGAAAAAATGCTGATTTTTCAAGGGTTTGCAAACTCTCATATTGTCCGTGAGTTTCTGCTGTTTTCCTTCAAAGTCCGGATAGCGACTCTGACTCGAAATCAGTTTGCGAGCAATCGCACGCGGGTTCGAATCCCGCCCTCTCCGCCATAACAAAATCCGCAGGTTTTCATGCCTGCGGATTTCTTTTTTGTCATGCTTAAGCGCACAGTAAACAGCGCAGACAGGAGAAACGCCTCTCCTGCTGCGCTGTTTTTTTGCTTTTATTGATTCTGAATGGCGCCAATCATTGCCGGAATGAACTGCTTTTTCCGGGAAACCACATCTTTCAACAATAGTGGTTCTCCTTTTTTCACCGTGCAATGAAATGCCGTGCCGAGCAGGACATCTGCATCCTTACCAGCAAACAGAACCTCACTGGACTGGTCGAGGATATTAGTGACAAGATAGAAAATCATATCCACATTTTCTTTTGCCAATATCTTTTCCATTTCTCCATTGAGCATTTCCTTTGCCATTTCGCGATTTTTCGCGCTGACATAACTGCCTTGGCCGACACCAAATCGAATGCCGCCGCTGGCAAAGATCTTATAATCCTGCGTCAGCACTTGTTCGGCTGTGCGCTCCTGTAGATTTTCGCCTGCTTCAAACATCTCCTGTGCAAACTGATTGATGTCAATGCCTGCAATTTCTGCGAGCTTACGCGCTGCATATTCGTCCTGTGCCGTACAAGTCGGTGAACGGAAAATCAACGTATCCGATAAAATCGCACTGCACAAAATGCCTGCCATATTCGGTTCAATTTCAACGCCGTTCTCCCTGTACATCTGATAGATGATCGTTGCCGTGCAGCCCACTGGATGGTTGCGGAAGTACACCGGACTGCTGGTTTCCAGATTGCCAATGCGATGATGGTCAATAATCTCTAAAATTTCCGCTTCCTCAAAGCCGTCCACACACTGGGTTTTCTCATTGTGATCGACGAGAATCAACTGTTTACGCTGCAAATTCAGCAAGTTACGACGAGAGATAACACCCTGATAATAGCCCTGCTTATCCATGACAGGAAAATAATTATGGCGCACACGACCCATAATTTTCTTTGCTTCTTCAATCGGTGTATCCAGCTGAAAAGAAATCATAGCCTTTGCCATCGGATGCCGAATCGGGATACTCTGATTAATCAGACACGATGCCGCATAGGTATCATATGGTGTGCTGATAACTGTGCAATTATGTTCCTTGGCAATCTTGATAATGGTCTTTGCGATTTTCGGCGTCATGCATACGACCAAGCACGCAGCTTCCAGTTCAATCGCACACAGCTGCGCCTCATATCGGTTTGCAACCAAGACAATATCTCCCGGATCTACCATATTTTCCATTGCTTCCGGACTGCCCGCTGCGATAACAATCTTTCCCTGATCGAGAATCATATCATGATCGCCGGTAATGAGTGTGCCGTGCAGTGTTTCTACAATATTGGCAATCGGTGTGCAGGCATTAGATACCGCGTGCGGATCCAAGCTGTCCATGTTTGCCATAGCCAGACGCTTCAAGGTAATCAAGCCTTCCGGCTTGTTATCATTCGTTGTAATCGGCAGTGTAGTGATGTCTTGGTCTCGCATCGTCTCCCATGCGCGGCGCAGGGTCATATTTCCATCTACGCCGTCAATATATCGAATGTCAATATCGCTGACCGTAGCATGGACGTCCAAGCACATCTCCGGCGGCTCCATATGAAACTTCTGCAAAACAAATGCTGTTTCCTGGTTGATCTCTCCCGCTCTTCTCGGCTCGTAGGATCGCTCTGAAGTCAAATTCTTCAGGTTCGCATAGGCGATGGCAGAGCAGATGGAATCTGTGTCCGGATTTTTATGTCCGATTACACAGATATTTCTCTGCATCGCATTCTTCATCTTCATTTGTTTTCCTCCCGTATGTATATTCCCAACCTCTATAGTTATATCGTAAAACATCATATAACAAATGTCAACCGCTACCACACACTGTCCCTGTTATTTTTACATGCTTTTATGTCAAGCACTGTGCCGAAACAAACTATTTCTTGACAATCTGTCGTTTCTTGTTAAACTAAAAGTAACAAATTGAAAAGAGCGTGTATTTATGAATCAGCAATCACCCAAACCCTCATCCACTCATCAGCAAAGCTCATCTTCCCATCGCAGAAAAATCGCACACCAAAAGCGCAAACGCCGCAGGCGGATCCGACGCATCAGCCTCCTTTTTGTTCTTGCCGTTTTGTTTTTTTTTGCTCATCACACGCGGCATAAGCTGTGCCCGTCAAACACTATCGCAACAGTCGGAGAGTAAATCCTCCCACTCTTTTCTATCAAATAATGATAACAAGAAAAAAACGGTAAAACCCGGCAGTCTATCTCTCATTGCAGTTGGTGACAATCTCATGCACAACACCCTGCTCGCGGATGCTTCAACCAGTAATGGTTATGATTTCACGCCATTTTATTCAAAAATCAAACCGTATGTGCAGGCAGCGGACATCGCGGTCATCAATCAGGAATCTCCGTTGGGCAAAGGCAAAGCAGAAGGTTATCCAAGTTTTAATACGCCGCAAGCGTGCGGAGATGCTCTCATTGACGCTGGTTTTGATGTTATTTCTCAGGCAAATAATCATATCATGGATTCTACGTCCAGCGCTGTCTATGACACCATGGATTACTGGGATTCACAGGCAGACAAGGGCGTCATCCGTATTGGTATCAGCCGCGATGCATCTGACCGCGCTACAGTGCGATACCTGAAGCGAAACGGCATCAAAGTGGGATTTCTCGCGTATACTTACGGATTAAACGGCGCAACACTGCCGAAAAGCAATCCGGATCTCGTCTCTCTTATCGACAAGGATACAATGAAGGCAGAATTGGCCGCCGTCAAGAAAAAATGTGACGCTGTTGTTGTCATCATGCATTGGGGAGAGGAATATCACGAGACCCCGAACGAGGATCAGGAAGATCTCGCTGAATTTCTCACGGAAAACGGCGCAACACTTATCATCGGTGCGCATCCGCACGTATGTGAACCGGCAGGCTGGGTCAAATCGGAAAACGGCAACCGCGCATTTTGCATCTATTCCCTCGGAAATTTCATTTCCGGTCAAAACAAAGCGGAAACCATTGTAGAGGGTATGCTGCAAGTTACACTGACCCGCGATGAATCCGGCACAGTAACGGTGGAAGACCCCGGCGTGATGCCGCTGGTGTGCACGTCCAGCAAATTCCGCTCCTACCGTGTTATCCCGCTTGACGATTATACCCAAGCCATGGCAGATAAACACACACTGGCGAGCCGCTGCGATGTCTCTCCCTCTAATCTTCGCAGCATTGCAGAAAATGCCTACGGAAAATATCTTATTGCAAAGACCATTCCCAAAACATATGATACAACAGATACAGAAAAATCCAAAGGAAGTTCGGATTCCTAGCATTTTAATAGGATTTATTTTTATCCATATCATCTTGCAATGCTTGTTAAAAACCGGTATAATGATTCTCTAGTGTAAAAATACCACATTTTTTTGCCGAAAACGAGAGAGATTTCGGCTTTTGTATACGAGGATGATTCATATGGTTTACAACAACGTATTAGAAGCAATGGGACATACACCAATGATTCGGCTCTCCCGCATGACAGAACCGGACAGCGCACAAATTTTGGTGAAATTTGAGGGTCTGAATGTCGGCGGATCCATTAAGACGCGCACTGCGTTCAACATGATTGCGGATGCAGAAAAGAAAGGTCTGATTCATCCGGATTCTATTATCGTCGAACCGACCAGCGGCAATCAAGGCATCGGTTTAGCACTTATCGGTGCCGTGCGCGGCTATCGCACGATCATTATCATGCCGGATTCCGTCAGCGAAGAACGCCGCAAGCTGGTTCGCCATTACGGCGCACAAGTAATTCTCATTCACGATGATGGAGATATTGGCGCATGTATTGATGAATGCCTTCAAACTGCTCTGCGCATGGCAAAGGAAGATCCGCATGTCTTTGTACCACAGCAGTTTGCCAATCCGGCGAACGCAGAAATTCAGCGCAGCCAGACGGCACAGGAAATTTTGGAACAGGTGGACAGCCGTATCGATGGATTCTGTTCCGGTGTCGGCACCGGCGGCACCATCACCGGTATTGGTGAGGCGTTGCGTACTGTCCATCCAGACATGACAATTTGGGCAGTTGAACCGGAACATGCAGCGATTTTGTCCGGAGGTTCCGTCGGCACCCACTTGCAGATGGGCATTGGGGACGGGCTCATTCCGGATATTTTAAACACGCAGATCTACGACCACATCGAAATTGTAACCGATGAAGAAGCATTGCAGACCGCCAGGGATCTGGCGCGACTGGAAGGTTTGATGTGTGGTATTTCGAGCGGCAGCAACGTTGCAGCAGCACGCAGACTCGCGAAACAACTCGGCAAAGGCAAAACGGTTGTGACCATTCTTCCAGACACTGCCGAACGATATTTTAGCACACCGCTATTTAACGAGTAATATGTTTTACGCATAATATTTGTGCAGTCGGTCAATACTGATTCTGAGGTGAGAATATTGATGAAGGATGACTGCACACTGCTCAATCATATTCGCCAGACAACAGAAATGGGTGCGGATGGCATCGACTCGGTGTTGCCATACACCAATGGAGAATTCCGTCAAGCACTTGAGCAGCAGCGCACGGAATACAAAAAGATTCATGCTTCCGCCGATTCTCTGCTGCAAAAGCTCGGCGGTGAACCGGAAAATGTAGGCACGTTTGCCAAATGGTCAAGCGAATTGACATCCGGACTAAAAACCATGATGGACTCTTCCGAATCCAATATTGCAGATATGATGATTCAGGGGAATACGATGGGTGTGACGAAAAGCATTCAGACGATTCGCAGCTGTGATGTCCAGGATACCGCTGTTTCGCGTCTGGCAGATAAGCTACTGGCAACCGAACGCGCCAATATCACACAAATGAAATCTTTTTTGTGAGCGCACAAAAAGTCGAAGGAAAAAATCCTTCGGCTTTTCTCTTTTTTAATATTTTGCACAAAACTACCTATTTTCTTCAACTGTGTTTTCAAATCTCATAGATTCGTTTACCAAAGTTATACATACTCTTTATGCAAATTTCATGCCAAATCATTGAATAACAGTGAAATTTATGCTATGATATTTTTGTTAGCATACAGAAACGGAGGTCGTTTTATGGAGCATACAATGACAATTGAGTCATCTGTCCATCCAGAGGTTGAACTGCGGACAGATGGAGTCTTTGCCGGGATATATCTGCCCAAGCCCGCAGCAAATGGAGACGTCCATCTCATCTGGAAGCTCAAAGGCACAGGCAAGCACGAGCGCATGAAAACCATTGATTCCTGCACCAAACAGCAGCCTGTTTTCATCATCTGCGACTCAAACGGTTCCAATTGTACCGTCATCACAGAAAACGGCGATGAAATCGGAAAGCTCAACAAAACCGATGCCAAGCTCTACCATCAGTATGTCGAAAAATTTCAATACCATATATACATCAAATCCATCAAGCGTGAGCTGGAAAAACCTCGCGTCAGAATCCTTGTGATTGTCCACGAAAGACCGGAACCACTGCGACCATAAAAAGAGCCTGAGAGAAAAAATCTCTCAGGCTTTTGTGTTATTCTTCTGCCATGCGATATCCCACACCAATTTCAGTTCGGATATAATACGGCTCCGCCGGATTATCCTCTAATTTTCTGCGGATATGTGCCATATTGACGCGCAAAATGCGGTTATTATCCACAGCATATGGGCCCCAGATGCGGCTGATGATATAATCATAGGTCAGCACACGTCCTGGGCGGCGGGCGATTAATTCAACGATCTTGTATTCGATCTGTGTCAGGTGAACTTCTTCTCCTCGCAGTGTAACTCTGCGGCGTTCAAAATCTACGGTCAGATCGCGTACACTGTAACTGCCGCGCGGCATATCTTCGCCGGATTCCAGCTTTGCCTGATGACGCAGCGCCGTGCGAATGCGGGCAAGCAGCTCCGATGTACCAAACGGTTTGGTAATATAATCGTCTGCGCCAACGTCCAAGGCTTCTACCTTCTGATTTTCTTCTTCTCTTGCAGAAACAATCAGAACAGGAACCCCTGACCATTCACGCAGCCAGCGCAGCAATTCTAATCCATCCATATCCGGCAGACCCAAATCCAGCAAAATCAGACGCGGACAATGTGAATTGATGATGGAACGCGCGAGCGTACCCGTCGATGCCTGTAGGGTATGATATCCATTGGCGGATAAAATGGTCATGAGCACATGCGCAATCGGCTGCTCATCTTCTACAATTAAAATGGTCTCCCCATTCATTTTTCTTCCTCCTCCAGCGGCAAGGTAAATAAGAACTGTGCACCGCCATCCGGATGGTTGACCTCCCAAATGGTTCCGCCGTGCGCAGAAATAATGGAACGGCACAGGGTCAGACCGATTCCCAAACCGCCGCGGCGGCTGTCCGGCTGCGCCTGCACTGAGTCAAACAACTGTTGTTTTTTCTCCTCCGAGATGCCCGGTCCAAAATCTCTGACAGAAAACTCTGCCATATCTCCATTGCGGCACAGACCAATATCAATTGGCGTCTGGGCGTAGCGCACCGCATTTTCCATAAGATTGATGAGCACCTGTACGATAAGCGTGGCATCCATCGGGACAAACAGCATATCTTCTTCAGGCAAATCTACCCGAATTTGTGCATTCGGAAACCGCTTTTTGCATCGTGATACGGCCTCCACAATCACTTCTTCCGCTGCCTCTTCAGACTTTTTCAGTTCTGCCGTCTGAGAAACACGCGTGACGGACAGCAGATTTTCCACCATGTGCAGCAGCCATTCGGCATCCTCATGAATATCAGCAGCGAGCTTACGTGTTTCTTTCGCGCCGATGCTCTCGCCGTTTTCTTCAATCGCCGCCGATGCGCCGATAATGCCAGTCAGCGGCGTGCGCAAATCATGTGAAATCGAGCGAAGCAAATTGCTCCGAAGCTTCTCTCTGTCAGCAGTCATCGCGGCGCGGTTACGCTCCTCTGCCAGACGCTGCCGTTCCAATGAGATACCCGTCTGTGCCAGCATGGCTTTGACATACTCTTGGGTCTCTTCCTTTGCCAGATCATCGCTCCATAGCAAGCCAACACAGCCCAGCATTCCGTTGCTGCCCGGCACCGGAATGTAATGAAAGCGTGCATACGGCGAATGTACCGTACCAACACCGGTATCGTGCGCCTCATGGAAACAATCGGAGATCGCACTGTGCTCAATGGAATCCGAGACAAAACCACCAATTTCTCCGACCACACGCTCTCGATTTTCTCGAATATCGTTTTCATCTTCTAAATACAAAACCGGACAATCCAGCTGTTCATGCAGATACTGCATGGCCAAGTCGATCATCTGATCAGCATTTTGTGCATTGGCGAGTTTTTGAGAAAAATCATACAGCCGTCGCGTGTGTTCTTCGCTCGTCTTTGCTCGGTACGCCTGTAATTTTACGCTGCCTGTCGTCGCACTGGTCACCACGGCGATGAGTGCCATGGAAGCAAAGATAATCGGATAGCCCGCCGATGTAAAATTAAAAGCAAAAAACGGATCGGTAAACGCATAGTTGACCGCAAATACGCCGATAATGGAGGCAACAATTCCCCAAACATAGCCATCTGTCACCCGCGCTGTCAACAAAACAGCCAGCGTGAATACTGCTGTGACATTGGCAGAGCTTTTGGAATAATGCACCAGCAACGAGGACGCCAGACACGCCACTAGAACAATGCCAAGCGTAAATACCAGATTCAGAACATTTTTTCGGTTGATCAAAACTGACTGCCGTTTCTTTCGTTTTTTCTCATCCATTCAGGATTTCCCTTCTTTCAGCTGCGTTCCAATGAGTTCGACAGCTTTTATTTCTTTTGCTTCTATTATACCAATCACATCCTGCCGAAACAAGCACTCTTGCGTTAAGGATTTGTTTCGTCAACTAAAATTTTCCTGTCATATTGACCGATTATTTTCGAATTTCTCTCTATAATTTCGGGAATAAATCTCTATTTTCTCTCAGATTTTCGATATATTTGTTAAAACCTATTTGCATTTTCATTTTTTATGCTATAATATGGAGAGACACAGGAGGAACACCTATGGATAATATTTTAAAACCAGTTCTGATAGCCGTTATCATTATTTTAGCTATACTTATTATCTGGAAGGCAAACCGTTTCACGACCGCTGACCAGCCGGAAAAAGAAAACAATACTCCCCCAGAGCCGAAGAAAACTTCTCCGGAGAGACCGACATCTACCCCACTGGAGTTCTTCATCGTGTATCAGGGCAGACGCGTACCGGTGACGCATTATCCGTTCACCATCGGCAGCCGCAATGACAACGATTTAATTATTACCGACTCCACCGTTTCCCGCCAGCATGCGGAGCTGTTCCGCAAGAATGGACAGGTGTGCCTGCGTGACCTCGGTTCTCTCAACGGAACCATCGTCAACAAGGTACCGCGCTCCGAAATCGCTATCGTCGGCGGCGAACGCATTCAGCTCGGCACAACTGTGCTTCAGATTGAACGCGCGATGGATGATGTATCCGATGATACACAGTATATTCGGAGGTGATGTAAGCTATCATGGCACAAAAGAAAAAAGTAGCGAAAAAAGTACAAAGAACCCAGAGACCGGCTCGTGCAAGTAAAAAGTCCCTCGGCATTCAGGTGCTGATACTGTTTATTCTGTTCCAGCTGGTTTCTCTGCTTACGGTTCAGATCTCTGGACGCGGCACAGCGTATCTCTATATGATGATCCCTCTGCTGATTATCACATACGGTGGCTGGCTGTGCGTCAATCGAATGCACGCAGACGTTCCGTTTTTTCTGGACACTGCGATGCTGCTGACATTTGGCACAATGATCCAGTGTTTACTGCTCAAACAGGATGAGATGCCAACTTCTTTAATTGTCATCTATGCACTGGCAGCAGTTGCCAGTGTGATTGCCGCAATCGTGTATAAGCATGCGCCGATTATTGCCTCTGCACCCGGCACAACTATTTTAATGGTGCTGGCTGTCATTCTGTACATGGCAACACTGCTCATCGGCAAAGCTGTCGGCGGCGGCGTGCGAAACTGGATCAATATCGCCGGCTTTTCCCTTCAGCCATCCGAGTTCAATAAGATTATTTATGTCCTCGTCATGGCAGGTCTGCTGTGCACCAAGGACAAGCCGGGACGTAAACGCATCTGGTATGCGATTGTCTTTACCTTGGTAAATCTTGGTTTCTTGGGTATTCAAGGTGAGTTTGGTACCTTCCTGCTCATTCTGTGTACATTCCTGTGCATGATTTTCCTGTTTGTTCCGGACATCAAGGTATTTGCCTCTGTCACAGCAATTATTGTCGCAGCAGGCGCTGCTGCTGCTGCCTGCGGTATGTCTCTGCTCAAAATAACCGGCGGCAAGAGTGACTTCGGTCCGATGCAGTTTGTACTCAATCAGATACAGAAAATCGCCAACCGCTTTATTTACTGGCGTGACCCGGCGAAGGACGCACAGGGCGCTGGTTATCAAATCTTACAGGGAAGAAAAGCTCTGCTCAATTCCAATCTGTTTGGCAGCACCACAACAACGCCGTTATCTAATCCATCCAACGACATGGTATTCCCTGCTCTGACGGAGCGATGCGGTTTGATTATCGCCGTCATGATCTGTGTGATTTTCGGCCTGCTGCTGATTCGCGGCAGCCGCATCTATTATCATTGCGGCGACCGATACCATCAAGCAGTCAGCGCAGGTCTGAGTCTGCAGTTGGTCATTCAAGCATTTATTATCATCGGCGGTTCCACAGGCATGATGCCGCTGACCGGTATCACGCTCCCACTGATTTCTCGCGGCGGTTCTTCTCTGATGGCAACGTTTATTAATATTGCGGTGATCCTCGTGATCTCCGCCGGAAACCTGTGGAACGGAAGGAGGGATTACACCAGCTATGACTCCAAGCTTCAAAAAGCGCGTACAGTGCATTCAAAGCGCGTTTCTCATCTGCGCAATCGCAATCGCAGCCGGTCTGGTATGGACAACACTCGGTAATCCGGAAAGCCGCGAGGCTGCTCGGCAGGAAACCCTGCAGCGCACCTACATCCGCGGTACCATTACAGCCCGTGACGGTACGCCGCTGAGTTGGTCTAACAAAGCCAACGGCTACCGTAGCTATATTGACGGCGAGACCAAACAGCGTGCCTTTTCCACTGTCGTCGGATATTATTCTCCGGCATATGGTACCTTTGGTCTGGAAAAGACCTTCAATTCTCAGCTGATTTCCAGCAAATGCAAATCCGACGAGAAACAAGTCGGCAACACCGTGCAAACCACGTTGGATACCGATTTGCAGACCGCAACCTATTCCGCTATTTCTGACATTGCAAACGGTGCTGCTGTTGTTCTCGATGCAAAAACCGGCGAAATCGTTTCGATGGCATCGACACCAAGCTTTATTCAGTCCGATTTGGAGGATAATTGGTCAGAATACTCGCAGAAAACCGGTCTGTTTTTGCCGAATGCCTATAAATCTACCTTTGCACCGGGTTCTGACTTCAAGATCATTACCGCCTGCGCCGTGATTGACAACGGCGTAGACGATACCAACGTTAACGACCGCGGTTCGTATACGTTCAAAAATGGTCAGACCATTACAAACTACGACAGCCGTTCATTTGGCTCCATTGATTTGGAAGGCGCGATCCGCAACTCATCCAATGTCTATTTCATTACCAAGGCTCTGGAGATGGGCGGAGACAACTTGGAAGCGAGCTTGCGTAAATTTAAGCTCGGCGAGGATATTTCGCTCGACTTTACAACTCTGTCCTCCAACCTTGATTTCGAGGATAAGCGTGATGAGGTTGTCGGTTCTATTGCTTTTGGTCAGGGCAAGACCGAAGTAACGCCGCTGTATATGGCAATGGCTTGTCAGTCCATCGTTAATCACGGCACGATGCTCAAACCGTATCTGATTAAATCTGTCACCGCCGGAAACGGTACCAAGGATGATACCTATACAGACTCGGCAGAAGAGTTGACCACAGTCACCTCAAAGGATACCGCCGATAAAGTTGTTTCCTGCATGGAGGTTGCCGCAGATCATTATGGTTTTGGCTACTATGGCAATCAAGGCTGGCATGTTGCTGCGAAAACCGGTACTGCTCAGACCGGTAAGAGCACCAACGCATGGATCGTGACCGCTTTGATGGACAGCAACGATGAACCGCAGTATGTCGTTGTTATCATGGCTGCCGACCAACATCACGATGGTATTTATTACAAAGATCAGATCGAAGATATTTTTGATGCAACAGCAAAATACGATGCATCAAAAAACACCTCTTCCAGTTCTGAGGACGAATAACAACTAGGAGAACAGCAGTTTTTCACTGCTGTTCTTTTTTTATTAAACACTTGTATCTTTCGGAAAATTATGCCATACTACAGTTATCACACATAACTTTTCATATTAGGAAGGATTGAACTGTTTATGAAGGCCAAACGATTGCTCGCCCTCTGCCTTTCCTGCTGCCTCTGCAGTCTGACAAGCACAGCATTTGCTGCCCAGTCTGCCACAGACACAGAAAGATTTCATCAGGTATTTGATGCCGCAACAATCACCCGATTCAGCAGTTTTACGGGGAAAAATTATGTACTTCCTTCCGGTTATACCGTGTACGATGGTATAGATGTCTCCAACCAAAATGGAACCATCAACTGGAATGCTGCAGCCAAGGACGGCATCGACTTTGCTCTGATTCAAGTCGGTCAGCGCGGTGTCAAATCCGGAGAGTTATTCGAAGATGAACACTACACAACCTATGTCAACGGTGCTGATGCTGTTGGCCTTCCCATCGGTGTTGTCTTTTTGTCTCAGGCAATCAATACATCAGAAGCCGAAGAAGAAGCACAATTTGTGTTAAGCCATGTGAAGCACGACAACATACAACTTCCTATTGCCATGAACTACGCGTATTATGATGGCTCTGGCAGACTGGATCAAGCCAATCTGAGTCAATCTCAAAAGACCGCCAATGTTCTTGCGTTCTGCGATACGATTCGCAGTGCCGGTTATGTTCCTATGCTATGCGCCAGCAGAGATTTTTTGTCTAGTGAAGTCTACACCGATCAAATTCAGGCTGCCGGTGTGAAAATCTGGCTGACCCATTACACCACACAAACCAATTATACCGGATATGATTGCTGGCAGTACACCGGCTCTGGTTCTGTTGCCGGCGTTTCTGATGATATAGCCTGTAATTTTTATTTGACCAATGGAGAGCTTATCCCCAAGCATATAGTCTGCGAATTCCAAGACGTCACTTCCTCCGATTGGTTTGCGCCAGCTGTTTCTTTTGTCTTTCAGAACAATTTGATGAATGGCTATTCTTCAACGCAATTCGCGCCGCATGCATCATTGACCCGTGCTATGGTAGCACAGGTTTTATACAACTTTTCCGGTAAACCCTCTGTCACACAGCCATCGTCTTTTTCCGATGTGACCTCTGACCAATGGTTTGCCAACGCCGTTGCATGGGCACAGCAAAACGGTATTATGAGCGGCTATCCAAACAATACCTTCGGTGCAAACGTTCCGATAACACGACAGGATTTTGCCGCCGTGTTATACCGTTATTCCAACAAGTGCCAGCTTAACACCAGCGCCCGCACCAATTTAAACCAATATCAAGATGCATCCTCTGTCTCTTCTTACGCGCAAGATGCCATGCAGTGGGCTGTCGCGTGCAAAATCATATCTGGCAAGAGCAGCACACATCTGGCTCCGAAAGACTCTACGACTCGCGCTGAGTGTGCGCAGATGCTCAAGAATTACTTGACCGGCGTTGCTTCCTCCCTGCTTTCTTAAATCAGGCCAAACAGCCAAACAGGCATTTCCTGCGGGAAATGCCTGTTTTCTTCATGCCATCGGTTCAACACTGCATACTATCAATTGGTCGCCGTCAACGCGAAATCGAACTTCCAGTCCTGCAAATTCCATGCCGTACACGCGCTCCGGATCGTGCTGATAAGACGGTCTCGGATCATGTGCAAGCACGCCGCACAGGGCTTCTCGATGCGATTCCGGCACCTGTTTTAGCCATTGCTCTGGAAAATCTACTGTCAACGTGTATCCGCTTGTATCATTGGTAAATCCACCTTTGGCATCCGGATGATTATCTGCATACGGAATAAATGGCTTGATGTCATAGATCGGCGTACTGTCCATAAGATCTGCACCAGACACCCAAATCACCGGGCCTTCTTGTGTATGCAGCTGAATTTCTTCTATTCGCACACTGGAAAGGCCAATCGGATTGGGTCGAAACGGCGAACGCGTCGCAAATACGCCCATACGCGTATTTCCGCCCAGCCGCGGCGGGCGCACGGTCGGAGACCATGTTTTTCTGCGCGCATTTCCGGAAAATTGCCAGATCAACCACAAATGGGAAAAATCCTCCAATCCCCGCAGTGCATTGGGATTACGGTATTCCGGTTCAAATACAATCTTCGCCCGCAGCGTATCTACAATTCCACTTTGCCGCGGAATGCCGAACTTTGTCGGAAAATCCGTGCGAATCGTAGCAATTACTTGCATTTCATTGTTGTTCATTCTATCACCCCATAGAAATTTCTGCTGTGCTGCCAGAAGCACCGCGACGAACGACAATCTGCCGCCCGATACGATCCTTTAGCTCTGTGACATGTGAAATAATGCCGATGAGCCGATTTCCACCGGACAGGCGAACCAGCACGCCAATTGCCTGCTCCAGTGCTGCACTATCCAGCGTGCCAAAGCCCTCGTCCAAAAAAACAGTCTCTACCAGCACACCGCCTGCATAGCTCTGAATGACATCCGACATACCAAGTGCCAACGCCAATGCACCGAGAAACGATTCTCCGCCGGACAGTGTTTTGACCGAACGCCGCTTGCCGGTATAATAATCCATGACGTCAATGTCCAATCCCGACTGACTGCGATGATTCTCTGCGTTTTTACGCCGATGCATCTCATAGCGTCCCTGCGTCATATCACGCAGGCGCAGATTGGCGCGCTGCAGCACGCGCTCAAAATAGGCCGCCTGTACATACTGCTCCAACATGAGCTTTTGCTTTCCCGCCAGCTCGCCGTTTGCCGTCTGAGACAGCTCGCGTAGAGCAGCAGTCTGCTGTTCCACTTGTTCCAATTCGTCCTGCATCTGCCCAATTCGCGCCAGCAACGCTTGATTGTTTTCTTTTCGTGCGACACATTGTGTGCGAAGTCGTTCTTTCTCTTGGCACATGCGCTCTGCTTGTTCCCGCTGCTGCCTCAGCTGCTCTATATCTTCCGGTTTTCCGGCTGGAATGGCAGCAGCATATTCCTTTTCCATCGAACGCGCCGTTGCCAACTGCTGAGAGAATTGCTGGCATTGCTGTTCTGCATCTCGAAAGGCTTCTGGTGACAGCAATGCCGCCTGATAGGCTTCTCCACTTGCAAATCCAGCCGTATGCACAGCATCACGCCACGTATTTTGAGCTGTTTGTGTCATCTGACGTTGCTGCTTCTCCTGTACACAGACAGAGCGATAGACTTCAGTTGCACTGCTCAGCTTGCGCTGATGGCTCTCCCAATGCTGCTTAGCTTGTTCAATACGTTGATGCAGCGCATCATAGACCGCCTGCTTCTCGCACAATTTCGCATCAATTTCAGCAAGATCTCGCATGGGCAAGGCATCCTGTATGATTTGTGCCTCTGCTTCGATTGTGGCAGCAGTGCAGTCTGCCGCATGATATGCCTGTTCTGCTTCCTGTGCCGCTTGTTCCATTTCCGACAATTGCTGTTGTGTCGCTTTCAGCTGCTCGGCAATCTGTTCCATTTTTCCAACCTGCTCGGCAATTTGCTTTCCCTGCTCCAGCAGCTGTTCTGTCTCAACTGTTTTCTGTGCAATCGTCTGCAGCAGCTGTTCCTGTGTGGTCTCTGGCTCATCAAACAATTCCTGCATAGCCTGTCGGACAGCATTCTGGGCAGATTTTACGCGTGAACGCGCTGCTGCTGTCTGCTCACCGACCTGTTGCAGTGCTGCGCGGCTGTGCTCTGCCTGTTCCCGCAGAGTCTGTAATTCTTGCTCTGTCGGCACTTGTGCCTGCAACTGAGCCGGATGCGGATGCTCCAGTGCGCCGCACACAGGACACGGAGTATGATCCCGCAGATCTTGCGCTAAGATGCCTGCCTGTCCACGCATCCAATACAATTCCGCCACCTGATACTGTTGTTCCTTGGCTTGATAGATGTTTTCCTGTTTCGCATACGCCTCCTGCTGACTCTTCAGTTGATTTTGACTGTCTGTCAGCTCCGCAAACAAGCCCACCTTACTCTTAAGCTGCTTCTCTAACTGAGACGCTTCTCTCCACTGATTGCGCAGGGATTCACGTTTCATCTGCAAGTCATGCAGACGCACGGTCTGTTGTCGCAGTGTTTCTATGCGCTGTCGTTCCGTCTGCAACGTATTTGCCGTCTGTTGATGGCGCATTTGCAGGGAATTGGCAGAATTTCTCGCTTTTTTTGCCTGTGCCTGTTTCTCCTGCCAGAGCTCTGCCTGCTGTTTTGCATCACGCAAGCGAGTCATTTCCTGCTGCAACAGATCCAACTGAGGAAGCTGTGCTTCTGCCTGTTGCTTTTTCTGTTCCAACGATGCACTTTGCTGTTCCAATTGCTCTACATTGCGTTTTTGCGCCTGTACACGCTCAGATAATTGCTCCCATCTCGTCTGCTCCGACTGATACGCCTGCCACTGTGGCTGTACCAAGTCTCTTGCCCGGCGTGCTCGTTCCAGCCGTTCGTTTTGCGCCTGCATCGCAGGTAATTGTGCCTCCAGCTGTGTCATCTGCTGCTTGGCAGCGCTCCATTTGTTGCGCGCTTGCAGTTGTGTTTCTGCTTTGACTACCGCTTCTGTTGCCGCCGTGCGCGCTGCGTGCAGTTTGCTCAATTGTTCGTCCAATTGCTTGATGGTCTGCGCATCACGACTGTTTTGTGCCTTTACTTGCTTGAACAGTTCAGACAGCTCTTGTATCTCCCCTTCCTGCTCCAATTGAAAGCCCTCTGCGTACTGTAATAGAGCACGGCGCGTGTCCTCGCAGATTCGATTCTTCGTCAGATATTCCGTCTTGATGCACTTTTGCAGCGTCACCAGTGCCTCGGTGTGAAAAACATTGCGAATAATCTTTGCTCTGGACTGACTATCTGCCGTGAGCAGCTTCATAAATTCTCCCTGTGCAATCATAGAAATCTGCTTAAACGAACGGCAATCTACGCCAAGCAACTGCTGCACTGCGTCAGTCACTGCAGTTGCTCCCGCAATTGTCGAGCCGTCATGATTTGTCATCACCGCGTTGGGCTGTTGGGTAACTGTACCCGTTCCTCGTTTTTTAAGTCGTTCATATTTTGGTGTTCGGTGGATCTGATACGTCTTCCCGCCATGGGAGAACGTAAATTTGACATAGGTATCCGCTGTTGGCGCGGCAAAATCCGAGCGCAATTGATCGGCGCCGCGCTGCGAACCACTGACCTCGCCGAACAAAGCAAAACAGATCGCATCAAAAATACTCGTCTTTCCAGCACCGGTATCTCCTGTAATCAAAAACAAGCCCTGTCCGCCAAATGCCTGCATGTCCAGTGTCACGGTATCAGAATACGGTCCAAACGCACTAATTGTCAAATGAATCGGCTTCATCGCTTGCCTCCATCTCTCTGCCAATCCGAAGAATTTGCTGCTTTTGCCACGCAGTCATCGGTTTTCCGTTTTGTTCCAAAAAGAACTGTTCAAACAGTTGAACAGGCGTCAGCTGTCGTGCAGCCTCTTCGCGCTGTAAGCCCTCTGCATTCGCCGTCTGCGTGCGGATATTGTCAAAATCCAGCCGCATCAAGTTAGGATATGCGGCACGCAGCGCCGCCTGTGGATCGTACAATTCCTCATCATCAGTCAAAATGACACGCAAATAATCGTTGGGATTGCCCGCCTGCTGTACCAAATCCGAAACGACATCCTGTAGTTTGCCGCGCAGCTCACGCAAATCTCGTTTCGGCGCCAGCGGCAGCAAGGTAATCTCCGCTTCACCGATTTGATTTATCGTCACCAGCGGTACCGATTTCGGGTATCGTGCCTCAGAAAACGAATATTTAAGCAAGGAACCACAATACCGCACACTGTCTCGTCCCAACCGCTGCGGACGGTGAATGTGTCCCAGTGCCACATAATCATATGCATCAAACAAAGCAGCATCCACAGCGTCTATGCCGCCGACAGGAAGAATTTCCGAGTCCGACTGTTCCGGCATAACGCCGCCAACCGTCACAAAGGTATGCGCAATCAGCACATGCCGTACATTCTGTTCCCATACTGCCCGTTTAAGCGCTTCTTGCATGACACATTGCTGTGTGCTCTCTGTTAGGTTCCATTTCTCGCGCCATTCCATCGGTCGCAGCCACGGCAACAGGTGAAACTGTACGCGGCATCCCTGCTGATCTGCCAAAGTGACAGATGCTACGGTTTCATCCAAAGTTCCCACCAGATGCATTCCCTGCTGAGACAACAGAGTCTTGCCAAAATCCAATCGTTCGCCGGAATCATGATTGCCGCTCACCGCCAAGACTGTGACAGCTCGCTCACATAACTGCGTAAAAAACCAATCAAACAGCGAGACCGCCTCGCCGGACGGAACCGTCTTATCATAAATATCTCCCGCCAAGACAACAGCATCCACTTGATTTTCTGTTGCCATGCGAATGACCTGTTCCAAAGCAAACCGCTGGTCATCCAGCATAGAATAGCCGTATACCCGCTTGCCGAGATGCAGATCTCCAAGATGTAAAAACTTCATCGTGTTCTCCCTTTCTGTTGGAATCACTGCCTCTATCATACCTTGAATTGTCCCTATTTGCAATTCCCCTCCGGATACAAAAAAACCGGCAAAGGTTTCCCCTTCGCCGGTTTCATTTGTCTTACATATCGTCATCAAGCACCTGCACAGCGGCACCAATGAGTCTTGGTCCGACATATGCAGCAAGAGTACAGTCTACTTCACCGGAAAATTCCTGCTGGAAATCCGGTGCTGCCTCACGCAGCATTTCAGCAATCTGTGCCCCTTCCTCCGGCGTACCGCCGTGTGCCCACATGATATTATACCGTTTATTCGGCTGTAAGTTAGACACGGCAACCTGTACCAGTCTTTTCATTGCCGCATGTCTGCCGCGCACCTTGTGAATGCTTGTCAGTTCACCCGATTTTGGCTCAAAAGCAAGAATCGGCTTGATGCCAAGTGCTGTTCCTGCCATTGCCGTGATCTTTCCAATGCGGCCGCCTCGCTTGAGATACTCCAAGGTATCGACAGAAAAATATGGATATACATTCTTCATCATACGCGGCATCAGTGCAAGTATTTTCTCCCACGATCTGCCCTCTTCAATCCAGCGGGCAACCGTCAGGACCATAACGCCTTCACCCAAGCTGGCACTCATCGAATCGAATGCTGCAACTTCCAAATCTTCGTCCTCTTCGCCGAGCATCCGCACAATTTGGTAGCCGCCGCTCAGACCACTGGACAGCATAATCGCAATGACTTTAGTATATCCGTCTTCTTTGATCTTGTGCAGCGTGTCCTCAATCGCGGCGCCTGATGGCAGTGATGTTTTAATGGTCTCATTCGGCTGTCGACGATACACATCGTCCGGAAAAATATCCACGCCGTCCTGATACGAGCCTTCTTCGAATGTAATCGTAAACGGAACGACATAAATATGATTTTTTCTTGCAACCTCTACCGGAATATCTGCACAGGAATCCGTCAGCACTGCAATTTTTTCCGTTCTCATGTATATCTCCCTCTCTATACCGACACAATGCGGCAATTTTAGCAATATTTTAATTATTATACCACAGTTCTGATATAAATTCTATTGTTTATTTATGGACACAACGCCCGAAAAATCAACTGATGTACCATATCTTTACAAATATTTGATGGATTATCAGAACAACAGCCCGTCTTTTTTCCAAATCGGCTCGCAAATCCGCCAAACGCAGACAAAATGGTATACTCACAAAAACAATCGTTCAAAGACGGATCAATCTCCCCATTTTGTCGTCCTCTTGCAAAAATTTGCCGTTCATAGTCATGCAGCCGCTCGAAGGTTTTCTGTGCCTTTTCCCGATTGCGCATTCCCAGCTCCACATGCTGCTCATGCGACAAAAATGAACCAAACATTGGCAGAGCTGAAACCGGCAAAAAGATTTCCTGTTCCAAAGTATCTATCAGATTGTTCAGCATATCGTACACAGACTGCTCCTGGGTCATCTGCTGTTCCATCCAATCGGCAAACTGCTGCAAGGTGTACAGCATAGTACAACTCAAAATGTCTTCTTTAGAAGAAAAATATTCGTATAGCGTCCCTTTTCCGATGCCGGCAGCAGTCGCAATATCCTGCACCTTGATGTTAGAAAAGTTTCTTCCTCCCGCCGCCAATTGCAGGAGACCGCGAAAGGCCGCGATCTCCTTTGGCGAATAGGTCTTATTCTGCATCATTTCCCCCCACATCTACTCGTTTTAATGTTTTTTTCCGATTAAGCAAATCATACATGATTGGTACAATCACCAGTGTCAGGATGGTAGCGTAGCTCAAGCCGCCAATAACGACAATCGCCATCGCCTGCCCCATCTCTGCACCACTGCCAATACCCATCGCCATCGTGGACATAGACAGTATCGTTGTCAGCGCTGTCATCAAAATCGGGCGCATACGCATTTTGCCCGCTGCAATCAACGCTTCCCGCTTAGACATACCATCCAGCCGCAGCTCATTGACACAGCTGACAAATACGATACCGTTATTTACAACGACACCCGCCAGCAGAACAAAGCCCAGCATAGCGATAATCGACAGCTCCTGCCGCGCAATGAGCAAGCCAAGCAAACCGCCCGTGAACGCCAATGGCAGCGTAAACATAACAATAAACGGCCCCAACAAGCTCTGGAACTGTGCCACCATAATCAAGTAAATAAAGACAACTGCAAGCAGCAGCATGAGTCCCAGATCTTTCATAGAATCTGTAATATTTTCCATTTCTCCGGAAATTTCTGCGTGCATACCATCCGGCATGTTGTAAGAATCCAGAATTTTCTGTACGTCTTGACTTACCAGTGTGACGTTGTGGTTATCATCAATCGCTGCCGTGATTGACATCGTGCGCTCGTTATTGTCTCGCTGAATGGCCGACGGCGCCTGTCCATCTGTCTCAGAGGCAATCGTATCCAGCTTGACCTCCTTGGTTTCGCCGGTCTGTTGATCAGTTGAGGTGATGGTCTGTTTCATCAAATCATCGGTTGTGATGCTGGATGGCTTTTTGACGACAACCGGCAAATCCTCTGTACCAACTGTCAGCGTTGTGGAATCTACTTCTGTATTGAGCTTATCCGCCAGAGCCTGATAAACCTGTGCCACAGTCAAGCCCTGCTCCATCGCCGCATCTTTATTTACCGTGATAATTTTTTCCTGATCCGGATCATCATTGCCGTCGGAAATGTCTTTGAGACCATCTACCTTTTTCATCTTTTTCGCAAGATCCGCAGAAACCTTTTGCAGCTCGTCCAGGTCATCGCCGTAAATATCGACCTGTACACCGGTGCCCATGTACGACCCCAAGTCCATATTGGACGCGGAAACACTCATATCACAGTCTAGATTTTTCGTCTTTTTTGTGATTTCATTCGCAATCGCCTCGTTGTCTGCTCCCTCATCGAGAATCAGATAGAACGAAACACTATTGCTGTTGGAACTCATCATAGACGTCATGTCTGAGCCGCCAGCCATCGCACCGACGGTTTTGACGCCGTCTACCTTGCGCATGATTTTCATTGCCTTATCTGCCATCGCCTGCATCTCTGTATCATCTGAGCCAGCAGGCATGGTCATCGTCGCACTCATCTGCTCTGAGGACATAGACGGCATGAAAATCATGCCCTTTGCCGCTGTTGCTGCGACAGATACGACCAACAACACTGTCACAGCGAGCAGTGTCACGGCACGATGCGACAGGCACCAGCGCAGCACCTTCTCATAACCGCGCAGGAAGCCGTCAAACCGCTTGTGTGTGACGACTTTTTCTTTTTTCATCAGATTTGCACTCATTGCCGGAACGACCGTTAATGCAACGATAAACGATGCAGACAACGAATACGCTATCGTCAAGCCCATATCAGCAAACAGCTGTTTGGTGATGCCCTGTGTGAACACAATCGGAAGGAACACACACACCGTTGTCAGCGTCGAAGCAAAAATCGCTCCGCTCATCTGTTTTGCGCCCTGCACTGCTGCCTTTGCCGCCGGAACGCCAAGATTGCGCAGACGGTAAATATTCTCAATAACGACAATGGAATTATCGACCAACATGCCAACACCAAGCGCCAAGCCAGACAGCGAAATAATATTCAGCGTCATGTTGCTAAAATACATGAGCACAATCGCAAACAGCACACTGAGCGGGATGCTGAACGCGATAATAATGGTTGGACGAATATCGCGCAGGAACAGCAGCAAGACAAGCACGGCGAGCAAACCGCCGTAAACCAGATTTGACAGCACACTGCTGACAATCAGCTGAA
Organism: Anaerotignum sp.; assembly: GCA_963620595.1. GTDB lineage: Bacteria > Bacillota > Clostridia > Oscillospirales > Butyricicoccaceae > Butyricicoccus_A. The sequence goes on along the minus strand of CAVFAY010000005.1, from coordinate 90,825 downwards.
TATAATCGCCCTGATCCATCAGCGGTGTGATGTGCAGCTTGCTGTTGCTGTCTTGCAGTTCATTGATTTTATCATTGATCGCCTCGGAAACCGCAGACGTTGATGCCGTGGACTGCTTAGAAAAACTGAGCACGACAGCATCGTTGCCGTTTACCTTGGCATACGATGTATCTGCATTCTGATCCGCGTATTTGACTTCCGCTACATCTGACAGGTGAATATCTCCAATGTCTCCAGTATCCATATGGAACAGAACCATATCGGACAAATCCTCAACAGAATCATACTTTTCTCCGACTTTCAAGACATATGAGTTGTCACTGCTGTCCGAGATATAGCCCGCCGGCATCTCAAAGTTTTCCGCAATGAGAATCTTGCTAATCATATCCGCAGTAATAATGCCGCTGATGTCCGCTGATTCATACGCCTGATCGCGAGATTTTTCAAATTCTTCTACCGCAGAATCCAGCTGTTTCTGTGCGCTCTCCAAGGATGCCTTGCCGATAGAAATTTCTGATGCACCCTCTGCCATACTCAGCGTAGCATTCATCTTGCCCGCTTCCACTTTTTCATATGCGGTGTTTGCCTGATCCAATGCCTGCTGCAGCTGCGGCTTCATCGCCTCTGCTGCTGCCAACTGGGTATTTACGTCATTGAGTGCCGCCGTGATTTCCTGTACGCGCTGGGAAGCATATGCCGTGGTCTGCACGAGCTTGGCAAAATCTGCTCGCGACAAGCTCAGCAGCTGAGACATATCCTGATTCGGCGCAACGTTCTGCATCATGCCCTGTACAGCCTGCATGGCTTTCGCGTAGTTTTCATCGCTCATGCCGCCGATATATGTCGCCGGATCTTTGAGTGCTTCTAACATCTGGGCGGAATTCTGCGCCAGTGCCGCCAAATCCTCCGATGACGGCACGCCGCTGATTTCCGGTACGGTGCCGGTAAAATCATAGGCAACGATCATAATGCCAAGCATATTGACCGAGTCATGCATATCTGCATACTGCTGCAAGGCTTTCTGCTCGGCCTGATATGCCGCCTGATTGGCTTTGAGCGTGGTCTCTTGCGATAACAGCGCATTGAGCTGTGCTGTTGCAGAATCCACCTGCGCACTCGCCTGCGCCAGCTGTTTCGAGGCTTCATCTGCCGAGCTGTCCAGCTTGGACTTGCCGGAATTGAGCTGTGCCTTGGCATCATCTATCTGTGTCTGGCTGTCATCCAACTGCTTTTTCGCGTCTGCAAGACTTTGATCCACAGATGCCAGCACCTTGTCATTGACCGCATCAATTTTATCCTGATCCAGCACAACCTGTACTTCCGGTGTGATAAGACCCGTCGTGCTGACCGAAGCCACACCGTCCAGACGCTCAAAGCCCGGCATCAGTTCATCGCTAACATACTGGGAGACTTCCTTCGCATCTTTGCCGTCTACATCAACGCTGGCTACAAGAACCGGCATCATATCCGGTGTAATCTGCATCATCACCGGTGTACCGGAATTTTCCGGCAGATTTCCCTTAATCTGGTCAATGGTATTGCTCATCTCGATGCTAACCGCATTCATATCGGTTCCCTGTTCAAATTCGAGAATGACAACGCCGACATTTTCATTGGATGTTGATGTAATATTTTTTAGTCCCGTCGTACTGCCGAGTGCCGATTCCAAAGGCTTGGTCACTTCTCCCTCAACGGACTCCGGCGAAGCACCCGGATCTGTCGCATATACGACCATATACGGCAAGTCCATATTTGGCAACAAATCTGTTGTCATTTTAGTAAACGCTACCACGCCGAGCACAAGCACCAATATGATGCCGACCAAAACAGTAAATGGTTTCTTTACGCTGACTGTTGGCATTGTGTCCCTCCTGTAGATTGATTTCCGACCGACCAGTCGGTTTTAGCTTAGTGTAGCATACGACGCAGTCTCCGTCAAATTATTTTCCCCTTTTGAGACAGGAAACAAACACCAAATTGGACAATTGTTTCGTTTTGCAGTACTATACAGGTATCTTATCACGCAACGAGGTGTTTTCCATGTCAAATCTGATCCGCAAAGCCCAGCTTGCCGATCTGCCGCAGCTAAAGAATATTTATAATGATTCCGTCCTGCATTCTACAGCAACATTTGATCTGTTTCCCCGCAATGACGCCGACTGCCTTGCGTGGTTTCAGGCGCATCAAGGAGGAAAATATCTGTTGCTTGTCTATGAAATAGACGATGTCATTGCCGGTTATGCGTCTCTCTCCCGTTATCGGGAACGGCCGGCATTTGATGGCGCGGCGGAAATTTCTATTTATCTGCATCCCGATTTTCGCGGGCAGCACATCGGCTCGCAGCTCATGCAGAAAATCCTTGCCTTTGCCGAGCAGCAGCCGGACATTGACACGGTTGTTTCTCTTATCACGAGCGAAAACACAGTCAGCATTCATCTGCACGAAACCTTCGGCTTTATGCCGTGCGGCATCATCCGCAAATGCGGAAAAAAGTTCGGCAGATATTTAGATTTAAGTATTTACCAAATTATCTTTTGATTTAGACAGATTAAGATTATATAAATATCGCCCATATTTTTATTCCATAGTTGAGTTTTACCGTTGGCAAAACAACTTATACTCTTTCCCGCGACTAATTGTACACTGCTATATGCCAAAAGGCTCCCTTTTCAGGAGCCTTTTGTTGTGAAGAGTTTTATAATAATAAATATAGGATTTAGGAAACAAGCAATAGTTATAATTCTTCTACCGAGATTACACCCTCGGTGTCTCCGACTGTCTTGAGCACGCGGCTGACACCGCATCCATGCGGCAGGCGCAGCGAGAAAATCGCGCAGGCGTTGTGCTTTTTGCTGCCGGTAGAACGGGTGATTTGAATGTTTAGCAGTTTGATGTTATTATCACGATACAATTGCAGCACTTGATCGAGACAGCTCTTTCCGGTATATTCCATATACAGATTGATTTCCGGTACATTTTCTAATACGCGGTATTCCAGCCTGGAAAATACCAGTTCAGCCGCCATGATGAGTACCGTTGTCAAAATGCCGCCCTCATAAAATCCGCCGCCAAAGGCAAGACCGATAATGGCACACGTCCAAAGTCCGGCGGCTGTCGTGAGGCCTTTGACACGCTGTCTGCGCGTGACGATAATTGTACCCGCACCGATAAAACCAATGCCGGCAACTACCTGCGCACCCAAACGCGCCATGTCGGTAAAATAATGCATATTTAAGTACAAATATTGGCTCGTCAACGTGGTAATTGACGCGCCGATGCAAATCAAAATATGCGTGCGAAATCCCGCCGGCCGACGTTTATAGGAACGTTCCATGCCAATGATGCCGCCACACAGCACAGCTAATGTGAGCCGAACAAACACAGAGGTCAGCGTAACTTCCCGCAAACCGTCAAACATAGATAGCATGGGAAACGCCTCCTTAAATTTCTTCAATCACGCAAATACCATCTAAACCAGCAAGATTCGACAGCAGTTGACTATGTGTCTGTTTCTGATTCATGCGAACGGAAAAGAATGCACTGGGATTGCGCGATTGCTTTTCTCTGCCGCGCTCTATATCCACCTCGTAAATCTGCACATCCTGTGCTTTCAAATGATTGATGATATTTCCCACTTGATTCATCGAAGAAAATTCAATATATAAATTGATGTCGCGGGAAAATTCCTGAATCATCACATCGACAATCGGGAACACGCGAATGCTCAAAAAAATCAGTGGAAACGCAATCAAAACGCATTCATAAAAGCCCGCGCCAACCGCCAGACCCGTACAGGCAGATGCCCACAGACCGGCAGCTGTCGTCAGTCCTGTCACCTGCTGATGTCCTGTGACCAAAATCGTACCGGCACCCAGAAAGCCGATGCCGTTGATGACCTGTGCGCCGAAACGCGACACATCGGTTTTGATGCCAATCTGCTGCGCCAACTCTCGCCAAGGCCCCTGTACCATCGTAAATTCATACTGACTGAGCAGCACGGTAAGCGTAGCGCCGAGACAAACCAACATATACGTGCGAAATCCTGCCGGTCTTCGTTTTCGCCCGCGTTCCAGTCCAATACAGCCACCAATAATCATCGCCAGCAGCAGACGCAGCACAACCGAAGCAAAATGAAACTCCCGCAGATATTGCAGTATATCACCCATCGCTGATTCGTCTCCTTTCTCTTAGAATCTATGCGCAAATTTATTGAAATTTGCAGACTGCCCAGCAAGCATTGTGGTCAGACAGCTCTTTTCCAGTAAATTGTGCCAGCGCACTGCCCGGTACTGCCCATGTGCAGTCTTTACTCTCCGTCGAAATAGTACCGTGAGCTTCGCAAATCATACCGCGAGCCATCAGCCAATCCAACTTGAGTAACATACACGCGCCGTTCGGCATAGGCTTGCGTCTGGTGCCTTCTGTGCTGCTGAATTCATGATAGGAGAAACCGTGCTCTTCTGCCTGCGACAGGGCACGTTCATATTTTTCTACCTGTGCCATGTGCTCAGACAATCGCTTCGGATCGTTGAACAGCTTAGTAAAGCCAGGAATATCATTGCCGTCAAAGGTATTTGTATTCAGATCGCCGCCAATCATGACAGGTACATCCGGCGCAAACGACCGCTGGATTTCCTGATAAACTGCGTCCATCTGTGCGGCACGTCCTTCGCTGTCCGTGCGGTTCTCTAAGTGTACAACGACAGCACCGACTTCCCGTCCGCCGACATCTAACGAGCAAATAATGCCAACACGTGCACCGATGCGCTTCTGTCGATCAAAATACCAATTGTACTGTTCCGGCAGGTGTACGGCCTTTGCCCAGCGAATCGGCCAGCGAGAAAACAAAGCATTGCCATGAAATCCCTTTTTATCATGCGGATTGACCAATTCAATGAATTCCAAGCCATATGCATAGTTCATACCGATTGCCTTTGCGATTTCCATGGCAACATTCTGGTTTCCGGAGCGTTCTGCGCCGTCATCCAGCTCATTGGCATAAATAACATCCATATCGCGGAGATCCGGACACATCTTGAGAAAATCAATGGTTTCATGCAGTGTCACGCCGCGTTCAATATTGAATACCACATGCTCAAGGGTCTCCGGTACCGTTTTGGGCGCCGAAACCAAATTATGTACTTCACAGGTTTGATACTGTGGAATTTTCTCCATGACGCGGAACTGTCCGAGATCCGGCACCTGATTGCCAAGCGCAATACGCGTTTCATAGGACATCGCTTCCATATTCAACACACCTTTCTGATGTTACAATTCGCAATGTTTTCTCTTGAGAGAGTCAGCCGACAGAATGCTTGCACATTCTGTCGGCTGAGGGGAAAAAGAAGGAAATTTTCTTATGCCTGCTGTGCAGAAGCCTCTGCTGCTTCGCGCTGCTTCATCTCGGTGATGATACGCGGATAAATCTTATCCAGCTTGTAGAACAGAAGCAGAATGCCAATACCACCCCAAGCAATGATGTTGCCGATGATATAAATGCCAATCAGCATTTGAGACTGTGCAGCATTGATGGTTGCTGTGCCGGCAAACCCTACGAGAGACATTAATGCGCCAAAGATCGCACTGGTCATGCCGGAGCCAAACTTCTGACCGGCAGTCGTTGCGGATACCATCAAGCCCTGTACGCGAATGCCGCTCTTCCAAGCGCCATACTCGATGACATCAGCCAGCATAGAATATTTTACACCGCGGAAGCAGCCCTTGCCAATACCGCGCATGACGCAGGCAAATAGTGCCAGATTCAATGCGCTTGGATTCAAGAACAGCGATATGGTGCCAATGACAGCGACAATCGCGCCGATAAGGGCTACATTTCGCTTGCCAAATTTTGCAATGAACGGGGAAAGAACCAATACCGTGATAACCTGCGGAATGGATTCAAATGAAGCCAGTGCACCGAGCAAATCACGATTGCCCAGAATATACTGCGCATAGTATGCGTTGCAAGTACCTGTGACAGCTTCATAAAAGGAAAGAAATACTGCCAGCAGGAAGAACATAATAAAGTATTTATTGGTCACACAAAGCTTGATGCCCATAAGCAGTGGCACGTTCTTGCCGTCCTTGGTTTTGGTCTCTTCGACAACACGCTCATGGCAGTTTTTGAAGCAGATCATCAGCATGACAATCGAAACGATAGCATAGACAACGGAAAGCTCTATCCAAGCCTGCTGCGTATCGCCCAGCATGGTGACCAGCGGAAAAGTAATCGCTGTGATAATCATATTGCCGATCGCGGACATGCCGGTACGGAACAGATTGACAACCGCACGCTGATCGGTATCACGGGTCATCAGGGTTGCCAGCGTTGCATACGGCAGATTCAATGCGGTATATACAACGGTCGTGCAGAAGTTATAAGTAATAAATACATAAATGCCTTTGACGATCGGCGTAGCAGGCGGAACGGTAAACAGCAAAACCGCTGCAATGCCATACGGAATCATCATCCATAAAATCCAAGCTCTGGATTTACCGTGTTTCGAATGTGTTCGGTCTACCAAATGTCCAATCAAGACATCGGATAAACCGTCAAAAAATCTGGATACCAACATGATGGTACCAACCATAGCCGCTGAAATACCGACTACGTTGGTGTAGAAGTAAATCAGCAGAGACGTTGTCAATGCATAAACAACGTTGCACGCGACATCACCGAGGCCATACGAGAATTTTTCTTTCAAATGAATTTTTTCAAATTCCTTATCGCCGGCAAACGTCGGATTTTTCGAGTTGCCCATTTTTTCTCAATCCTTTCCTGTACACGGAGATACCGTCCGGACAATTGCAGACGTTCTCTGCAATGGCACCTCTCTTTGACTGACCCTAGTATAGCACCTTATCGAATAAAATTCAATAATCCAAGTTGCAAAAAGAATATTGTTCATTTTTGTGCATTCTACACAAGCTGCCAAACATGTGGTATAATATTCCTATCAACGATGAAAATCTAGGAGGTTCGGCATGAAAAAGAACCCTTATGCAGCGATAAAATCACAATATTCGTCCTTTTCCAAGGTCAGCAAAAAAATTGCTGACTTTGTGTTGGATGATCCCGCTCATGTCACAGAGATCAGTGTACAGCAGGCGGCGCGGGAACTCGGCATCGCAGAATCGAGTATTGTTCGATTTTGCAAGCTGGTGGGATGCTCCGGTTTCAGCGAGATGAAACTGCTGCTTGCCAAATATGCTTCCAAAGCAGTACATACGATTTTTGAAGATCTTTCGGAAAACGATACGGTAGAATCCATCACCAAGAATGTCTTTGCGCGAAACATCGACACGCTGGAGCGCGCATTGAGTCTGCTTGACTTTGACAAAATTGATCGCGCCGCCGCGGTTCTCAGTCAAGCCTCCTGCATTCTCATCGCCGGTGTCGGCGCCTCCGGCACGATTGCCGAAGATTTCTATATTCGGCTGATGCGCATTGGCATTCGCGCAGAATCGCTCACCGACTCTCATTTGATGCAAATTCGAGCCGGACAATGCGATGCTTCTACCGTCATGATCGGCATTTCACACACCGGTAAAACACATGAAATTGTCTCTGCACTCGCCACTGCCAGGGAATACGGCGCAAAAACCATCGGTATTACCGGCTATCCCAACACACCGCTCAAAAAATCCTCGGATATTTGTCTGGAGCTATATTCGCCGGAGCAGTTGTTTGTCTCTCCGCGCGTAGCACAGTTTTCCCTCATCGACAGTCTGTATGTCAGCATTGCCATTCGACAAAAAGACCGCGTTGTTCAGAATATTCAACGCATGAACGAAGTCCTCGAACCATTTCGGATAGACTAAAAAAAGTTCCCTCAGCGGGAACTTTTTTTGTCTTCTCTGCTGCGCACACTGTTGCGAAGCAGAGTGTACAGTACCGTGGTAATCGGTACACCGAACAGCATCCCTACTACGCCGCCGATTTGTCCGCCGACTGTAATGGCCAATAGTACCCAAATGCCCGGCAGACCCAGGCGACCGCCGACTACCCGCGGATAAATGACATTGTTTTCAATCTGCTGCAAAATAACAAAGAACATCAAAAACACGATGGCTTTCCATGGTGAAATCATAAACAGCAGTACTACTGCGACCATACCGCCGATATATGCTCCCAAAATCGGGATCATTGCTGTGATGCCTACCACAACGCTGACAACACCGGCATATTCCAATCGGAGAATCAGCATCCCGACAAAACACAGACTGCCCAAAATCACAGCTTCCGTTGTCTGTCCAATTAAATAATTGCGAAAGCAATCGACAATGACGCGTAAAATATCGTGTACACACTCATACGTCTGCTGCGGCAGATATGCACGCAAGACGCGCCGAATTTGCGCCAAAATACGCTTTTTCCCCGCCAATAAGTACGCGGAAAAGGCAATGCCAATGGCCAACGTTCCCAACGCACGCAGCATAGTTTCCGTGACGGATAAAATATGCGGCACAACAGCGGTATCTATTTTTCCTAATCCCGCATGAACCAGCTGCATAAGATTGCTCAGGTCTATGCGCTGCAAGCCAAGCGGTGTAGTGATGCGATCCAATTCCCACTGTAAATGGCTCAAATATCCATCTATATTCAGCGCAAAGGCTTGGACGCTGTCAATGAGCTGCGGAATTACAATCCCAATTACAGCTGCAAGCAGAGTAACTACAAACAGATACGCTCCTATTATGCCAACGACTTTTGCCGGTTTGTCCCGCCATTTGGCTTTCTCTATCAAAAAATTTCGGATCCATTCGCTGGGCAGATTAAGTACGAAGGCGATGATAATGCCCAGTAAAAAGGTGCGGAATAATTGCGTAATGCTGACGATTCCGCGCAAAATTATTCCGCTGCATAAAAGTAACAGCAAGCCCGCAATAAGTATTGTCATCCACCATATATATCCCCGATATTTTTTGTCCAATGAACACACCTGCCTTTCTATACTATATAGTATACCTCATAAAAAAAACAAAAGCCCCAAAACTGGGACTTTGTTTGCAATTCTATAGAATTTTTAACACAAATCTAACGAATTTAGCCTACTTTTGCACGCAAGCGATCATTTTCTTCCTGCTGCTCTGCCAAATCATCCATCAGCTTCATAATGCGCTGTTTATAATAATCAGATACTTTTTCTATCATCTCACAGGTCTGTATTCTGTCATAGCCACCGAACAGGGTTGTTGGAATGGATAGCTTCATACTGCCGTCTTCATCATACGAAACATAGTTATCAATCGGGTTACGCATACTTGTTTCCTCCTTTGTCTCTCTTTTTCTTTGTCTGTATCATACCAAGCCTGCGTAAATTTTTCTCCCCGAACAATGTAAATTTTTGTATTTGTTTCGTAAAATCCGTGTTATATCTGTGGAAATAGCTGTTGCTGCGCAATGCTCGCGAGAATCTCATGTCCTCGCTCATTGGGATGGGTGCCATCCGAAAAATATCGAGAATACCCATCCACTGTATATTTTGGAAATTCACGGGCAAAATCTAAGCAGAGCCAGCCATTTTCCTGTGCACAGCGGCGAATCCAATCCGCGAGCCGCTCTAAATTCTGCGACAGCATCTGAATTCCCGGATAATATGATACCCAGTCATTTTCCAGCAGCATAGGATAATCCGGCATGACGCATACCGCCGGAACCACCTCAATACCATGTATCTCTGCCCGCGTATACATCATATCCAAATTGTGTATCACAGCTTGAAGGCTTCCTCCTTCACTCAAGTCGTTAATACCGCCCATAATTACCACGCGATCCGGCTGTTCCCGCAAGACATGGGCAGAAAACCGCCGCAGCATTCCCGTTGTTGTATCGCCACTGATACCGTGATTGATGTTCTCTCCGCCGTGCAGGCGTTCCACCCAGCCTTCGCCACGTGAAACGCCGTATCCTTCTGTGATACTGTCTCCGAGAAAAACTGTCCGTATTTCCCTCATACCATTCCTCTTTTCTTCATCTATCCGAAAATTTGACACAACTTTCGTCATTTTGCACAAATGTGCAAAAATAACTTTGTATTGTTGTACAATTGTTACATTGTTGAACCATTGTTAAATTTATGCTATAATCAGGATAAGAAAAAAACTTTTAAAGTATCTTATACATCCATTGTTTCTTCCGCGCATATGATTGAAGTTGTGTTGTGCGTCTTTTAATGAGCAGATTTTTACTATTTAGACATTTATTCTTTATCTGAAATGAGGTGTTTTCCATGTTACAGCTTAAGACTCCGCTTTCTCCGGCTGAATCTGATCTGCTCCTCAAATGCCTTTCTGATATGGAAAACGAGTTGAGAGAGCGCCGGACTTCATCGAAACAAGATCTCGCTAAGCAAACAACGCTTGCTTCTGCCAAGCAAAAAATTGCATCACATACCTATGACAGCTTTTATCGAGACGAGATCACCCATATGGTCTTTGCCTTAGATTCTCTCACGAGAAAATGCCGCGCGCAATTGACAGAAAATATTCCACCCGCACAGGCAGAAACTGTTGGATCGGAATTACGCACTGCCGCTATTGCGCTCTCCAAACTCAAGCGTGCAAATCCGCAAAATTAAGCCTGTTTCAGAACATTTTTTGTTCTATGCCCTCCTTTCTTGCGCAGGTTCACCCCCTCCTGCGCAAAGGCGCATCTGTCCTCCCTGACAGATGCGCCTCTTTTTATATGCTCTTTGCAATCGCCACAATGGACTGATACACCAATTTTTCAAATCGAGGTGCCACAAGATCTGCGTTTTGCTGTACCTCTTCATGCAGCAGCGGTCCGCCGGTCATACCGGCTGCCATATTGGACACACAGGAAATGCCGCATACGCGCATTCCCATATGCCGCGCCGCAATCACTTCACACGCGGTACTCATGCCGACAGCATCGCCGCCCAGCGCGCGAACCATCCGAATTTCCGCCGGAGACTCAAACTGCGGTCCCGGCAGCTGAACATAAACGCCTTCCTGCAGCGTAATATCTTCTCTCTTTGCCGTGCTGCGAATGATTTCACACAGCGTTTTGTCATAGGCCTCCGTCATATCCGGAAAACGAACGCCCAGCTCATCAATATTTGCACCGCGCAGCGGGGACGGAATAAACGAAGAAATCTGGTCGCAAATCAGCATCAAATCTCCCGCATGGAACGAGGCATTGACACCGCCGGACGCATTGGTCACCATGAGAATCTCTGCCCCCATCAGTTTCATCAAACGAATCGGCAGCACAACATCGGAAATCTCATAGCCCTCATAGTAATGCACACGTCCCTGCATAATCACTACCGGAACGGCATCTACATAACCAAAAACGTACTGTCCCTTGTGTCCCTCTACCGTTGAGGTCGGGAATCCTTCAATCGCGTGATAGCTAACGGTCTGTACGACGCGAATGCGGTCGGCAAATGCGCCTAAGCCCGTGCCCAATACCAAGGCAAATTTCGGCTGAAAATCCGTCAGCGCACGCAGGCTCTCATAACATTTTGTCAGTTTTTCATAAGCAGGATTCATGTGCTCACATCCTTCTGGTTTTGATATGTTTAGTATAGCATATTTCCTGCATCAGAGAAAGAACGCAGGAAAGAATTTTTATGCCGTCTCTTGCCAAGAGGAAGAATAGTCGGTACAATAAAAGTATTCTTTCAAGAAGGGATGATGATATGACAGCGCAGGAACAGCGTGCCGCCGCACGCAAATTTGCCGAGGACTGGAACGGGCGCGGCGATGAAAAGCAGGATACACAGGTATTCTGGATTGCGTTATTGCAGCACGTATTCGGTGTGGACCGTCCAACAGAGTTCATTCAATTTGAGAAAACCGTGCAATTGAGTCACAAGAGCTTTATTGATGGATATATTCCTCAGACAAAGGTTTTAATTGAGCAAAAGGGCAAGGACATCAAGTTAAAGCATGCCTACAAGCAGTCAGATGGTTCTTCCCTCACGCCATACCAGCAGGCGCAGAGATACGCAGGCTATCTGCCGTATGAAGAACGTCCGCGCTGGATTATCGTCTGCAATTTTCAGGAATTTGACTTATACGACACCAATTATCCAAACGGCGAGCCGGAAGTTATTCGTTTGTCTGACTTAGAAAAAGAATATCATCGGCTGGCATGCATTGTGAACGAAAACAGCAAGGCAGTCAAAAAGGAAATGGAAGTCTCCATTGCCGCCGGTGAAATTGTCGGTAAACTGTACAATGCATTGCTCCAACAGTACAACAATCCGGAAGATCCAGAGAGTCTAAAGAGCCTGAATGTGCTGTGCGTTCGTCTGGTATTTTGCTTATACGCAGAAGATGCAGAAATTTTCGGTTCCCGCAACATGTTTCTGAATTACCTACAGGAATCTGACACGCGGCACATGCGGAAAGCACTGATTGAATTATTCCAAGTGCTGGACACCAAGCCGGAAGAACGTGACCCATATTTAGAGCCGGAACTTGCCGCTTTTCCGTATGTCAACGGCGGATTGTTTGCCAAAGAGGACATTGAAATTCCGCAGTTCACAGAGGAAATCCGCGAATTACTGCTCGAAAAAGCCAGTGCAGATTTTGATTGGTCTGACATCAGTCCGACCATTTTCGGTGCGGTATTTGAAAGCACCCTGAATCCGGAGACCCGCCGTAAGGGCGGTATGCATTATACTTCGATTGAGAACATTCACAAGGTCATTGATCCGCTGTTTCTCGATGATCTGCGCGCAGAACTGGACGAAATTCAGCAGATTCAAGTAGATAAAACGCGAAAGCAAAAGCTGGAAGCGTATCGGGACAAGCTGTCTCAGCTGACCTTTCTCGACCCCGCCGCAGGAAGCGGAAACTTCTTGACAGAAACCTATCTGTGCCTGCGCCGCTTGGAAAATCAGGCATTGCGTCTCCTGTCCGATCAGTTGGTCATGGGCGATACCATCAACAATCCGATTAAAGTCTCGATTCAACAATTTTACGGCATTGAAATCAATGACTTTGCTGTGACAGTCGCTAAAACAGCTCTCTGGATTGCAGAAAGTCAAATGCTCAAGGAAACCGAGGATATTATCAGCCACACCATTGATTTCCTTCCGCTCAAGTCCTACGTCAATATCGTGGAAGCAAACGCCCTTCGCATTGATTGGGAAACCGTTGTCCCGAAAAATCAACTGAATTATATCATGGGCAACCCACCGTTTGTGGGATATTCTTTACAGAGCAAGGAACAAAAGTCTGATATTCTTTCTATTTATATTGATGAAAAAGGCAAACCGTACAAGACTGCCGGAAAAATTGATTATGTCTCCGGCTGGTACTGGAAAGCGGCTCAGCTCATGCAAAATACCGCCATTCGCACTGCATTTGTCTCTACCAACTCGATTACGCAAGGCGAACAGGTCGCTGGCGTTTGGAAACCATTGTATGACCGTTTCGGTATCCATATTGACTTTGCGCATCGCACCTTTATTTGGGATAGCGAAGCCAATCTGAAAGCCCATGTGCATTGCGTCATTGTCGGCTTTAGCTGTGCAGTCAATACCAAACCGCGTATGCTGTTTACCGGAAATCGAATGCAAACGGTAGATAATATCAATGCATATTTAATTGATGCTCCAGATGTATTTATCAATAATCTCAACAGACCTCTTTCCTCTATACCTGAAATGACTACAGGAAATCGCCCTGCTGACGGCGGGCATCTTATCATTGAAGAAGATGAATATGAGGAATTTGTTTCTTCCGAACCTAATTCTAAAAAATATATTAAACGCTTAGTTGGGTCAACAGAATTTATCAATAATAAGAAACGTTGGTGTTTATGGTTGGTCGGTGTTTCTCCTGTTGAGTTGCGAAAAATGCCGAAGGTTATGGAGCGCATTGAATTGTGCAGACAAGATAGGCTGTCTGGCGCAGCAGATAGACAAAAATTAGCATCCACTCCTTCATTGTTTAGAGAAACTAAAAATCCTCAAAATTTCATTTTAATGCCTAAAGTAAGCTCTGAAAGAAGAAAATATATTCCAGCTGGATTTCTTGATGAAAATACAATATCTACAGATTTAAATTTCATCATTCCAGATGCCACTCTATATCATTTTGGTGTTCTTGAGTCGAATATCCATATGGCATGGATGCGTGCCGTATGCGGAAGATTAAAAAGCGACTATCGTTACTCCGCTAATATCGTCTACAACAACTTCCCTTGGCCGGATGCAACGGATGCGCAGAAGGCAAAGATTGAACAGACAGCGCAGGGCATTTTAGACGCGAGAGCCTTGTATCCCGACAGCAGTTTAGCGGACTTATATGATGAACTGACTATGCCGCCAGAGCTTCGCAAGGCACACCAGAGAAATGACCAAGCAGTTTTGGCAGCTTACGGCATCAAGAAAGGCGATGCCGCATACACCAGCGAAAGCGCTTGTGTCGCAGAGCTGATGCGCCGGTATCAAGCCCTGACGGAAGCGTAATTTTATTCCACTTTTGATTGACAATGTATACCGTAACTGCTATTATATAAATGAAAGGTGGTGACAGTATGGCTACAACTCCTACTCAGATCCGCATCGATGCGGATGTAAAAAAGCAGGCAAATGAACTGTTTAACAATCTCGGATTAGATATGTCAAGTGCTGTCAATCTGTTTCTTCATCAGTGCGTCCTGCGTGGCGGCATTCCGTTCAGCATCGAAATGCCCCATTATAATGCCAGTACCTTAGCCGCGATGGATGAAGCCAGACGCATTTCCCGTGATCCGAATGTACAGGGCTATACCAGCATGGATGAACTGACGAAAGCTCTGGAAGAATAGTTTATGTATCAGATTAAATTCACGACAGCATATAAGAGAAGTTATAAAAGAATGAAAAAGCGTGGTGTTAATCTTTCTCTTCTCGACCAAGTTGTCGATACCCTGCGAAAAGGAAAAACATTGGACGCAAAATACCGCGATCATGCATTAGGCGGCAATTTTCAAGGCTTTCGAGAATGTCATATTAAACCAGATTGGCTTCTGGTCTATCTTCTGGAAGACGATATTCTAACATTAACATTAGTAGATACAGGCTCTCATTCGGATATTTTTAAAATGTAACCACAAGACAGAGCTCTTTTATGGGCTCTGTCTTACTTATCATCAAACAATTTCCCGAAAGGATTCTTTATGAATATGATAGAAACATTGGCGCAGGAGTTCCATCTGCGCCCGGAACACGTACAAAATGTTATTTCCCTGCTCGATGAGGGCAATACCATCCCGTTTATCGCGCGATACCGCAAGGAAATGCACGGTTCGATGGACGATCAGGTCATTCGTCAGCTGTCCGACCGCGTGACCTATCTGCGCGGCTTGGAAAAGCGCAAAGAGGATGTCATCCACGCCATTTCTGAGCAGGGCAAGCTGACCGATACGCTCAAAGCATCCATTGAAAGCGCGGACACACTAACTGCTGTCGAGGATCTATATCTGCCGTTCCGCCCCAAGCGCAAAACGCGCGCCTCTGCCGCACGCGCCAAAGGATTGGAGCCGCTGGCAACTCGCCTGATTGTCGGCACCAAGCAGTCTGTCGAAGCCTTGGCACAGGAATTTGTGTCAGCAGAGCAAGAGGTAAACACGTGGCAGGATGCCTTATCCGGTGCCATGGATATTCTCGCAGAGGATTGTTCCGTCAATGCCTCTCTGCGCGGTCATCTGCGCGCGTTGATTCGCAATACCGGCACATTGACTTCCATCGGCAAAGACGTAGAAAAGACGGTATATGAAAAATATGCAGATTTTTCCAGCCCAATTCGCCGCGTACAGAGCCATCAGGTGCTCGCACTCAACCGCGGCGAGCGCGAAAAACTGCTGAAAATTGATATTGTCTGTGATGAAGAAGCCGCTCTTCAGCTCATCTGTCGTTCGGTATTTCGCAAACCGCATCCGTATGAAACACAGCTGACAGAAATGGCACAGGACGCATGGAAACGTCTGCTGTTTCCTTCCCTCAGCCGTGAAATCCGCAAGGAATTGACGGATACGGCAAACGAGCAGTCTATCGCTACGTTTGCGCTCAATCTGCGTCCGCTGCTCATGCAGCCGCCGATTAAAAACCATGTCGTACTCGGCTTTGACCCGGGTTATCGCATGGGCTGTAAGCTGGCTGTTGTCGATGAGACCGGCGCTGTTTTAGATACCGCTGTTATTTATCCAACTATGTCCAAAAAGTCGATTCCAGAAGCAAAGAAAACCATGCAGCAGTTGTGTGAGAAAAACAACGTTACCTGTATCGCACTGGGCAACGGTACTGCAAGCCGTGAATCCGAACAATTCTTGACAGAATTTATCCGTGAAAGCGGTCTGCCAATTCAATATATGGTTGTCAGTGAAGCGGGTGCTTCGGTTTACTCCGCGTCCAAGCTCGCCGCACAGGAATTCCCGGATTTTGACGTCAATCTGCGTTCTGCTGTCTCTATCGCCCGCCGGTTGGAAGATCCGCTCGCAGAGCTGGTCAAAATTGATCCAAAGGCAATCGGTATCGGTCAGTATCAGCACGATATGCCGCAGGCGCGGCTGTCTCAGGCGTTGGACGGCGTCGTCGAGGACTGCGTGAACGCGGTCGGCGTCGATTTGAACACTGCCTCTCCTTCCCTGCTGGAACATATCGCAGGCATTTCTCCGGCAATCGCCAAGAATATTGAGGCGTATCGCCAAAAAAATGGCGCCTTTACTTCGCGCAAACAGCTGCTCAAGGTTGCCAAGCTCGGTCCAAAAGCATTTGAACAGTGCGCCGGTTTCCTGCGTGTGGCAGAAAGCAAAGAAGTCCTTGACCGTACTGCGGTACATCCGGAATCGTATCCGGCAGCTAAGACCCTGTTGTCTTTGTGCGGCTACACGGAGCAGGATGTTGCCGAGCACCAATTATCTGATTTGAACGACCGCATCAAAAAAGCGGGAAAATCCGAACTGGCAGAACGCTGCGGTGTCGGTGTGCCGACCTTGAACGACATTGCGGCAGAGCTGCAGAAGCCGGGACGCGACCCGCGTGACGAACTGCCTGCACCGCTGCTGCGTTCCGCAGATGTCATGACGCTTGGCCAGCTCAAGCCGGGTATGGAAGTTGTCGGAACCGTCCGCAACGTGTGTGATTTCGGCGCATTTGTGGACATTGGCGTGCACGAGGACGGCTTAGTGCATATTTCTCAGCTGTCCGACCAGTTCGTCAAGCATCCATCCAATATTGTGAGCGTCGGTGATGTTGTAAAGACCGTCGTGCTCTCTGTAGATACGGACAGAAAGCGCATCAGTCTTTCGATGCGCGGCATCAAGCAAAACTAATCGCAGAAAAAATCAGGGAGAGCCACTTTGGCTCTCCCTTTTATCTTGCTTTTTTCTTTACTTGCACGCCTTGAGTACACCGAGAAGAAATTTCCATGTACGCTGTACCGATGGAATAGACAAACGCTCGCGCGTCGTATGAATTTCTTCAATGTCTGGTCCAAAGGAAATCGCATCCAGATCCGGCAGCTTGCCGGCAAGCAAGCCGCACTCTACGCCCGCGTGAATGGCTTCAATCTTCGGCGCTTGCCCATACTGCTCTGTGTATACCTGCGTCATGATGCGGCGCAGCTTGGATTCCTTGCGATACTCCCAAGCCGGATATTCTCCTTCTATCTCTGCGCCACCGCCGTAACGTGCCATCAGATCCGCCAGCTGTTCCATCAGGGCATCTTTTTCTGCATTGATGGAGCTTCGCACAGAGAACGTCATGTGCACGCCGCGAAAATCCGTTTTCAAGATACCCAAGTTCAGGGAAGTCTGTACCAGCCCTTCAATCTCCTGGCTCATCGCCTGCACACCGTTAGGCAGCTGGCTCATCACAGCGAGGGTATTTCTGCGGCAATCGCCAAACATGACTTCGTGACTGTCTATGCCAATTTCATCAATGGAAATCGCAATATCCGGATCATTTTCGCCAAATTCTTCGCGCCATGCGTTCTGCGTCTTTTGCGCATAGGCACGCAGCTCTTCCAAATAATCCGGAGAGATAATCATATCCGCTGTGCTCTCGCGCGGAATGGCATTGTCCTTGAGTCCGCCATCTACCGTGCACAGTGCATACGGATACTCCTTGTCCAGCTCATTTAGGAAGCGTCCGAGCAGTATATTGGCATTGGCTCTGCCCTTGTTGATCTCCGTGCCGGAATGACCACCGCGCAGTCCATGAATCTTGACGCTGACGCGCAAGCCCTTCTTTACACTCCACATCATCGGAATCGAGCAGCAAACCGTTGCGCCCCCCGCACAGCTTGTCAGCAAAACTCCTTCCTCTTCCGAATCAATATTGAGCAGGCGGCGGCCGCCAATCTGACCCAAATCAATGGATGCTGCACCGAGCATACCAATCTCTTCATCCACAGTCAAAATGACTTCCAGCGGCGGATGCTGGATGCTGGCATCGTCCAGAATTGCCAGTGCATACGCGACCGCAATACCGTCATCACCGCCCAGCGTGGTCTGATCTGCCCAGATCCACTCTCCATCGGTTTTCAGGCGCAGGCCTTGTTTTTCCATGTCCAAATCGCAATCCGGCGTCTTTTCACAGACCATATCCAGATGTCCTTGCAAAATAACCGGCTGTGCATGTTCCATGCCTTCCGATGCCGGAGCAAACAAAATTACATTATTGCTCTCATCCTGAATATACCGCAAGCCGCGCTGCTGCGCAAAGTTCACGCAGAAATCACTGATCGCTTTGGTGTTGCGCGAACCATGCGGAATCGCACACAGCTGTTCAAAAATTGTAAATACGCCCTCTGGCTGTATCTTATTTAACACTGACATTTGTCTCAACTCCTTTTCCGGTATTATCTATCATACCACGTTATGCAAAAAAGTAAATCGCTTTCTACACACAGCACGCATACAATCTCCTGCAAATCTCTTCTGCATTGCTGACATCCAACGAAGAAAAATTCATAACATACACATTTTGTACGTGTTCCGGTGCTTCTCCGTAATAATACGAGGACAGCGGCACCAATTTGATGCTCTTCGACTGAGCACGAGCCATCACCGTTTCCTGCGGAATATCCGTGCGAAGCGTCAGCAGGAAATGAAACCCCGCTTCCGAGCCGGAAACCGTTGCCAAATGCTCCAATTTACTGCGATGCAGAGCTTCCAGAAAAATATCGCGCTTTTTCCGGTAATGACTGCGCAGCCGATTGACATGCGATTCAAATTTTCCCTCTTCGATGAATCGAGCCAGAGTATACTGTTCAAAATTGGATACTGTACACGAATAAAATGACAGCTTTTCATAAAATAGTTCGAGTAATGGCTGCGGCAAAATCATATAGCTGATACGAACGGTAGAGCACAGGGTTTTGGTAAACGTATTCATATAAATGACCTTGCCGGACATATCAATGCTCTGCAAAGTCGGAATCGGCTGTCCGCTCAAACGCAATTCGCTGTCATAGTCATCTTCAATAATATATCGGCCTTCTTTGCGCGATGCCCACGCGAGCAACTCATACCGCCGGCTAATCGGCATGACGATTCCCGTCGGGTATTGATGAGACGGCGTGATATGCACAATATCCGCTTCCGCCCTCTCCAGCTCCGGCACGCGAATGCCCGCCTCATCCATGGAAATCCACGCGCGCGGCACATGATAGCTATTGTAAATGCGCTCCGGTTTGCGATAGCCGGGATTTTCTACCGCGTAAATCTTGTCATTTCCGAGCAGCTGAATGAGCAGACCGTATAAATACTCTGTGCCTGCGCCGATAATAATCTGTTCCGGCCGAACCGTCATGCCGCGAAAATCTTTTAAATACCGCGCAATGCTCTCGCGCAGCGCAAAAATACCGCCGCACGGCGAATTTGTCATGAGCTGCACGCGGCTGTCATTGAGAATTTCTCGGATGACCTTAGACCAGATCGTAAACGGAAACAGGTCAGAAGAGGTCTGATTGCTGGAAAAGTCGGCAAAGTACGAGCTGTCTCCACCAGTGAGCGAAACCATCTCCTGAGAAAATATCGGTGTCTTTTGCTGCGGCTCTGCTGGCAGATCGCTGAAATCTGCAACATAAAATCCCCGTTTCGGAATGGAATAAATATATCCTTCCGCAATTAACTGCGCATATGCGTTCTCTACCGTAACGACACTGACACCGAGATTGGAGGCAAATGCACGCTTGGACGGCAACCGTTCTCCCTTCTTGAGTGTCCCCTGCAAAATATCCCGTTTGATGCTTTTACACAGATACGCATACAGCGAATCTGACCCGCTATTCATAAGATTATAGGTAATCACAACTGTTCTTTCCTCCAATCTGACCTGACTGAATATCTTTTCATTGGGTATTTTATTCATGCCACAACAGCATTATACTGGGTTACATCCAAAAAGTAAAGATCTTGAGGAGGTTTCTTATCATGGAGAACAGATACCAGTTAAATAAAGAGTTGGCACAGATGCTCAAGGGCGGCGTTATCATGGACGTCACCACACCGGAGCAGGCAAAGATCGCAGAAGAAGCCGGTGCATGTGCCGTAATGGCACTCGAGCGTATTCCGGCTGACATCCGCGCAGCGGGCGGCGTATCCCGTATGAGTGACCCGAAAATGATCCGCGGCATTCAGGAAGCGGTTTCTATTCCTGTCATGGCAAAATGCCGCATCGGCCACTTTGTAGAGGCGCAGGTGCTCGAAGCCATCGAAATCGACTATATTGACGAAAGCGAAGTGCTTTCTCCGGCAGATGATGTCTATCACATCGACAAAACCCAGTTCAAGGTACCGTTTGTATGCGGTGCACGAGATCTGGGCGAGGCTCTGCGCCGCATTGAGGAAGGCGCATCCATGATTCGCACTAAGGGCGAGCCGGGCACCGGTGATGTCGTACAGGCTGTTCGTCACATGCGTGCGATGAATGCAGAAATCCGCCGAGTACAAAATCTGCGCGACGATGAGCTGTTTGAAGCAGCCAAGCAGCTGCAAGTACCGGTTGAACTGCTGCGCTATGTGCATGAAAACGGCAGACTGCCGGTTGTCAACTTTGCCGCTGGCGGCGTTGCCACACCAGCTGATGCTGCCCTGATGATGCAGTTAGGCGCAGAGGGTGTTTTCGTCGGCTCCGGTATCTTCAAGTCCGGCAATCCGGCAAAGCGTGCCGCTGCGATTGTACAGGCCGTCACTAACTACACGGATGCCAAGCTGATTGCCAAGCTGTCTGAAAATCTGGGCGAAGCAATGGTCGGCATCAACGAAAATGAAATTGCTCTGTTGATGGCAGAAAGAGGCAAGTAAGATGGCTGTAGGTATTCTGGCATTGCAAGGCGCCTTTGCCGAACACGCCGCTGTATTGGATCGGCTTCAGGTACCGCATTTTGAAATTCGGCAAAAGCGCGATTTATCTCGGCCGATGGATCGATTGATTCTGCCGGGCGGAGAGAGCACCGTCATGCGCAAGCTACTCACAGAGCTTGAATTACTGGAGCCGCTCAAGCAGCGCATCACAGATGGAATGCCGGTATTGGGTACCTGCGCAGGTCTTATCCTACTGGCCAAGCAGATAGACGGCGGAAAGCCATGCTTTGCAACGATGGATATTTCCGTCAAGCGCAATGCTTACGGCAGACAGCTCGGCAGCTTTCACACGGAACAATCGTTTGGTGCGCTGGGTGTTTTGCCTATGACCTTTATTCGCGCGCCGTATATTGCCTCTGTGCAGGGCGATACGCAGATATTAGCGACTGTGGACGGAAACATTGTCGCAGCGCGGCAGGGAAATCAGCTCGTCACGGCATTTCATCCGGAATTAGATGACAACACGGCAATTCATGAATATTTTCTGCAAATGCAGTAATACAGACACAAAAAAATGCTTCTCCGGTACAAGGAGAAGCATTTTTTCTATTTTTTCTGTTTTTACAGCGTGCCCTTGGTGGACAGTACATCTGTGATGCGCTCGTCATACATGGTGGCCGCATCCAGTGCTTTGGCAAATGCCTTGAACATTGCCTCCATAATATGATGATTGTTGAAACCGTACAGCACCTTGATGTGCAGGTTCATCGCCGCGCCATAAGATACGGCATAGAAAAACTCGCGTGCCATTTCGGTATCCATATCTCCGCAGCGGTCAGCCGTAAACTCGCCGTCAAAGACCAAATACGGACGACCGGACAAATCCACCGCACACAAAACCAATGCTTCATCCATCGGAAGAATGCAGGAACCATAGCGCTTAATACCCTTTTTATCGCCAACTGCCTCGCGGATTGCATTGCCGAGAACAATGCCGGTATCTTCGATGGTATGATGACAATCAACCTCCAGATCACCCTTGACCTTGAGATCGACATCAAATAATCCATGTCGGGTAAATCCGTTCATCATATGATCGAAGAAACCTACACCGCTGGCAATATCTGCCTTACCGGTTCCATCCAGATTCAATGACAGTTTAATTTTAGTCTCGTTTGTGTTGCGTTCGATTGTACTCGTGCGTGCCATACAGGAAGCCTCCTTGAGATAAAAAACTGGTTTTATTATACCAGTCCTCCCTGTTTCGTGCAACAGCTCATGCTGTAGGAACCGGAAATCCTGTGAGCGGAAACAGCTGAGACCCAATATTCATATCCAGTTCTAACATGCCGTCTTCCAGCACGCCCTGTGCGTGAAACGGCACTTCTTCCTCTCGGAGCCAAACAGTTCCATAAAAATCCCGCTTATCATCGATGATGTTTCCGTCGGTAATATTGGTTCCGTGTCCCATCATGGTAATATGCCCCGTCAGCCCGCAGTCTGTCTGACATAAATCCAACGTGCCGGACAGCAATCCCACCGGACTGTCAAAGAAAATGTTGTATTTTTCCATCGTCATTTGTGCCATCTCCTCTCTCTGTTTGTGGGTTATATGTTTACTTTACTTGTTTTTCTAGGTAACTGCAAGAAACTTTTTGTAAACAAATCGCCTATATTTGTAAACTTTTCTCTTGTCTAACCAGATTTTTTTGCCGTATAATAGAAACAAAAAAGAAACAGGAGGTCACCTGCATGGCAAAAAAGGATGCCCGCAACACCAAAGGCCGCATCGTCGACGCTGCATGGTCGCTATTTTACGAAAAGGGATATGAGGGCACAACGATTGAAGAAATTGTCGAGCGCTCAGAGACATCCAAAGGCTCGTTTTACCATTATTTTGACAGCAAAGATGCCTTACTTTCCTCTCTTTCTTATTTATTTGACGCCAAATACGAACAACTGATGCAGGAAATGAATCCGGAGATGAACAGCTTCGACAAGCTCATGTACCTCAACCACGAGCTGTTCCTCATGATCGAAAACAGCGTGCCAATGGATCTGCTCGCGCAGATGTATTCCTCTCAGCTCATCACCTACGGAGACCGACATCTGCTCAATCAGAGCCGTACCTACTACCGCGTTTTGCGTCGAATTGTGATCGAAGGACAGAGCCGCGGACAGCTGCGCACCGATGTTTCCGTCAATGAAATTATCAAAGCTTACGCGATGCTGGAGCGTGCAATGATTTACGACTGGTGCATCTGCAATGGAGATTACTCTTTGTATCAGTATTCCGGTGCAGAACTTCCGTTATTTTTAAGCGCATATAAAACAAAATAGGCCGGCATTTTACACGCATATTCGTCCAAAATGCGTTTTCTTTTGTCTGTATAGTACAAACTTTATTCTAGTATTCGTTCTATATTTTCGTTTGGTCTTTTTTATGCTAAAATAAATAAGTATGATACTTTCACAAAAGGAGTACGAAACATGTCTAACATTCTCATTGTCCTTACGATTATCGTTTATCTCGTAGGGATGCTGCTCATCGGTTTCAAAATGTCCAACAAGAACAAAAACACCGATGATTTCTACTTAGGCGGTCGAAAGCTCGGTCCGCTAGTTACCGCCATGAGTGCGGAAGCCTCTGATATGAGCAGTTGGCTGCTTATGGGTCTGCCAGGCGTTGCCTATCTAACTGGTATTGCCGATGCCGTTTGGACGGCAATTGGTCTGGCAATCGGTACATATCTCAACTGGCTTCTCGTAGCACGCCGCATCCGCGTATACACTCACACAACCAACTCGATCACGATTCCGGACTTCTTCGCAGATCGCTATGGTGACAAAAAGCACATTCTTTCTTCTGTTGCCGCCGTTATCATCATCATCTTCTTTATTCCATACACCGCTTCCGGCTTTGCTGCTTGCGGTAAGTTGTTTAACCAGTTGTTCGGAATAAATTATATGGTTGCCATGGTTGTCAGCGCGGCTATTATTGTTGGTTACTGCGCACTGGGCGGCTTTTTGGCAGCCAGCACGACAGATCTGATTCAGTCTATTGTTATGACTATTGCTATTGTCATCGTTGTGGTTTATGCCACACACATGGCCGGTGGTATGGATGCCGTACTGACCAATGCGCGTGCCCTGCCAGGTTATTTGAGCCTGACTAGTGTATACAATCCGGAGACCAATTCTGCTTCTACCTACGGCGCACTGACCTCGTTCTCCATGCTGGCATGGGGACTCGGCTATTTCGGTATGCCGCACGTTCTGCTACGCTTTATGGCAACCGAAGACGAGAAAAAACTCAAGACCTCGCGCCGTATCGCTACAGTATGGGTCGTGATTTCTATGGCTGTTGCCGTATTCATCGGTATTTCCGGTTTGGGTATGACCAAAGCCGGGGCTCTACCGGTACTGGCAGATCCGGAGCGCATCATTATCACCGTTGCACAGCTCATCAGCAGCCACGGCGTTCTTGCAGCTATCATCGCCGGTGTGATTCTGTCCGGTATTCTGGCATCCACTATGTCTACCTCAGACTCACAGCTGCTCGCTGCTTCCTCCAGCTTCTCGCAGAACCTGCTGCAGGATCTATTCGGTGTCAAGTTGACCCAGAAACAGAGCATTTTCATCGCTCGTCTGACCGTTATTGTTATTGCCGTTATTGCGGTGTTCTTGGCACGTAACCCAGATAGCTCGGTATTCAAGATTGTATCGTTTGCTTGGGCAGGCTTTGGTGCGACCTTTGGTCCGATTGTCCTGTTGGCACTGTTCTGGAAGCGTTCCACCTTGCAAGGTGCCCTGTCCGGCATGGTTGTCGGCGGCATCATGGTATTCGTTTGGAAATTCCTGATCGCTCCGATAGGCGGTATTTTGGGTATCTATGAGCTGCTGCCGGCATTTGTTCTGGCTCTGCTCGTTAATGTTGTTGTCAGTCTGGTGACACCAACTCCACCCGCAGACATTCTTGCTACCTTTGATGAGGTCAACGCACGTCTGGAAAACAAGAAATAATTGCACCTTTTTCAGATCCTCTGATTTCATCAGAGGATCTGTTCTTTTTCTGTTTTTGTCGAATTGGCGCGATAATTCTAAATATCTTATTTATCGTCATTTTTACCGATAAAATTTTCGTTTTCTATCCGTGTAAATGACAGTTTTTTCGTAAAAATTTGACATTCATCCGAAATTATTCGGCACAAACAAGAATTGTCGATATTTCGTTTTGGATAACTTTTTGTACAACTCCGTCATTGTTCCGCATTCTAATTTCCGTTATAATACATACACGATAAATACTTCAAAAAAGGGGATTCTATTATGTTATCGCTCACTCGTATTTTGATCGCATCGGATGATTCCAGCCTCACCCGTTCGCTGTCATCCGCGATCGAAGTCTCAGCAGAATTGTCGATTACCGGCATTTATTCTTCCGGCGACGGATTAACTGATATGATCCTGCAGGAGCAGCCAGACACTCTGCTGATCGATCTGATGCTGCCCGGCGGCAACGCGCTTTCTATTCTCAAAGAATTGAAAGATCTGCCCGCGGAACAATGTCCTGTGATCTTTATTGTCTCTTCCTTCGCCTCTTCGCATACGGTAGCGGAATGTGATCGGCTCGGTGCTAGCTTTTTCCTGCGCAAACCGATTGATCTGACTTCTCTCGTGGAACTGATTATCCGTTATGGCTGTACTCCGCGGAAATTTTTACCAGATCAACAACAGCCCTCTGCACATGATGTCTCACGCCGTGTCACGCAAATCATCAGCAGCTTGCAGCTGCCGGCACATGTCGCCGGTTATCGGTATGCACGGGAATGTATTCTCATGACGCTGAATGATCCTTCCGTTGCAGAATCAGTGACCAAGATTTTATATCCGGCTGTCGCACGAAAATATCACACAACGTGGACAAGTGTCGAACGTGACATTCGCAATGCTGTAGAAATTGCGTGGAAGCGCTCCGGCGGACGAATGACAGGCTTCAGTTCCACAAGACGACCGCCAAACCGCGAACTGATTTTGACGATTGCTGACCGTGTCCGTTATGAATTACACATAGACAATCAGCGTTCTTTCGAAGCCGATGCATAACCGGCAGCATTTCCATGTACTTTTTCAGCAATCTGTGGTATAGTTAGTATATATTGGTGCGCAGACAGAAGGTTTCTTCTCACTGCAAACCGCTGCTGACTGCACATAGACTGCCCCGCAAGAATCCAATTTCTCACGGGAAAGACGGATGTGAACAACAAGCTCGTTGCATCTCTGCGCAGCCGCGCAGGGATGTTTTTATATGTATGAGGAGGAGTTTACTATGGAGGAAACCCGCGTTGCGATTCTCGCCATCGTCGTTGAACGTGCTGATCACATCGACCAGCTCAACGAAATTCTGCACGAGTATCGAAAGTATATCATCGGCCGCATGGGTCTGCCGTATGAAAAGCGGCATATTTCGCTCATCAGTATCGCTGTCGATGCGCCGGTGTCTATTATCAGTGCTATGTCCGGAAAAATTGGTATGCTGGACGGCGTGACGGCAAAATCCGTGTATTCTAAGCTGTAAGAGAGAGAAATCAGGAGGAAATTGTATGTACAACGTGATGTCACCGAAGGCAGAGGAATTCATCAGCGAT
Organism: Anaerotignum sp.; assembly: GCA_963620595.1. GTDB lineage: Bacteria > Bacillota > Clostridia > Oscillospirales > Butyricicoccaceae > Butyricicoccus_A. The sequence goes on along the minus strand of CAVFAY010000005.1, from coordinate 63,903 downwards.
GAAGAAATCCGCGAATGTCTTGCCTACGCAGAAAAAAACAAAAATAACCGCGAAGTCATTGACCAGATCTTGGAAAAAGCAGCAAAGATGAAGGGCATTTCCCACAAGGAAGCCATTGTTCTTCTCGACTGTGAGCTGGAAGACGAAAACGAAAAAATCTATGCGCTCGCCCGCAAAATCAAAGAGGAATTTTACGGCAACCGCATCGTCATGTTTGCACCGCTGTATTTGTCTAACTACTGCATCAATGGCTGCGAATACTGTCCGTATCACGCGAAAAATCACCACATTCCGCGCAAAAAGCTGACACAGGAAGAAATCCGTCAGGAAGTTATCGCTTTGCAGGATATGGGACACAAGCGTCTGGCGCTGGAAGCCGGTGAAGATCCGATTCACAACCCACTTGAATACATTCTGGAATCCATTCGTACGATTTACAGCATCAAGCACAAAAACGGTGCCATTCGTCGTGTCAATGTCAACATTGCCGCAACGACAGTGGAAAACTACCGCAAGCTTAAGGATGCAGGTATCGGCACCTATATTCTGTTCCAGGAGACATACAACAAAAAGTCGTATGAACAACTGCATCCGTCAGGTCCAAAGTCGGATTATGCCTATCACACGGAAGCTATGGATCGCGCCATGGACGGCGGCATCGACGATGTCGGTCTCGGTGTACTGTTCGGTCTGAACAACTACCGCTACGACTTTACCGGCATCATCATGCATGCGGAACATCTGGAGGCATATAAGGGTGTGGGACCGCACACCATCAGCGTACCGCGCGTCCGTCGTGCAGATGACATTGATCCAGACGTCTTTGACAACGGTATTTCTGATGATACCTTTGCCAAGATTGTCGCCTGTATCCGCATCGCCGTGCCGTATACCGGCATGATCATCTCCACTCGTGAGAGCCAGGCAAGCCGCGAGCGCGTTCTGAATCTGGGTATCTCACAAATCAGCGGCGGTTCCCGCACCAGTGTCGGCGGCTACACCGAAGAAGATCGCCCGGATGATACCACCCAGTTTGAAGTCGATGACCGCCGCACGCTGGATGAAGTCGTCCACTGGCTGATGGATCTCGGCTATGTACCGAGCTTCTGTACCGCATGTTATCGCGCCGGAAGAACCGGTGACCGCTTTATGTCTCTGCTCAAGAGCAAACAGATCGTCAACTGCTGCCATCCAAACGCCTTGATGACACTCAAGGAATATCTGGAAGATTATGCGTCTCCGGAAACTCGTGCGATTGGTGAAGCCCTCATCAAGAAAGAACTGCTCACCATCCCGAATGAAGCCGTACGAGAAAAAGCAACGGTATACATTGAAAATATTCATGAAGGTCAGCGCGATTTTCGTTTCTAATTTTCCTTCCCGCAGGCACGCCATCATGTGCCTGCGGGATTTTTTTGCCTTTGCATGTCTGCCGTCATACCATATCAAAACGCCATCTCATTTTCTTCTTGTTTTTTAGGTAGAATTTTTGATTTTATTTTGTAACTTCTCGTTTTTTGGGCTTTTTCTGGTTGATTTTGTTGCAAATATCTGTACGATGCGGTAAAATAGGAATACATATTATCTATTTTTGTTTTCGTATATTTTTGTATTTATGAGTGAGGAGTGAGTCGATTTGAGCAGATTAAGTCTTGATACCCCGAATCAGGCGCAAACTGTTGTCGAGGGTCTGTACAAAGATCTGGAGCGCCGTATTGCAGCCAGCCCTCCAGGACTATGTCCAGTGGATATTTCTCTTGGTTTTCTAAAGCTGTGTCATGCACAGACCTGCGGCAAATGTGCCCCATGCCGTATCGGGCTGGGTCAGCTTGCCAGTCTCATGGATGATGTTCTGAGCGAACGTGCCACATTAGAGACCATTGACCGCATTGAGCGTACCGCCCGTACGATCCTGGAAACAGCAGACTGTGCCATCGGCTACGAAGCTGCCGGTATGGTTTTGCGTGGTGTTCAGGGCTTCCGCGATGACTATGAGGAGCACGTGCTCAACAATCGCTGTACCAGCGGTCTGACCCAGCCTGTTCCTTGTGTTGCTCTGTGTCCGGCTCACGTAGATATTCCAGGCTATATCGCTCTCGTGCGCGCCGGTCGCTGTGAGGATGCCGTAAAGCTCATCCGCAAGGACAATCCGTTCCCGACCGCTTGTGCCTTTATCTGTGAGCATCCATGTGAAGCACGCTGCCGCAGAAATATGGTAGATGACGCCGTCAATATCTGCGGCATCAAGCATTATGCTGTCACTCACGCCCTGCATGTTGCGCCAATTTCTAATCAGCCGTCTACAGGCAAGCGCATTGCTATCATCGGCGGCGGTCCATGCGGCTTGACCTGTGCCTTTTATCTGCAGCTGATGGGGCATCAGACCGTCGTTTACGAACAACGTCCAAAGCTAGGCGGTATGCTGCGTTACGGCATTCCGCGCTATCGTCTGCCAGAGGACATGCTTCAAAATGATATTGATGTCATTCTCAGCACTGGCGTTGAAGTACATACCGATATTTCTGTCGGCAATGACATTCAGGTTGTCGATATTGAGCGCGAATACGATGCGGTTCTGCTGTGCATCGGCGCCCATGTAGACCGCAAGGTCGGTATCCCCGGCGAGGACAGCAACGGCGTCGTTTCCGCTGTCGCTATGCTGCGTGCCATTGGCGAAGGCAACCCGCCGGATCTGACCGGCAAGCGCGTCTGCGTCATCGGCGGCGGCAATGTATCCATGGATGCCAGCCGCACAGCAATTCGTTTAGGTGCTTCCAATGTCACCACCGTCTATCGCCGTCGTGTCGACGATATGACTGCGCTGGCTGAAGAGATTGCAGAGGCAGCTGCAGAAGGCGTTACCATTCTGCCGTTGCAGGCTCCGCTGCGCATTGAGCACGACAAAAACGGTAATGTCACAGCTCTTATCACCCAGCCACAGCACATTGGTCCTGTCGGCAGAGACGGCAGACCGAGTCCAATCAAAGCAACAAAAGAAGAAAACGTCATTCCGTGCGACATCGTCATCGTAGCAATCGGTCAGGGTATCGACTCCAAGGCATTTGCTGCCGCAGGCATTGCTGTTAATCGGGAACGCTTCTCCGCTCTGCCGGATAGTATCGTAGAAGGCAGCACCAAGACCTTCGCAGGCGGTGACGCCGTAACCGGTCCGTCCACTGTTATCCGCGCAATTGCAGCCGGTAAAGTTGCGGCTGCGAATATCGACAATTTCCTCGGCTACAACCATGTTATTCATGCCGCCGTTGAGGATATTCCGGAGGCTCCGCTGTCTCCGACAACTGCTTGCGGTCGCGTCAACGTACGCACCCGTCCGGCGTGTGAATGTGTCGATAACTTTGATGACATCAAGGAGTGCATGACAGAGGAAGAAGTTCTGCAGGAATCTTCCCGCTGCCTGCGCTGCGATCATTACGGCTACGGCAACTTTAGAGGAGGTCGAATGAGACAATGGTAAATGTAATTATCAACGGCATTGCCGTCCGCGTACCGGAAGGCACAACGATTATGGAAGCCGCTGCCAAGGCCGGCGTCACCATTCCTTCCCTGTGCTATCTCAAGGAAATCAATGAAATCGGCGCGTGCCGCATTTGCTGCGTGGAGGTTGAGGGAGAAAGCCGACTGGTATCCTCCTGCAACAACCTGGTATATGAAGGCATGGTCGTCCACACCAACTCTCATCGCGCACTGGAAGCACGCCGCATCAATGTGGAACTGCTGCTTTCCCAGCACGATGGCGAGTGCTCAATTTGTGTCCGCGCCGGAAACTGTAAATTACAGCAGGTCGCAAACAACTTTGGTTTGCTGAAGAATCCATATAAAAAAGATTTGCCTAAGCGTATCTGGACAGAAACTTTCCCGCTGTACCGTAATGTGCAAAAGTGCATCAAATGTATGCGCTGTGTCCAGTACTGCGAAAAGATTCAGACACTGGGCATCTGGGGCATGAGCGGTTCCGGCTCCCGCACGACCGTCGATGTCACATACAATCGACGGATCAAGGATTCTGACTGCTCTCTGTGCGGACAGTGTATTACGCACTGTCCGGTCGGTGCATTGCGTGAGCGCGATGACACCCGCGAAGTGCTGGATGCTCTGCGCGATCCGAACAAGATTACCGTGGTACAGATTGCGCCTGCGGTTCGCGCCGCTTGGGGCGAGACACACGGTCTGCCGCGTGAGATGGCAACGGTTCGCCGCTTGACTGCCATTCTGCGCTCAATGGGCTTTGATTATGTCTTTGACACCGCATTCTCTGCGGATTTGACTATCATGGAAGAATCCACCGAATTTCTGAAGCGCCTGCAAAACGGCGAGCTGAAGGATCTGCCGATGTTCACCTCGTGCTGCCCGGGTTGGATGCGCTTTGTCAAGTCGCAGTACCCACAGCTCGTGCAGCAGATTTCTACTGCTAAGAGCCCGATGCAGATGTTTGGTGCGATTACCAAAACCTATTTTGCCGAAAAGATGGGCATTGATCCGGAAAAGATTTGCAGTGTTGCTATCATGCCGTGTATCGCCAAAAAGGCAGAAAAAGACGGTCATGTCTTTGACCGAAACAAAAAGCACGGTATGCAGGATGTTGACATCGTGCTCACGACCCGTGAAATGGATCGCCTGATGCGGATGCAGAACATCAATGTGTTCAGCCTGCCGGAAGCAGAATTTGATTCTCCGCTCGGTATCGGCTCCGGTGCCGGTGTCATCTTCGGCGCAACCGGTGGTGTTATGGAAGCTGCTCTGCGCACAGCATATCACACGGTTGTCGGCGAAAACGCTCCGGCAGATGCCTTCCGTTCTATTCGTGGTCAAGAGGGTTGGCGCGAAGCAGAATTTGACCTCAACGGCACGACCATTCGCTGTGCTGTTGCCAGCGGTCTGGGCAACGCCCGCAAGCTGATTCAAGCGGTTCTGACCCATAAGGTACACTATGACTTCGTAGAAATCATGGCATGTCCAGGCGGCTGTGTCGGCGGCGGCGGTCAGCCGATTCCGTTCGAGCAAAACGAACTTGCTGACGCACGCGGCAATATGCTGTACAGCCTTGACCGTCTCAGCCCGCTGCGCTACTCGCATGAGAACAAGGAAATCAATGTTCTGTACGATACCTATCTCGGTGAGCCAATGTCCGAGCTGGCAGAAGAACTGCTGCATACCGATCATAATAGCTGGATAATGCCGCTGAATATGCATTTACAGCAGCAAAACGACGAGGACACGACTATTCATTTCGGTGTGAATAAATAAGTTTTCTTATATCGCAAAAATCCCGCGGTTTTTACACCGCGGGATTTTTACATATATTTACATATAAACGATGCTTATGCGTGCTGCTTGTCTGCTTTTTTCGCTCTCTGGCGGCGCAGATATCCCATACGCACATTGCCAAGAGCCATGACAACCAGCGCAACCGCTGCCAGCAGCAGGCACGAAATGCCCAAACGCATATTCGATGCATTTGCCACGGCACCGACAACCGCCGGAGCAACCACCGCACCGGAGCTGGTCATCAGGACAAAAAAGCCCATGCATACCGGATAACGGGTGAACAAATCACCGGCATTGGATACTGATGTGCCATACATACCGGACATGCTGAGACCCAATCCAATCGTCGCAATCATCATACCGGCAAAGCTATGGCTTGTGACAAGCATGGTCAAAAAGACAAACTGACCGATGGCCATTGCCAGAATCATCTGACTCGGCTTGAACTTTGCAGCCAAACGCGAACAGCTAATGCGGCCGATGAGCAGAGCAATCCATAGAGTAGACGTAACTACCTGTGCAAAGCTATCCGTCATGACATGCGAATCGACGAAGAATGACGTCAGCCAGCCCATCATGGTTCCCTCAATGCCCTGATAGAAAAAGCAAATGAGCATTGTAATCCAAAAGATTTTTTCTTTGAAGAAGCCATATGACACCTTGTTTTTGCTCTCGCTGTGTTCCTGCGTCGGTCGCGTATCACTCATTTTCATGCGGAACATGGCAATCAATCCCACGCCGACTGCTGCTGCCGACAGGAAAACTGCCAGTCTCCAACCGCTCGCATCAACTTTTCCGCACACTAACACGATAAGCGGTGCCAGACATGCACCAATTGCGAAGAACGCGTGCATCAAGTTGAGTGGACCGGCATCGCCTTCCGCCAGATCCGTCATAATTTGATTGTTATAATTAGTCACTGCACCTTTACTGATGCCAATTAAGCCCATCGCAACGAGCAGCCAAACCGGATTGCCGCTTGCGAGCAGCATTCCCATACCGATGCAGGTGCCGGAAGTCAACAAAATAAACGATTTTTTCAGTCCAAGATACAGTGGCAGAAATCCCGCACCGAGACCGGCTACCGCATAGCCTATCGACTGTACCGACAGCAGCATACCGCCGACCTGATAATTGAGTGCATAGTCCGATTTGAGTACTGGAAGCACCGATCCAAGCATAATCAGTGCCACACCCAGCGAAAAATAAGCGAAAAACAAGTTTAATACAATATATCGCTTATCTTTTCCAATGCGTTGAAAAAAAGATTTTTCTTGTTCCATTTGTTGTATGTACTACCTTTCCTCTTATATTGTTTCTCACGAACACTAGCATACAAAATTGCTTGTGTTATGTCAATTTGAAAGATAGCCAATCTTTTGCTTTTTCCATGGCAAGATGTTATAATATTTTTCAAGAATCTATAAATTTCAGAAAGGAAGCGACTGTCTTGCAAGCGCAGACCAATACAGATTTTTCTCAGGGCAGTGTGTCCTCGAATATCATTCGGCTTGCTGTACCTATGACGTTGGCACAATTGGTCAACGTCTTATACAATATTATTGACCGCGTATATATCGGCAGAATCGGCGCTGATGCCACACATGCTTTAACCGGTTTGGGCGTATGTTTTCCCATTATCACGATGATTTTGGCCTTTTCCAACCTCGTCGGCATGGGCGGTGCACCGCTGTTCTCGATGAAACGCGGTGCCGGAGAAACCGAAGAAGCAGAAGCTATTTTGGGCAATTGCTTTACCCTGCTTTTGGGTATTGGTGTTTCTTTGACCGTTTTGGGACTGCTTATCCGCCGTCCTCTTCTGCTGGCGCTCGGTGCAAGTGAAACGACACTGCCCTATGCCATATCCTATATCACGATTTACCTATTCGGCACCATTTTCGTCATGCTGTCATTGGGATTAAATCAGTTCATCAATGCGCAGGGCTTCGGCACTACCGGTATGCTAACTGTCATCATCGGCGCAGTGCTCAATTTAATTCTCGATCCAATCTTTATCTTTGCTCTGCACATGGGCGTGCGCGGCGCAGCGTGTGCAACGGTGCTCTCGCAATTTGTTTCTGCTATCTGGACGTTTCGCTTTTTGACCGGTTCCAAAACGCTGCTGCGCATTCGCACCAAGCACATGCGATTGCAAGCACAGCGCGTGCAGAAAATTTTAACCCTTGGACTTGCCGGTTTTACCATGAACGTCACAAACAGCTTGGTGCAGGTTGCCTGCAACAGCACCCTGCAAACCTTTGGCGGTGATCTATATGTCGGCGTCATGACCGTGCTCAACTCTGTACGGGAAATTATCATGCTCCCTGTCAACGGTATCACTAGCAGCGCGCAGCCGGTCATCAGTTTCAATTACGGTGCCGCTCTACTGGAGCGTGTCCGCAAGGCGATTGTGTTCTTAACTGGGCTATTATTTGTCTATTCGACACTCATGTGGGGCATTGTTTCTCTCTTTCCGCACTTTTTTATCTCGATTTTCAATACCGATCCGCAATTGCTCGCCGCAGGCGTGCCATCCATGCATCTGTATTTCTTTGGCTTTTGCTTCATGGCATTTCAGTTTTCTGCCCAATCGGTTTTTACGGCTCTGGGCAAATCACACCAAGCAATTTTCTTCTCTATCTTCCGCAAGGTCATTGTTGTGATTCCACTGACGCTGCTTCTGCCGCATATTGCTGGTTTGGGTGTCAACGGCGTTTTCCTCGCCGAGCCGATTTCCAACTTGCTCGGCGGTGCTGCCAGCTTTACAACCATGTACCTCACAGTATACCGCAAATTGAAAAAACAAGTCTGATTCTTTCCTGAATCAGACTTGTTTTTTTACAGCTCTATCACATCTAAATCGTCCGGCACATACAAGCTTCCGCTGAAATACGGCTGACCTTCCGCCGTATACAACTCCCGCCGATGAGCAATGTTTTTATCTTCCGTATGATATAATACAAGATTTTTGACATGCAGTTTTTCTGCCGTCTGACAGGCATCCTTTGCTGTTGAATGGCTCTTTTCATACGGGTGAAAAATATCCGCCTGTGCATCCAAGCAAAAAGCTTCGTGCAGCAGCCAATCACTGTTTTTCGCATATTTTTCTTCACATTCTCGATACGGTTCGTCTCCGCAGCAGGTCAAACGCTTTCCATCCGGCAGTGTGATCTGAAATCCAAACTGCTTTGCTTTCGTAGACTGAATATCAAAAAAGGTAACCGAATTGCCCTGAATCTCTCGTATTTCACCATCTGCCACAGCGATGAGATGAACACGATCTCCGATGTACTTGGTCTGCTTTTTACCCAGAAGCATATGCGCAACCTGATTGACCTGCTCTATCACCTCTGCATGACCATAAATTCGCGCTTCTCCTGTATAAACACCCTTCTGCATATTCTGACAAATGATGCGAATCATCCAAATCACACCCATAAAATGGTCTACATGCTTGTGTGTCAAAAACAAATCGTGAATGGTATTGACATCAATTCCCGCCTGCTTGAGCTGACGCAAAACTGTGTTTCCACCGCCTGCATCTACCATAAAATGCTTTTCTCCTTCACTGAGCACAAAACAGGTGTTATAACATTCCGTCACCAGAGCATTGCCGGTTCCCAGTATCGTCAATTTCATGTGCTGATTCTCCTTTTTATCATTTCTTCTGTATTATACGGAAAAAAGCAAATATTGTAAAGCAGCCGGGTGATTTGGCTGCCATTTGTCAAGATGCCGATTCTCTTGTCAGAATATGAATCCAGCGGTACGATTTCGCTCGCAGGTAAATAATTGGGCATTTTCCAATCTGATCCATTTTCAAGCAGAAAAATACAACAGCCGGCGGAAAATGGAACACAAAAGCAGACAAATATGCACACGGCAAGCAAATAAGCCAAGTCCAAATATTGTTATTTATCATAGAAAACCGCGTATCGCCTCCCGCCCGCAAAAAGCCACTGTCGGTTGCCATCTGATAGCACGTGCCGACGGTAGTAATCGCCAAAACGGTGATAAATTGTTTGGTCAACTGTGCCGCTCTCGGCGTGAGCGTATCATAAATATGCAGAATCGGGAATTGCGCCAAAAACAGCACTACGCCGGTCACGATGCCAATTCCAATAAAAACAATCTGCAAGGTATGCAGCAGCGGTTTCATCGCTTGAACCGGCCGCTTCTCGTTTTCTCCCAGTGTTTTGCCAGTGATAATGGCTGCGGCACTCGCCGCTCCGTAACCAACAACCGAAATAATCTGGAATACAATAACAGAAATAGAATTGGCAGGCAGCACAGATGCAGAATCATCCATATTGCCGATAATTGCCGTCTGTGCAATGGAATTAAAGCCCCATAACGCCTGCGTGATGAGCAGCGGGAGCGACACTTGCACATAATCATGCACATACCGCGTGTCAATGCACACCAACTTTTTGAGATTGAGATTCAGTGCATGCTCTCTGTATTTGAGGAACCAAATCACAATGAACAGCTCCGCTGTTCGCGAAATCAGTGTCGCAATAGCTGCACCGCGGGCACCCAATTCCGGAAAACCAAACCGGCCATATATCAGCAGACTGTTGAGCACAATGTTAATACAAAGTGTGGAGCCCGCTATGATGTAACCGATCTTCACGATGCCGATCGAACGCAGAGAACTTGCCAGCATATTGGTTCCCGCAAAAATTACATAAGTAAAGCAGATAATCTGCAAATAGTCCAACGCCTGCGCAGCGACAGCGGCATCGTTGGTCATCAGGCCAATCAGTTGGTTCGGCACCAGCAGGGCTGCCAAAAACATCAGCAGTGCCAAGCCACAGCCAAACCGCAGACCGCAGCCGATAATACTCGGAATTGGCTTCAAATCCTTTTTTCCCCAATAGCGCGAACCCAGCACCACAATACCTTCACTGACGCCGACAACCAGCATCTGTAAAAAGAATTGGTACTGGTTACACAAGGACACGCCGGACAGTGCATCCTGAGAATACCGTCCAATCATGATATTATCCGCTAGATTGACCGAATATGTCAGCAAATTTTGCAGAGCAATACTTGCCGTCAATCCGGCAAAAGATTTATAAAATTTCTTATCTCGAATCATACATGATTTTCCTCTCTTTCTACGTATTTTTTCGCAAAATCGTACCAAATACTGTACATTTTCTCTTGTTTCTTCTATTATACGCGTATCTGAATAAATTACAATCCATTTTTCCACCCAATCGTTTTGATTTTATGCTGTAAAGATGATATACTAAAGGAAAAGGAGAGGTCTTTTATGGGAAAATGTACAGAACCCGGTGTTTTGCTTCAATCGGATCGCTATTTCAACACGCCGAGCGCTGCCGCTGGAAAATTATTCTATTATATCACGCGATGCGGACACTATTACTGCACGCCGGAATATGATTTCCGAGACGACTGCGATGTGGCTCAGCTGCCCAGTCATCGCAATTCTACTTTATATTACGTCTGTTCCGGCCGAGTTCAAGTCGAAAACGCTGGCATTCGCAATATCGTCTGCCCTGGACAAATCGCTTTGATTGACTGTACCTTGCCTCATCGTTTCCACGCATTGGAGTCGAGCGAGACGCTTTGGATGCACATTGAAGGCTGCAATACGAAGGAGTTTTTCTCCTATATCCGCAGTTTAGACACCAGCCGTATTGTCTTTACACCACCGTCATCCACAGGCACAAAAAATATGATGATGCAGCTGATTCATAGCTTCCGTTTGCCTGGTCGTATAAGCGAAACGGAACAATCACAGCGAATTCATCGACTGCTGTGTGAATTAATTATTCTTCCCTGCACAGCTTCTCTGCCATCTGGAAAAGACACGGTATCACAAGTTGTGGATTTTATGATGCAGCATTTATTTGAGCCGATTTCTGTGGCAGATATTGCGGCTTCTGTCAATTTAAGCCCTTCTCACCTATCGCGTTTGTTCAAAATGCAAACGGGCTTTTCTCCGCACGAATTTATTACTCTGCGCCGCATTGATGCCGCCAAAGAGCTGCTATTGACAACCGAACTTTCTATCAAACAGATTGCTTATCAGGTCGGTTATCACAGCGAAGCAAATTTTATTACATCATTTTCCGGTAAATCCGGCATCACCCCTGCTGCGTTTCGGCGCAATCCCATTTGACCGGAAAGGAGTCTTTTTATGTCTGATCTTGTTCTCGCTGGTGCTGCGATTGTCGATGTACCGGTCGTTCCGGCACATCCTGATGTCTTTTCCCGCGTTTCTACCCCTGCGGAAAACATCATGTTGACAACCGGTGGAGATGCCATGAATGAAGCGATGGTATTATCTCGTCTCGGCAAGCAGGTGCGGCTCATTACCCGCATCGGAACCGATGACGCCGGAGCATACATCAAACAAACCTGTGCACAGGCAGGCATTGACACCTCATTTTTTCAGGAACGCGACGATCTCGCTACCGGTGTCAATGTTGTCCTTGTAGACAAACAAGGGGAACGTCGTTTTTTCACCAATCCCCATGGCAGTCTGCGCGCCTTGGAAGCCGCGGACATCACGGCAAAAGCACTGCACGGTGCATCTATTTTCTGTTTCGCAAGCATTTTTGTCTTTCCGAAAATCAATCTCCAACAGCTCGCTCAGCTATTTCAGCGCGTGCGGCAGCAGGGACTGCTCGTCTGTGCAGACATGACCTTACCTAAGCATGGCGAACGCCTGCCGGAAATGACACCGGCTTTTTCTCAGCTGGATTATCTATTTGCAAACGAAGCAGAAGCAGGTGCTGTGACCGAGGAATCCAATCCCATGCGCATGGCAGACCGTTTGATTTCTGCCGGTGCGCGGCATGTCATCATCAAATTGGGAGCCCGCGGTTGTCTGCTCGCAGATCAAACCGGTCTGCGCACACAAGTCCCCGCCTGTCCGGACACGCACTGTATTGATACGACAGGTGCAGGAGACACATTTGCCGCAGGATTTTTTGCCGGTCTGCTAGACGGTCGTAATTTTATCGACTGTGCTCGATTTGCCAATGCCGCAGCATCAGTCTGTGTGGAATCTATCGGTGCTTCGACCGGTGTCCGCAGTTTAAAGCAAGTAACTCAGCGATATCAAGCAGCATATCCATGGTAAATTTCCAATTTATTCACACATTTCTTGTGCAGTATGCTATACTAATAGCGAAACTACATCGGTTTGAAAAAAACAGGGAGAGACGATACATATGAGCTTTTTCAGTCAACTCAAAGACGAAATGCATGACAAAAACATTGATAAAACCAAACTGCGGGATCTGACTGCGGATTTGCCGGAATCATCTGCATCAGCTTGTGAACCGGAGCAAACACAAACCAAGCAGCCGGAAATCGACCCAGATTTTCCCGATCATCCGGATTATATCGCATTAAAGCCAAAATTGACCGAGGTCACGCTGTGGAATATGCCTGCGCTGCGCTTTTATCTGACGCTGATTTTCTTTTGCATCGGCATGATTGCATACGGCATCATCAATCAGGTCTTTGATTTAGGTATGACCAAGGGTGCTGTCGGCTGGTGGCAGATCATCGGTGCCGCCGCCGGTTTCTTTATCAGCAGAGAATACGCGGAGCCGCGCCTTCGCATTCCTTTTGCCAAAGGTACCTATGAACAGAAGAAAAAGGCTGTGGATTCTTATCTAGCAGAGATGGATGCGTTGGACAAGCATATCGAAACGCTGCACAAGATGCAGGGCGTTTCTCAGGAATCCGAAGAACAGACATTGGAAACGGTTCCTATGGATGCTGAAAAAAAGTAGACAAAAAAAGATTCCGTCCCCCATTTGGACGGAATCTTTTTTGTGGTCTGTGGAATAAGAGAGAGAGAAACTATTCTTTCAACAACAAGGAAAGGAGAGATAGAGAGATACAAAGAATAGCAGTCCCAGACCACACAATATAGTAAAAAAAGTAGAAAAGGAAGGTAAAATAAAAATGAAAAAACATTTTTGTTAAGAGGTTCTTCTGTTTGTTTCGTTCCTCTTAACAATTCTTATTATAGTCATTTACAACAAAAATGCAACCTTGAAATTGTTCAAAGTTCCCAATTAAATTTCGACTGTATTTGTAACAAATGCATACCATGTCAAATACGCAGGCAAAAACTCAAGTTCTATCTGTAACAATACACTAAACATCATGGAAAAATCGACACAAACAACCGGATAAACGCACGAAAACGCAGGATTTCTCCCCTATTTTTTGTATATTTTCGCAGTCCGCTATTTCCAGACCATGCAGGATTTTTTTCTTTTCCCGTCAAAGTTGTGTAACATGCTGTTTTGTATAGATTGATGCATTGCGGTTGCATGCAAACGCGACAGCGCACACAATGAAAAAGTATGGCAAATTCACCATACCGAACACTTCTGCGCCAATGAGCACGGAAGCCAAGACTGTATTAGTTGCGCTGCCAAAGACTGCCGCATAGCCGAGTGCGGCGGTCAATCCCACCGGCAAGCCAATTATGCCAGACAACAGCACACCTAACGTAGCACCAATCGAAAACAGCGGCGTCACCTCACCGCCCTGATAGCCTGCCGCCAGCGTGCCGATGGTCAACACCAATTTCAGCAGCCAATCATAGCTGTACACGGTTTCTCCAGAAAAGCAGGCAGAAATCAAATTGGTTCCCAAGCCGCAATACCGTCCTGTATGCAACAACAGCAGCAAAGCACTCAGACAAGCACCCATAACTGCAATGCGCACGAGCGGATTTTGGATCTTTTGCGCCGCCAAAGCTTTTGCCTGTCGCAATCCCCACGCAAATATGCCGCCTGTCAAACCAAACAGCACACCGAGTATCGCCAGTTTTCCGAAAACTGGCAGATTCAGCGAAATATTCGCTGAAATAGCAATGGAAAATTTCTCCAATCCCAATGCGCTGGACACCCAACACGCCGTAAACGAAGCGGTCACAGCCGGAACCAATGCTGACAGCGCCAAACTGCCCGCAGACAGCACCTCTATAGCAAACATCGTGGCGGCAATTGGCGTCTGAAACAGCCCGGAAAAACCTGCCGCCATACCGGTGATGAGAAAAATCCGTGAGGCATCCGGAATATAATTTTCCAAGCGTTTTCCAAATCCATGTGAAATCGCTGCGCCAAGCTGCACGGCAACGCCTTCTCTGCCCGCACTGCCGCCGAACAAATGCGTCAACCATGTGCTGACCATAACGAACGGAATTAGCCGAAGCGGGATATTGCTTTCTTTGCCGTGTCCGACATCAAACACCAGCGACATGCCCTTGCTGCTGATGCCGCCATATTTGGCATATACCCACACGATCAACACGCCAATCGGTGCCAAAAATGGAACGAACTGTATGACATGCGCTATGCGCACGGCACTGACAGCCAGCAGCACGCGGCCAAACAAAACATCCACTGCACCAATCGCTGCGCCAATGGGAATGCCAAGCAAGCCGAGTAACAGCAAAACAGCGTACTCCCGTCCAATTCTTTTTGCATTCATGTGACTCCTCCTGACTAAAAGAGGGGCATCACAAGATGTGATGCCCCTCTTTTATATATTGGCAAAAGCGGATTAGTTGTTGATCAGCTTGTCGTTCTCGTTGTTCCAGCTATACAGCTTACGGATTTCCTTACCAACAGTCTCAGACGGATGCTCAGCAGCCAGCTTGCGCATAGCCTTGAAGTGTACCTGACGGCCAGCCGGGCTCATGTCAAGCAGGAATTCCTTTGCGAAGGAACCATCCTGAATGTCGGTCAGAACCTGCTTCATAGCCTTCTTGGTCTCTGCAGTAACGATCTTCGGACCAGTTACATAGTCGCCGTACTCAGCAGTGTTGGAGATAGAGTATCTCATGCCCTCGAAACCAGACTGGTAAATCAGGTCAACGATCAGCTTCATCTCATGGATGCACTCGAAGTAAGCGTTTCTCGGATCGTATCCAGCCTCGCACAGAGTCTCGAAGCCTGCCTGCATCAGAGCACAAACGCCGCCGCACAGTACAGCCTGCTCGCCGAACAGGTCAGTCTCAGTCTCGGTGCGGAAGGTGGTCTCCAGAACGCCAGCTCTTGCGCCGCCGATACCAGCTGCGTATGCCAGAGCCAGATCCTGAGCCTTACCAGTAGCATCCTGGTATACAGCTACCAGGCACGGAGTGCCCTTGCCAGCCTGATACTCAGAACGAACGGTGTGACCCGGAGCCTTCGGAGCGATCATGGTAACGTCAACGAACTTCGGCGGTACGATGCAGCCGTAGTGGATGTTGAAGCCATGAGCGAACATCAGCATGTTACCCTCTTCCAGGTTCGGCTCGATGTCCTTCTTATACATATCAGCCTGCTTCTCATCGTTGATCAGGATCATGATGATATCAGCCATCTTAGCAGCCTCAGCGGTGTTGTATACCTTGAAGCCCTGTGCCTCAGCCTTAGCCTTGGACTTGCTGCCCTCGTACAGACCGATGATAACGTTGCAACCGGACTCCTTCAGGTTCAGTGCGTGTGCATGACCCTGGCTGCCGTAACCGATGACAGCGATGGTCTTGCCGTCCAGAAGGGACAGATTACAATCGGATTCGTAGAAAATCTTTGCTTTTGCCATGATAATTACCTCCAAAGAGTTGTCACACAACCCGTATCGTGTTGTCATACAACTCATTTTTAACTGCGTTTTATTATACTCTTGTGTCTCATTTCTGTCAACAGAAATCGTAAAATATTTTGCACAAAAGAATGTGTCTAAATTTAGTTATTTTTTCAACTCATATCCGTTCCGGCAACTGTTCATTCCAGACCGCGTGATGCAGATGGATACAAACGGCACTGCGCATGGCTTCTGCGTCACGCTTCTGCAAAAATTCCATAATCAAAATATGGTCTTTAAACGCGTCTTCTGCTATTACTTCATAATCAAATTGAAACGAAAACGTCTTTTCAATGGCCTGTGTCAGCAATGGAACGAACTGACTGAGAAAGTCGTTATGCGCGGCACGGATAATAGCTCCGTGAAACATATTTTCCGACTCAATACGTTTTTTTCCGGTCGGATTGCTTTTGAGTTGTTCCTGACAAATGCGTCCCAGCTCCAAGATGTGTTGAATTTCCTCATCGCTCGCTCGCCGACAGGCAAGCGCTGCCGCCTCCGGTTCAAAAATCATACGCGCCTCGTACAAATCGCGCAGGGTAATCTTGGTATCTGCCAGTGCGCCAAAGCCCAGCTTGTCTGTGTTGGCGTACTGATTGATTTGGTCTGATACATATGTACCCTTGCCGCGCTTGACCGTGAGCAAGCCTTCCGAAGTCAAAATGTGGATAGCCTCGCGCAACGTCGTGCGGCTGATGCCCAACTGCTCTGACAAATCGTTCTCGTTGGGCAGCTTTTCGCCGTAGTGAAATTTTTGTTGTTTGACGATCATATGGCGCAGCTGGTCTGCCGTGCGCTGCGTGAGTGTATTGTTCTTCATGACATATTCTTCCTTATATTGGCATACTCTTTATCATACCACTTTTTCAGAAGAAATCAATAGAGAACTGCTTCCAGTGTCAATCCCTGCGGCGGCATGGTCACGCCCGCCTGCTGGCGATCCAAACTCTCCAACACAGCTGGCATACTCTCCGGCGCACGCTTTCCTTCGCCGACCTCGACCAATGTTCCAATCAAGATTCTTACCATATTGTACAAGAAGCCTGTTCCCTCGACATCAAACCAAATCTCTCGCGGCTTGCGTGTAATCGTGATGGCTGCGATGGTTCGCACAGTTGATTTCTTAAATCGTTTGTTGACAGAGGAGAGCGCACGGAAGTCGTGCGTTCCTATCAGATACGCTGCCGCTTGCCGCATTGCTTCGACATCCAGTTTGTTTTCCCACGCACAAACATAATTTCTCGCAAATACATCCGGTACACCGCCATCGCACAGCCGATAGCGATACTGCTTGCCCTTGGCATTGAGCCGCGCATGAAATCGCTCTGGTGCTTGCTCACAAGCGGTCACGGCAATGTCCTGCGGCAGATATTGATTCAAAATATCCTGTATCTCATGCGCCTGCTTGTCTGTATGAATTTTGACGTTTGCGATCTGTGCCCGCGCATGAACACCAGCATCGGTTCTTCCTGCGCCGTTGATTTCCACTGCGTGACCTGTCATGCGGCTGAGAATCTGTTCAATCTTCCCCTGAATCGTGTTGTCTGTATTGCCCTGTCGCTGCCAGCCGCTGTATCGTTTTCCATCGTATTCTATCGTCAATCGAAAATTCGTCACATTCAGCTCTCCTTTATGTTCTTCTTTGCGTTAACCTTATCACGGATGTATGTAAATTGCAACCATCAATGCATAATTTCATTCATTTTCATTGCATCAAGAAATTTTTCTCTGATTTTTAGATGTTTTATACGTCTTTTACAGTGTTTTCAAATTTTTTTAATTTTTTTCTGAAAGATGCTTGCTTTTTTCCTGCAAATGCAGTATGATAGGAACAACTTAAATACCGCATGACAGCAGATAGACAAAGGCGTCTCGTTCCCGCCCTTGTCTATCTGCTTTTTTTCGCAAGGTTTCTGTCATGCTCAGTATAATAAGAAGGGAGTCAAACATTATGGAAACATTCTCAAACATCGTTTCTGCGGTGGACAGCTTCGTCTGGGGGCCGGTCATGCTCGTGCTCCTCGTGGGAACTGGCGTTTTCTTGACCGTCCGTATCGGTTTTGCCAGCTGGCGAAACCTGCCGTATGCTCTGCATTCGGTATTCCGTAAGGAAGCACGCGGCACACACCGCGGCACTGGCGATATTTCCCCATTCGCCGCGTTGATGACAGCGTTGGCCGCCACAATCGGTACCGGCAATATCGTAGGCGTTGCCACTGCTTTGGTCAGCGGCGGTCCTGGCGCACTGGTCTGGATGGAAATTTCCGCTATCTTTGGTTTGACCAGCAAGTTCTCCGAATGTATGCTGGCAATTAAGTACCGCGTCAAGACTGAGACCGGCGAAATGCTCGGCGGTCCAATGACTACCATGAAACGTGGACTCAAGAACAAGACCTGTGGTGCTGTGTTGGCTATGCTGTTTGCCATCTTTGCTGTTATCGCTTCATTTGGTATCGGCAACATGACGCAGGCTAATTCCATTGCTACCGCTCTGAACAGCACGTTTCATGTACAGGAATGGATCGTTGGTCTAATCATTGCCGTACTGGTTCTTGCTATCCTGCTCGGCGGCATCACTCGTCTGTCTAAGGTATCTTCTGTCATTGTTCCGGTTATGGCAGTCTTTTATCTGATTTTCGGCATCATCGTCATCCTTGGCAACATCACCGCTGTCCCGAGTGCTATTGTTTTGATGTTTAAGTGTGCATTCAGCCCAGATGCTGTCGCTGGCGGCGTTCTTGGCACCATCACTTCCAGCATGATGAGCTCCATGCGTTACGGCGTGGCTCGCGGCTGCTTCTCCAACGAAGCCGGCATGGGTTCCGCAGCAATCACCGCTGCTGCTGCTACCACGGATGACCCAGTTCGTCAGGGCTACATCAACATGACCGGTACCTTCTTTGATACGATCGTTATCTGTACGATTACCGGTCTGTCTATCTGTTCCTCCGGCGTGCTCGGCATGACCGATGCTTCCGGCGAATTGATCGTTGGCTCCGCACTGACCATTGAAGCATTCCGTACAGTTCTCGGCACCTTTGGTGCTTGGGTCGTCACGATTGGCATTGCCCTGTTCGCCTTCTCCACCATTCTCGGCTGGGAGTATCACGGCGAAAAGGCGCTCGAATATATCGTCAAGAAGAAGTCTATTTGCATGGCTTATCGTATCATTTTCTCGATTATCGCTTTCTTCGGCGCAACGATGTCTCTGGATCTCGTTTGGAACCTGTCGGATATTGCCAACGCTCTGATGGCTATCCCGAATCTGATTTGTATGCTGGCTCTGTCCGGTGTCATTGCAAAGGAAGTCAAGCGATTCCAGCCGACTATCAAGGCGGAACGCGAAGCCCGCAAGGCAGGCAAGATTGTCTCTGCATCCGATTCTTCTGACGCAAGCAACGCTTCTTAACTTTTACCGATACAACATTATCCCTCTTTCCTTTTGGAACGAGCAAAGGCTGTCTCTCAATTGAGACAGCCTTTGTTTTTATGTGCATAGTCGACAAATTCGCGAATCATGCGCCACAAATGTCCGTTTTCCCGCCAGCCAAACCGAATGGCATAGGTTGTCCCGCTGTGAAAGCGAATCTGATGCACATCGCGCAACTGTTGTGCAGTAAGTCCGGAACGAATCAAACTGTCCGGACAAAAGCACGCCCCCATTCCTTCTATACAACAAGAAAGCAAGGTTTCCATATTGTGTGACTTCACTCTGACAATCGGCTGAAAGTATGCCCTCTGCAGCAAATTTTCTGCAATTTTACCCGCAATGTCCTGCGGATAGCTCATGAGAAACGGGCAATCCGCAAGCACGTTTAAATCTTCTCTTTGTTCTAATGCTTGCAAGACTCCCTGTGCACGTGCTCCGTACTGCGCGCGCAGCAGTACATCCGGCAACAGCAGATAAATTTCTTCTCGATACAATTCTTCCGTTTGTATTCCCGGAAGCTGTTCGGGTATATCTGCCAGAATCAAATCAACCGTATCCTTCTTTAGGCTGCACAGCAAATCCTCATTTGCCTGTTCCTGCAACGCAATGGTAATTTGTGGATGCCTCTCTTGAAAACTTTGAATGAATTGCGGCAGGATGACATGCCCACGCGTAAACGCAACGCCAATGCGCAACGTTCCTTTTTCCTGTTGTGTGACATCGTGCAGTTCTTGTTGCATGGCATGATAATTGCGCTGAAAGGACAATGCATAGTTTAAAAATGTTTGTCCAGCATCAGTCAATTCCAGTGGCACATGGCGAATAAACAGACGGCATCCCAATTCCCGCTCCATCGCGGCAATCTGTCCACTAAGTGTCTGCTGTGTCACATGCAGTTTTTCAGCCGCATGTGAAATACTCCGTTCTTGCACCGTCATTAAAAAATAATCAATATTGGTAAAATTCATTTGCTTCCCCCCATATAACAGGATTTTACCTGTATTGTATACAAAGAATTACAGTTCGTCAATTGTTTTATTCTGTGCTACACTACATACAGCAAGCATAGAAAGGAATTTATCATGAAAGTTGTTATCACAGCACGAAATTTTTCCAAACCGGATACTTCCGCCCTGCAAATGCTGCGCGATGCCGATTTGGAAATTATAGACTACAGCGACCAAAACTGCGGCACCGGCACAAGTGTGCGTGAAATGATTCGTTATATCGGAGATGCCGACATCGCAATTACCGGATTAGAACCTTTTTCACAGGAAGTGATTGACGCCTGCCCACACATGAAAATGCTGTCCAAACGTTCGATTGGCTATGATTCTGTTGATCTTGCCGCCTGCAAACAAACGGGCATCACAGTGACACGAACTACAGGAGCTGTGGAAGGCGCAGTTGCCGAACACGTGCTCGCATATCTGTTATTCTTTGCCCGAAATATTTTCCAGCAAAACGCCGATATGCACGCTGGTGTGTGGCATCGTTCCATGGCATTCGGTGCAAAAAATCGCACGCTAGGTCTTGTCGGTTTTGGCGGAATCGGAAAAGAAATTGCCAAACGAGCGGTTCCCTTTGGTATGCACGTGCTATATTACTGTCGTCACCCCAAGCCGGAATGGGAGCAAGAATATCACGTAACGTATTGCCCATTCAACGAACTGTTAGCAGCCAGTGATTATGTATCCGTCAATGTCAATCTCTCCGACAGCACGCGCGGGATGTTCGGCGCAAAGCAGTTCACTGCGATGAAACCCGGCAGTGTGTTTATCAATATCGCCCGCAGCCAAATCATAGACGTATCTGCGCTCAAGCAGGCATTGGATTCCGGTCATTTGCGCGGTGCAGGCATTGATGTATTTGACACAGAGCCCTGCACAAACTCTCCATTGATAGACTGCCCCAATGCCATCTTGACACCGCACACCGCGCCGTTCACCAGCGAAAATTTTTCTGCCATGAACCGCACGGCAGCACAAAATGTCTTAGATTACCTAAACGGCCATATCCAGCCGATCTATCAATTGGTATAAGCACATGAATCTTGCTGTACCATGCAGTCTGCAAATCAGTCTGTTCCTCATGATTGTCATTGGTATCATTCTGCGCAAAAAGAACTGCATTGACGATGCCGGCAGACAGTGCTTGACAAACCTATGCATTCAAATCATTATCCCCTGCAATATTGTCAAATCCTGTCTTACTCCTCTCGGCAGTAACGTCTTGCAATCTTGCGGAAAAATCTTTGCTGTCGGTTTCCTCATGCAGCTCGTGTGTCTATGGTTCAATGCGTTTCTATTCCGCTCTTTTCCCTCGCAGCGAAAAAAGGTTTTGCAATATTGCACAATTGTGTCCAATGGCGGTTTCTTAGGTAATCCAGTTGCAGAGGGTATTTACGGCAGTCTTGGTCTGCTCTACGCTTCTGTTTTTCTCATTCCCATGCGTATGGTGATGTGGTCTGTCGGCACATCCTATTTTGTCGAACAAAAAACAGACAAAAAAGCAGTTCTCAAAAATGTTCTTACTCATCCATGTCTGGTTGCCGTTTATATTGGTCTGTTTCTCATGGTCAGCGGCATTGCACTCCCTTCCTTTGTTTCTTCTCCTATTATCTATATCGGAAACTGCAATGCCGCGATTACCATGTTTATCATCGGAATTATTTTGGCAGATGGTCAATTCACTGCGATTTTTAACAGGCAAAGCGCAGCATTCAGCGTATTCCGCCTGCTCCTTCTTCCTGCTATCGCCTATTTAGTCTGTCGATTGTTGGCATTGGATAGCATCGGAATCGGTGTTTCTGTCATCATGACCGGTATGCCCGCCGGTGCAACGGCAGCCATTTTTGCAGCCCAGTATCACAGTGATGCGGATTTCGCCACACACTGTGTTGTCTTATCCACCATACTTTCTATGTTTACGATTCCCATTTGGTGCTATCTGGTCAGATAGCACAACAGCCCCTGCAAATTTGCAGGGGCTGTTCTTAATTGGATTAAGATTAGAACTTAAACACAGCAACGCCATAGCCCGGCAACGGATAGTCAATCGAATACGGCTGACCATCACACTCAGAAACCTTTGCCTGATAAATCACCGGCTCGGTATCTGCCACGCCGCCGATTTCCGGTGCATTGGTGCTGAAGATCTTGGTGTAACGCTTCTTCTTCGGCACGCCAACGCGATAATCCGGACGGTCTACCGGCGTGAAATTGATGACAAACAGCAAATTGTTGCGCTTACTCGGCGAGTAACGAACAAAGCTGAAGATGCTGCGGTCACCATCATTTGCATTGATCCACTGGAAGCCATCCCACGTATCATCCATGCCATACAGTGCCGGATACTTATTGTACATGGTGAGCAGTTGTCCAACATACTCCTTGAGGTTTCTATGCTTCGGGTCATCCAGCGACGGCCAATCCAGCTCGCGTTCTTCGCTCCACTCGCGGCGCTCACCAAACTCTTGTCCCATGAACAGCAGCTTTTTGCCCGGATGTCCTAGCATGAACGCATAGGCAGCCTTCAGATTGGCGAACTTCTGCTCATCATTGCCCGGCATCTTTTCCAGCATGGATTTCTTGAGATGTACCACTTCATCATGCGAAATAACAAGAATGTAATTCTCGCTGTATGCATAGGTCATGGAGAAGGTCATCTTGTTGTGATTGAATTTTCGGAAATACGGATCACACTTCTGATATTCCAGGAAATCATTCATCCAGCCCATATTCCATTTGAAGTCAAAGCCCAGACCGCCGTTTTCCGGATCGCCGGTAACCATCGGCCACGCGGTAGACTCTTCCGCAATCATAACGGTGCCCGGCTTGCGCTGATGCACAATGGAATTCAAATGACGGAAGAACTCAATGGCCTCCAAATTCTTATTTTCACCATACTGATTTGCAACCCACTGACCATCCTGCTTGCCGTAATCCAAATACAGCATAGATGCTACCGCATCAATGCGCAGACCGTCTACATGGTATTCCGTCAGCCAATACAAGGCATTGGCAATTAAGAAGTTTTTCACTTCGTTTCTGCCATAATCAAAAATCTTGGTGCCCCAGTCCGGATGCTCGCCCTTTTTCGGGTCTGCATACTCATACAGCGGCTTTCCATCAAAGTTAGCCAGACCATGCTCATCGCGCGGGAAATGCGCCGGAACCCAATCCAAAATAACGCCAATCTTGTGTTTATGCAGATAATTGACAAAATACATAAAGTCCTTTGGCGTGCCGTAACGAGAAGTCGGCGCATAATATCCTGTTACCTGATAGCCCCACGAGCCGTCAAACGGATGCTCTGCCACACCGATCAGCTCGACATGGGTATAACCCATCTCCTTGAGATATTGGGTTAGCTCCGGTGCCAGCTCACGGAAATTATAATATCCTGGATCATCTTCATTTTTCGGCGCGTGCTTTTTCCAAGAACCCGGATGCATTTCATAGATAGACATCGGCTCCTTTTTGAAATTGGACTGGGTGCGCGTGTCAATCCAGCGATTGTCTGACCATTTGAAACCTTCAATCGAAGCGACCTTGGACGCTGTACCCGGGCGCAGCTCCGCGCTGAATCCATATGGATCACTCTTGAGAATCGTATTGCCATTCTGACCGGTGACTGCGTATTTATACAGCGCGCCTTCCTTCATATTTGGCACAAACAATTCATAAATGCCAAGCGGATCAAGACGGGTCATTGGATTTGCTTCGCGATCCCAACCGTTAAAATCACCGACCAAACATACGCTCTTGGCATCCGGTGCCCAAACGGCAAAATATACGCCCTTCTTGCCTTTTTTCATAGCAGTATGTGCGCCCAGCTTTTTGTAAATTTCATAATGTACGCCCTGACCAAACAAATACTGGTCAAATTCCGTAATAAACGGCTGTACTTCCGGTTTCTTTGCAGTCTTCGGGGTACGAGGTCTAACTGTTTTTTTCTCCATCATGTTTCTCTCCTTTTCCCAACATCACCGCAGCCTTTTCCATTTCACTATTTTTCCTATTCTGCGGCGGTCTGGAAGGTTACTATACTTAGTATAATATAATTCTTCGGATTTGTAAATTATAAACAAAGAATTTTCCCAAAAAACACAGAAAATCATTCAAATTTTCTCCACATTTTTCGAGTATTTGTATAATATTTCGTCACATAAATTAAGGGCTTTTCTTTTTGCGCTTTTTGCGGTATGCTAAAGAAGAAAGAAAATCAGTGATATGTATATAATGAGGTATCTATTATGGACACAACCTATTCGTATCTGCACCGCGTGCAGTACTATGAAACTGATGGAATGCGCATTGTACACCACGCCAATTACATCCACTGGATGGAAGAAGCTCGCATTGCCTATATGGAAGATGCCGGTTATGGCTATGACCGCATGGAGGCAGACGGCATCGCCATTCCCGTTCTGGGTATTGATTGTCAATACAAATCCATGATGCGTTTCGGCCAGACCTGTCGCGTTGTCGTGCGCGTTACCAAGCTCACACCAGTACGCATGTCGCTCTCGTATGAATTTCGCGATGCGGAAACCGATGAGCTGTGCGGCACAGCCACTTCCGATCACTGTTTTATCGGAAAGACCGGCAGACCGGTTTCTTTAAAAAAATATCTGCCCGACGTTTTCGATCTATACAGCAAGCTGGTCTGGAAGCCAGAAGCATTATCATGAAAAAATCCTGTATGATAAAAATCATACAGGATTTTTTCTAGAAGCTGCCATATCCCACTTACTTTTTTGAATATCCCTAGCCTCTTTTGAAAATCTTAATATTTCTTAATGTTTTTTCCCATTGTTCCGACTGCGGTTTCATGGTACACTAAATTTGTACTGTACAACTAACCCATTTGGGGAAAGGAAGTTTGATCATGATTACACACGTTGCTATGTGGAAATTCGATGATGGCTCAGATGATCTGAGACGTCAGTTTATTGACGGTCTCAATGCATTAGACGGCATTATTCCGCAGATTCGATATATCAAAGCCTATGAAAGCTGTAATGAAGCCAACGATTTCAATGCAGTTCTTCTTGTCAAGTTCAATTCTTTGGCAGATCTTGCGCTTTATCAAAAAGACCCGCGCCACCTCGCTGTGGCGCAGATCGGCAAAGAACATCGTGTCTCTCGCGCCTCTATTGATTATGAGGAGTCATGAGTATGGATAATCGAAAGTTCTTGCGTTCAGCCGCTGTTTTGCTGTCTGCCAGTGTCCTGCTCTCTGCTTCTGCGTTCGCTCTGGAAACTACAGAAAATTCTGTGCCGGATTCTGCTACAGTCTCCGTATCTGACAGTATCCAGCAGTCTTACGGGCTGAAAAAATCAGACATTCAAAGGAAGCGTTCCGTGCCGGTGCTCATGTATCATCTGATTTCCGATGACATTTGGGGCAGCCGCGAAATGTTTACCTCTCCCTCTGTATTTCGCCAGCAGCTGCAATATCTCAAAGACCACGGCTATCAGACCATCACGTTTGAGGATTTAGACCACTTAGAGCAGTATCCCAAGCCGGTCTTGCTGACCTTTGACGATGGATATTCAGACAATTACACAACTGTCTATCCCATGCTCAAAGAATTCGGCATGAAAGCAACATTTTTTGTATTTCCAAACGGTTTGGGCAAACAGCACACGATGACGCGCGAACAAATCAAAGAACTGTCTGACAGCGGCATTGTCTCAATCCAGAGTCATTCTCTCTCTCATGCGAATATGACGAAACTGAGCGCATCGCAACAGGAATATGAGATGAAGGAATCGCAGCGGCAAATCCGTGAAATCACCGGTAAAAGTCCGTTTGCTATCACGTACCCGGAGGGCGGTTATACCAACACCACCCTGTCCATTGCAGCCAAATATTATCATTTTGGTATCTGTGCGGGCGGTAATCGCTGGAAGATTTCCGATGCATTTTACACGATTCCGCGTTATCGCATGCATCGCTCTACAACAATGGCACAATTTGAAGATTATGTCGATCAGTCGGTATCGCGTATTTTTACCGATATATCCGCTTCCAGATGGTCTACGCCGTACATTGAGCAGGTATACAGCGCCAATTACATGCGCGGCACCAGCGGCGACACCTTCCAGCCATATAAAACAATGACCCGCGCGGAAAGTGTGCAGGTTTTGTATGCACTGGCGGGAAGACCTGCAGTTTCCGGTCAAACACCGTTCCGCGATGTATCTTCCTCCGCGTGGTATCATCAGGCTGTCACATGGGCATACCAGCAGCGCATCACTTCCGGTGTGACAAAGAACGAATTCAAACCTAACGACTCCATTTCGCGAGAACAGTTTGTTGTCATGCTGTACCGGTATTCCGGCAGTCCTGCGGTTTCCGATCTCCTGCACAAGAGACATTATGCGGACGCCAATCAGGTATCGAACTGGGCACGCCCTGCGATGAACTGGGCAGTTTCCAACGGCATTATTTCCGGTATCCAAAACGGTAACAAATTGTTGCTGTCTCCACGCACCAACAGCACTCGCGAGCAGGTCGCAACTATTATTGCCAAGACATTTTGCTGAGGATTGTTTCCCCTGTCGGATTTTCATCCGGCAGGGGTTTTCTTTCGGAAAAAAATCATGTAAAATAGAAGAAAGAAACGAAAAATCAACTCACAGGAGGTTTGTTCCATGTCCATACAGGAAATCTGCACCGTCCGGGACAATCAAGCTCTGAGCCGCAATATTTTCGCACTCACGATTCATGCGCCGAAGATTGTTGCTCTGGCAAAACCCGGTCAGTTTGTTCATATCACTTGCGGCGATGCCAATTTGCTGCGCCGTCCAATTTCAATTTGTCAGGCACACGAGGAAACGCTGAAAATCGTCTTTGTTGTCAAAGGCGAAGGCACCAAATGGCTATCCCAGCGCAAGACCGGCGATACGCTGGATATTCTCGGTCCTGTCGGCAACGGCTTTGATTTGACCCGACTCGGCGACCGCCCGGTATTTATCGGCGGCGGCATCGGCGTTCCTCCGATGCTCCAAACCATGCAGGCAGCACGCGCGGGCGGCGCACAGCCGACAGCTATCCTCGGCTTCCGCAACAAAGACGCGGTTATTCTCGAAGATGATTTTCAGGCTGTCGGCACCGTATACACGGCAACCGATGACGGCTCCTATGGCACCCACGGCTTTGTATCAGATGTTTTGAAAGAACATCTGGATGAGTTCACCTCGGTTTGCGCCTGTGGTCCGAAGCCGATGCTGCACGCACTGGCTACTATTGCTGAAGCAAAGGGCATTCCGTGTCAGGTATCCATGGAAGAGCGCATGGGCTGCGGTATCGGCGCATGTCTTGTTTGTGTCTGCTCGCTAAAAAATAAGGACGGCAGCACGCGCTATGGTCATGTCTGCAAGGATGGTCCGGTATTTGATTCCAAGGAGGTGCAGTGGTAATGGCTGATCTTCGTGTTAATTTTTGTGGGGTTGAACTGAAAAACCCTGTGACGACCGCTTCCGGCACCTTCGGTTTCGGTCATGAATATGCAAACTTTTATGATCTCGGAGAGTTGGGCGGCGTCGGTGCCAAGGGACTGACGCCGGAAGAACAACTCGGCAATCCGGCGCCGCGCATCGCAGAAACCCCGATGGGCATCTTAAACTGCGTCGGTTTACAGAATCCGGGGGTTGACCGCTTTATTCAGGAAGAAATTCCGTATCTGCGCCAGTTTGACACCAAGATTATTGCCAATGTTTCCGGTCACAGCGTAGAAGAATACGTCGGCATTGTGGAAAAAATCTCGGATGCAGACATTGACCTGATTGAAATGAATATCTCCTGCCCGAACGTCAAGTGCGGCGGTCTGACCTTCGGCACCCAGCCGAAAATGGTCGAAGAAGTGGTTTCCGCAGCCAAGGCAGTGGCAAAGAAGCCGCTGATTGTCAAGCTGACTCCAAATGTCACAGACATCGCAGAAATTGCCCGCGCCGCTGTATCTGCTGGTGCTGATGCGCTGTCGCTCATCAACACACTGCTCGGTATGCGCATTGATGTGGAGTCCCGCCGCCCGATCCTGTCCAACATCATGGGCGGTCTGTCGGGTCCGGCTGTATTCCCGGTCGCTGTCCGCATGGTATATCAGGTACACCAGGCTGTCGATGTACCGATTATCGGCATGGGCGGTATCCGCACTGGCCGTGACATTGTCGAGATGATGCTCGCGGGTGCAAATGCTGTCGCTATCGGCACCGCTTGCTTCGCAGATCCAATGGCACCGGTAAAGGCTGTGCATGAGCTGGATGAATTCTGCGACAATCACGGTATTAAGTCGGTTACCGAGCTGACAGGAGCACTGCGTCTATGAGCACAACCATTTACCTTGTCCGTCATGCGGAAGCGGAAGGCAATTTAGGCCGCCGCTGCCACGGACATTATGATAGTATGCTCACCCACCGCGGCTTAGAGCAGGCAGAAGTCGTTGGCAAGCGCTTTGCTGACTCCTATCTGGACGCCGTATACTCCAGCGATCTGTGGCGTGCACGGTTCACCGCCATGGCCATTGCCCGCCCGCACAAGCTGACGGTTATCGAACGTCCTGCTCTGCGCGAGATTTACATGGGCGATTGGGAGGATGAAGCGTGGGCAAAGCTGCCGATTGATTATCCGGAATTATATAATACTTGGTGCACGCACCCATGGGATTGTCGTCCGCCGCACGGCGAGACGATTATGGAAGCCGGTGCGCGTGCACTGGCGGAAATGCGCAGCATTGCGCAGGAACAAGCCGGAAATACCATTGCGCTCGTGTGCCATGGCTCTGCCATTCGCGGTATTTTGACGCTCGCACTGGGTCTGCGCGTCGAGGACATGATGCAGGTCGGCTGGGGTGACAACACTTGCGTTGCCAAAATGGTTTTTCACGAGGACGGCGGCATAGAAGTGCCCTATCGCAATGACAATTCTCATCTGCCGCAGGAGCTTTCCACCTTTGCCTCGCTCAAGTGGAGTGATGACAAGGATGTTCCGGCATCGCCGCAGATGTGGTTCCGCGCCGTCAACTGGGATGACCCGACAGACAAGCGTCTATGCCTCTCCATGTTCCACGAGACGGATTCCTATCGCAAGATTCCGCTGACCGATGAGCAAATCGAGGCTCGTCTGCGTGGATTCCAAGAGATTCATCCGGAAGCAGTTGCCTTCGGTATGGTTGATCGAGAAATCGGCGGTCTGATCTGCATGAACACCCAAGCCTATCCGATGGAATCTCCAGTCGGCAAGATGGGCGGCACATGCATTTTGGAAAAATTTCGCGGCTTCGGCTTCGGTCCACAGCTCATCACACACGCTGTGTGTCTGTACCGCCGCTTGGGCAAGCGCGTCCTGGAAGCAACACCGGCGCAGTATAAGCCGCACGCAGTGAAATTTTATCGGCACAACGATTTTGAACCGTACAGTGAATTTCAGGATGAAAACGGCACCTTTGCCGTGCTCAGACGAAATATCGCCGTGAAGTAAGCAAAAAGTCCACTGGTTAAATCAACCAGTGGACTTTTTTGTCCGGTTATCTTTATTCTGCTTCCGCGAACGCCGGAATATCGCCGACGCCATTGAGCACCAGACGCGGGCTATACGGATAGTTGGCAATATCCTCGCGGCTTGTGACGCCGGACAGCACGAGTACGGTGTCCAGGCCCGACTCAATGCCAGCAACAATATCTGTATCCATGCGGTCACCAATCATGACGGCATCCTCCGAATGTACGCCGAGCAGGCGCAGACCCGTGCGCATCATGAGCGGATTCGGCTTGCCGACAAAGTACGCCTTCTTACCGGTCGCCATCTCAATCGGAGAAATCAGCGCGCGGCAGCCCGGCACAATGCCACTCTCGGTCGGGCCGGTCAAGTCCGAGTTGGTGCCGATGAGCTTCGCGCCCTTATTGACGAGACGAACCGCATTGACAATATTATCATAGCTGAACGACTGCGACTCACCAATAACCACGTAATCTGGATCGACATCGTTAATCGTGATGCCTGCGGCAAACAGCGCGTTCTGTAAGCCATGGTCACCGACAGCATATGCGCTGCATCCCGGTGCTTGCAGCTTTAAAAAGTGCGCCGTGGCCAGTGCACTGGTATAAAAATGCGACTCATCGACATCCAGTCCCATGCGCGCCAGCTTCTGCTGCAATTCACGCGGCGTCGAATGATTGGAGTTGGTCAGGAACAAAAAGTGCTTGTTCTCTTTTTGCAGCCAATCGACAAATTCCCGTACACCTGGCAAAATTCGATTGCCGTGATAGATGACACCATCCATATCGCAGATAAATCCATTTTTCTGTCTTAAACGATCCATAGGTAATTCCTTTCTTTCCAGCAAAAAGGGGCATCGCACCGCGCGTGCAATACCCCTCTGTATCCTCAAACAGTATTTATTGCCGGAACGGTATGTTGTGAAAATATGAGTAATTTCCAGCTTGATTTCAGTATAGCATAGTTTTTATGTTATGCAAAGATATTTTTGTTTCTTTGCCGTTTATTTATTCAAATCTGTCCACTGTTTGTACTGACCATCGTAAATCCCAGTCAGTTGATCCATAGAAAGATTATCCAGCGGATTGTCTGCGTTGACTGCCACGGCAATCGCATCCGAAGCAATCGCCTGTGTGCTCAGCAGTTCGGATTCATAATCCTTGAGAGAACGTGAGGACATGGCCAAATCACAGTCTCCACGAATCGCTGCCGTCAGACCACGCGACGAGTCAGTCGCCTTTACCGTAATATTGGCATTCGGATTGATCTGCATATACTCTTCCGCCAGCGTCTGCACGAGCGGCGCCGCCGAGGAAGAACCGGCAATCTGAATATCTCCCGCCGATCTATCCGACAAAAAGGTCTGTACTTTTTTCACCGGAATATAGGTCTGCGACACGGTTTCCTGTCCCTGTGTCAAAACATACGTCAAAAAATCCTGTTCTACCGGTGTCAACTGACCGGAGTACGCCAGATAATATTTCCGGCACAGCGGATACGAATTGTCTTTGATGGTCTCCAGTGTAGGGGCTACGCCGTCAATATTCAGCATCCGCACGCTGTCATCGCCGCTTGCAGAGCCATATGCGATATAGCCAATCGCATTTTTGTCCGAAGCAATGGTCTTTTCGACATCTCGTGTCGATGCAACTTCGGCAGTCGCACCCTTTTCCTGCGTATTTGCCAAATTTTCAAACTCTTCTTTGGTACCCGACCCGTCCTCACGAGCGAGAATCGTCATGACACCGAGAGACGACAAATCCGGCGTATCCGTTTGTTGTACGCCGCAGGCGGTCAGCCCGCCGAGCAGCAGGCATACGCTCAGTCCCATACTCAGCAATTGTTTGTATTTCATCGCAATCACCTCACTGTGCCGGAATCGGTGCCGGAATGCCGCGTTCAGACAGCGCTTCCATCTGCGCAGGCTCCAGCTCGACAAAGCGAATATTATCCATCGTTTCCTCTGCAATGTTCACGCTGTTGTCTACGATACGTTCTAATCCGTACAAAATCGCAGAAAAATCAGCGGTCATACTTGCTTCGCACTTGCCCGCCTTGACGCGAGCCATATGCGCCTTGTTGAAGCGTTTTTGTGCCTTGCGCATCTTTTTCTTATCCGAAAGCACCTGCTGTGCCATATTCGTATCACCGTATCGCACGGAATCCACAGCACGGTCAAACAAATCGTGTGCGGTGTCGTAGCACTCTTCCAGTTCCTTTTCCGCTGACGAGGACAGCTTCTTTCCAGTCTGGTATATCTTCTGTACCATTTGTGTGACACTTTGGCTGTACTCTGTCATACGGTCAATATTGTTGCTGACGTACAGCAGACCCGCCGTCTGCTCCGACTGATTCTCTGTCAGCACACCGCTGGACAACAGCTTCGCGGTGTACTCACTGATGTCATTTTTCAGATTTCGTACATGCTCTGCTTCTACGCTGTAGATCTGGAAGTCCTCTGCCTTTCCGTTCAGTGCAGCCTTTGCTGTGCGCAGCATATCTGATGCCATATCCGCACAGCGGCCGATTTCCTGCGACAGCAGATACATCGCTGCAACCGGCTGATCCAACAGTTTTTCATCGAGAAACTTTGGCTTACAGTCGGTCTGCGGCAGCTTGTCCTTGCCCGGAATAATAGTCGTGACAATCTTAATCATGACCGGAAGCAGCGGCAGCCAAATCAGCGTGCAGACAACGTTAAAACAGGTATGTGCGTTGGCAATCTGACGCGCAATGACGTCTATTTCGTTGCCCTTCGGGGAAATATAGGTGATAAATGCCGCAAACGGACGAATCAGACAAGCGAATACAATCGAACCGGAGATATTAAAGATGCTGTGGGAAATAGCTGTGCGCTTAGCAGCCTTGGACTGGCCAATAGATGCCAACAGCGCGGTAATGGTTGTGCCGATGTTGTCACCCAGCAAAATCGGAATCGCACCCGCCAAACCAATCACACTGGTCACGCCATCGGCAGCAGGCTGCGAGGCAAAGTTCTGCAATACCGCAATCGTTGCGGAAGAGCTCTGGACAACCAGCGTCATAGCTGCGCCGAGCAGCACGCCGAGCGCCGGAATCTCCGAGACGCGACCCATCAGATCCGTGAACACGGCACTGCCTGCGAGCGGCTTCATGACACTGCCCATAATCTCAATGCCTTCAAACAGCAAACCAAACGAGAAAATGACCATGCCGATGTTCTTTGCCTTCTCACTCTTGGCGATGAAGTAGACGATAAAGCCAATAAAGATAATCGGGTAAATATAATCGCTGATTTTAAACGCCATCAGCTGGGCGGTCATCGTCGTACCGATATTCGCACCGAAGATAACCGAAATGCCCTGCGGCAGCGTCATCAGACCGGCGCTGACGAAGCCGATAACCATAACTGTGGTTGCCGAGGAGCTTTGCAGCACGGCGGTGACCAGTGCACCTGCCAGTGCGCCCATAATTGGATTTTTCGTCAGAAAACTTAAAATTTGCTTCATGCGCTCGCCCGCTGCCTTTTGCAGGGCATCGCTCATGCTGTTCATACCGAACAGGAACATCGCGAGGCCTCCGGCTAAGCCAAAGACCGTCGTCATAATCTCATTCATAATTTCCTCCTATGTTATACAGACCTTCTTGTTTCATCACGGTTAAGTATACGAAGCGCATGTAAAGTCCAAAACAATCTTTGCGTAAAATCAACGTAAAATAGACAAAAAGACCCAGAATAGTTCCAGGTCTTTCTCCTCAGCTGATTTTATATCCGACACCGCGAATGGTTTGGATCATGCTGCCGTTATCCTTGAGCTTTTTGCGCAGCGTGTTAATATGGATATCAATCGTGCGCGTCTCTACATCAAAATCTGCATCCCACACGTACTCCATGATGCGTTCGCGTGTCATCACGTGTCCTTGATTCTCCAGCAAATACCACAGCAATCGAAACTCTTTCTTGGTCAGATGAATCTCCCTGCCATGCAGTGTCACCAAATGCCGATTTGGATACACGATAATGTCCTGATATACCCGCTGGGTTTCATCGCTTGGCGCAATCCGTTGTTCTGTCCGCCGCAAAATCGCATGAATCCGTGACAGCAGCTCCAAAATGCCAAACGGCTTGGATATGCAGTCATCCGCACCATAATCCAGTCCAATGACTTTATCCATCTCTGTTGCCTGATTCATGAGCAGAATCACAGGTACAGATGCAGTGCACCGGTCTGACTTGAGCCATTTGAGCAGGGTTAATCCATCCTCTTCTCCTGTCAGCACGCTGTCCAGCAAGATCAGATTAGGCAGTTCGTTGCGCAGAGCCGCTTTGAATGACTCCGCACCTTCAAATCCGCTTGCCGTATACGATTGCTCTCCCAACACATACAGCAGCATACTGCGTGTGCTCTCATCTGCATCTACCACATAAATGTTCATGCTCCCCGCCTCACAGCACGCGGGAATTTTTATAGGTACCCGTGATAGAAAATTCTACCCACTCAGAAATGTTGACGGCATGGTCACCAATGCGCTCCAGATACTTGGAAATCATCATAATATCCATGGCCTGCTCAGCATCATCCATGGATGCATGAATGCGCTTGACCAGCACCGTGCGTACCTCATTGAACAGATTGTCTACAATATCATCATACTCCATAACACTGTGTGCCTTTGCCAGATCGTTGGCAACAAAGGCATCAATGGAATCATGCACCATTTTTGTCGCAGCTTCTACCATATAGTCAATCTGTTCCGGTGCAGCATAGTTCGGTGTCTCGCACAAAAACAGAGAGACATCCGCAATGTCATCTGCGAGATCACCAATGCGCTCCAGATCTGTGACCATCTTCAAGGCTGCGGACACTTCGCGCAGGTCACGCGCCACCGGCTGCTGTTCCAGCAATAGCTTGAGGCACGCGCTCTCAATGACGCGCTCTTTCTGGTCGATTTCCTTATCGCCCTCCATGGTACGCTTTGCCAGTTCTGCATCGCGTGTGCGCAGAGCTTCCACTGCGTGATGGATCGCCGCCTCACACAGAGCACCCATGGCAATCAATTCATCATGCAGTGCCGTCAGCTGCTTGTCATATTTGGTTCGCATAGTTGTCCTCCCCTTAACCGAATCTGCCGGTGATGTAATTTTCCGTTCTCTGATCCTTCGGCATCGAGAACAGCTCTGCGGTCTCGTTGAATTCCACCACTTCGCCCAGCAGGAAGAATGCCGTCTTATCCGAAACACGGGTTGCCTGCTGCATATTATGCGTAACCATCACAATGGTGTAGTCCTGCTTGAGATCCTGTACCAGATCCTCAACTTTCATGGTAGAAATCGGATCCAGTGCCGAAGTCGGCTCGTCCATCAACAGCACTTCCGGCTCAATCGCCAAGGCACGAGCAATGCACAGTCTCTGCTGCTGACCGCCTGACATGCCCAGCGCGCTCTTGTCCAGTCTGTCCTTGACTTCATCCCAAATCGCTGCATTGCGCAGACTCTTTTCGACAATTTCATCGAGTACAGCCTTCTTGTGAATGCCGTGGGTACGCGGACCGAACGCGATATTGTCATAAACGCTCATCGGGAACGGATTCGGCTTCTGAAACACCATGCCAACGCGGCGTCGCAGCACATTGACGTCCATGCTGCCAAAAATGTCTTCATCGTCCAGCAAAACGGTGCCGTCAATCTTACAGCCCTCTACTAAGTCATTCATACGGTTGAGCGTCTTGAGCAATGTGGATTTGCCACAGCCAGACGGACCGATGAATGCGGTGATTTCCTTTTCCGGCAACTCCAGATTGATGTTCTTGAGGGCGTGAAACTGTCCATAGTGCAGATTCAGGTCCTGAATTTTATATTTCATATGCATACTCATAAATCAGTATCCTCTTACTTTTTCGTCAGCTTCCGTGCAATGAGCGCGGAAATGGTATTCATTGCCAAAACTATCAGCAGTAAAACAACGGCTGTTGCATATGCCTGATCCGTGTGCAGACCCTCGCTGGACAGGCAGTACATGTGTACCGCCAAGGTGCGGCCGGAAGAGAACAGACTAGTTGCCATATCCGTTGCCGTGCCGGCGGTATAAATCAGCGCAGCAGTTTCACCGACGATACGACCGACTGCTAAAATAATACCCGCCAAAATGCCCGGCATCGCAGACGGAAGCACAATGCGGAATACGGTGCGCAGTCTGCCCGCGCCCAGTCCGAAGCTCGCCTCACGGTACATATCCGGCACAGCAAGCAGCGCTTCTTCTGTGCTTCGCATGATGAGCGGCAGCACCATAATAGACAGTGTCATTGCACCGGACAGCAGCGACAGCTTCCAATGCAGCTGCGTGACGAAGAACAGCATACCGAACAGACCATAAACAATGGACGGAATACCGGACAGCGTTTCTGCCGTCAGACGCATGAGACCTACCAGCTTATTGCCCTTCTTTGCGTACTCCACCAAGTAAACCGCAGTGAACACACTGATCGGGATGGCAATGAGCAGCGAGAGCAGCGTCATCTCAACGGTTGTGATGATAGACGGCAGCATCGAGCAATTTGTTGAGGTATATGTCCAAGAGAACAGATCCGGTGTCAAATACGGAATACCCTTGATGAGAATATAACCAATCAAGAATGCGAGAACCGCAAATGTAAAGATTGCTGCGCCGTACACGAGCAGACGCAAAACCAAGGAGTGGATGGTCTGTGTCGGCTTGGGAGAAGAATTCTTACGCTGGACATGCTCTCTCGGCATCTCCATTGCTCTGCTTCCAGTCATATCTTCTCACCTCTCTTTTTGATAATGGCAAATGTAATATTGATAATCAAAATAAAGACAAACAGCACCACGCCGGTAGCGATCAATGCCTGACGATGCAGACCGGTTGCATAGCCCATTTCCAGTACGATATTGGCGGTCATCGTGCGCACACCGCGCAGAATGCTGGTCGGAATGCGTGCCTGATTACCCGCTACCATGATAACAGCCATGGTCTCGCCGATAGCTCTGCCAATGCCAAGTACAGCCGCTGCCAAAATACCCGATTTTGCAGCTGGAAGAACAGCAAAGAACGTCGCGTGCTCATGGGTAGATCCAAGAGCGAGAGCTCCCTCATAATAGCTGTCCGGAACAGCATTGAGCGCCGATTCACTCAAATTGATAATAGTCGGCAAAATCATAATGCCAAGCAGTACAGCAGCGGTCAACATACTGACACCGGTACAGCCGTGCAGGTTGCGTGACAGCGGCACCATAACAACCAGACCAAAGAAACCATAAATAATAGATGGAATGCCTGCCATCAGCTGAACCAGCGGTTCCAACACCTTATGCAGCTTTTCCGGACAGAAGCGAGACAAATAAATCGCTGTAAGCAAGCCAATCGGCAGACCGATAATCACGGCGCCTGCTGTGACGCATAAGCTGCCAACAATCATTGGCAGAATGCCATAACTCGCCGGCTGATTCTTCGGTGCCCAGTCCGTGCCCAGCAAGAACTGGAACAAGCCAATTTCCTTCATCGCCGGAATGCCGTTGGCGAACAGGAACACACAAATCAGTGCAACGGCAACAATGGACATACAAGCACACAAGGCGAATAGCCAAGACATACCGCGCTCCATAATTTTTTGTCGTTTTAACATACAATGAAACCCTCTTTGTTGCGTATATCCGTTTGACAAGCAACAACCCTCCGGCGTTTGACGGACGGAAGGTTATTGCATGTCATCCTATTTCTGATTACTGTACGTCAGCCCAGTCGGTAATCTCACCGGTAAAGATGCCCTTTACCTGATCAGAGGTCAGATTGTCAATGCTGTTGCTCGGATTGACAATGACTGCAATGCCGTCCAGTGCAATTTCCGTCGGCGTCAGTGTCTGTTTTTCCTCATCCGTCAGGTCACGGGATGCCATGCCGATGTCGCAGGTGCCTTCGCTTGCACTGGTCATACCGGTCGTAGAATCGGATTCCTGTACGGTTACCTTGACGTTCTTGTTGACACCCTCATAAGCTTCCTTCAGCTTTTCCATTACCGGTGTTACGGAAGATGAACCAGCAACCGTGACATCACCAGAAACATCGCCAGCCTGATATGCCGCTGCCTTGTCATCTACCGGAATGTATCCGTTATCAGAGATGATCTTCTGACCATCGGCGGACAGGATGTAGTTGAGGAAGTCCTGTGCTGCTGCGCTCAGGTCGCTCTTGGTTGCTACATTAAACGGACGAGAGATTTTATACGAACCGTTGAGTACGTTGTCCGTGGTTGCCTCTGCGCCGTCAATCTTTACAGCCTTGACAGAATCGCTCATCGAACCAAGAGATGCGTAACCGATGGCGTTCTCATCACCCTGTACATTCTGCATCATAACTTCGGTCTGATTGGCAATGATTGCATCAGAAGTGGTATTGTCGGTCTTGTTTCCGCTTGCGTCCTTGGTCTCAATGCCAAACAGCTCGATAAATGCGCCGCGGGTACCGGAGCCGTCCTCACGGGATACAACATCAATTGCGCCGCTTACATTGCCGCTTGCGGTGGAACCATCAGAAGTGGTCTGGGTGTCGGAGTTAGAGCTGCCGCAGCCTGCCAGTGCGCCCATCAGCAGCATACCTGCCAGGGACATTGCGCCAAAACGCTTGATTGTTTTCATTGCTTTCATAATCGAAGTCCTTTCATTCGTGTCATAGATTTGTTTCTTTCAACAGGCTCTATTCTACGCATTCTGTGTAAACTCCGCGCCAATCAAGCGGTAAAATATTCGTAAATCCCATTTTCTTTTGTAAAATATCTGTCTGGAATGTAAGATACGTTAAATTTTTATATAAAAAATATTTTCTGTTCCTACTTGACAATATCGCACTCATATGGTATTTTGAGTATAGTATAGTGAAAACCGTTGATCGAGACAAGTACGCTTCGTGAAGTACGCACAGAGAGCTGTAGATAGTGGGATTACAGTGGTACGGATGATGCCGAATGGACTCGTGAGGGCAGTCTGAACGCCGTTTGGCAAGTAGGCGCTGACGGTCTCCCGCCGTTATCGTGGAACGCACATGTTGGTGTGTGGTAAAGTGGCCGATTTTTTTATGATATCGGCAATATGGGTGGCACCGCAGAAGCTGATAGCTTTTGTCCCAGAGATTTCGCAGAGATGCGGAACGTGGGATGAAGGCTTTTTTATTTGCAAATTTATCATTGTTGGGAGTATCTACTATTATGAAACTGGAAAACTACGAGGTACATCTGCCGAGTTATTCCATCGGCAATACCATTTATGACAAAATTGGACCGGTCTGCGAATCGTATGGTAAAACCATTCTGGTCATCGGCGGCGAAAAAGCTCTCGGCTCAGCATTAAACAAAATCCGCGCCGCTGTCGATGAAACCAATTTGGAAATCATCGGTGTCGAGCTGTTCGGCAAAGATTGCACCTATGCAAACGTTGAGCGTCTGCGCGCTATGCCGATCTATCACGAAGCGGATATGGTGTTTGGTGTCGGCGGCGGCAAAGCATTGGATACCGTCAAGTGCCTGTGCATCACGGATGACAAGCCGGTGTTTACGTTCCCGACCATCGCCTCCAACTGCTCGGCCTGCACTGCTGTATCAATTATGTACAATGAAGACGGCACCTTTTTAAAGCCGAATTTCTTTGTCCGTCCGGCAATGCACGCGTTTATCGACACAGAAATCATTGCTAAAGCTCCATGCCGATACATGTGGGCAGGTATGGGTGACACCTACGCCAAGTTCTATGAAGCGACGATTTCTTCCCGTGACGAGCGTCTTGAGCACTTCACAGCTGTCGGCGTCGCCATCTCGCATATGTGTCGCGATCCGCTGCTCGCTTACGGCGCAAAGGGCTTTTCCGATCATCAAAAGGGAATTTCCTCTTATGAAGTTGAGCAGATTATTCTGTCCATCATCGTCACAACCGGCGTCGCTTCTATTTTCCTGACCAAAGACTTCACACCGGATTACAACAGCGGTCTGGCACATGCTGTTTTCTATGCACTGACCAACTATCCAATTATCGAGGAAAAGCATCTGCACGGCGAAGTTGTCGGTTTTGGCGTTCTGCTCGCTCTTCTCGTCGATGGACAAGACGAAGAATTTGAAAAGGTTTACCAGCTCAATAAGGCCGTCAAGCTACCGGTTTCTTTGGAAGAGATTGAGATCTCCGAGGAGCAGTGGGAAGAAAGCACAGACCGTATCCCGCACATGTCGGATGTGGCGCATTACCCGTATGTCGTCACCAAGCAGATGCTTACGGATGCCATGAACAAATTAAAGGAAAGAACAGGACGCGACAGTCATGAATAAACAAACAAAAACAAGTTCCATTATCTTAGGCATTGCCTTTGTATGGTTTACCACACATTTCGGCGGCGGCTTCGCCTCCGGCGCACAGATTTACACCTATTATGTCAAGTATGGTATCTGGTGTCTGATTATGCCGGTGCTGGCCATGCTGTACAATGCTGTATTCTTTGCCTACTGCCTGCGCTTTGCCCGCAAGCATGAAGTATACGATTATCGGTCATATAACAACGCTTTTTACGGCAGGTTTGCCCCGATTTTTTCTAATTTGTTTGAAGTATTATATCTGTGTGTCATGTGTGTCGCTCCAGCTGTTGCGTTTGCAACCGGCGGCGCCACGCTGAGCACTTTAACCGGTCTGCCGTATCTGCTGTGTACGCTGATTATCGGTGCATTTATCTTTATCGTTGCTATTTTCGGCACAGATCTCGTGCGCAAGGTCGCTTCTGTTCTGTCTATCTGCATCATCGCCGGTCTGCTCATCGTATACATTCCAAATATTATTTCTGGTTCTGGCGCCATTGCGCAGACCATGCACACCATGACTGCACAGCCTGCGCCGTTCGGCAAAGCACTGTATGCCGCTTTCCTGTATGGCACTTTTCAGCTTGCCAATGTCGCCGTGTTCGTTCAACATGCCAAGTCCTTTGAAAAGCCAAACGATGCCATCAAGAGCATGGGCATCGGCTGGATTATCAATGCGCTGCTCATGGTCATGGTTGTCCTCGGTCTGCTGTCCGTCTGCTCGAATCCGGATATTGTAAACCAAAGCGTTCCTACGCTGTTTATGGTACAGAACGGCGTCGGCAGTCATGTCTTGACCCCGCTGATTTCCATTTTGATTATTCTCGGCGCGGTATCTACCGCGGTTAACATGGTAGCTGCCATGGTAAAGCGCATTTGCAGCGGCTTGGAAAAATCCCATCCGCAGCAGACGCCGGGCAAGAAAATCACCTCCCGCCAGATTGTTGTCGCACTCATCTGCTGCATTGTCGATTTCGGCATTGCACAGTTCGGCCTGCTGACGCTGATTCAGAGAGCATACAGCGCGCTGGCATACTTGGCGATTCCGGTCATCCTCATTCCGTATATCGTGCATATGATTGCGACGCGGTTCGACACCAAGCAGGCAAAATAACAAGCGTTCTCTCTTGTCATGTATCAAAAGCTGTGCTATAATAAACCAAGCTAAAGTGATGCTATGGACATGAGTCCATGCAAAAGCGAAAACCCCAGAGGTGGTAGCCTCTGGGGTTTTCTTTTTTACAAAGATTTTTCGTTTGCATGGCATAAGATTAAACATACAGCCGTTAGACTGAGAAATACTATTAAGGAACGAGGTCTTATTTTATGCATGAAATGGTATATGCCAACAGAGAATTGTCTTGGTTAAAGTTTAATGAACGTGTATTAGAAGAAGCGGCGAGAAAAGATGTGCCGCTGGCAGAGCGTCTGTCGTTTCTGTCGATTTATCAGAGCAATTTGGACGAATTTTTTCGCGTGCGCGTCGGCACCCATGTCGATCAGATGCATTCGGATCAGGAAATTCGAGATAACAAGACCAATATGACGTCTGCGGAGCAAATTCAATGCATTTTTAAAGATGTGCACCGCCTGAACACCAGAAAAGATGAAATTTTTACCGAACTGATGATGGAACTGGAAGATGCCGGTGTGCGCGTCGTTGATTTTCATACCATTGATGAAGGTGAAAGCAAGCGGTTGGAAGGCTTCTTTGATCGAGAAGTCGCACCGCTGCTGTCCCCAATCGTTGTGGACAAACGCCAGCCATTTCCTTTCCTGCGCAATCAGGAAATTCATGCCGCAGCGGTACTGAAAAAGCCAAACAAGAAAAAGGAACGCTTGGGCATTGTCGCTTGTTCCAGCAGTGCTTTGCCGCGTCTGGTGCAAGTCTCCGAACGTCCTAAGACATACATGCTCAGCGAAGAGCTGATTTTGCACTTCATCACCAAGATTTTCCCGAATTATGAAATCAAGGCAAAATCTCTGATTCGTGTATCCAGAAATGCAGATATTGACGCCGATGCTTTATATGATGAGGATTTGGATTATCGAGAGTTTATGAGCGGACTGATGAAAAAGCGCCGTCGTCTGGCTCCGATTCGTCTGGAAATGAGCCGTGTTCTCGACAAGCGCATTGTCAAGCTGCTGTGCAAGCATCTGGAAACCGAAGAATACGCAGTGTTTAAGAACAATACGCCGCTGGATCTGTCCTATCTGTTCATGCTGCAAAATACTCTGCGCGGCAACAGTGAGCTGTTTTATCCACATCGTTCGCCGCGTCAGCCTGCAAGCATTCATCGTCAGATTCCTATGCTCGATCAGGTACGCCAGGGCGACAAGTTGCTCTCTTATCCGTATGAAAGCATCAAGCCGTTTCTGCGTATGCTGCACGAAGCCGCAAACGACCCGAAGGTTGTCTCTATGAAAATGACGCTGTACCGCGTGGC
The DNA here is from genome assembly GCA_963620595.1 of Anaerotignum sp. Classification (GTDB taxonomy): domain Bacteria; phylum Bacillota; class Clostridia; order Oscillospirales; family Butyricicoccaceae; genus Butyricicoccus_A. Next base: position 21,270 of record CAVFAY010000005.1, on the reverse strand, counting down.
CAAGGATAGTCAGGTTGTCGAAGCCCTGTGCGAAGCGGCAGAAAATGGCAAGGATGTCTTAGTTCTTGTCGAACTGAAAGCGCGATTTGATGAGGAAAACAACATCGAATGGTCACGCAGACTGGAAGAAGCAGGCTGTACAGTGATTTACGGTCTCAACGGATACAAAGTTCATTCCAAACTGTGCCTGATTACGCGCATGGGCGAGAACGGACAGCCAGAATATTATACCCAGATTGGCACGGGCAATTACAATGAAAAAACCGCTCGTCTGTACACAGATTATTCCGTTCTGACATACGATCAGGAAATCGGCCGCAATGCCGCACAGGTATTTCAAGCACTGGCAATGGGTGAAACGCTCAAGCAAAGCGGTCCTCTGCTCGTCGCCCCACACTGCCTGCAAAATCGCGTGCTGGAAATGATTGATGGGCAAATGGCTCTTGCCAAGCGCGGCAAAGAGGCATATATCGGCATCAAAATCAACTCGTTGACAGACAAAAAAATCATGGATCGACTCATGGAGGCGTCACAGGCGGGCGTCAAGATTGATATGGTTGTGCGCGGCATTTGCTGCCTGCTCCCCGGTGTGCCGGAGAAAACCGAAAACATCCGTGTGGTCAGCATTGTCGGCAGATTTTTGGAGCATTCTCGTATTTATATCTTTGGCAAGGGTGAATCACGCAAAATATATATCGCCTCCGCAGACTTTATGACGCGCAACACCCTGCGCCGTGTTGAAGTCGCCGCGCCAATTCGAGATAAAGCTCTGCAGGAAGAAATTCTGTCCGCCTTTGACATCATGCTTCACGACAATTGTCAGGCTTGGAATCTCGGCGCAGACGGCATTTATCGCAGAAACCGCAACAACCAGCCCAAGCTAAATGCGCAGGAGACTTTCTTCCAGCAGGCATACGACCGCGAGCAGAAAGCTGCGGAAAAAAAGTGAAGCTGTTCTCTTTGGGAGAAGTCCTGCGAGAAACTGAACCACATGAGCGCAGACCGGAAGATTCTCTCATTGTCATATCCAACTTTCGAGAGGCGAAGTCTGCGATGCAGCTGGCAAATATGGTGTATGACGGAGAGATTAACCGTGCTTCTATCGACTTGTGCAAGCTGGAAGCGCAACAGGAATGTCTGTATGGCACGCTGTATATCCCGCGCTTGTTGGATATTTTGGGCAGCCGATACCGCATTTTGTTTTTCGTCAACCAGAAGCACATTGTCATCCTCGATGATGATGAGTTTTCCATGCGCATGATTGGACGCATTCGGCGGCAGCGCACCCATCAAGGTGCAACGCGCGAGCTGTTTCTGTATAATTTTCTCGCAGAATGTATCTCTACGGATATGCCGATGCTGCACCGTTATGAACGGCGGCTTATGCAGTTGGAAGAGAAAATTTTGGACGGCAAAATTGACGGCGTGGAGCAAAAAATTCTGCCTCTGCGCCGTGAATTGCTGACGCTGCGCGTATATTACGACGAAATAATGGATCTGGGAAAAGCGCTGGAAGAAAACGAAAATCATTTTTTTGCCAAAAAACAGCTCAAATACTTTGGTACGGTTTCTGATCGCGCCGATCGTCTGATGAGCCGCACGGTTCATCTGCTCGACTATGCCCAGCAGGTACGTGATGCTTATCAAGCGGAGGTCGATTCCCGTCAGAACGAAAACATGAAGTTTTTGACAATTCTCTCTACTATCTTCTTCCCTCTGACACTGATTACCGGCTGGTATGGCATGAACTTCGAGAACATGCCGGAACTGCAAAACGGTTATCCCGGTGTCATCTTGTTCAGCTTACTCGTTGTAGCAGGCTTGATTTTCCTGTGCAAACGAAAAAATATCTTTTGACGATAGATAAATTTCATATAAACATTGATTTTCATCGCATTTTATAGTATCTTACTAGCAGGTACACCATAAACGGATAGGCGGCGCGCCTTCTCTATTTCAGAGAGGGAGCGAAATATTTTCTTTACCCTCTCTTTTAGAAGGGAGGGATTATCATGTATGTAACATTTTCAGATTTATTCCAGTGCCTTTCGACGCTGTTTACATTCGGTACAATGCTCATTGCACTGATTGCCTTGTTAGGCAAAAGAAAATAACCGCCCCTGTAGCCAAACATGAAGCGGTTATTTTCTAATAGCTAATAATCATAGAGGCGCACCGTCTATCGGTGTACCTCTTTTTATACTTTTATACTATCATTATCTTTTTTACTTGTCAAGTCAATCAATACTGCAAAAAGAGGCTTTCCGAAATGCATCGGAAAGCCTCTTACTTTTTCAGTCTTTAGCTAAAACGGGAATCAATCGCCGTTTTACATTAGCCATTCAGTGCAGCGTTTACGTCTACTGCAACAGCAACGGAAGCACCAACCATCGGGTTGTTGCCCATGCCGAGGAAGCCCATCATCTCTACGTGAGCCGGTACAGACGAAGAACCTGCAAACTGTGCATCAGAATGCATACGTCCCATGGTATCGGTCATGCCGTAAGAAGCCGGACCTGCTGCCATGTTGTCCGGATGCAGAGTACGACCAGTACCGCCGCCGGATGCAACGGAGAAGTACTTCTTGCCCAACTGGATGCACTCCTTCTTATAGGTGCCTGCAACCGGATGCTGGAAACGAGTCGGGTTGGTGGAGTTACCAGTAATGGAAACGTCAACGCTCTCGTGATGCATGATAGCAACGCCCTCACGAACGTCGTCTGCGCCGAAGCAGCGAACCTTGGAGCGCTCGCCGTCAGAGTAAGCGATCTCCTTGACGATGTTCAGCTCGCCAGTGTAGTAATCAAACTTGGTCTGTACATAAGTAAAGCCGTTGATGCGGGAGATGATCTGTGCAGCGTCCTTGCCCAGGCCGTTCAGGATAACGCGCAGCGGCTCCTTACGAGCCTTGTTCGCGGAACGAGCCAGACCGATAGCGCCCTCAGCAGCAGCGAAGGACTCGTGGCCTGCCAGGAATGCGAAGCACTTGGTCTCCTCGCGCAGCAGCATAGCTGCCAGATTGCCGTGACCCAGACCAACCTTGCGGTCGTCAGCAACAGAACCCGGGATGCAGAATGCCTGCAGGCCGATACCGATTGCCTCAGCAGCCTCCGGTGCGGACTTTACGCCCTTCTTGATTGCGATTGCAGCGCCTACCGTGTAAGCCCAGCAAGCGTTCTCAAATGCGATCGGCTGTACAGAACGAACGGTTGCAGCCGGATCAATGCCCTTTTCCTTGCAGATTTCAGCACATTCCTCTACACTGGAAATGCCGTACTCAGCGAGGACGCCGTTGATCTTGTCAATTCTTCTTTCGTAACTTTCAAACAAAGCCATGATACTGTGTCCTCCTTACTCTGCACGCGGGTCGATGAACTTGACACCCTCAGCGAAGCGGCCGTAGGTGCTGGTGTTCTTAGCCATAGCTTCCGCCGGCTCAACGCCCTTGCGGATCTGCTCCATCATCTTGCCCAGATGAATGAACTCATAGCCGATAACCAGATTGTCCTTGTCCAGAGCCAGACGGGTAACATAGCCCTCTGCCATTTCCAGATAACGAGTGCCCTTAGCCTTGGTGCCGTACATGGTACCTACCTGGCTTCTCAGGCCCTTGCCCAGATCTTCCAAACCAGCGCCGATCGGCAGGCCGTTCTCGGAGAATGCGGTCTGGGTGCGGCCGTATACGATCTGGAGGAACAGCTCACGCATTGCTACGTTGATTGCGTCACATACCAGGTCAGTGTTCAGCGCTTCCAGCAGGGTCTTGCCCGGCAGGATCTCAGATGCCATAGCTGCGGAGTGAGTCATACCCGAACATCCGATGGTCTCAACGAGAGCTTCCTCGATGATACCTTCCTTGACGTTCAGGGTCAGCTTACAGGCGCCCTGCTCCGGAGCACACCAGCCGACACCGTGGGTCAAACCGCTGATGTCCTTGATTTCCATTGCCTGCGTCCATTTGCCCTCCTGCGGGATCGGAGCCGGACCATGGTATGCGCCCTTAGCAACCGGACACATGTTTTCCACTTCTGCGGAATAAAGCATAATTTTTATCCTTTCCTGAAACAGATTTTTTTCTTCCCGATTGGAAGAAAACGCTTCAATTGAACCAAAACTTTTCCTTATTTTTGAGAAAAAAAGCTGACAACCTGTTACGAACCAAGTTATCAGCCAGTGCAGCCATTCTGCTCGTTCCGAATGCCGCAGAAAAATTTCGTTTCATCTGTCAATAAGTTTACCATGCACCAAAAAATTTGTCAACTATTTGGAACGCTTCGCTTGTACTTTTTTCATTGTTTCAGGCAGAAAAAACATGAATTTAAAGGATTTTCCGGCACAAACTCGCCCAAACCTTCCACAGCATCTTACCATCATTTTACTATTTTCCGTCACAGCACACAGAGAAAAAACAGCGATTCCCGTCCCTGCATCGGAACAAGAATCGCTGTGTGTTATTCTGTTTCTCGTAAAAGCTGCTCCGCCATCGCATCCTGCGCCAGCACGTCTGTGATAAGACCTGAGCGCAAAATGCCATCGACTGCCTGTGCGCTCATGCCTGCTGCACAAATACCGATGACGCGGCTGCATTGTTCCAGCATATGCAGTGGAATACGCATGATGCTGTACGTCAGCGGAATGACTTTGCTGTCCACATCGACACCGTATCCCGCCGCATAACCGACCGCTTTCTCCTGACACAAATACCCCGTCCGGTCGATAATCGAGTCATCGTGAATCTCGACAACAGCCAAATCCAGTTTTTCCCACTGGCTGACCACATTTTTGTACTGCTGCGTCTCTCGCATCCTTTTTGCATCTGCTTCACTGGAATAGTATGCAGGTGCGTGCAAAAAGACCGGCTGCGCATCATAGGCTTCCGCAAGCATTCGGACGTTTTCATCCGAGTGATACTGCCGCGACAGCACATTGCAATTGCCGAGCAGCGGACAAAGCGCCTGTATCGAATTGCGGTGTACTGGCACACGTTCCAGCATCTTCGCCGCGATGCCAATCACCGTGCCCCATCCGACACCGACAACCGTCGGTTTTTGATCTTCTATATATGTCAATAAGCGTTTTGCCATGGTGTAATTGGTAATATCATCCGATTCTTCCCCGGCTACCAACATGCTGCTGCGCAGACCATAGGTTCGACACATCCACTCTGCCAGCGATTCTGCGCTGTGAGCAGGAGAATGCACGCGAATTTCTACAATGCCAAGGTTTCGTGCTTCATTGAGCATACGGCTGACCAGCGGGCGGGAAACGCACATGAGTTCTGCAATTTCCCCCTGCGTCTTGTCTTCCTCATAATAAAGGTGGGCAACTCTGGCAAGCCGTTCCAATTTATCTCTACGGTAATTCATCTTTGCTCCCATCATCATAAAAAAATGCTGTTTGCCAACGCACTGCCGCTTTGCTTCAGACCAGCAGTGCGTCTCTATACTATGTTTAGTATACCATTAACCCATTCCATTGACAATATCCAATTATACAAGAAACCCATAAAATTATCTGATTTTTTCTGATACTTGACACATGTTCCGATTTATGGTATCGTACCATTCATATAAGGGAGTAGTCAGCGCGCAGCGTAACCAAGTCAACATACTGAAGCGGCAGCTTCTGGCTTTGTTTTAAATGACGAGACTTATCTGTTTTTTGACGCAGATAGGGACTCGTCTTTTTCTATGCCCTTTTTCTGCGACAGAATCCCCATTATTCCGTATCTATTCAGCAAAAGGAGTGTTGCACATGAGTTTTTTGGATTTATTCGTCCTTGCGGTCGGGTTATCTATGGATGCCTTCGCCGTGTCCGTCTGTAAGGGGCTGTCCGTGCGGCAGCTAAAATTTTCGCACGCCTGTACTGTCGGCCTGTATTTCGGCGGCTTTCAGTTTTTGATGCCGCTCATCGGTTATCTGCTCGGCAGTCAATTTCAGCAATATATCACAAGCATTGACCACTGGATTGCTTTTGTTCTGCTCGCTCTGATCGGTGCCAATATGATAAAAGAGTCACGTGGCGAAGCAGAGCAGCTCAACGATTCCTTCTCGTTTTTGACTATGCTTCCGCTGGCAATTGCCACGAGCATTGATGCACTGGCTGTCGGCATCACCTTTGCCTTTTTGCAAGTCTCTATTTTGCCCGCAGTGACATTTATCGGATGTACCACCTTTGTGCTGTCTGCGATTGGTATTAAGATTGGTCACGTGTTCGGCACGCGCTATAAATCCCGCGCAGAAATGATCGGCGGCATTGTGTTAATTGCCATCGGATGTAAGATTTTATTAGAACACCTCGGCATCTTGGGGTAAGGGAAACATTTACAGTCTTGTTACAGTTTGGTCATTTGTTTGTCGTTGACGCATTCTCGCAAGAATAGTATACTAATACAAACAACAAAATTTGACAGAAACAGATTGGAATGATATATAATGTCCGAACAAAGGTCAGAATGGAGCACCCAATTGATACAGGTTGCTCCTCAGCGGGCAGACCCGTCACTAAATCCTTTTAAGCAACTGATGTCGTATTACCGCTGCGCAATCATGGAAGTTGAAACGAAATTCCGTGTGTTGGATGTCCAACTTTCCCTCAACCGCGAAAATAATCCGATTGAATCCATCAAGACTCGGCTCAAAAGTCCAGAAAGTATTTTTGAAAAACTACAGCGTCGCAATCTGCCGATGACCTTGAACGCTATCGAAGAAAATCTCAATGATATTGCCGGCGTACGCGTCATTTGCTCATTTCCTGAGGATATTTATTCGCTCGCAGACATTTTGCTGCGTCAAGATGACGTTACACTGATTGAACGAAAAGACTATATCCAAAATCCAAAGCCGAATGGCTATCGGAGCTTACATCTCATCGTGGAAGTGCCAATCTTTTTGCGCAATGAGACGAGACAAATGCGCGTAGAAGTCCAGCTTCGCACAATTGCTATGGATTTTTGGGCAAGTCTGGAACACAAGCTGCGCTACAAGAAGGGCTTGGAGGACAGCGAGGACTATCAGGAAATCTCCCGCCAGCTCAAAAACTGCGCTGAAATGAGCGCGATGCTCGACCGATTGATGGAAAATATTCGCGGTCAAATCGAGGGCGGACGCGAATTGTAAACAGATGCAAAAATCTCCTTGTATCGTGTGTGATACAAGGAGATTTTTTGGTAATCCAATATTAATTTTCATCACATTTTATAGTACCCTTATTAACGGGTACACCATAAACGGATAGGCGGCGCGTCTTCTCTATCTCAGAGAGGGAGCGAAATGTTTTCTTTTCTTTAACCCTCTCTTACAGAAGGGAGGGCGATACTATGTACGTAACACTTTCAGATTTACTCCAGTTGATTTCTGCTTTTGCAACTTCTGGCATGTTTCTTCTGTCATTGCTTACATATTTAGGCAAAAGAAAATAACCGCCCAGCTACCAACATAAAGCGGTTATTTTTCTAAAAAAATCCTTTATGAGGGCGCACCGTCTATCGGTGTACCTCTTATGTTATTATAGTATCATTTTACCTCTCGCTTGTCAAACCAATACACGACGAATCCCCTGCCGGAAATTGATCCGGCAGGGGATTCTCACTTTCTCCGCCCGAGTATCTGGGGGAAAACAAATGGCTCGGGCTTTTTCTAACTCTCTCCGCAGATGCCTGGCACCTGCTATATCAAAATCATGGAACAAAAGGAAATTGCTTAGTACTTAACCCAAACTTCGCCGTTGTTTGCGGACTCTACGCACTTCTCAATCCACTTGACGCCAGCCAGACCAGCTTCTACGTCCGGATACCAGAAGTCACCGTACTCTGCTTCGCCCTTGCTCATGCCTTCGATAGCCAGAGCAAATCGACGGTATAGGTTTGCCCATGCCTCAAACAGACCCTCTGCATGGCCACCGCCGATGCGATCCTCTACACGAGCTTCCTCATACAGGTAGCCTGCGCCACGCTCCAGACGGCGTACCGGCTCACCCTCAATTTCATAGGTCATCTGGTTCGGGCGCTCATCATCCCACTCGATGGAAGCCTTGGAACCAACAACACGGATAACATGACCATGGCGTGCGCCGCAGTTGATAGAAGACGACCAGCAGTAAACCTTTGCGCCCTCCTGCACATGGTTGGAAGCGTTCAGACGCATCAGTGTGAAGGCGTTGTCCTCCAGCTCACGACCTTCTACGAAAGCATCCTTGGAGCACAGAACCTTATCAATCTTCATATCCGGAATCATTGCCTCAATGATGTACAAGCAATGGGTGCCAACGTCTGCCATAGCAAAGGACGGACCTGCCTTCTTCGGGTCAAAGCGCCACTTAGCAGCGGCATTGGTCTCTTCAATCTTGTAGTTATAGCCGCCGAATGCGAAGGACATGTTGATAACACGGATGTCGCCCAGATCGCCATTCTTAATCATCTGACGAGCCTGCTGAATCATCTGATGACCGGAATAGCCATAGGTCACGCCGACAACCAGGTTCTTCTTCTTAGCCAGAGCAACCAGCTCTTCGCCCTCTTCGGTGCTGAAGCACAGCGGCTTCTCGCAAACAACATGGATGCCAGCTTCCAGAGCAGCCTTGCACACCTCATAGTGTACGCTGTTCGGGGTAGCGATGGAAACAGCCTCAATGCCGTCCTCGCGCTGTGCTTCCTTCTCGAACATGGTCTTGTAGTCAGGATAGCAGCGATCTGGATCAATGCCCAGCTCAGCGGCAAATGCCATGCCACGCTCCGGATTGATGTCGAATGCACCAGCTACCAACTGGAAGTTGTTGTCGCGCAGTGCTGCGGAACGATGGATATAGCCAATCTGGCTGCCCTTACCGCCGCCGACCATAGCCCAGCGAATCGGATGATCCAAAACCTTAGAACCGTTAATCATAGTCATTTCCTCCTAAAAAACTTCTTCTATAAACTCTCTGTGGAATAATTTCAAACTTAGATCTGATAGCCGACAGACTTCAGGTAATCTACACTGCGCTTGACATCGCGCAGCGAGGTATCGGAATTACGCGGATCGCGTTCCTGCTCAATGGTGATGTAGCCGCTGTAGCCAATGTCTTCCAGAGCCTGCTTGATTGCCGGGTAATCCAGTGCGCCGGTGCCGATCGGGCACATAGCACCCTTGCCGCAGCCATCAAAGAAGCGAATGTGCTCGCCCATCACTTCGTCATATACCTTGCGGTCAACATCCTTGAAGTGTACATAATCCAGCTTGTCCTGATACTTTTTCAGATACGTTACCGGATCCATGCCAGAGTAGTACAGATGGCCGGTATCCAGGCACAGACCGCAAACATCATACGGAATATCGTTGGTGATGCGCTCAATTTCATCAGCGAATTCGATATAGGTGCCAGCGTGCGGATGAATGACCGGACGCACGCCCCAGCTGTTCGCTCTGTCGCACACAGCACGGACATTCTTGACAAAAGCAGCCCACTGCTCGTCGTCCATGCGCGGTGCACGATCGGAATGACCAGCATTGAAATCGCGCTCGTCATGTCCCCAGTCCATAACTGTCAGATACGGTGTCGGCCACTTCTGTCCCTCATGTACCGGCAGCTTCGGCATCTTCGGATCGGTAATCAGCTTGCAGATGTCATCGACAGCCTTGAGCACGCTCGGCTGATTTTCCGGTGTCACCAGATCGTGGAAGATGGTACCGACAACGATACCCAAACCGTTCTTGTTCAGCTCTTCTGCCACGAGATCGACATCGTTCGGAATATAACCCCAAGGGCCAAGCTCAATCGCACGATAGCCTGCCTGACTTGCTTCGGAAAGTACACGGGTCCAAGGCGGCAGATACGGGTTTTTCGGATCATCTACGCCCCAGCAGCTCGGAGCGCCGCAAATGTTCATGCTCATAGGTACAATCTCCTTTTCTATACTTACGCGGTCTGGCGAAAACCTCACAATCTTGTTATCAACTTGTGTGTCACCAGCTTGTTTTGACGGTTTGTCGTTCCTGTGTTATGATTCTATTATACGAAATTTCCAAAGAAAGACCTTCATTATCTTGTAAATTCCCGCAAAAATTTGCATGGTATTTTGCACAAAATCCAAAGCATTTTTTTGAACACTACACTATCTTGTTGTTTCCCTAATAAAAAAAGGAGTACAAGCATGAAAGACATCCAGACCATTTCCAACCAAGTGTTTGAAGACGGTGCACTTCCCGTGCTCGTCAACGCCAATCGGCAGGACTACGGAAAGACCAAGCATGACCGCCCGATGCACGGACACGACTCGATGTGCGAGCTGTTGCTGTGCTACCGCGGCTTTGGCACCTATAATGTCAATAACTTCTCCTATCTCATTCAGGAAGGTGACCTCATTTACTATAACTGCGGGGAGCTGCATGAAGTGGTATCCAATACCGATGTGGAAATCGGCACATATTGTTTCGGTTTTTCTCATGTCCAATTCCAAGGTCTGCCGGTCAATCATTGTATTCCGTCAGACAGTCCGCATGTCCGCGCCTCTCAGGCACAGTTCCCGTTTTTGCGCAATCTCGCGGAGCAAATCCTCGCTCTGAATGACGGCACACCGCCGGAACAATTGACCGCCCAGACACTTGGCATTTCCCTGCTCATGTTAGCCGCTCAAATGCCTGTCACACAGCAGGACGGCATCATTCGCAGTTCGGCCTCCCTGCTCACTCGCCGCATCAAAGAATATATTGACGCTCACTATACAGAACCGCTTAAATTAGAGGACATTGCCAGTGCACTTGGCTGTAGTGTCCCCTATCTGTCGCATACCTTTAAAGATGCCACGGGATATTCACCGATTCAATATGCCATTCGTCGCCGCATTGGCATGGCACAAACCCTACTCATATCTACTGATCATTCTGCCACACGCATTGCAACCATGGTCGGCTACGACAATACAAACTATTTTAACGCCCTGTTTACGCGCATTGTCGGCACCACACCGATTCAATACCGAAAAAAGTATCTGGAAGCCTTGCGCGGCGAACGAAATCAGATGTAAAATAATTGTCGGAAAAGAAAGTGAGTGACAAACCATGAACAAACATCTGATTCCCAGAACCCTCTTTTATATCGCGGGTCTATTGATTCTCGCGCTGGGAATTATTCTCAACACAAAATGCGGTCTCGGCGTTTCACCGATTATCTCTGTCGCATTTAGTATTTCCACTATTACCCATTACAACTTTGGCAATATGACCTTTCTGTTATACGCTATCTTTGTTCTCGTAGAGTTGCTGATTCATCTGGCATTAAATCATCGGTATCGTGTACATCCAGACCGTGCTCCGGTCATTCGCCGCAATCTCAAGCTGCTTCTCGTCATGGATTTACTGCAATTGCCGCTGAGTTTGGTGTTTACCCGATTTATGAATCTGTTTTCCGCTTGGATTCCTGCACCTGAGGGCTTTGGCTATCAGCTTCTCGTCCTAGTGAGCGGTATCATCTGTACCGGCATCGGCGCCGCCATGTCGCTCAACATGCGCATCATTCCCAATCCCGGAGACGGCATCGTGCAGGCAATTTCGGATTTTATCAGCAAATCCGTCGGCTTCACAAAAAACTGCTTTGATCTGTTTAATATCTGTCTGACCTGCTGTATTGGTTTAATTTTCGCGCATCATCTGATTGGCATCGGTCTGGGAACTGTCGTTGCTGTTCTCGGTGTCGGCCGCGTCATCGCTCTGTTTAATCATCTGTTTATGAAAAAGATGACGCGCATTGCAGGGTTAAATTATTAAGTGCAAAGTTTTAGCATTCCTATGTCAAGAGTGCTAAAGCTTTGCAATTTGTTCATAAAATATGCAAATTTTTTTCATAACTAAGGCTTATACTATAGTCAGTTTAAAAGAGGAGCTCCAAAGAAGGGAGCTCCACAAGAAAGAAGGCAGCAAAGATGCAGCAGTATTTTACCTATCATTAGCACTCGACCAGCAACAGTGCTAATTATTCACAAATAAAAAACAACTCACTAATTGACAATAGAAAGGACGATTGATTATGTTTGGCATGGTACCGTTTGATTATAACAACCACAATTGGTTTGACGCATTTGATAACTTTGAAAAGAACTTCTTCGGCAACAGCAATGTTGATTTGCCGGACTTCCGCACCGATATCCGCAATGCGGATGGCAAATACATTCTGGAAGCAGAATTGCCAGGCTTCAATAAAGAGGACATCCAACTGGATGTTAAGGATGGTATACTGACTATTACCGCCCAGCACACCGAAAGCAAAGACGAAAAGAACGACAAGGGCGAATACATCCGCCGCGAACGCCGTTATGGCTCGTTCCGTCGTAGCTTTGATGTCTCCGGCATTGATGAAAACGCCATTACCGCTTCTTACAAGGACGGTGTTCTGGAGCTGACTCTACCGAAAGCACAGCAGATTCTTCCGGAATCCAAGAAGATTATGATTGAGTAATCCTTCCACCTTTCCATAACATCTATCATAAGCAAAAGGGTATGCAGTTTGCACTGCGTACCCTTTTTGCTTATGATTTTTTCTTCCCATGCACGACAAACAACACAGTTGCCGCCAGCATGAGTGCCACGAGAACATACAGTACATACATACCGCCGCGAATGCCGATGCGATCTGCAATGGCACCAATGGCGCTTTGCGTCACCGCAGAGCCTACACCCGGAATGACAATAAACATGCCCATGCACATTGGATATTGTCCGATGAGATTATCACTGCCGCCCAGTGTCGTGCCGTACATTCCTGCTATAAACAGACCTACGCCAAACGTGCCAATCGCCATCGGAATCAGCGAATGGCTGAACATCATCACAGAGAAACAAATCGCTGTTCCAACCGTCATCACGCAAATCATCTGCTGTGGCGAAAAGCGTGTCGCAAACCATGCGCTGGCAAAGCGTCCGATAAGCAGAGCGCCCCACAATGCTGTCGCCAACAGCTGCGCCGTCTGTGCATTGACTGCACCAGAATCAATGAAAAAGGTTACGAGCCAGCCCATTACCGATGCTTCAAACGCCAGATAACACAGCAGTAAAACACAGCAAATCCAAAAGATTGGCTTTTGAAAGAATCCCAGATTGGGTTTGCCCGCTGTCTCCTCTACTTTGAATGCTTCCAGTCCAATTTCGGTTCGCAGGCCATGCAAAAAAGATATCACACCCAAGGCAATCGTAATACCAAATGCCATGCGCCAAGATGCGCCGCACACCATGGCAATCAGCGGTGCTGCGCACGCACCAATGGCAAAAAATGCTTGCGCCAAATTGAGCAGGCTGCTGTCATTGTTGGAAACCGTGCTGGTGATTTGATTGCCGATATTCGCCGTGCTGCCCTTGCAAATGCCTGTCAGCAGCATAGCAAAAATCAAAACGACAGGATTTCCGATCACCGTCATGAGCGCCAAGCCGACAAATGCCAGCACACCAAAAAACAGATAAGTCCGTTTTGCTCCGAGCTTTTTCGCCGCCAAGCTGACCACAATACCCATGATGAGGTACCCGATTTGCTGTGCCGACATCATCCAGCCGCCGACCTGATAGCTAATATGATATTCTTCCTTAATAGAAGGCAGTGCCGAACCAATCAGAGTCAGATAAATGCCCATCACCAAATACGCCAGAAAAATATCCCGCATCAAATAGCGATGTGATTTTGACATCGACTGCATCGCAGATGTTTTTCCCATATCCTCTTCCTCTCTTTGCTTTACATGATATATTAGGAATTATAACATGAGATGGGAATATCTGCCTACTATAATCTCGTCAGATTCTTGGACAAAAAGGGCGAGCTTTTTTATCAGCTCGCCTTTTTGATTATTCGATGTTTTGTCTGCCGTCTAAAGCACGCATAAGTGTCACTTCATCAATATACTCCAGCTGTCCACCGACTGGAATACCATAGGCAAGGCGGCTGACGCGGATGTGGAACGGCTTGAGCAGCCGTGCCAAATACATCGCTGTCGCTTCGCCCTCCGTGTCTGGATTGGTCGCCAAAATGACCTCTTCGATGTCATCCTCTGCCACACGATGCAGTAGCTCACGGATGCTCAAATCGTCCGGTCCGACATGATTGAGCGGAGAAATTGTGCCATTCAGGACATGATACAAGCCCTGATATTCGCGCGTTTTTTCAAACGCCAACACATCCTTCGGATCTGCCACAACACAAATCGTCTTGTGATCCCGCGCCGGATCCGCACAAATCGGACACAGCTCCTCATCCGTCAGATTCTGACATTTCGGGCACAAATGAATCGTGCTCTTTGCCGCTGTAATCGCCTGCGCGAGCTTATCCGCATCCTCTTTCGGCAAATTCAAAATATGAAACGCCAATCGCTGTGCGGTCTTGCGCCCGATGCCAGGCAGCTTGGCAAATTCATCAATCAGCGTTTCGACTGATGGTGCAAAATAATTCATGGACGATTAAAACAGTCCCGGCATTCCGCCGCCGGTTGCCTGCTTCATGATGGCTGCACTCTCCTCGTCTGCCTGCTTGAGTGCCTGATTGACCGCAGTAACGATGAGATCCTGAAGCATTTCTACATCATCCGGATCTACTGCTTCCGGATCCAGCTTGAGGCTAATCAGGTTGTTCGAACCCTTAACCACTGCGGTGACAGCTCCGCCGCCAGCTGTTGCGGTGTATTCCTTGTTGCCCAGCTCTTCCTGTGCCTTGACCATCTCTTCCTGCATCTTCTGCGCTTTTTTAATCATTGCGCTCATGTTCATGCCGCCGCCCATACCGGCGCCGCCTCTGCCATATCCATTAAACTTCCTAGCCATTGTTATTCCTCCTATTTTCAATCGTTGATCTCAACATCTATATTCAATTCACCGGCTTTGCGAATGATTTCATCCACAGGGTTCGCCTTTGTAGAAAGCGTGCCGATGCTGTTTTCTTCCAATACTTTGACACGCAGAGTACGTCCTGTCACCTGCTGTGCCGCCTGTGTCAGTGCCTGCTTAACTGCGTTCTCATTGCATAGCTCGCAGGTAAACGGGTCATCGCACAGCACATACAGCTCTTTGCCGGAGATGACGCCCTTTGTCATGGTCAGCTGCGCAAATTTGCTCATCGGTAAATTGCCCTGCGTTGCCTTTGTGATGGCGTCCCACTCTGGGCTGCTTTCCAATTTCTTGGGTGGCGCTGCCTTTTTCTGCGCTGTCGTTTCTCCCATTACGGGCGGCATGTCATCGTCTCCGAGTGGCGGAGCATCCGCATCAGATGGAAATCCGTCCTCCGGTACCGCCTGCCGCGATGCAGGGGCTACGGCTACCATGCCATGCGCCAGCTTTTCTTCCAGCGCATCCACTCTGCCGCTCAGCGTATCATAGTCTTCCGCGGTTAGCTCACACAGTCGAACCACACACAGTTCCGCCTCTATCCGACGGTTTGCTGCATGAGGAATATGCAGCAGAGATTCCTGCAAAATCTTTGTGTATGCAAGCAAGCGAGAGGCCGGTACCTGTTGACACAGTTCTTGTACAGTCTGATACGAATATGCCGGAGACAGCAGGGCGGAAACATCGCTTTTGCTCGTCTTGACGAGCAGCATATCACGAATGAGTCCAAGCAACTGGTCAAGCACAGCTCCCAGTTCTCTGCCCGCAGTATAGCTCTCTCCGAGTTGCCCCATGGCTGCGGTCAAATCGCCAGACAAAATATGCCGCATCAGCTCCACAGCTGTATCTCCTGCGAGAATACCGACACCGGCAGCCACTCGTTCCTCATCAATTGGTTCGCTGCTGCCTGCTGCAGCACGGTCGAGAATGGACAGTGCATCGCGCAGGGCGCCATCCGCCAAGCGCGCAATCATCCGTGCGCCGCTGTCCATCAGCGGAATCTGTTCTTCCTCTGCGATTTCTTTTAAGCGAACGGCAATGTCATGCGGCGCAATGCGGCGAAAATCAAACCGTTGGCAGCGAGACAAAATTGTTGCCGGTACCTTATTGATTTCTGTGGTGGCGAGGATAAACAGCACATGCTCCGGTGGTTCCTCCAACGTCTTGAGAAGCGCATTAAATGCACCCTGTGACAGCATATGTACCTCATCGATGATGTACACGCGCTTTTTGACAGATGCCGGTGTATACCGCACTTCATCGCGAATGTCACGGATGTTATCCACGCCGTTATTCGATGCTGCGTCAATTTCAACGACATCCAGAATGCTGCCGTCCATGATGCCACGGCACGATGGACACTCGCCGCACGGGTCGCCCGCCTGCAAATTGGTACAGTTGACCGCCCGCGCCAGAATTTTCGCACAGGTCGTCTTGCCGGTGCCGCGTGTTCCGGTGAACAGATAGGCATGGGACAGGCGTCCGCTTTCCAGCTGGGCACGAAGCGTATCTGTGATATGCCGCTGTCCGACTACATCAGCGAATTTCGTCGGCCGCCATTTGCGGTACAAGGCCTGATACATGCAATTCCCTCCCAAAGTTGGAAAAACGGGCAATCGAAATTGCCCGTTTTAGTTCCTTCCATCTTGCATAGAACGATGCTCCGCATGACCGCGCCCTCCCGTTGAACCATACGAAATATCTGGTACCCGCACTTTTGGATTCGGACTCGGCATTCCTGCGGCACACAATGGGTTCTGCTTAATGCTGCTCGGTTCCCCGCCTGACATGGTTCACAGTCCACTGTTGCGAAGGACCGAATCTTCATCATCCTCCAGCACAGGTCAAACAATACACACACAGCCCGCAAAGGAGGCATTCACCCCTGCTATAGCGGATTGCAGGTACAGGACACCGCTACCGTCCCGGCTAGCGCAGCCATGCGGAACATCGTTTTCCCAATGCAAAATCATTATACTATATTCTTCGTCTCAATGCAATGTATTTATTGTGTAATCGGACGAATCTTTTTATCCAGCCTGATTTTCCCACCAGTCCTGAATCTGTCTGCGAACGTTTTCCGCTGTTTCTGTGGACTCCGTGGATATTTCCGACTCGGTATCCGTGTCGGTGTCAGAGTCGGTATTCCCGCGCTTAGTTGTCCCTGTCGTCGTGCGTCGGCGGTAGCTTGAGCTGCTGGACGAGCTGGTTTTCTTAAAGGAATAGTGTCCATTCGGACTCGAAACACGCTGTCCTTCGCCAACCGCTTCATTGTCTCCGCTGAAGCAGTAGTATTCATCGGTTACCGTGACGCTGATCGGGAATTTACGTGTCAAATCCAGCAGCGACTGACTGCGCGTGCGCCATTTATGCATCGTGCACTCCTCTGTCGGCACATCATCTTTATAGAACTTGCCGGTCGCCACACGGCTGCCGCGCACATCAGCATAGCAGGCCTTGCTAGGTGCCATACCGCTATCCAGGCAATATTCTGCCTCGACAAAGTCATCTTCATTCGGCTCATTAAAGCTTTTGCTTTCCTTGTCTTCATGCAATTCATCCATGACATCTGCCCACAGCGCAACTGCCGGATTCGGCTGCAACGACGGCAGACCATAACCTTCATCGTAACCAAACCAGCATACGCCGACATAGTATGGCGTGTAGCCAGCGAACCAACGGTCTTTGTTGTCGGTCGTTGTACCTGTCTTACCAGCGACATCTATGCCGCTGATTGCAGCGAGCTTGCCTGTACCATTTTCCACTGCGTTGGTCAACAAATCGTTGACATAATACGGCGTAGATTCTGGGTTTTCAAACACCTGTGTCGGTTTATTATCCTCATTGGAGAGAATCGTCTCTCCGTTTGCATCTACTACCTTGGTGTAGCTGACAGCGGTCGAATATTCGCCATAGTTTGCCAGTGCCGTATAGCCCTGTGCCATCTCACGCACTGTCACGCCATCGGTCAGACCGCCCAATGCCATCGGCGCATAGTCAATATCACTCTTGCTCAGCGACTTGAATCCAAGCTTTTCCGTCAGGAAATTATACGCAGACTGCGGTGTCAGCTTATCCATGACACCAACAGCAATGGTATTGGTAGAATCCGCGACCGCCTGCATCACGGTTGTTTGACCTGCATAGGTGCGGTTTTCATTGCGCGGCCACGCCTTGCCGTTATTGTTAAATACCGGCATATCCGTCAGCACAGAGTACGGCGTAATCAGTCCCTGATCCAACGCCGGTGCATAGGTCGCCAACGGTTTGAGCGAAGAACCCGGCGAACGCTTGGACTGTGTCGCGCGGTTGAGCACCAAACTTTCGGTCTTTTCACCGCGGCCGCCTACAACGCCGAGAATATGTCCATTCTTCGGATCGACAACCATCATAGCTGCCTGCGGCTTCACACCGTCCTCAGAAATACTTGGGAAATTGCTGCTGTCCTCAAAAACGCTTTCCATCGTGTCCTGTACATCCTTATCTACGGTTGCGTAAATGGACAGTCCGCCGCTCGTCACGAGGGAACGCGCATAGGTCTCCGAATAGCCGAGTTGGCTCTCCAAATCGTTGATAACATCGGTAATGACCATATCCGTAAAGTACGAATACGCCTTCTTTTTCTGCTGACCCGAAGTATTTTCCTGATACTGCAGCGGCTCATTGACCGCCTGATTGTATTCGCTCTCGGAAATATAGCCCTGCTCATACATCTTGTACAGGACAGCCTTCTGGCGTTCCTTCGCAGCATCAGGATATTTAAACGGATTATATGCCGCCGGATTCTGTGTCAGACCTGCGATCAGGGCGCACTCCGCCAGATCCAGCTGATCTACCGACTTGTTAAAATAGGTCTTGGATGCAGTCTGCACACCGTATGCATTCTTGCCAAAGTAAATGATATTCATGTACAGCTCAAGAATGGTATCTTTATCGTTAACTTTTTTTTCCAGCACCAGCGCACGCATGATCTCTGTGATCTTGCGTTTGACGGAATAGTCATTGTCCTCGGTCATATTTTTCACCAGCTGCTGCGTGATGGTTGAACCACCATAGCTATTACCGCCCGGCAGAATCCAATGCACCGCTGCGCCGAATGTGCGCTTCCAGTCTACGCCCTTGTGGTCATAAAATCGCTGATCTTCGATGGATACAAATGCCTCCGAAAGGTAGTCTGGAATATCTTCTTTGCTCACCCATTCACGATTTTCTTCACTAGCGAGCTTTTGCAGGGTTTGCTGCTGACCATCTTCATCGTTGTAATAAATAACACTGTTAAATTTCATTGACAGGCTATTTACATCCAGATCCGCCTCTGGCTTAATGACAAAATTCAAATACAGAACGAATGCGCCAAGGCACATCGCCGCTGTCGTCATGCAGATCAGGAACACCGTCAATAAGACAAAGCCGAGTTTTCCTGCCTTGCGTTTTTTTCTGCGTTTGTTTGCCAAGTCTATTCCTCCTGTGTACTGTCCACGGCTATTCGAAACATAGTTGTTCATATTATACCACAATTTACCTAAAAATCTACCCAAAGTTCCATTTTGCCAGTATATTCCTTAAATTTTCGGAAAAACTGTAAGAAATGAAGTAAGATTTTTGGTGAATTCTTCTGTTTTTCAGGAGAAGGAGATAGGGGGAACGCTCTCATGAAACGAATCATCGCTGTGCTGTCTGTAAGCTGCGCTGTCTTATTCGGGCTGCTGCTGTGGCAGATCGTCAAAACACCCACTCCAGACACATCAAGTGCTATTTCATCACAACAACAAAGTGACGAACCGCTGTATCTGGTTCGCGCACAAAAAAACGGCACGATCGCCGTCTATCCGTATGATTCGAACACCGCCGTAACTGTGACAGACATCCGACTATCCTCTTTGCGCGAATATGACCAGGCACTCATACAGCGCGGTTTTCCGTTGTACTCCGAAGAGGACTTGGCTTCATTTCTGGAAGACTTCGACAGCTGACAAAAAGCCGGAGAGATTGCTCTCTCCGGCTTATGTCAGTCGTTGTCTTCGATTTTGACTGCACCGCAGTACCGTATCAGATACTCCTGCTGGCACAGTTCAATATATGTCTCCGCCGCATCCAAGTTATCAAACTCGACAGAAGTTACTGGTTTGCCGACAACCTGTTGGTCATAGCGCAGATACCGCACCAGCGCCTTGCGATCAGCTGTTGGAATCTCTTCCACTGTCAGGCACGCACTCCAGAACTCATCGGCGCAGGCAGCAGACAGCAACAGCTTTCTCTGCTGTCCCTCATCCAGATGCAGGGTAATCAGCCCTACCGGACGACAGCGCACCAGCGTCATCGGCGGCAGTGGGCGTGAACATAAAATTACAGTTTCAACCGGCATACCGCTTTCTGTGTACGTGCGCGGCAGATAGCCAGTGTTGTTTGGCGCTGCGACATACGGATCGCTCAGATGCTCCAGTTGCAACAGTCCCGTGCTGCTCTCAAACGCCAATACAGCCGTAGAACCCATACTGTTTGCCGTGAAAACGGTATATTCTTCCTTTCGGATCAGATCCGGATGCATATCATGCCAAATATTCATACAAATCCCTCCCATTTCACGGTAGCATACACATCATTTTATATTATACCACAGGATTGACTGTCAGCCAAGGTATTTATACATGTTATACGCTGTTTCGCTGCGAAGAGCCGCCTTCTGCGGACCGTAGCTGTTTGCGCCTTCGAGAGAAATATATCCAAGCAGTCCCTTGCCATTCGCCCACTTCACGGCATTCTTTGCCCAAGAGCTGACATTCTTTGCATCGGAATAATTCGGCATGCTTCCGCCGCTCGGCTTGCCTGCATGGTTGTACAGAACAACTGCCAGCTGTTCATGCGTCAAGCTGGCATTCGGTGCAAACTTAGTGCTGCTCATGCCGGACATAATCTTATTTTTATACGCCCAGCGGACAGCATTGTAGTACCAAGCAGAAGAAGAGACATCTTTAAACGGAACTGTACCGGATACCGATGGGCTTCCGGCATTTGCATACAAAACCTGTGCAATCATGGCGCGAGTCAATGCATTATTCGGCTCAAAGGTCGTTTTGCTGGTGCCGTTCATTATTTTTCTGTCATAAACGAACTGCACAGAATTTTTATACCACGCTGAGCTGCTGACGTCTGAAAAGACTGAGCTAACAGAGGTAGAATTGTTGGAAGAATTGCCAAATTCCGGCCAATAGGTATTCTTTGCCACATTGCCGCGCGATTTTGCTACACTCTCGCGTTTTGCCGGGACCTCATAATAATAGCACCAATAATATCCGGCATTGTACGCATTGTCTGCCGATGCCGAGTAGGTCAGCATCTTGTTGTTAATGGTCTTACCGTTATATAAATAGCTATCGTTGTTGAAGTGACCCCCAATTGTTAGACAAAAATAAGAATTAAGTGAACTGAACGGTT
>CAVFAY010000004.1:0-129964 GCA_963620595.1 Anaerotignum sp. | reverse complement strand
ACCGCCACGAAACGTGTACGCCATTATGGATTCACCTCTCTGTTCATTTTGTGCGGCTTCTATCAGCCGCACGGCAGACAAATACTTATACTGCGGAACAGCCGTCCCCCCGCAAAAGATCAGGCACGGCCATCTCGCGTGTTTTCGAGATCGTCAGGCAGTTTTCAGAGTCCGTCCACATGAAAAATCTGCACCTACACGCGAAACTGGTTCCTCGCAGAATTTGCAAGCCTCCTGCTGAAACAGTTGCTCTGGCAGATGCCGACAGACATAGTACGTGACTCCTGCGGCTGCGCCGCCGATCCCACTGCGCTCGTTTTCTTCGAGCACAATTGTATACTTTAGATTATACCGTCATTCCTGCCAGAAACGCAAGGAATTTTGCAAAAAAAATAACACAAATCAACAAGTTTTTTTGCCTTCCATATGTTAGCTTCTGCTCACTCCATACATTTTTCAATTTTTTTATGATTTTTTGTTTTTCTTATGCATGATTTCCTGCAATTTCAGTCATACTACCTCTGTAAGCCGAGGGCCAGTTTGCCTTAAATTAGACAGTCGCAACAACAAATGCACAAATTTGACCTCTTTTCCCAAGTTTATTTATACAAACTTTTGCATTTTTGCGTTTCTGTCTTCTTTTTCCCAAAAAAAGACAGGAGCTGATGTCAGCTCCTGCAGATTCGTCGTTTTTTTGTCAGTCTCGCTGGAAGTGCATCGCATCCAGCGCCGATGACAGCTCGATGTCCACTTCATCGCTGCCGCCGATGAAAATTCGTTGATAAACACCGCTGCTCTCCAGCAGATTCGACTTGTTCTGCCGCAGCGGAATGCGCAGCCGCGCATGGGTGCCTGCTTCCGCCGTCTGCACATAGACCAGTACGCCGCGATGCATCATGGCAATGCGGCGCACATATGGAATCCCCAGCCCCCAGCCCCCCGGCAGGGCATCCTGTAGCTCCCACGTATTGTTCATCCGTTGCATAACGGCATCCGAAATGCCGACTCCGGTATCATCTACGCGGAATGTCACGTTTTTCTCTGTCAGTTCAACTGACACCGCTACCTGTACTTGTTCGCCTCCATGCCGCAAGCTGTTGGACACCAGCGACAGAATCGCAGAACGCAGCAGGTGCGCATCCGCCTGCATCTTGGCATCGCCATGCGGCAGAAGAATCCGGATTTTCGCGCGCCGCCGCTCGATTTGTTTCTGCATCTCCTCCATAAAAGCAGATACGGTGTACTCTGCCCACTGCATCTTTTCCGGCGCACCGGCAAGCAGTTCCAAATGGCAGACACTGCGCAAAATACGGTATGCCTCCCGCCGGATCTCCGCGGCAACGTCCGCATGCCCAATCTCATCGAGATAATCTGCCCGCATGAGCAGACTCGCTGACCGATCGCGCAGATCCGCTGTTGCCAGAGTGACCCCCGCCGTGTTGTGCTGCAATGCCGCAAACACCAGCACCGCTCCGCCGCCATTTACCGGTATGACGCGCATGTTCCACTGGCTGTCATTGAGCAAGACCTGCTGTTCCTGTTCTGTATGCTGTTCAAGGCATTGCCGGATGAGCTGATTGGCTTCATGAGGAAGGAAACTCTCTATAGAGTAAAATGTCGCTTCGGCAAACAGTTCTCCGCCTGCTTTCGTCTGTCCCAACACCATCAGCGATTCCGAAACATACACCGCTGGGCACTGTTTTCCTCCTATGCCGCGGCAGACCGCCCGCAAAATTTCTTCTGACTGTTCCGAGAAAAACTCTTCTTCTCCGCAATTCGGCAGCATGCGCTCGCCTTTTTTACCGTTCTCCATGACACTCGCTCCTCTCTCTTGGGTTTTCGTCAATATATGACAGTCATTTTTCCTACAGTATAACAAAAATTAGACGGCTCTGAACATGAGACATGAAATTATTTTTATTTTTCGCCGCATTTTATACAAATCTGTCATTGCGGAAATGTTTTTTTCCGTGTATAATGAAGTCGTTCCAGTAAAACAGGATTTTATATTCAATAAGGAGGATATTTCTACTATGGGTATCAAAGTAGGTATCAATGGCTTTGGCCGCATCGGTCGTATGGTTTTCCGTGCTGGTCTGGACAACGAAAACATTGAGTTCCTGGGCATCAACGACCCGGGCATGACTCCGGACTACATGGCTTACATGCTGCGTTACGACACCATGCATGGCCAGTACACCGGTGACATCTCTTACACCGACAACTCCATTATCGTAAACGGTAAGGAGATCAAGGTATTCGCTGAGTTCAAGCCGGAGCAGATTCCGTGGGGTGAGATCGGCGTAGAGTACGTTGTAGAGTCCACCGGCTTCTTCCTGACTCAGGAAGCTGCTAAGGGTCACATCGAGGCTGGCGCTAAGAAGGTTATCATGTCCGCTCCGTCCAAGGATTCCACTCCGATGTTCGTATACGGCGTAAACCAGAACGTTTACACCAAGGACATGCAGTTCGTTTCCAACGCTTCCTGCACCACCAACTGCCTGGCTCCGATCGCTAAGGTTCTGGACGAAGCATTCGGCATCAAGGAAGGCCTGATGACCACCGTTCATTCCACCACTGGCACCCAGAAGACTGTTGACGGTCCGTCCAAGAAGGACTGGCGCGGCGGCCGTGCTGCTTCCGGCAACATCATCCCGTCTTCCACTGGCGCTGCAAAGGCAGTAGGCAAGGTCTATCCGAAGCTGAACGGCAAGCTGACCGGTATCTCCATGCGTGTTCCGACCCTGGACGTATCTGTTGTTGACCTGACCGCTAACCTGGTTAAGCCGGCTTCCAAGGAAGACATCTGCGCTGCTATGAAGAAGGCTTCCGAGACCCCGATCGAAGAGGGCGGTCTGAAGGGCGTTCTGGGCTACACCGAGGATGCAGTTGTATCTTCTGACTTCCTGGGCGATGCTCGCACCTCTATCTTCGACGCTACCGCTGGCGTTTACCTGACCGACAACTTCGTAAAGGTAATTTCCTGGTACGACAACGAGTGGGGCTACTCCAACAAGCTGCTGATGCTGCTGCAGCACATGGCTAAGGTTGACGCTGAGTAATCCTTCCTTACTGAAGAATTTTTTATCAGGCTTTCTCCTCGGAGAAAGCCTGATTTTTTTCTACCCTCAGCATACCCGCATCTTGTCCTTTGTATGCCGTTCATGTTACAATGAATAAAACACTTCGAGCACAGCTGCTCGAACGCAAAGGGGTTTTATTTTATTATGAAAAAGAGATTGATTGCCGGACTGCTGACCACCTGTCTGCTGACCGGTCTGACGGGCTGCGGCAGCGATAAGCTGGCAGAACAGGTTACGGACAAGCTGCTTTCTTCGGATACGGGCATTGCCTTTGCTGTAGACAAACCGGTCAAAGATGATGCGATGACGCTGACGGTTCGCTCCATCACCCTATCCGATGCCGTCTACGCACCGCTGACTACAGACAAAGCTGGCTCGTACACCGCCTACTATACCGAAGACGGTACAGGAAAAGAAGAAGATGTTGACAAGGATTCTCTCTATCTGGACTGCACGGCGGACATCAAAAATACCGGTGAAAAAGCATTGGATCTGGAAGATGATCTATTTTTCTATGTCATTACCGGCGGCAAGGTGTACAGTGACTACATGGCATTTACGGAAACCAAGGATCGCGCCGAACTTGTCGATGCAGATACGCTGGAGCCCGAAAAAACTGCACGCGTACATTACGCCATCGTGCTCCCGACCGATGTAGATGCCGATGCACTGGACGTTGCGTTTATGTTGCCATCTGCCGAGGATGTGTACCGTGTGGCGTTTACCAAACTCGCTGTCACGGACCGCACTCTGCCAGTTGGCGGCGCCGTAAAAACCAACAGCGGTGCCATGCTGACCGTTGAATCAGCCAAACTCGTTTCTTCTATTGAGCCTGTGACCAGTTCCGGTGGCGACACATCTATGCAGCTCATAGAAGGCGGAAGCATGATAGATGTCGTGCTGACCATTCAAAACAACAGCGATACAGACCTGCCGCTCGGCACTTTGTTCAGCGGTCGCATGACGATGGATTCCATCAGCCGTCTCGGCACACCACTGCTGGAATCAGACATGGATCTGCAATATACCGGTTCGGTTCCCGCTGAAACCAGCGCAACAGCGCATCTGGTATTCGATGCAGACGGTATGTCCCGTGATTTGAGAACCACAGATTCGTATTACTTATATGTGGACGGTGTCTATTACCCGCTCACCATATCAGCATAAAAAATATATACGTTTTGTCGAGAACTCTCTCCAGCTCCTTGGCTCTTCCTCAAAGAGAAAGCCAAAGTTCCTCTTTGACGCACGTATCATATACGCAAAAAACTCCCCTGAGAGCCAATTCAAGTGGCTCTCAGGGGAGTTGTCTATTGCGTTTGAAGAACGAATTAGTCCTCGTAGTCGTCCTCGTTCTCCCAGTTATGCCATACATGCTGTACGTCATCATTGTCCTCAAGGCTGTCCAGCAGTTTGCGGAGCTGTGCCATATCCTCCTGGCTCTCCAGCGTAATGGTGTTCTGCGGAACCATCTGAATCTCAGCCTGTGCAAACTCGAAGCCTGCTTCGGTCAGTGCGTCGCGGACAGCAGAGAAATCTTCCGGAGCAGTGTAAATCTGGAAGCAATCCTCATCAGCCTGGAAATCGTCTGCGCCAGCATCGAGAGCCGTCATCATAGTTTCATCCTCATCCAGATCGCCGCGCTCGATAACCAGAACGCCCTTCTGCTCGAACTGCCAGGATACACAGCCGGCATTGCCCAGACCTGCGCCGTACTTGTCGAAGTAGTGACGAACGTCTGCTACGGTACGGTTGCGGTTGTCGGTCAGGGTCTCACAGATAACAGCGATACCAGACGGGCCGTAACCCTCATATGTATTGGATTCATAAGAAACATTGCTCTGGTTGCCCTTGTCAAGCATACGCTTGATGTTGTCGTTCGGGACGTTGTTTGCCTTTGCTTCTGCGATGCAGTCGCGCAGCTTTGCATTGTTGTCCGGGTTGTTGGAGCCGCCTTCTTTGATTGCTACAGCCATCTTACGGCCAATCTTGGTAAAGATTGCTGCTTTCTTTGCATCGTTTGCGCCCTTGCGCTTTGCGATATTATTCCACTTAGAATGTCCAGACATCGGATGATACCTCCATATAATCGTAAAATCATGCTGATTTTATTAAAAATTCCGTTGTGTACAACACCTAATTATAACATTGGAATACGCTCTTGGCAACTGTATATTTTCACAATCCATGGTCATACTAAGGGCAAAAGAAAGAGAGGTGACACAGAAATGTGCCATAACAACAGGAATAATCAGCAGAGTCAGAATCAGTCCCAGTCGCAGAACCAAAATCAGAACCAGTCCAAGAATCAGAAGAACAGCCGCAATAAGAACAACACCTCGTTTTCTTAACGCGACAGACGAAAACCCGCCTTGGCATTAGCCACGGCGGGTTGGTCTCTGGTTGTCTGCCCATTCTTGTGCAGCCGGGAGCAAAACCGTAAATAATTCATTGAGCCGATCATAAGAACCCTGCAGATACAGCCAGCCAAACAGTGCTTCTACTGCTGTTGCAAGGGCATATTCTGCAACGGAAGATGATTTCGGTGTACTTTTCGGCTTGGCATTGCGTCCGTGACGAAATACCTCCTGTTCCGCCTCGGTCAGCAGCGGAAGAATTGCCTGCGCACCGGCAGCCTGTGCACCGGCACAGACCAGATGAATGGTCTTGCGATGCAGGTTTTTGTTGGTCACAAGACCGGAATGAATGAGGTATCCGCGAGTCATCAGTTCATATACGCTGTCGCCCATATGTGCCAGCGCAAGGGAACTGCACTGCTTGAGTGCCTGCTCGCTCATCAGCGGATGGAAAAAATCTGTCATAATTCAAAAAACCTTTCCCTTTTTGATAAAAACGGGGTATAATAAATAGGTAATATATAATACCCAATGCAAACGGCTTCTGCATGAGATGCAGTGGTATTATTATATACCGCATTCGCAGTAGATTGCAAGCAGTCGCACGTTTTAGGAAGGACGAGAAAAACATGGCTACAATATTACATATTACACAGGAAAGTTTCGAGGAAGAAGTTGTCAACGCATCCAAGCCGATTCTGCTGGATTACTGGGCAGACTGGTGTGGCCCCTGCCGGATGCTGTCTCCTACCATCGAAGAACTGGCACAGGAATTCTGCGGCAAGATTCGCGTTGGTAAGATCAACATTGATGAGCAGCCGACACTGGCTCTGCTGCACCGCGTTGTGTCGATTCCGACCGTGAGCATTTATTCGGAAGGCAAGGAAGTCAAGCGGCTGATTGGCCTGCGTGACAAGCCTGAGCTTGTCGAAGCGATTCAGGAAGTGCTGAAAAAGTAAAGACAAAATCAAAAGCACTAGTTCCGGAAAATACCGGTTCTAGTGCTTTTCTCCTGGTTTCTTACAGTCCCATGGACTTCTTGAGTGCTTCCAGCTCGGCATCTACAGCGGAATCCGCTGCGCCCTTGCTGTATTTTTCCTCCAGTGCTTTGGCTTCATCTACCGGTTCGGTATTCAGATCTGCCATCGCATTGGCTTCATCGAGCATTCGATTTGCCTTGTCCTCCATCCGGTCAAATGCGCCCATCGCACCGCGCGCCTTGTCGGCATTGGATGTGATTTTATTCATGCGTTCCTGCGTCTTTGCCACAGAAACCTTCGCCTTAATCATAGCACGGCGAGATTTGAGTGTTTCAATATCGCTGACGAGCTTGTCATGCATCTGGCGCATCTTAACAGCATTTTCATGCGCGGCAGTGTAGGCATCGGTAAGTCCTGCGCCTGCACTTTCCAGCTGCTGCTTTTTTGCCAGAAATACCTTGGCATCGCCTTCGTTGCCCGCCAGCAATGCCTGCTTGGCAAGATTTTCATACCGCGCAGCTTCCGCCTGATTCTCTTCCATCAAGCGTCTTGTGCGGGTTTCCTCCGCCATCACGCCGGCGGTCTCTTTTTTGACCTCTGCGAGATTTTCGTTGAGCTCGCGCAGATACTGGTCGATCATTTTAGACGGATCTTCCATCTTATCGAGCACAGCATTGACATTTGCCTGCACAATATCTCCAAATCGTGAAAGAATACCCATAGCTTCCTCCTATAATCCGTTTGAGAAATTACTTTTTGTCCTTTTTCTCGTATTTTTTTGCGAGGTTTTCCGCTTCATCCTCATCGCCGAATTTATCCAGCGGTGTCTGCAAAATGTCTTCCATTTCCTTGTCACGGCGGCGCTTTTCGATTCGCGCCTTTTCACGCCAATGGTACAGCAGAAATACCACAGCGACAATCGCACCCGCAATGACAATCACAATGATTACCATCGGTGCCTGCGATTTCGTCACCGTCATAATGCGTTCGCCGGTCTTTTGGAACACGGTCGAGAAAAACTCTTCGTCCTCCATATTGCTGCTGTAATAGCGATCCAAATAATCCGCCAGCACGCTGACCGCTTCGCTGTCCATAATCGTCTTTGCCTGTGAGCCGACGGCATAGCCGCAATTGTAGCTGCCGCTTCCGGTATCACAGAATACCAACAAAAAATGCCCTTCGTCTGTGAACAGCTTATCATATTCCTGCTCTGCGAACTGCTGAAGCTGTGTGGTGCTCGGTGTCGTGCTGCCGTCCAAGTCGTTGAGAATATACAGATACGGCTGCACGCCGGTGCGCTGATAAAAATCCTTCATGCCGCTGGTCAGCTGGTTTTTATTGCTGATCCATCCTGCCTCATCGGTATAATAGTCGGTCTCATTGACTGCGCTGGCCGGCAGAGCTTCGCGCTGTACGGTCGATTTTGTGACGGAATCCGAGGAACTGCTGCCAAGTGCCACGGCAACAATACCCAGCGCAAGAACAAGCAGAACGACAATCAAACAGCCGATGCCGCAGCCGTTATTGTTCTGGTTACGATTGCTCGGCGGTCGGTTTCCTCCTCCACCGCCTCTGCGGTCATTGAGCAGGCTTCCAAGTATCATGCCTTCCCAGAAACCGCTGTGTCCGTGGTATCTCGGCGGTCTGGGTGGCGGGCCGCCAAATCCGCCAGGTGGTGGACCACCAAATCCACCGCCGAAGCCGCCTTGTCCGCTGCGTCCGCTGCCAAAACCTCCGCCGCTAAAGCCGCCGCTATTTCGACCGCCGCCGCTGAAACCGCCGCTTCCGCCGAAGCCGCCTCCGCCGCCTGCGCCAGATCTTCCCATACGACTCTCCTCCATCTCTCTTTTTCTTCCGCATTGGTATACTTTTATTTAATCATACGGTTTAGCAAAAAGCAAGAAGCAGGACGAGGTAAGATGTAAATGTTTTGTGAAATACGAATTCGTCTTGACAAACACAGGAGAAGCACGTATACTATAGCCATAATTCACCAATTAGGTGATTGGCACGAAAGGAAGGTGAATACATGATGAGCACGCACGCATTATCCAATACAGAAGAACGCTTGATGAACATTTTTTGGAAAGAAAAAGCACCACTGACCAGCGCGCAACTTGGCAAGCTGGCATCTGACACCAATTGGAGCGCCAATTATATCCACAAAATGTTACAATCTCTGCAGAAAAAGGGATTTTTGACGGTCTGCGGCATGGTACAGGAAGGGTCTCACTATTCCAGACAATTTTTGCCCTGCTTTGACAAAGAGCAATATATTTCGGATCTGTTGGAAAATCAGGGGGTTACAACAGCATCCTTTGCAAAAATTGCCGTAGCTTTTGTCAAAAAAGCTGCCAAGAAAAAGGAGCACGTGTCCGAACAGGATACCTCTCTGCTGGAAGAATTGGAAAAAATGATTGAACAATACGAATCGGAAGATACAGGGGATGATTGATATGCAGCTGAATTTCTACTCCGGCTTTTCTGCGGTAATATGGAGCAGCATCTTTATCTCTGTACTCTATCTGTTTCGGCGCACCATGCCTAAAACAAATTTTCTGGGATTTTCAAGCCTGATTCTACTCTATCTCTGTGGCGTGCTCCGTATATTTTTCCCATTTGAATTGCCGCATACGACAATTATTGACAGTTATTCTATGCGCATGTACGCAGCATTCTGGGATTGGTTATTCTATGAGAAATTCTTTATTCCGTTGGGAATTGTCTGGCTTTTTGTCTCCTGTCTTTTTTTGCTTCGGTATTTTTACAAATATTGTTGTGTATCACGAAACATTCGCAAGTATGCAGTGCCTTGGGACATCCATACAGATGAACAATTCCAAGAAATCCAAGCGCAGACAATACAAAAATTTTTCAGGATATTCCCAGTATTCATCTGAACGGAGAATAAGTATGTATAAAAAATTTCTTTGCACCTTACTCATGGGGATTTCATTGGCAACCGCGTTTCCCGCCGTGCAGGCAGTTGACCTTTCTGTCACAAAAGATTCTAATCTCACCCTAGACAGCAATTCTATTGTCTCGCCGTGTGCAGATAAAATCGTTGTAAAATATCGTATGCACAACGGCAAAAAACAATATCGCCGTTGGAATGATACCAAGCATTGTTGGGTTGATTCTCATTGGATTGACCTTTAACAATATACATTCTCATAAAAAGGAGTGATGCATATGATTGTATAGAAAAATCCACATAAAACCGAAAGGCTGGACACCTTGCCGTTTTCACGGCAGTACGGATTATGTGGATAATCTATCATACCACAATTGGAAATACACTTCAGAAAAAACTTACAATTACTTTGTACAAAAAAGGCGGTAAAAATGTTGGTTCCTTTAGCGGATCTACAGAACCCATTGGAAAAACAGGTAAGTTTACTTATAGTGCAGACGCATCAAAAACATTTACCAATCTAGATTCAAAAAGCTCATATTATCTGTATATTACGAAAACCTCTGATGGAGAATACGCCGACTTGAGCGGCAAAGTGAGCGCAGGTTAATCTGCAATGTGCCAACGGGAGGATCTTATGAATTTCAAATCAAAAAACACAAAGTTGCTTTTTACCGTCCTTTTTATTCTATATGTAATCGCCGTTATTCTCCTCAAAGTCGTCAAACCTATGTCACCGCACTTTAGCGAATGGTCTTTGCAGTATGACTGGAATCCTCTTATAGATCCGTACACTTGGAGGTTTCAGTGGTCAAACTATCTTTCCAATATTGCTCTGATGATTCCCGGCGGATTTTTTACCAGATTCTTTGTAAAAAACAACCTGATTTTCGGAGTAATCTGTGTTGCCAGCTGTTTTTTGCTCGAATGGCTGCAACCGCTGTTTTGCTCCGGTGTGTTTGACATGAGTTCTGTCATTCTCTCTGTCATTGGTTTTTTACTTGGCGGTCTTGCACTGCATTGCATCCGCAAGCATACATCGGGAAAATTATCATGAAAAAACGACTGATTTTTCTCGCCGTCATTATCGCTACGCTTCTCGCGGCATACATTCAGGCAGATAGTACAATTCGCTGATCTCCGCTTGCAGAACGACTGCAAGCACTTTCTCCCCAAAAGCAAGAACAGGTAGAACATATGTTAGTAGCCTGCTTGTTAGAAATCCTCTAGCCTCTTGTCTTTTCCCCACAGAATATGCTATACTAAAATAGAACAGAAACCAAAATAGCTCCCTCACGAGGGAGCTATTTTTCCAATTTGTTTGCACAAGAGGAGGTCTCTTTATGTATCATCAGATTTCTCAACTGCTGCTCGCTGCCTGTGCATATAACGGCGCAGATCCGGCGCGCAATCAGCATCTCATCAAGGTACACAATTATGCCCGCATGATTGCGCACGGCGAACATATTGATGCGCACACACAGTTCGTGCTGGAAGCCGCCGCTGTTCTACATGACATCGGTATTCATGAAGCCGAGCGCGTGCATCATTCTTCTGCCGGACGGTATCAGCAAATGGAAGGTCCTGCCGTGGCGCGGAAAATTCTCAAGGATTTTCCGTTTGAACAAGCGGACATTGACCGCATTTGCTGGCTTATCGCGCATCACCATGTGTACAAGCCGATTGACGGCATCGACCATCAGATTTTGCTCGAAGCAGATTTCTTGGTCAACGCCTTTGAAGAGCCGTATTCACAGGAGCAAATCCAGCGTTTTTACGAGACAATCGCTGCGACAAAAACTGGCAAGACACTGCTGCGTATTCATTATTCCTCTTGACGGAACACGCACAGCCAAATACACAGCTCACTCGTGTAGCTGACGCGATGACGGCAATGCGCCGGAAGGTACACAGTATCGCCTTCGTGCAATCGCTGCCTGCTGCCGTCCGCATAGGTCAGTTCGCCAACTCCCCGTAAGACGCACACCCATTCATCTTCGGACTGGTCATACCAGTCCGATGTCTGTCCATGGGAAATAATGCGCTCGATACGTGTCTGTCCGGCCAGTAAGATGTCCGTCAGCTCTTGTTCCGGTAATTGTTCCGGTATGTCAAATAAATTCATAGTTTTCTTCCCTCAGAAAGGATTTATGTTATGTCTGAAGTTCAGAATAATACGTTTACCTGTCCACAGTGCGGCGAAGATGGGCCGCTTCAGATGTGGACGAGCATCAATGTCGCCCATGACCCAGATGCACGCCGCCGCGTTGAAGATTTGTCCGTTTTTGAATGGACTTGCCCAAACTGCAAAAAAACAGCACTGGTGCTGCACCCCTGTCTGTATCATGACCCAGCCAATGAATTCATGGTATGGTTCGCACCAGACGGTGAAATTGCAGATGACACTCGTGATTTTTCTCAGCTCAGCGATTACACGCTGCGCACCACCAAAACACCGAATGAATTCCGCGAAAAAATCAATATTTTGGAACGGCATTTAGATGATCGGGCACTGGAACTCACGAAACTCATCTTGATTATGCAGCTCACCCGCGACAATGTAGATGTCGTGGATGTCGTATTCCACAGCATTGATACCTCTGGCCGCTTTGTGTTTGTTCTTGTGCATCCGGACGGCGCCGAGCAGTATCTGCGTCTGCCGCCGGAAACCTATCAGAAATTCGCTAATGATGTCCGCGAGTATCTGTACACACCGGCGCGTGGTTTTCAAACCATTGATTTGAATTGGGCAAAGGATTCTTTAGAACTGCTCAAAGATATGCATTAAAACCGTTGGCTCTCCCAAATGGGGGAGCCATTTTTTATTTCTTCCTGCGCCTACACACGCGCCAATATGCCACGCCGCATTTTCAGCTGTGTGGTACAGTAAATCTTTCGTTAGCATATCGCACTGCGAGTATCTTGTCAACAGATTGACGGCAAAAAAGGCGTCCCGCTTGCGCGAGACGCCTCTCTTTGTATTGTGTTGTTTTCGGTAATTGGGTGAATTACTCAGCAACCTTTACCCAAACACCGCCATTGCGGCAGGACTCGGTTGCAGCAGCAGCCATCAGTACCGGACGCAGGCCATCATATGCACCAACAACAGTCGGCTTGTCGTTTACGATGGAGTCGATGAAGTACTTGATCTGCTCGATGAATGCATCGTTGTAACGCTCCAGGAAGAACCACTTCGGCTTCTCGGATACTGCACCGTCAACAGTGGTGATGGTAGCGGTAGAGTTCAGATCGTTCTTATCAGAAGCCATGCCCTTAGAACCGAATACTTCTACTCTCTGATCGTAGCCGTATACTGCCTGACGGGAGTTGTTGATGGTAGCGATAGCGCCGTTTGCCAGCTTCATGGTAACAACTGCGGTATCTACATCCGGAATGCCGGACTCTTCCTGCAGGTTCGGGTTAACCAAGCAGGAGCCTACTGCGGAGATCTCTACTGCCTCAGAACCGGACAGGTAACGAACCATATCGAAATCATGGATCATCATATCATAGAAGATACCGCCGGATACTGCTACATAAGATGCCGGTGGTGGCTCCGGATCGCGGGAAGTTACGTTGATGTAATGCGGATCGCCAATCTTGCCTTCCTTCACTGCATCAGCAACTGCCTTGTGGTTGTGGTCGAAGCGGCGGTTGAAGCCTACCTGGAACTTTACGCCCTTCTCTTCTACCAGTGCCAGCAGCTTCTTGATCTTCTCAATATCATAGTCGATCGGCTTCTCGCAGAATACGTTCTTTCCAGCCTTTACTGCTTCCATGGAAACCTCGCAATGGGTATCGGTGGAAGAGCAAACCATAACTACGTCAACATCCGGATTGGTTACAACGTCCATGTAGTTGGTGGATACGTTGGTGATGCCGCGCTCTGCCAGCCACTCGCGTGCGCCGGACTTATCCAGCATCGGATCAGCTGCTGCTACTACTTCAGCGCCGTCGATGTTGTTAAGCAGATTATTGATGTGCAGCTTACCAATTCTGCCGCAGCCAACTACGCCAAACTTTAAATTTGCCATGACTTTTTCTCTCCTTGTCTATACTTGTTAATCAAGCCAGAAATCTGGATACCCGCAGACGCAGGTATCCAGTTTTCATCTAAATAAAATGATTATATTCTTACTTAGCCATCAGGTCGGTGATGTACTCGTAAGCCATCTTTGCGTACTTGAACGGGTTAGCCTTAGCCGGATCCTGCTCAGCCTCGACCATGATCCAACCAGTGTAACCGATCTCGTCCAGCTTTCTCAGAACCGGCTCGAAGTCTACGCAGCCTTCCGGATCGCCCGGAACGGTGAAGGCGCCGTTACGAACCGACTTCAGGAAGGACCAGCTCTCCTTGATAGCCTGATCGCGAACTGCCTTACGCATGTTCTTCAGATGTACATGACCGATTCTGTTCGGATACTTGTTCAGAACTGCCATCGGATCTTCCTCAGAGAAAGTCCAGTGACCAGTATCGTAGCACAGCAGCAGATCGTCGCTGGTGTTGTCCAGCATACGCTCGGTCTCTTCCAGAGTCTGTACGCAGGTACCCATGTGATGGTGGAAGCATGCACGAATGCCGTTGCTCTTTGCGTACTCAGCCAGCTTGTTCAGACCATCGCACATCTGAGCGAACTCAGCATCAGTAAAGCGAGCCTTGTTCTCAAAGATAGACAGATCCTGATTGCCCTGAATGGAATAGGACTGCTCAGAAATGTTAATAGCAGTAGCGCCTGCGTAAGACAGGTACTCGATTTCCTTCTTGAACTCCTCGAAGGTCTCCTCAAACGGCTTGGTGCCGAGGAAAGAAGAGAACCACTTGGATGCAACAGTCATGCCGCGCAGATCCAGAGCTTCCTTCAGCTCCTTTACGTCAGACGGATACTTATGACCAACTTCACATCCGGTGAAGCCTGCCAGACGCATCTCAGAAATGCACTGCTGGAATGTATTCTCATCGCCGAGATCCCACATATCATCGTTGGTCCAGCCGATCGGGCAGATACCCAGCTTGATATCCTTGTTTGTGAACATAATCACAACACCTCCATGATTTTATACCTCTGCGGCCGCCTGTTTTCCCAACGAAAACCTCTCCAAATTTTCGCACCACGCGGCAACAGATAATAGGCTTGTTTCCTATACTATTTATGATATAGGATACGTGCCTGTTTGTCAAATGTTTTGTGCAATTTGGTCAACTATTTTTTATTTCCTGCACGTTCTAATTCATGTTGCACAACAGAACCTTGTTTTCGTGCGCAAACTTGCGAATATTTGTCCTCAAATCACCAAAATCTACACACGAAAAAGCCATCCCTGCACAAAACAGGGACGGCTCGATATGCACAAATTTCATTTGCATCTTGCACGTTTCCACGCCCAGCAGCCGATTTCTATTCCGGCAGCTCCCAGCACAATCCATAATACGGTCATATAACCTGCGCTGTTTTCACCGCCAGCGCCAGTCTGTTCATCGGTTTTATCCACCGTATACTCACTCATCCTGTCCGCCATGTCTTCCATTGCATAGGCCTGACCGGATTGCAGCGGTTGTTCGGCTGTCTGTGCTCTTTTAGAGCTTTTTACGCCAGTCAGCCGCGGTTCTTCCAGCACAACAATCTGTATGTTGTGATTGATTGTTTCAACAACAGCGACCGCCGAACGCAGCTTGGGTGAACCTCCCATGATAAACGCTCGATGGATCGTTTCTTCTCCCACTGCATCTGCGATTTGCTGGTCTATCTGTTCTGCTGTCTTGTCCTCATCCAATGTTCCGTCACAACCGGAATCCATTTGCCTGTTTCCTCCCGAATCTGTTCTTTTTGTTCCTCTGTCAGTACTGCCAGCACGGATTCATCCTCCGTGAGCGGCATTCCCTGCGAAATCGTAACGTGAAAATATGCATCTTTTACCTGTACCGGAAGCACCCATACATAATATTCCATCTGTTGTTTGATTTCATCATATGTCATTTGTTGTTCTTTATAAGAACCATAGACATCCGATTCATCCGCGTAGACTTTATATGCCCGGCTCCAGTCAATGTCTGCTGCCGTCACATCTGCGCACATCCCGCTCATCGCATCTATAACACGACTTGTGAGCGTCGATATTTCAGCATAATCCGCAGAATCCGGTGCGAACTGCTCAACATATTCCGATGCTGCAAAAGCTGTACCGCCCAGAGCAAATGTTCCCAGTAAAGCCAAAAGAAGGATTGTATATACTTTTTTCATCTTTTTCTCCGTAAAAAAAGCCGTCCCTGCACAAGACAGGGACGGCTCGGTATGCATAACGAAACTTACTTTCTTGCAATTACCTTCTTGACGTTGGCAACGATCTCCTCTGCGGTCAGCTTGTAAGCTTCCTGCAGGAAGGACTGAGCGCCAACCTGACCAAACTGGTCATGTACGCCAACCATCTCAACCGGAGTCGGGCACTTAGCAGACAGTACGCGAGCAACAGCAGAGCCCAGACCGCAGGTGCAGTTGTGGTTCTCAGCAGTTACGATAGCGCCGGTCTCCTTTGCGGACTTCACGATCAGATCCTCGTCGATCGGCTTCCAGGTGAACATGTCGATGACACGAACCTTGATGCCCTCAGCTTCCAGAGCCTCGTAAGCCTTCAGAGCCTCGTCAACCATGATGCCGGAAGCGATAACGGTAGCTACGTCATCAGCGGACTCCTTCAGAGTAACGCCCTTGCCGATTTCGAAGTCGGAATCGTCGCCGTATACCTTGATAACGCCCTTACGGATCATACGCATGTAAGACAGTCTGCCTTCAACAGCGGTCAGCTTCTTGGTGATCTTGTTGACCATGGTGAAGTCGGTCGGATCGATAACGATGGAATCCGGAACGGACAGATACAGTGCGCAATCCTCGAACGGCATATGGGTACCACCGTTGTATGCAGCGCATACGCCAGGGTCGGAACCCAGAACCTTTACGCCCAGCTTTGCATATGCAGCAGACATGAATGCCTGGTCAAATGCACGGCGGGAGGAGAAGCAGCCGAAAGAATGCATCCAAACCTTCTTGCCGGTAGCAGTCAGACCTGCAGCAACGCCCATAGCGTTTGCCTCAGCGATACCAGCGTTGATGGTCTGATTCGGGAATTCCTTAGCCAGCTTTGCGGTGTTGATGCAGTTATACAGGTCACAGTCAACGTGCATAACGGTCGGATCAGCCGCCATCAGCTCCTCCATTGCGGTAACGTAACCGTCACGGCAATTGCGGGAGTCCTTCTCATGCTTTCCAATTAAAGTAAAACTCATTTTCGCCTGTCCTCCTTACTTTGCAGCCTTAACAGCAGCAAGCTCTGCTTCTGCTGCAGCGATTGCTTCTTCCCACTGCTCCGGAGTCGGCTGAGAGCTGTGCGCACCGGTAGACTCAGCAAAGGTTGCGCCCTTGCCCTTGATGGTGTTCAGAATGATTGCGGTCGGCTGTCCCTTGGTAGCATAAGCTTCCTGAACAGCGTCATAGATCTGCTCTACATCGTTGCCGTCTTCCAGCTCGATTGCGTTCCAGCCGAATGCATCGAACTTTGCTCTCAGGCCCTTGCCGTGAGACATGATGTCATCAACAGCACCATCGAGCTGACGCTTGTTGCTGTCTACAAAGCAAACGAGGTTGTCGAGCTTGTAGTGAGCTGCGAACTGAGCAGCCTCCCAAACCTGACCTTCATCGCACTCGCCGTCGCCAACGAATACGAATACATGGCTGTCACGACCGTCCAGCTTGTTGCCCAGAGCAGCGCCGGTAGCGGTGGACATACCCTGACCCAGAGAACCAGTCGTCAGATCAACGCCCGGAGTCTTGGTGCGGTCGGTATGGGACGGGAAGTTGGTACCCGGCTTGTTCAGGGTGCGGGTCTCTTCCAGCGGATAGAAGCCCTTCAGTCCCAGTGTTGCATATGCACACGGGCCTGCATGTCCCTTGGACAGAACACACCAGTCACGATCTTCCCAACGCGGATTCTTCGGGTCAATCTTCATGATATCGCCATAGAGGACTGCCATTGCGTCTGCGATAGACATCGAGCCGCCTACATGTCCAAAGCCAAGCGAACCGATGGTCTTCAGGGTCTCAACTCGAATTTCGGCTGCAAATTCACGGAGAGCCTGCATCTTTTCTGCTTTCTGCATTGAATACACCTACCTATTCCTTAATCAAAGAATTGTCAGCATGACATCAGAAAAAACCTTTTCTCCCGAAGTCACACCATACTTTCTTAGATTTTATCATCTCTGTAAACGAATTGCAATGCTCGCCCGCCGATTTTTAGAGAAATTTTCCCTGAGAGCAGAATTTTTGACCTGCTTCACAAATATTCCCTTTCCGGCACTGCACCGCGCGTGGGGAAAACTTGCTCAACAAATTCCAGATTTCCGGTTGGATTTTGTTCAACTTTCTGCTATAATGATTTTATCATGGTTTTGTGTTAGTTACTTGTTTGTTCCAAGAAAGCGGGATTTCCTTATGAAAATCAGCAGACTCAATGCAATTGAAGAATATGTACTATCCCAAAAGACAGTCTCTATTGATGAGCTGTGCGAGGTGTTCAGTGTATCCAAAAACACCATCCGGCGCGACCTGAACGAGCTGGAAGCGCGCGGTCACATCGCCAAGGTATACGGCGGTGTCACTGCCGTGACGCCGGAGGATGTCATGCCTCTTCCGGTGCGCTCCGGACTCAATCCGGGCGCCAAGGATCTGATCGGCAAGCTGGCAGCGCGGGAGCTAAACGATGGCGATACCATCTTTATCGACTCCGGTTCTACCGCCGTCAACGTGCTGCGGCATCTGCCGCCGCGCATCAAGCTGACAGTCGTGACGCATTCGCTTCCGGCAATGGTCGAGGCGGCAAAATACGACGGCATCAATCTGATCTCTCTCGGCGGTGCGTTCAATCCGGCAACCAGTTCGTTTGTCGGCATTTCTGCCCAGCAGGCGTTATCCGATCTGCGCATCACCAAGGCGTTCCTATGTGCTACCGGTGTAACTGTCGAGTCCGGCATGAGCAATACGACATTTCTCGAAGCGGAAATCAAGCGCGGTGTCGTATCTCATGCCTCCAGCGTAATTCTCGTTGCCGACAACTCCAAGCTGGGGCACGATGCCACCGTGACATTCTGCCGGCTGCAGGACATTTCCACCTTTGTCACCGACCAGAAGCCGGCGCCAAAGTTTGTAGAATTCTGTCGCGCACATAACATTCGACTGATTTGGGAATAAGTACATCAAACTGTATCATTGCACAAAAAGAGGATGTCGTTTATGACATCCTCTTTTTGTGTCTTATTTTGAATTGTTAGGATTTTTTCTCTGATCGTCCAGATAGGCTCGTCCCCAGACACACATGGCATCCAAGATAGGCAAAACCGTCTGTCCAAATTCGGTCAGCTCATATTCTACTCTCGGTGGCACAACCGGATAAACATGCCGTTTCACCAAGCCGTCTTTTTCCAGCTCCCGCAGCTGCTGTGTCAGCATCTTTGGTGTTACCTTTGGCATCAGCTTTTGCAGCTTTCCAAACCGCAGCGCGCCGTCTGTCAAATGATCCAGAATCAGTGCCTTCCATTTTCCCCCAATCAGTCCCAGCGTTGCCTCAATGGGACAATCATACGAAATTTCTCTCGTGTCTCGCTTCATCAGGATTCCTCCTTCCGCCGTCCGCCCTTTTTTGCTGTTTTCTATCGTCACCAAAACCATAGTCACTTACCAAAAAGTGCAGTCTTGTTTCTTCCGTACCGATCTGGTACTATACTTACAATACCAGCTTCCCTAAGCATAGTATTAGGTAGTATCGCCTGTGCATTCATTATAGCACCCGCCCAGTGCTTGTACAAGTTTTACCTAAGTTTTCCGTGTTCTTTTCCAGCGTATGCGTGCACGGGCTGACTGCATTTTGTATTATCCGACAGATTGACAACAGAACGCTATCACTGTGTCCCCTCAGCCGTCACGCTGTACAAAATTCTGATCGCTTTTATCCGGCGCATTCTTGAAAAAGAACACACACCATGCTATAATTAAACCATAAATTATGCAAAAGGGATTCGTACGCCTTTTTGCAGCATTGTATTCAAATGTTCTGCCTGCGTCAGTCAGGCATAGAGAAAGGTGTGTTTTACAATGTACATGGACAAGGAAGTCAAGCGCGGCTATAACGAGTACCTGCGTCTTGATGAAGGAGAAGGCAAGGGCGGTATGATGGATGTCGGTCTTCTGGTTATGGAAGCTGGAGATACCTACACCATCGAAGAAGCAGACAAGGAAGTTGCCTGCCTGCTGTTTGACGGCGACGTCAACATGAGCTGGGATGACCAGAGCGTAGACATGGCTCGCCCGAATCCGTTCGATTACAACCCGTGGTGTCTGCTGGTTCACAAGCAGACCAAGATCGTCATCACCGCAAAGGGCTCGTCTAACATCTACGTACAGAAGACCCTGAACGACAAGACCGAGCCGGAATTCCCGAACAAGCTGTTCCGTCCGGAAGATACCGATACTTGGGCACGCGGCACTGGCGGCGTTCTGCAGAACTGCATCAAGCGCGATGTTCGTACCTGCTTTGACCTCGACAATGCTCCGTACTCCAACATGGTACTGGGCGAAGTTATCAACCTGCCGGGCAAGTGGTCCTCTTACCCGCCGCATCATCATCCGCAGCCGGAAGTTTACTTCTACCGCTTCGACAAGCCGCAGGGCTTCGGCGCAGGCTGGGGCAACGGCGAGCTGTATGAGACCCACCACAACGGTCTGTCTCTGATTACCAGCAAGATGCATTCTCAGGTAACCGCTCCGGGTTACGCTTGCTGCTATGCATGGGGCATCCGTCATCTGCCGGGCGATCCGTGGGACAAGACCCGTGTTGACGACGTTGAGCACGAGTGGCTGGTACGCGACGATGCAGACGAGCACATCTGGAAGTGCTCCACCGGCTACTAATCCCCCACTTTACCCCCTTACCCCCGCTTATTTGAAAGAAAATAAGATAGATTTAAACAATGTGAGAATTGTGTAAGAATTGCATGAGGAGGAAAAATTCCAATGAGACACATGGAAACTGTCCGCCTGACCACTAGCCAGGCGTGCATCCGCTTCCTGGAGAACCAGTATGTCAGCTACATTGACATGGACGGCAAGGAAGTAGAACAGAAGTTTATCCGCGGTATCTTCATGATCCCGGGCCACGGCAACTGCGTTGGCTACTGCAACGGTATCGAGCAGGAAATCAAGGATATGGAAGTATATCAGGGCAAGAACGAGCAGGGCATGGCTCTGGCAGCTGTTGCATTCTCTCGTCAGCTGCGCCGCAAGCAGGCATTCGTTTGCACCTCTTCCGTAGGTCCTGGCGCCTGCAACATGATTACCGCTGCTGCTACCGCAACTGCAAACAACATTCCGGTACTGCTGATGCCGGGCGACGTTTACGCTTCCCGTCAGCCGGATCCGGTACTGCAGCAGATGGAGCAGCCGCAGAACCTGACCATTTCCGCTCACGACTCCTTCCAGGCTGTTGTTAAGTACTGGGGTCGTGTAAACCGTCCGGAGCAGATCATGACCGATATGCTGTCCGCATTCCGTGTAATGACCGATCCGGGCAACTGCGGTGCCGTTGCTGTATCCATCCCGCAGGATGTACAGGGCGAAGCTTATGATTATCCGGTTGACTTCTTCAAGAAGCGCGTTTGGACCATCGAGCGCCGTCCGGCTACCAAGAAGGCAGCTAAGAAGGCAGCTGAGATCATCAAGTCCGCAAAGAAGCCGCTGCTGATCTGTGGCGGTGGCGTTCGTTACGCTGAGGCTCATAAGGTATTCCGTGCATTCGCTGAGAAGTTTGGTATTGCTTTCGGCGAAACCCAGGCAGGCAAGTCCGCTATCGAGTGGACTCATCCGCTGTCTCTGGGCGGTCTGGGCATCACCGGTACCGAGTGCGCAAATGCTTTCGCACATGACTGCGACGTAGTTATCGGCGTTGGTACCCGTTACACCGACTTTACCACGGCTTCCAAGTGGCTGTACGACACTTCCGCTAAGTTCGTTAACATCAACCCGTCTGAGTTCCAGTGCCTGAAGATGGACGCTTATCCGGTTGTTGCTGACGCAAACGAGGCTCTGACCGCAATCAGCGCTGAGATCGACGCTCTGGGCGGCTATCACACCTCCGATGAGTACGCTGCAGAAGTAAAGAGACTGCAGGATGCTTGGTGGGCTGACGTAGATCGCATGGATCACACCGAGTACGTTGACGCTGAGTCCTACGTTCCGGAAATCCAGGACGCAAACCGTCGTGCTGTTGAGCACTACATCGAGTCCATCGGCTCCAAGCTGACACAGACCGCTGCTCTGGGTTACATCAACACCCATATCGCTCCGGATTCCATCTGTGTTGGTGCTGCCGGCTCCCTGCCGGGCGACCTGCAGGCACTGTGGAGAGCTCCGGTTCCGAACACCTACCATTGCGAGTACGGTTACTCCTGCATGGGTTATGAAGTTGCAGGCGCTTACGGCTGCAAGATCGCTTGCCCGGATCAGGAAGTATACGCAATGTGCGGTGACGGTTCCTTCGATATGCTGCACTCCGAGCTGATCGCTTCTGTTCAGTACGGCTACAAGATCAACGTTTGCCTGTTTGATAACGCTTCTTACGGCTGCATCAACAACCTGCAGGTTGGCCAGGGCAACAAGTCCCGTACCACCGAGAAGAACATGCACATCCCGGGCACTCCGTACGATGGCTGCGATCTCGGTCCGGCAATGAACATCGACTACGCTGCTGTTGCTGCTGCATACGGCTGCAAGACCTACACCGTAAAGACCATGGAAGAGCTGGCTGCTGCACTGGAAGACTCCAAGAAGCAGACTGTTTCTACCCTGATCGACATGAAGGTTCTGCCGAAGTCCATGTCCAAGGAATGGGAAGCTTGGTGGCGTGTAGGCGTTGCTTCTGTTTCTGAGAAGCCGGAAGTACAGGAAGCTTACAAGAAGCTGCAGGATCATCTGTACGAAGCTCGTCATTATTAATTCCCTGCGCCTATCGCGCACAGAATATTCTGACAAATACGCAAGAGTCTGTCCATTTGGGCAGGCTCTTGTTTTTTTGTATACTTGACAATTGACTTCCGACAAGTCGGTGTTTATACTAAAATTTGTAAGTAATATGACAGCTATGGGAGTGTAATAGATACATGGAACAGACATTTTCCAGAGAAGATACCAAACTAGTGAAAGGCGTTGCTATTCTTTTGATGCTGATGCATCATCTATGGGCATTTCCCGAACGTATCGCAGGCGGTGAACTGTGGCACATCCTCAACATTTGCGGCGAAAGCTCTCTCTCCTATTTCGGTTCGTTCGGTAAAATCTGTGTTTCCTTTTTCTTTTTTCTCGGCGGATATGGCGTTTATCTCACCGCCTGTTCCAAGAAATATGACCTGATTGCCAAAATTAAAGGATTATATCTCGCGTACTGGAAGGTCTTTGTCATTTTCATTCCCTTGGCGTTCTTATTCTGTGCGCACCAGCCAACCTACTGCGACGAAGCAGAAATCTGTACGCGGTATGCCACGTTTTCCGCGCAGGAATGCTTTAACAATTTTATCGGCTTTTCCACCTCTTATAACAGTGAATGGTGGTTCCTAAACAGTTATCTCTGTGTTTTGATCTTATATCCCCTGATTGACCACTTAGTACGCCACCGTTCGACGCTGTTTAATGTCACGGCAGTTGTCCTGTTTTCTATTTTTATTACAGACGTCTTTCCTGCACTTGGTGACTTGGAAGTATTCGGCACACTCAGCGACAACTATCTGTATCAGACCTTTTTCTTATTGTCCGCACCATATACCGCATGCTTTTGGATGGGTGCTGTCTTTGCCAAAGGCAATCTGCTTATACAGATTCGTGATTCCCTGCGCCGCAATCATCTGCTCAACCCTCTGTTAGATATTTTCTTTGTCGGCGTCATCGTACAGATGCGCTGGCTTACCGGACAAATCGTAGACATTCTCTATGTTCCGTTTTTGATTATCTTTCTGATGGACTTGCTGCGCCATCTTCGCCCGATCCGTGCGGCACTGCTGTGCATCGGCAAGGAAAGCACGAGCATGTGGCTCATCCATCCCTTTTTCTGCTACTATTTCTATCCCGTTGTACAGGTCATCGTTGCGCCGCGCTGGGGCGTATTATCTCTGCTCCTCCTGCTGATCCTCTCGTATCTTGCCGCGCGTCTGGTACGGCTGTTCTG
This sequence comes from Anaerotignum sp., assembly GCA_963620595.1. Classification (GTDB taxonomy): domain Bacteria; phylum Bacillota; class Clostridia; order Oscillospirales; family Butyricicoccaceae; genus Butyricicoccus_A. The sequence goes on along the minus strand of CAVFAY010000004.1, from coordinate 106,374 downwards.
GCGAGGCATCGGCACGATGGTACAGCGCACACAAAGCATTTTCCTTAAAGTTTCTTAAGTTTTATCCAAACCTCTTTTCTTGTCATCTTTTTTGTACTATACTAAACGAAGTATTCCAACAAGAAGAGGCGTAAAAAATGATAAAATGGAAAAAACGACTGATTTTGTCCGGCATCGCCGCTGTTTTATGTGCGGCAATGCTGGCAGGCTGCGGAGCATCCGGCAGCAAAACAACCTCCAGCAATGCCAAGCAGTCCGGCAGCGCGCAGACCGCTTCTGCTGACACCGGAAGTGCTGAGCAGGCAAAGGAAAAGCAAAAAAAGCTGGAAGAAGAACAGAAAAAGAAAGAGCAGGAAGAAGCCAACAAGATTCCCAAGGGCGATAAATACATCGCTTTGACCTTTGACGATGGCCCGACCGGCAACGAGGGCGGACGCACCGAACGTCTGCTGGACGGTCTGAAGGAGCGCAATGCTCATGCCACCTTCTTCCTGTGCGGCTACCGTGTCAAGGACTTCAACTCGATGATGAAGCGCTACTTGGCAGAAGGTCATGAGGTCGGAAACCACACAATGGATCACCGTTTAGCTCACGAGGTTTCCGATGGTGATTACGAGCAGGTTTCCAGCAACAACGACTTGATTCAGTCGTATACCGGCCAGAAGCCGACTGTATTCCGTCCATGCGGCGGCGAATACAATGACAGCGTACAAGCGTCCATGCAAAAACTCGGTATGCCGATTATCCTATGGGATGTTGATACACTGGATTGGAAATACCGCGATGCCGATTCTGTCAAGCAGCACATTTTAGACGGCGCACAGGATGGTGCTATCGTTCTGGAGCATGACCTGTATGAGACCACCGTAGAGGGCGTTCTCGCCGCCATTGATGAACTGCAGCAGCAGGGTTATGCATTCGTTACCGTATCGGAACTCGCAAAAATCAAGGGTGTCACACTGGAAGCCGGCAAGGTATATAATGGCTTTACAGATGAAGATCTGGGACTGAATACAGAATCCGAAGCAACCAGCGAAAGCACAGACTCTACGTCTGACAGCAGCACCGCAAATACCCAAGCGTCCGACAGCACATCGTCCAACTAAACGAATACATACAGAAAGCACTCCATCGGGGTGCTTTTTTTGATGGAAAGAATCATCTTTTCCAAGAGAAAAGCCCTCTCTGTCGCTCCGCGACATCTCTCCCAGAGGGAGAGACAAGTTAAATCGTGCGAAACAAAAGCCTTCCTCCCTGAGGAAGGTCGCGCAGCGCAAGCCGTGACGGAAGGAGCAGCACGCGAACAAGTCTGCACGAAAGTCCGCTTAATTCGTCAGGTATGCGCTTCGCTATGCAAATGACTGAGCGGGCACAAATACACGCTATCCAAACACACGCAAAAAGAGACCCCTCAAGCGAGGAGTCTCTTCGTACTTCCGAGAACGATATTTGCGGATGTAAGTCCTTCTCTTAGCCGAGTACCAGCGGGGAGAAGATGATGTACATAACAACTACTACCAGAGCACCAACGGTAGCCCAGATCTTGCCGGTCTTCCACGGAGTCATCTCGATCTGCGGTACGTTCGGCATCTCGAAGTCTTCCTTTGCCGGAGCGAACTTTGCAACTGCAAAGTAGATGACGCACTGAACGAGGAAGCATACGAATACCCAGTACAGGTAGTGAATCTTAGAGAATACGGTGAAGTAACCGATTGCGTACAGAACAATATGTACCGGAACGCCGATCTTCGGAGCCAGCGCGGTTACCTTCTTATTCAGCATACCGAACAGTACAGCGCACAGGATCGGCATGGAGAACAGACCCCAGCACTCGTTGATGAAGTTCATGATACCAGAACCGAAGTACATGATAAACGGGGAAATAACGATACCCAGAATACCAACGATCAGACCAAAGATCTGACCAACCTTTACTACCTTCTTTGCATCTGCATTCTTGCCCCAGATCGGCTTCCAGATGTCCAGAGAGAAGATCGTAGAGGACGAATTCAGTACAGAGTTGAAGGAAGACAGGATAGCACCGAACATTACGGCTGCAAAGAAGCCCATAAGCGGCTTCGGCATTACATGCAGAACGAGCAGCGGGTAAGCAGAGTCACCATCGAACTTTGCACCAGAACCTACAGTCAGAACGCCGCCCTGCATCAGCTGGTAAGCAATGATGCCCGGGATAACGATAACAAATACGTCCAAGCACTTGAAGAAGCCAGCCCAGATAGCACCCTTCTGTGCCTCTGCCAGGTTCTTAGCACCCAGAGAACGCTGAATGATCGACTGGTTGGTGGACCAGTAGAACATATTGTTTACAAACATACCGGTGAACAGCAGCGGCCACGGAACGTACGGAGCCAATTCGCCCGGAGCAGACCAAGCATTCATCTTTTCCGGGGTAGCGGTTGCAAAATGCTTGATGCCTGCGAGGAATCCGCCGCCATCCAGCTGACCCAGAGCAACAAAGCCCAGAATCGGAACCAGGAAGCCACCGATCAGAAGACCAACGCCGTTGATGGTGTCAGAGTAAGCAACTGCCTTCAGACCACCGAATACGGAGTATGCCATACCGATCAGACCAGTAGCAACACACACAATCAGGATTGCCATAAAGTAGCTGATGCCAAAGATCTCCTGAACATTGAAGATCTTCTCCAATGCTACGGAACCCGAGTACAGGATGGTCGGCAGCATGGTAACAACGTAAGCAAACAGGAACATAAGAGAAAACATGTTCTTAGTTGCTTCATCATAACGCATCTTATAGAACTGCGGAATCGTTGCAATGTTGCCCTTCAGGAATTTTGGCAGCAGAACAAATGCCAGAATAATCAGTGCGAATGCGGAAGTAGCTTCCCAAGCCATGGTGGACATGGAACCAGAGAAAGCCTGACCGTTTGTGCCGACCAGCTGCTCTGCGGACAGGTTGGTCATCATCAGGGAACCTGCGATAACGATGCCCGGCAAGCTGTGGCCTGCAACGAAGTAGCCCTCCTCAGTATCGAGCTTCTCATCGCGCGTCTTATACGCGGACAAAACAGCTACGAGCACTGTAAAGGCGACAAACTCAATTACAGTTAACATAACTTTATTCTCCTTTTTCTAAACTCTCTCCGCGCCTTTGCAGCGGTGTCCCGGAATCACCTGATAAAGGCGCAAAATCAACTGTTCCTCAGAGGACTCAGCTGTATTTCCATGTATGATTATAGCAGACGTCTTGACCTTTCTCAAGCCTGACCGCCAAACTTCGTGTTAAAAATTTCGCAACATTTTTTGTGCACTTTTTACAAAAACAGCAAAGTGTTTTTTTGCACGTGACTCAAAACATTTTCAAAGTTACTCAAATGTTACCAATCCAAACGTGCAATCTCCCTGTTCTTTGCTCCATTTGTGTAGCGATCTTGCTAAAAACTGCTTTTTCTTTGGGTAATTGTACGCTTTTGTCATTCTCGGCATGTTCTATACAAAATCATCATATTTATGCAAGTTATGCCATATTATACACATATTTATGCAGTATTATCCAGATATTCCCACAGCAAAAATGGTGTATTACGAAGAAAGAACTGCCGCACTTTCCTGAAAATGCAGCAGTTCTTTCATCATACAACAACAAAAGGGAAATTTTGATTTGCAAGAATGAACAGGGTTTCATCGGCTCCTGAATTCCGATAAATCCCGTCTTAGGTTCCGAACTCCTCTCGCACAGACCAGTGGTCTATACGTCTTGCGTTACAAAGTATACCATGTTTTGCGTGTTTTAGCAAGAAATTTTGTCAATTTTTTCACAGATAAAGATTCCCGCAGGCATATGCCTGCGGGAATCCTGGCTTTATATAGTAGTATAGTAAGGATAGAACGATTTCTTACTTGCCCAGCAGCTCGCGCTCGATGATCTCGCGTGCTTCCGGTGCCTGCTTGTCCATCTTCTCTGGGAAGCCGAAGTAAGAAACGCAAGCGATGTTGTCGCCGCCAACCTTCGGAGCATCAGCCTTCAGCTGCTTGTTTGCGAAGTCCATCTCACGCAGGGTCTCGAAGATGCCCGGGAAGTCAACCTCGCCCTCACCCATAGCGGTGTGCTGATGGATGGTAACGTCAGCTCTGCCGTGCTGGTTCAGCCAAGGCGGATTCAGGATGTAACGGCAGTCCTTGGTCTGGTTATAGGTATCAGCAAACAGAACGTGGGTCAGCTCGTCGCCAGCGTACTTCAGCATGTGGCGAACATCGCCCTTGCCCTGATCGTAGAAGAAGCCGTGGGATGCAGAGTATACATAGCCCAGGTTCTTGGAACGGAAGGACTTAACCAGATCGCAAGCCTCATCATTCAGCTCGCAGAAGTCATACGGATGAGACTGAACCTCAACACGCAGACCTTCGCGCTCGATGATCGGCAGCAGCTCTTCCATAGAGCGGAACCACATGCCATTGCAGATTTCCTGCTGGTTCGGATCGCCGGAGAACTCGGTGTTGATTACCGGTACGCCCATGTTTACAGCGATCTCGATGATCTTCTTCCAGTTTGCAACCGCATGCTGGCGCTGCTCCTCGGTCGGGCCGCTCCAGCGGTATACTACGATGAAGGAAGAGATCTCTACGCCGGTCTCCTTGAGAGCCTGACGGTACTCTGCCTCGCACTCCTTGGAGAACAGCGGGTGCTTGTAGAACGGGTTGATGCGCGGATGCGGGGACTGCTCGATGTACTTATAGCCCCAATCAGCTACCTTATGAACCATGGTGTTGATGTCGTACTGCTTCGCAAGAACGTCAACGTCAAACGCAATTTTCATGTTGGTTTCCTCCTCTAAAAATCCTTGGTTTTCCGTCTGTAAGGGACGGTTCCCTGTTGTTGCCCCTATTATACCGTATGGGAGACCCGTCTCACAATGATACAATTTGCGGACTTACTGATAAATTCTGCTATTTTTCAGTAACCGTCCCTTGATTTTTCCGGCGTCTATTGATACCATACATATATAGGAGGGGGATTGCCATGTTAATTCCGGAAACCGGTGTGCATCAGATTTCTGAACGGTACTTTTTTACGCCGTCCGCCCTCGCGCGGGACTTATTTTACTATCCGTCCCGCTGCGGGCACTATTTCTGTGACCACACTTACTCGTTTAATCATCAGGATAAAATCGCCCAGCAAAGCGATCACAACAATCATATCATGCTGTTTCTCGTGCAAAACGGTGCGTTAGAGCTGAAAATTGACGGCTGGGATATGCTCGCCACGCGCGGCCAGTTTGTCCTGTTCGACTGCCGCCATCCCTATCAGTATCGGGCATCAGATGGCTTTGAATTTATCTGGCTGCTGTTCAACGGCTTAAATTCTTCATCTTTTTATCAGCGAATCATTCGTTCACACGGCGGACACCATGTATTCTCCACGGCATCTCTGTCGGAAATTTTACAGCTACTGGATTCTCTGCTAAGCAGTTGTGCTTCCGGCGAGCGCATGAGCGAAGCGGCCTGCTCTCAGATGCTGCATCGCATGCTGTGCCTACTGCTGCTGACGGAAAACCCGCCGGAAAAGGCGGAAACCAACCGCATCACGCTGGCTATCCGGTATATGAACGCACATTTATTTGAGCCCATCAATGTCAAGGCAGTTGCTGAGTCCGTCAATTGGAGCCAGTCACATTTTTCCCGTGAGTTCAAAGCACATACGGGCTATTCTCCATATGAATACATTATTTTGCGCCGCATCGACAAGGCCAAGCACATGCTGACCTCTACCCAGATGTCCGTCAAGCAAATCGCCTATCACACCGGCTACAACAGCGAGGAAAATTTCATTCACAGCTTTCAGAAAAACGTCGGTCTGTCTCCGAGCCTGTTCCGAAAGTATCCGATATAACGAATGCCGCAGAGCAAGACGCTCTGCGGCATTGATAATTTACTTGTAGAAATCCGGACGCGGACCGATCGCAATCGGCTCAATCTGTCCCTCGTTCTGCTGCGCGCGCAGCAGCGCATCCGCCGTGACATTGGCAATCACGCCGTCCCATGCGTTCGGGCCGGTCAGCTCACCGGCACGCACAGCATCAATCCACTTCTGGATCTCCAGATCATAGGCGCGCTTCCAGTGATTCTTCCAGTTTTCATCCAACAGAATGGTTTGACCACCTGACTTGCGCAGCAGCGGACGCGGCGGCTTCGGCAGATCAATCACGCCCTTCTCACAGACAATCTGGCAATTGATGTCATAGCCAAACTGGCAGTTGAGGAATACCTCAATTGTCGCAAGCACGCCGGACTTACAGCGGATATACATAATCTGCGGGTCTTTCAGTTCCGGATTTTTATTGCGGGTCTGGCGCGGGAACATGACCTGAGCGCTCTCGTAATTCTCATTGAGCAGCCAGTGAATGACATCAATTTCATGAATTGCCGCGTCATAGACTGACATCGCTGTGGTAAAGCCATCGTCTACCTCCGGGAACCAATGTGAACAGCGCAGATACAGCGGCGCACCAAACTCGCCGGAATCCAGCAGTTCCTTAACCTGTGTATACGATTCATCAAAGCGGCGCATAAAACCGACCTGAATCAGTTTCTTGCCCAACTCCATCTCGATTTCCGCCAGCTCCAAGGAGTCCTCGGCGGTTGTCGTCAGCGGTTTTTCGCAAAAAATCGGCTTGCCTGCCTCCAACGCCTGAATGACGGTTTCCTTGTGTGCAAATGCCGGTGTGGTACAAATAATGGCATCGACATCCGGATCATCAACCAGATCCGCGCTGTTGACATATACCGTTGCGCCCAGCGGGTCTCCTATCTGATGCGCACCCTCTACATACAGATCAGATACAGCAACGATCTTGCCGCCGGCCAATCTGTTGGTGATTCGGTTAATATGTTCGCGTCCAATGGCGCCGCAGCCAACGACACCAATTCTTAACAGTTCCATGTTCTGCCTCCATCATCATCCGTGTTCTATGCTGTATCAGCTTCTACCACTGATTATACGGATTTTTCCTCTGTTTTGCAATATCCTTCCGCCGTTTTCACGCAATCCATCATCAAATCATACAAAGTTCCCACACTTATCATCAAGTCTTGCGCGAATCCGTCGTCCCGCGAATCATCATGCGATACTCTCGCGGGGATTTTCCCACGGCTTTGCGAAATACTGACGTAAAATAGGTGTAGCTATTGTACCCGCACTGCAGTGCAATGCGCTGTACGGATTGATCGGTGGACGCGAGCAACACCTGTGCCCGTGCGATGCGGCGGCGTGTGATATACTGCATCGGCGTACAGCCTACACCCGTCAAAAATACGCGGTCTAAGTGATATTTGCTCACACTCATCGCCTGTGCAATGCTGTCCAGCGTCAGCGGTTCGGTATAGTGCCGATCCAGATACAGCTGCGTGCGCACGCCAAGGCTATATCGTGTCTGTTCCATTTGTTCCGTCACAGCCCGCTGCAATCGCAGCGCCAGCAAAACAACTGCGGCAGACAGATAGCTGCAAATTTCTCCGCTTTGCCCGTTTGGATCCTGCGCCGCCTGCATCAAAGCCAGCAGCAGTTGCTCCAGCGATTGACTTCCTTCTCCCGCATGAACAATCGGACGTTCGCTCGGCTTCAGAAAACAATTTTCCTCTCTCCCGTGGCACATCAGATGAGAAACACCACAGGAGATAACAACTGCCTGCTGTTCGTCCTGCGTCCAGCAGGCATGCGGCTCTCCTGCTGAACATAACACAAAGTCTCCCGCCTGCATGGTTTCCTGTCCGCCCGCAATACTAACTTGACAGCTTCCCTTCTGTACCAGCAGCAGTTCGGCATGATCTGCGTGAAAGTGCTGTACTTGTCTCGTCTGACTGAGCTGTCTGGACTCGATGTGCAGCAGCACCGGCAGCTTGCCGTCTTCAAATCCGCTGTGGCCGACTCCCTGTGTGATATATTCCAGCATATGGCATCCCCTTTCTATACTCTGCATATGTTGATTATAGCATATTTGTACAGCAATCCATACCAATTGTTCACATAACAAACACACGAACATGCTACTATAGGCAGGTAACGAGGATAATCGCAGAATCTATGTGCACAAAAATACATTTATGCACACATTTCCTGCCAACAGGAGGAATCTTATGATACAGGTACAGGGACTTACCCGCCGATATGGCGACACGATTGCCGTATCCGGTCTCTCCTTTTCCGTTAAGGAAGGGGAAATTGTCGGTTTTCTCGGCCCGAACGGCGCCGGAAAGACCACGACCATGAACATGATTACCGGCTGCCTGCGTCCAACCGCAGGCACCGCGATTCTCGGCGGCTTTGACATCGACACGGATGCCGATCAGGCGCGCAAGATGATCGGCTATCTGCCGGAGAATCCGCCGCTCTATCCAGATATGACAGTCTCGGAATATCTGGACTTTGTCTACGCGCTCAAAAAGTGTACGCTTCCCAAAGAAGATCATCTCAAGCAGGTGTGCGAGATGACCGGCCTGACAGACGTATCCGGCAGACTCATTCGCAATCTGTCCAAGGGCTACCGCCAGCGAACCGGACTGGCACAGGCCTTGATTGGCGACCCAAAAGTGCTGATTCTCGATGAGCCGACCGTCGGTCTCGACCCGAAACAGATCATTGAAATCCGCGAAACCATCCGCTCTCTCGGACAAAAGCACACCGTGATTTTGTCCAGTCATATTTTGCCGGAGGTACAGGCGGTTTGTGACCGGATTTTAGTTATTCATCATGGCAAAATTGTCGCAGACGGCACGCCGACCGAGCTGAGCGACCGCATGGAGGGCGCAGAGCAGCTGGAAATGACCATTGAAGGCGAAGTTGAAGCCGTGCTGCGCATTCTGCGAGCGGTTCCAAGCGTCGCCGAAGCAATCTGCGTCCGTGAGGACGGCAAGAAGTCGGTGTACCGCATCACGGCGGAGCCGGATGCCGATGTGCGCCGCGATGTCTTTGATGCACTAAGTCAAAACCGCATGGCTATCCTGTCCATGCAGCAGGTGGAACTCAGCTTGGAGCAGATTTTCCTGGAGCTGACCGATTCCGATGAGACAGAAGCACCGGCAAAACCGCAGCCGGATGACGAGCCAAAGAAGAAAAAACGCCGATTGTTCGGCAGAAAGCGAGGGAATGACAAGTGAACGCCATAAGAAAACGCGATATACAGGGATTTTTCCGTTCTCCGCTCGGATATGTTTACATCGGCGCGTATCTCGCCGTGATGAATCTCTATTTCTTTGCAATCTGTGTGCTGTCCTCTTCCAGTGACGTCGGCAGTGTCTTTTCCAACATGCTCATCGTCTTTCTGTTTCTCATGCCGATTTTGACCATGCGGCTGTTCAGTGAGGAATATAAGCAGGGCACAGACAAGCTGCTGCTCACTGCACCGGTCAGCGTGTGGGAAATTGTATTCGGCAAGTTCTTTGCCACGATGGGCGTGCTGCTGCGCGCACTCGCCTGCACAATTCCTTGGCTGATTATCATTACGATTTTCGGCACACCGTCTTGGCCATCGATCATCGGCTGTTATATCGCCGTGATCTTTGCCATTTCGATTTTTGCCGCCATGGGTCTGTTCCTGTCCAGCCTGACAGAGAGCCAGCTCATCGCTGCGGTATTATCGTTTGCCCTGTTTCTCGGCTTATATATTGTCGATATGCTGAGCTATTCTCTGGGAACCAGCACACTGCTCGGTGAGCTGCTCAACTGGCTGTCCATCTTTACCCGATATGACACATTTATGTCGGGAGAGTTCTCGCTCGGCAATCTCATTTACTTCATTTCCCTCACCGGTCTGTTTTTGTATTTAACCGCCCGTGTGATCGAGCGCCGCAGAATGTGAGGAGGTGTGCACCATGTTTAACAAACACAAGAAAACGCCCAAAGCGCCCGCTTTAACGCCAGAGCAAAAGGCACAGCGCCGCAAAAAACTGCGCCGCGTATCGATCTCCGCAGGCAGTCTCGCCATCGTGCTGGTCGCTGTGATTCTCGTCAATCTGATCGCCACCAGCCTGACAGATAAGTTTGATTTGAATCTCGACCTGACATCCAATCAATTGTATCAGATTTCCGACGATACCAAGTCTGCCCTGTCCGATCTGAAAGACTCCGTGACGATCACCGTTTTGGCAGACGAGGATGAGTTCAAAAAGGATACCTATTACGGCACCGTTTACAAGCTGCTGAACAAATATACGCAGCTCGCGGGAGACAAGCTGAGCATCAGCTATGTCAATCCCTACACCAACCCAAATGCTGTGAGCAAGTACAGCAATCTCGCGTCCTCTATCACAACCGGCAGTGTCATTGTCTCGTGCGGAGACAACACCCGCGTGCTCAACACAAGCGATTTCTACGCCACAGAGGCAAGCTCTTCCTATTCCGGCTATTACGATGTGACCGGTTTTCAGGGCGAGCAGGCACTGACTTCCGCCATTCTGTCCGTCACCAGCGAGGAAACACCCGGCATGTACGTCCTGCAGGGACACAACGAGAGCATTTCCACCAGTCTGTCCACGCTGTTTACCTCGGCAGGCTACACGGCAAACACACTGAATCTTACCGAAGAAAAGAAAATTCCGGATGACGCCTCCGTCCTCGTGCTCAGTCTGCCGCAGACCGACTACACGGAAGACGAAATCAATCTCATTGACGCCTTTGTCAAGAACGGCGGCGATCTGATGGTATTTGACAGCACCTCCTGCCCGACTGATCTGCCTGTCTTGTATTCCTATCTCAAGGAGTGGGGCATCACGGTCAATTCCGACATGGTTCTGGACTCTAACTACAATATTGATGAAGCAACGGATGTGCTCGCACAGTTGACGGATTCCGATTCCAACAGTGATATCTCCGATTCCGATCAGACACTCGTTGCACCGAACGGCAAGTCGCTGACTGTTCAGCTGCCGGATTCCACGACCGACCGCACGGTAGAAGCCCTGATGGAGAGCCGCGATTCCTCTTACGCAAAGAAGCTCTCCTCGGATACCAATTACGACAGCTATGACAAGGCAGACGGCGACAGCGATGGTCCGTTTACGCTGGCAGCGCTGGCGCAGTACACCGGCAACGACAAAAATGGACAGATCTTTGTGTGCTCTGCCGGCATCATGATGTCGGATGATTTGATGAACGCATCCAGCCTCATGAACCATGCCTTCCTGAGCAATGTACTCGGTCAGATGCAGCCGACAATCAGCTCTGTTTCCATTCCGTCCAAGAGCCTGTCCGCAGAGCCTCTTGTCATCAGCACAACCGCAGAGTTTTTTGTCTTCTTACTTTTACTTCTGATTCCGGTTGCCATGTTTATAAGCGGCATTGTCGTCTTTGTCCGTCGGAGGAAGCTGTAATGCGAAAAAACACCAAACGGCTGATTTTAGGTCTGATCGCTGTTGCCATTCTCGGCGGCATTTATGCCGGACTCATGCACATGCCGGACGAACAAGACACATCATCCAACGAGACCAAAACGCTGGTCTCGTTGGACACAGAAAAATTATCCAGCATCCACGTCATACTGAGCGGCGGCGATGACTACACGCTGACCAGCACAACAGAAAACAAAAAAACCACCTATTCCATGTCCGGTTCGCAGGATTCCAGCGCTTACAGCGACAGCCTCATGCAAAATCTCTTCTCGACTGCCAGCTCCGTTTCCGGTCAGGTTGTCGAAACATCCTGTGACGATTTGTCCAAGTACGGTCTGGCAGACAGCGATTCCGTCAGCACCGTGGCAATCACTGACACAGATGGCAAAACCACTACCCTGCGGTTTGGTGTGTCCAGCGATGTTGTGAGCGGCACCTATTGCAATATCGACGGAAAAACCGCTGTCTATCTGGTAGACAGCGACACCGCCTCTGCCCTATTGGAGCAGGAGTCATACTACCGCAATTTGACTGTACTCGGCAGCTATTACAGCTTGTCCTCTGAGGTGAAAAGCCTGACTGTCGATGCGCTCGCAGACGGAACGGTTCTGACCATGCAGGCACGGGACACCTCCGGCATGGACGAAACAACCGCCAAAGCCTATTCGGATTTTGTCTTTACGGCACCGGTATCCTGTGACGCAGACGATTCCGCGCTGAAAAACGGATTGTTGTCCGATTTACAGACTCTGCTCACCGCACAGTCTATTGCTGAGGACAATCCATCGGATTTGAGCCAATACGGCTTAGACAAGCCAACGGCTCGCGTGCACATCAAGACCAACAGCATAGATGCCACAATTCTCATCGGCAGCACAACGGATGACAACAGCGGCTGCTATGTCATGAAGGAAGGCGGTTCGACAGTCTTTATTTCAGACGCTTCCGGCTGCGGCTTCTTAAATGACACATGGAGCGATTGGCGTTCTACCAATTTGATGCCGTTCTCTCTCAATGAGGTATCCCAGATCACCGTCACACAGGACGGCACGACGCACACAGTCGCTGTGACACAGGAGACCTCTGACGAAGACAGCCAAGAAGATAGCGAGGACAGCTCCAATACAGACAGCAGCGACACGTCTTCCGATGATGTCTCGCAGACTGCCACACTGGACGGTGAGACCATGAGCACGGAAGCCTTGCAAAAGCTGTATGCCGCACTGGATTCCGTCAATTATACGCGGATTCTCGACACGCCGACACAGCAGCAGGCACTGGCATCTGTCACGCTGACAATGACAGACGGCAGCACCCGTTCACTGTCGTTCGCCAAGGGCGGCTCACGAGAATATCTCGTCAGTGTAGACGGCGGCGCCTATGCCTACGGCGTGCAGCAGGATGAGCTGACCAGTATCACAGACGCACTGACAACGAAGTAAAAATTGCACGATATAAGAAAAAAGCCTTCCTCTTTGAGGAATGTAGCGCGGCGTAAGCCGTGACGGAAGGAGCAGCGCACAGGCACGTACGCCGTAGAGTAAATCTGATGCGTATCTTGTCAATCTTATTAAACTCCCTCAGTCATTTGCAAGACAAATGACAGCTCCCTCAATGAGGGAGCCAGCCCTCTCTGTCACTGCGTGACATCTCTCCCAAAGGGAGAGACAGGATAAAAATACGCACAAAAAAACTCCCTTTCGGGAGTTTTTTTTGCATTCTATTCAGATATTACTCTTTATCTTTCTTGCCGAAGAGATTCTTCATCTTATCTTTGAATGAGCGGCGGTTTGGATGGTTCTGCGGATTGTCGCTCTCTTCCAGCTTACGCAACAGCTCTTTCTGGCTCTCGGTCAGATTCTTCGGCACTTCCAGTGTCACCTTGACAAACTGGTCGCCGCGACCACGACCATTGACCGCCTGAATGCCCTTGCCGCGCATACGGAATACCGCGCCCGGCTGTGTGCCTGCCGGCATCGTATATTCTACCTTACCGTCAATCGTCGGCACAATCAGCTTATCGCCCAGACATGCCTGTGCATAGGAAATCGGAACTTCGCACCATACATCGTAGCCATCGCGCTGGAACAGCGGATGCGGACGAATGGCAACGGTAATAATAACATCGCCGTTCGGGCCGCCGTTGACGCCTGCGCCGCCCTGACCGCGCAGGGCAATGCTCTGACCCTCGTCAATGCCTGCCGGAATCTTAACTTCCAACGTGCGTGCACGGCGTTCCTGACCGGTACCGCGGCACTTTTTACACGGCTTCCGGATAATCTTACCGGTGCCATGACAATTCTGGCATGGACCGGTAGACGAGAACGCGCCAAACGGTGTTCTCTGCGTCTGCTGCACGGTGCCGGAACCGTGACAGTTGGAACAGGTCTCCGGTGTATAGCCCTTCTCTGCGCCGGTGCCGCCGCACTCGGTGCACTTCTCTACACGTTCGATCTGAATCTTCTTTTCACAGCCAAATGCCGCTTCTTCAAAGCTGAGCATCACCGTGCGGCGAATAGACTCGCCCTGACGCGGTGCATTGGCGCGACTGGTGCGGGAAGATCCGCCGAAACCGCCGCCAAAGAAGCTGCCAAAAATATCGCCCAAATCGACGTCCTGGAAGCCGCTAAAGCCTGCGCCGCCCTGACCTGCTCCGTAATTCGGGTCTACACCCGCAAAGCCGAACTGATCGTAGCGCGAACGCTTCTCGGAATCCGACAGCACTTCATATGCCTCGCCAATTTCCTTGAATTTTTCCGCTGCTTCCGGATTGTCTTTATTTAAATCAGGATGGTACTTTCTCGCCAGCTTACGGTATGCCTTCTTAATTTCATCTTCTGTGGCTCCCTTGCTGACGCCAAGTACCTCATAGTAATCTCTTTTATCTGCCATATGTCATGCCCCTCCTTTATGGGGGTATAAATAGAAAGATACAGAGGGCAAGGCAGGTCGTTTTGCCAACCTGCCTGCCCCTGTATTGTTATTACTTCTTACTTGTTGTCGTCAGAAACGTCCTTGAAATCAGCATCGTAATACTGCTCGCCGTTTGCACCGGTCTGCTGACCGCCCTGTGCGCCGCCAGCGAAGTTGTTCGGATCAAAGCCCTGACCCTGTGCGCCCTGCGGATTTGCCTGCTGGTAAATCTTGCCGGAAACCTCCTGGAACTTTGCAGTCAGGCTGTCTGCTGCTGCCTTAATCATGTCGGTATCGGTGCCCTTGAGTGCCTCGTTTACCTTCTCGATTTCAGCCTCAATTGCGGACTTATCTGCTGCGTCGATCTTGTCGCCCAGCTCATCCAGCGTGCTCTTGCACTGGAATGCCAGCTGCTCTGCGTTGTTGCGAATCTCTACGGATTCCTTGCGCTTCTTATCTTCCTCTGCAAACTTCTCAGCGTCTTCTACTGCCTTGTTGATTTCGTCATCGGACAGGTTGGTGGAAGCGGTGATGGTGATCTTCTGCTCCTTGCCGGTGCCCAGATCCTTTGCAGATACGTTTACAATGCCGTTTGCGTCAATATCGAAGGTAACTTCGATCTGCGGTACACCGCGGCGTGCCGGAGCAATGCCGTCCAGTGTGAAGCGGCCCAGTGTCTTGTTATCAGCTGCCATCTCGCGTTCGCCCTGCAGAACGTGAATCTCTACAGACGGCTGGTTGTCAGCTGCAGTGGAGAATACCTGGCTCTTCTTGGTCGGGATGGTGGTGTTGCGCTCAATCAGCTTGGTGCATACGCCGCCGAGGGTCTCAATGCCCAGAGACAGCGGAGCTACGTCCAGCAGCAGGACATCCTTGACCTCGCCGCCAAGCACGCCGCCCTGAATAGCTGCGCCAACAGCTACGCACTCATCCGGGTTGATGCCCTTGAATGCATCCTTGCCGGTGATGGACTTAACAGCTTCCTGTACAGCCGGAATACGGGTGGAACCGCCGACCAGCAGGATCTTGGACAGCTCGCCTGCGGACAGACCAGCGTCGCTCAGTGCCTGATTAACCGGACCCATGGTAGCCTGAACCAGATCGCGGGTCAGTTCGTTGAACTTAGCGCGGCTCAGAGTCAGCTCCAGATGCTTCGGACCGGTAGCGTCAGCCGTGATGTACGGCTGGGAAATGGTGGTGGTGTTCAGGCCGGACAGCTCAATCTTTGCCTTCTCAGCAGCTTCCTTCAGGCGCTGCATTGCCATCTTGTCGTTGCGCAGGTCAATGCCGTTTGCGTTCTGGAACTCAGAAGCCATCCAGTCAATGATACGCTGGTCGAAGTCATCGCCGCCGAGGTGGTTGTTGCCTGCGGTAGCCAGAACCTCTACAACGCCGTCGCCGATTTCCAGAATGGAAACGTCGAACGTGCCGCCGCCCAGATCGTATACCATGATCTTCTGCTCATTTTCCTTATCTACACCGTATGCCAGTGCTGCGGCAGTCGGCTCGTTGATGATACGCTGTACATTCAGGCCAGCGATCTTACCAGCGTCCTTGGTTGCCTGACGCTGTGCGTCGGTGAAGTAAGCTGGTACAGTGATAACTGCATCGGTTACCGGAGAGCCGATATATGCTTCTGCATCAGCCTTCAGCTTCTGCAGGATCATTGCGGAAACTTCCTGCGGGGAGTACTGCTTGCCATCGATGGTCACGCGGTAGTCAGAACCCATGTGACGCTTGATAGAAATAATAGTGCGCTCTGCATTGGTAACAGCCTGGTTCTTTGCAGTCTGACCAACAATGCGCTCGCCCTGCTTGTTAAATGCTACAACAGACGGAGTGGTTCTTGCACCCTCGCTATTCGGGATGACAACGGCTTCGCCGCCCTCCATAACTGCAACACAGGAATTGGTAGTACCCAAATCAATACCGATAATCTTGCCCATGATATGTTCCTCCTATATCAAAGATAATGTTTTACAAAGATAAATTAGTTTGCGACCTTGACCATTGCGGTGCGGATGACTTTGTCGCCGTGGCGGAAGCCCTTCTGGAAGCACTCTGCGATACAGTTTTCTCCCAGCGACTCATCCTCCATGTGCATCACTGCATTGTGAACGGTCGGGTCGAATTCGGTGCCCGGCTCTGCAGAGATAATCTCTACGCCGAGCGAATCCAGCGCGGATTCAAACTGTCTAGCGGTCATTTCCACGCCCTTTTTATATTCCGTATCTGCGGTTTCCTGCGCAAGAGCACGTTCCAAATTATCGTAGATCGGTAAAATGGCACTCAGCGCCTTGCCGGTTGCCTCAGAGCGGATCATGTCGCGCTCTTTTGCGATGCGCTTACGGTAGTTATCGTATTCTGCTGCCATGCGCATATAGCGGTCATTCAGCTCATCCAGCTGCTTTTGCAGCTTTTCTTCTGTCGACTCCTCCTGCGAAGCAGCGGCTGTATCTTCAGCAGTTTCCTCGGTCTTTACCGCTTCTTCCGCCTGTGCATTTTCCTGCTCAGCGGTCTCCTGCTTGTTCTCATTGGTATTCATGGTCTTCCTCCTATTGTTCGTCATCAAAGAATGTCTCCGAGATCAATCGATTCAGACCCTTGGAGAACAGTGCGAGTCGTGCGGACAGCTTTGCGTAATCCATACGGGTCGGACCCACAATGCCGATCAGGCCGCGTCCCATGCTGCCAATGTTGTAGGTCGCATAGACCATACTGGCATTTTGCAGCGGACCATCGGTGCCGTTTTCCGGACCGATTGTGATGCGCACACCATTGATGTCGCGGGTAAACGTCCGAAGTGCCGGTACATGGCTCTCATCCGAGATGTAATCCAGAAGTTCCTGCGCCTTGTGGGCGTCCTGATACTCTGGATACGCCAGCAGCTTAGAAGCACCTTGTAAAAATACCTTTTGACTGCTGAACTCTTCGATGACCTCATCTAAGAACTGGGAAACCAGCTCCAGCAGAGCGGTCACACCAGCTGCCCGACGGACAATATCAAATCGCTGCGGGGTAATCGCGTCAATCGGAATGTTGGTCAGCGTCTGATTGAGTACATACGTGAGCAGCTCTGCTTCCTCTGCCGTGACCGGCGTTGCCGTGCGCAGCATCTTGTTTTTGACCACGCCGCTGTCTGTGACAACGACGATGACAAAATCCAGCGGGCTGACGGCGATAATCTGGAACTTTCGGATGGTCACGCGCTGCATATACGGTGTGACAGCGAGCGTCGTGTAATCGGTCAGGTTCGAGATCAGCTTACCGGCTTCTGAAACCATGCGGTCAAGTTCTTTGACCTTGAGTTTCATGACTGAGTTGATGCGGTCTACATCCGCCACGCTCAAATCCGTTCGTCCCATCAGCTCATCGACGTACAGCCGATAACCTGCGGGGGACGGGATGCGTCCGGCGGAGGTATGCGGTTTTTCGAGATAGCCCATCTCTTCCAGCTCACTCATCTCGTTGCGGATGGTGGCGGAGGAGAAGCGCAGCTCCGGACGACTTGCGAGCGCCTTGGAGCCAACCGGCTCCGCCGTGCGGATATAGTCGTTGATGACAGTTTTTAAAATCAATTTCTTTCGTGCGGATAGCTCCACGGTCTCCACCTCCTGAAGTGCTCCGGGATGCCTTGGCACTGTCTTGTTTCGAGTGTTAGCACTCAACCTCTCTGAGTGCTAAATATAAGATAGCACCCTGTTTTCCCGTTGTCAAGAAAAAGCGTCATTTTTTCTGTGAATAATTTGTGAATTCCATATCCAGCGAAATATTGACTGTTTTGCACATAGTTTTGCACCGTCTTTTCGTCAAATATACAACCGATGCACACCTACTATATTTATGCTATACTGTAGGCAGGATTTGATTTTTGAAAGAAGGGATTTCCCATGAAAACAGCGCTGATTACCGGTGCGTCCTCCGGCATCGGGCGCGATATTGCCCGCGAACTCAGCCGACAGGGCTGGCGGCTGCTGCTCGCTGCCCGCCGCCGAGATCGATTGGAGGCACTCGCCAAGGAACTGCAAACGCCATGCCGCATTTATGTCTGCGATGTCTCGAAAAAAGAAAACTGTATTTGGCTGCATGAGCAGACACGCGCACAGGGTGTTTCCCTGCTCGTCAATGCCGCAGGCTTTGGTTTGTTTGGCGATTTCTGTTCCACGGAGCTGGACCGCGAGATGGAAATGATTGATGTAAATATTCGCGCCGTACACATTTTAACTAAACTATTTTTGCGCGATTTCATGCGGCAGGATTCCGGCAGAATCTTAAACGTTGCATCCTCTGCCGGTTTTCTGGCAGGCCCGATGCTGTCTACCTATTATGCATCCAAAAACTATGTGGTTCGCCTGAGCGAAGCGATTTATGAAGAGCTGCGCACCGCGGGCAGTCATGTGACCATAAGCTGCCTGTGCCCCGGTCCCGTTGATACAGAATTTAATGCCGCCGCTGGCATTAGCAAATTTTCTGTCAAGGCGATGGACAGCCGCCGCGTTGCCCGCATCGCCGTGCGCCAAACACTCGCCGGAAAGCTGCTCATCATCCCCGGCATTTCTACCAAGCTGGGCACGACCTTCTCCCGCCTGCTGCCGGAAAAGCCGCTGCTGCGCATCGTGCACGGCATTCAAAAAGGAAAACAATAAAACCTACCTTGACGCACCGAACGAATCAGGTAGGGCTTTGATACAGATTTGTTCGTGTGCTGCTCCTTCCGTCACGGCTTACGCCGCGCCACCTTCCTCAAAGAGGAAGGCAGAGATCTGTACGAACCGTTATCAAGTAGTAGGAGCCGGAAAACGGGATGTTCTCCCGCCTTCCGGCTCTTGGTATTTTATTTATTTTTTGATTTACTCATATAGTTAGTCTATATGGTTTTGAATCCACGCCAACAGCTCTTCTTCACCGGAATTTCCATCTGCGATTGAAATAAACATATCTGCCAGTTCTCCTTGCCGGAGTTTTAGCTGATATCTATTCCATTTCAACAGAAGTTGCGTCATCATTGCTCCAATTCGCTTGTTCCCATCAAGAAATGCATGATTTGCAGCAAGTCCATATCCTAATCGAGCAATCTTTTCAACATCAGATGGAAAAAAATCTTGTCCGGCAAACGACTGAAGCGGAGCGGCAATTGCTGCCTCCAACCCAGCACGATCTCGAAGTCCATCAATGCCTCCTGTCGATTGGATAATCCTACGATGAATGAAAATCACATCTTCTGTTTTAACCCAAATCATTCTGCCATCCTCTTATAATCAACGGCAAAATCTGAAAGCAGCTGTTCTGTATCAGATAGCATTTTCTCCCGCGTCACTGCGTTTTCAGGCTCCTGAATTGTCACCGGAAATGGCATACCCTTTGCTCGAACAAAAGCATTGGCAAAAACATTGAATGCTGTAGAAGGTGTCATCCCAAGCTGAGCACAAATCGTGGCCATTTGTGATTTCACCTCTGAATCCATGCGGAACGTCATATTTGTATCCATAGCGCCACCTCCTTGCAAGACAATTATAGTACATATTGTGTGCAAAGGCAATCTATTTATTCTTCCGATATTCGCGCAACAGACTCACTGAACTATATGCCATCAGCACAATCATCAACAGCTGCAGCAAACCGGAATTCATGCTCGTAACCAGCCGCACCGCAAGCAGTACGCCGACAAGTCCGGCGGTGGCTTCTATCAGTGCCGCCTTACGCACATACATGCCGTCCTGAATAAACCGAACACAGCCGATCAATCCACCTATGGTGTTTGCGGTCATGACAATCGGGTACACAGAGAGCGGATGCATACCAAGTGCCAGCAAAATACAGAGGTTTGGTGTCATATTGCCAAAGCCGATCATCGTCAGTGCCTCTGTCACCGCCAGCAATATCGCCGCAATGACCAGCCGAACACCAGTTAATCCAACCGCACTGCCGCCTTCTACATGAAATATGTATGTGCGCGAGAGAATAATCCCTGCAGTTGCCAGCAGTGCCAGCGCCATAATCAAACGAACAGTCTGAATCGGGAGCTTTTTTACCAGAGATGCGCCGACAAGGCCGCCAACTGCCTGCACAACGATGAGCACGAGCAGTGTTCGCATAGAAAATTCTACGGCGTTCAAATAGCTCACGGACATGATAGCAAGCGGCACCATCGCGCCGACCAGCATCGTTCCCGGCAGTCTTCTCGTATCTGACACATGCAGTCCGCGATATGCTACCATATTGATGGCACCATCCGACACACCAAACGTACCGAGAAACCATGTCAGCGCCTCGATGAGAATCAGTGGGATCAACGGAACATGTTCTTTTTCCGTCTCCTGTTTATGGCGCAGGAAATCAATGAGTTGTATCGCAAAAAATACAATCGCTACAAGAAACATACCAGTGGACAACATGCGGTTCATCACAGTAAACACTCCTATTTTGTTCCATCGTAACACATTTTGTATTTTTCGGTCAATCGGCGCAGTCAAACATCTGAAATGCTGCAAGCGAATCCGAGAAACGGAAAAGCCCGAAGGCAAATTCTGCCTTCGGGCTTTTGGTGTCCCTGAGAGGAGTCGAACCTCCGACCTGCCGCTTAGGAGCAAGACACCTTGCTGTCGCTTCTTGTCGCTCTGTGTCGGTATTTGTCGCTGAATGCGGGACCTTTTTAAGTGTCCGAGTCGATTCCTGTCGGTTTCTGTCTCTAACTGTCCTGCCTTGTCGGTAGTCGTCCTTTAGCTTAATCTTAGTTTTTTCTAAGAACGGGAAAAGGGTCGCTGTCGAATTCAAATCCTTCTTAGCCGGGCTTAGCGAGAGCAACTCCGGAGTATTCCGTGATCTGCTGCTGTATTTCCAGATTGGCCGGTCCCGGAAGCATCCGATGGCTCCGAGACGCGGAAATTCATCTCCGTTGCAGCCGTTTTGAGCGGATTTCACCGCTATTCACCGCCTTTTCAGGGCATCTCAGCATGAGACTGATATTTTTTGCCCGACATAAGTCTCAGTGTAAGTCCCTCTCCGAAAAACGGACTTCTACTCAGGGTTATGCTGAACAAAAACATAGCGGGCAGCCGCTTCCAGAAGAGGAGCGAGCAACTGTCCGCTATGTAAGTGATGCCAACATTTGATTATCACAGCGACTTCGTTAAGATACTCAGCGCACTGCTTATTATTTTTCCAGATACATGTCTTTGATTTCATTCAGAATTTCTTCCTTCGTTCTGCCTGCCAATCCCAACTGCTTCACATCAACACTCTCGTTTTCCATCCTGCGGACAAATTCCTGCATATCCGCGTAAACGCTTTGTGGCGCCGCAATTCGTGCTGTCGGTTCAAGCAATTCTGTCAGTCGAAATACATCATTTTTATGTTTCCGAATATTCTTTCCGTCAACATGTTCTCCGGCTGCCTTGCGATCCGTTAAGTCCATCCAAGCCTTTGCTTTGAATGGAATCAGATAAGCTGCATCAAGGACGGCAATGCCGTCAACAATAGTCCTGCCCATTTTCAGAAACTCATAGTAGTTGTCATCCAAAAGAATTGCGGAAAGACTTGATATATCTTCGTCTATAGGCAGCGGAGTTAACACTGCATCCTCCGGAAGCTGAATCGCATCCAGTTTTCGTGTAAACAGTTCAATCATTGTCGGATATAGTTTAGAAGCCGGATGACTAAAGCGATAAAACTCCGGCATTCCAGAGCTTCTGTTGCAGTGCTCGTATCCAGCCTGTTTTACATATTCCCAAAATTTTCTTCCAAACTCAGCATCAATCGCTTCTATGATCAAAACCAGATCGATATCCTTTGTTGCTCTGAAATCGAGTCCTTCTTCCGTCATCAGGATATCACATGCTGTTCCGCCGATTATGGCATACTGTTCTTCATTTCCTTTGAACCATTCTTTGAAACTTTCAATCCCTGTGACCATCTATTTGCCTCCATAAATTTCCCAGCATTTCTTCTACAGCCTCCTCCACGCGTTCATCCCGATCATCTTCCAAAGACAATGCAAGAGAGAGCACATCAACTGTTTTGCCATCTGCTAATTTCTTCGGATCATATCTCCACAGCTCTACAGCAACCTGAGTTTTGGAATCCTGAAGTGTATTCGCCGCGCTTTTCTGCCATCCAGAAATTGTATCCGATGCAAAGCACTGAACATTTGGCGTATTCAACATGGAGTATTCCGCCAGAGCCGAATATCCGCTCTTCAAAAGTCCTGTGTCAACCAATTCACCAGAGACGTAAACAGTCCTTTTTACAGGATTCAGCAGTTTGCCTTTTGCTTTTTGAAACAGCAATTCCGGGGTCTCGCTGGAAAACAAAATCTTTTGAACGCCATCTTTTCTAACGCTTAAAAGCTTCATTTCTGCAAGCTGTCTTGCCGCTCTCGATATCGACATCGGTGTCAGATTCAGATCTTTTGCAGCTTGGCTCATCGGCAATTCCTGTGCTCCAAGATAAAGGAAGCGAAGAAAAAGCATTTGCGCCGAAGGAAGAATTTCCTCACGAGACTTTTTTTCAGCATCGCAGCGTTCCTGCAAATACACAGCCATGAAAGGTAAATAAATCTGCTTTCCCTCCACAACAAACGGTATTTTTTCCCGAATCAAATATTCCTTCTGACGAAAAGTAAGTTCATTCAGGATTAACACAACCGGCAGCTTCTCATTGGTTCGTATTCGATCAATGTGTTTTTTTAGCGTTTCAATCTGCTCCAATTCTGTCTTGGGATAAAGAAAAATTGCTTTTTGACCTTCCAAAGATACCATTTGCAAGCGATATCTTGTGCTGATAAAATTCGGATAATGCCCAGTTTCGGTATCCTCATAAACAACTTTTATGCCCAGAGTCTTATCAATGTAATCCATTGGTCGCCCCTCATTTCATAACTCATTTTCTGTATTATAACTCTTTTTATGTTATGATGCAATAGCAGAGTTAAAAGCTAAATTCAGGCTTGGATTGGGTGGTCTGGGTGGCAGACTGGGGGTAACTGACTGGGTGGTGGATTGATCAGCCACCCAGTCATCTTGGGTGGGATTTTGCGTAGCTTGGTTGAGAACAGCCCCACCTTGGGTGGGATTTTCTTCTTCTTTCCCACCCAAGCTCATCTAACAGCACAGCAATTCGGAATACATCACCTTCATCAAATGCCGGCTCTTCAGTCTCAGTCTTATGCTGAACAAAAATATAGCGGGCAGTCACTTCCGGAAGAGGAGCAGCTGTCCGCTATGTATTGCTTATTCGCCGATTGAAGCAAATATCTGGCTAATAGTTTCAAATACCTGAACTGCCTTATCGAAGCTTTGGCGTTCTGAAGTATAGAGCAAGTCCTCATGCAGAGTTTCATATCTGCTGCGTATTTCATTACTGAAGTATTGCTTCCAGCTTTCAAAAGCATAAGCGCCTACCGGATCATATTCCTCAGAAATGTTGCGTTTCTGAAGATAATAGCTGTCTGTCTCTTTTGTGAGAACAAGAAGAGGCTTTAGACGATCCGTATCACTCAAAAAGTTCTGTATGTCATCGCGATCAAATAAAGCAGTTACATCATAAATATGACGCACTTTTCTTGGGAGCGTACCACAGATTGCATGTCGCTTTACAGACATCACTTTATCCAGGAAGGTTCTCGTAATATCGAGAGTGTTCACACTAACCGGCTGAAGATCATATTCGGCGACCACATCGTTCAGTCCTCTTTCTTCAAGGTATTCCTGAATATAAGTTTTCATACTTCTTTTTGTAAAAGGATCCGGTCTTACACTTGATCCGATCTCCAGTTTGACTCGACAGGAATTTCTACTCTCATTTTCCGGCCAGACATAAGCACTTTTATTTCGATCATTGCGCTCTCCTTCGATTTTTTCTATCAAAAAGCCAGCTGCAATGGTCTCCTCAACTTTTTTCAGATGCTTATTGTATTTCTTGTTGTTCATATCCTCGACAGGTATGAATGTTAGATCAATATCTTCAGAAAATCGATTGATTGATCCGGGATAACATTTGCTGAGGGAAGTGCCTCCCTTAAAAACACATGCTTCTGCGTACGCACTGTTCTGTAGATTTTGCATCATTAAAACAATGTAATAATCTCGACGAACTGCATCTGATGGAATACCTATATGCTCAGCAACAATTGTAATCAATTCGTCAAATTCTTCTCTATGCTCATGCAGATTCATAGAATTCCTCCATTTCCGGGATCGCATACGAGGAAAGTGCTGACAGGAACTGATTCAAAGTGTTCTCGATTTTGAAGAAATTCAAAAAGCTTTCCAGAAATGCAATCGTTGATTTCTTGTACTTTCGATTCTTCAAAACAAAAATAGCTGCTGTATCAGAATATCCTGATGCGAATTTTTCCATATAAGCGGCAAGAGCTGATTTACTGACATCCTCAATGGATTTGTAATTCTGAAGTATCTCCATTGTTTCAATCACCGGAATTGTTTCCTTCGTCAGAGCGATGTTGCTGTTCGTAACACAGACATTGTTGATATTTTTCTTCTGTTCTGAAAGAGCAGAGGAGAGCACTTCAACGCGTTTGCTAATCTGCGTTGTCAGTCCCTTTTGATTGTATAGTCTATAACCAACTACAATACCTTTCCCATCATCTGTATAATGGCTGATAATCTCGTTTTCACTGATAGGAATCAATCCAAATTTTGACTTCTTTGGCCGGTAATATAAGCCTTTTGTCAGGTGAACGAGCGTACCTTGCTTGCTCATTCGTTCCAGTGTCTTATAGAAAGTCATTTCCGGAACAGTGCCGAAAGACTTCAGATATAACGTGCTTGCTTCCAGAAGCTTGTTTTCAGGCTCCTGCGCAATCGTTGCTTCGATATATTTTGTATAGCTGCTCATACGACACCTCCTCACCTATAAAGTATATGCAAAATTTTTGGAATGTCAAGTAGAAATCATTTTTACTTGACCTACATTTCGTTTTATTTGCGTAAAGTAATAGCAGGCAGTCGCTTCCGTAATAGAATCAGCTGTCCGCTATATTGTGAACTTTGCATCCGAGTTACACTAAACCCAGAAATGGCGTAATTCCGCGGAATTAGATGGAATTTTAGTGTAACCGTTACACTGAAGCCGAAATTTCAAATTTTGCACTTTTCCGCGGAAAATTTAGCCTTTTTCGATAAGATTCATCTTTAGTGTAACTTTTTTGCAAAGTTCACATATATATGATTTGATGATATTGAATTGTTACAGCGACTTCGCCAGTGTTTTCAGCAGCGCTGCAAGCTCCGGCTTCTGCAGAAGCTTTAGGAGCATTTCCGCATCGGCCTGTGTCGTTTCGGTCTGTGCGGCATCGGCTGGGACATGCGAACCATCTTCCCTGGTCTCTGCCCTTGCCGGATCCTTTCCGGCGCCGGAGTAGAAGGCATTTTCAAAGAGCTGTGCGTTATTCCGCCTGTCATCATCCAGAATATGCGAATACACATCCGTAACCATTTTGACCTGTGCATGGCCGGAGTCACCCTGCACAGCCTTCACATCACCGCCGTTTAGCTTCAGCTTGTAGGTGATGCTGGAGTGACGGAGACTGTGAAAAACAACCCGCGGCAGGTCATTGCGCTCGATCAGTGACCGGAAGGCAGCATTGATGGTTCCTGCCTCTGTCGGCATTCCCAGCGGCCCGGCAATGACCAGATCAAAGTCCTGATACTCATCACCGAGGGCCTCAATGGTTTCCTGCTGCTGTGCCTTCCACCGGATCAGCATCTCTGCCACGGTGCGTGGAAGGAAGACTTTTCTCACACTGGAGGCCGTCTTCGGCGCCTTCAGCACCTGCACGGTTGAGGTCCGAGAGGACATAGGTGGGAATACCAGGATCACATCCTTGCTGTCCAGCTTGTTCAGCGTATCGCGGCTAACCCGCTGCAGCTCCTTGTTGACCTGGATGCAGGCATTGCCCGACTCGATTGCCTCCGGCGAGATCTCCACGCAGTCCCAGGTAAGCCCCAGCAGCTCGCCCATACGCAGCGAGCAGGCAAAGGCCAGATTGAGGCAGAGCTTTAAGCGCTCATCCTCGCAGAGCTCCAGCGCCTGAAACAGCGTTTCCGCCGTCCAGATTTCGCGCTTTTTGTACTCAGCCTTGGGGATGGAAGCATAATCTGTCGGATTCTTCTCCATAAGCTCCCATTTCACTGCCTGTTCAAAGCAGGAATGCAGAAGCTTATGTATGGACCGCACGGTATGCGGCGTCACGAATTCATTTTTCTTTCGGCCGACGGTCGGTTCCACCGGCTTTGTCTTCAGCAGCTGCTGATAGTATTTCTCAATCACCCGTGTGGTGATCTCATTGAGCTTCATAGAGCCGATAACGGGAGAAATGTAATGCTCGATCAGACTGACATTGCCGGTATAGGTGGACATGGCCCATGTGGCCTTGCCGTAGAGAGCTACATACTCCCGCAGCAGATCATCCAGTGACCTGCACTTCGGTACCGTAAAGGTGCCGATTTCTTCCTTGTATTCGATTTCCTTCTTCCTGCGCTTTGCGTCGGAAGAGGCCTTGTAGGTTTCCCATTTCTGTTTGCGCTCACCATTCTCGTTGGTGTACTGATACACGACACAGTAGCGGTTGCCGCGCTGTACGATTGATGCCATGCTGTATCCTCCTCTCAGCAGCCGCGGTAATCCATCCAGTCCTCGAATTCCTCTCTGGGAATCCGCCAGACGGTGCCGATTCTTCTGGCCGGTATTATTCCTTCTCTGATCCATTTGTAAACAGTGCTGCGATGGATGCCAAAGAAGTATGTAATCTCCTCGATGGTATAAAAGTTGGGGTTCTTCGGCTTTCTCGGCGCATTCTCTAATGCTTTCGCCTGCTCACGTTCCCTTGCATCCCGTTCGGCCTGCGTCAGAATGTGATATTTGTCCTGACCGTTCAGCCAGCGCATATAGCTGTCGCGGGTGATCCGCTTCCTGTCCGCAATCGTCACAAATCGAAAGATACCGTCGTTTTTCACTGCATAAATGAAGGAGTAAACCTCCTGGCGGGTGATGCCGAGCTGCCAGGCAATCTCCGGCATGCTGAGAGTGTCCTTCTCCAGCTCTGCATCGCGCTCGCGGTCTGCCTGCGTGCGATAGCGTGTCTGGGAATTGTACCAGCGCTCAAAGACATCTGCCGGAATCCGCATCTGATAATTCACCTGCACGGTTTCCATATGGCTTCTCTTGATGATTTCATAGACGGTTGACTCTGTCAGCTGCAGCAGCTCTGCGATATCCCCTGCGGAATACGATTGCTGCCGCAGCGCTTCTCCCGGCGGGGGACCGTCCACCTTCCTGTACCTGACCTGCATTGAGTACCAGTTCTCAAAGCTCTCCAGCCTGATACGCATTTTCCCGTTAACCAGGATGGTCTCAAAAACCTTCTTGTGCACCAGCCAGTAGGATTCGGTCTTGCCGAGCCCCAGAAGCCTTCGCATCTCCGGCACAGACATGGTAGTCCGCTCATTCTCCACGGGCTTTTCCTGATAAGGACTGCTCTCATTGATGAAGCTGATCGTCTCATCCTTTTCCTTCACCATATCCGCTGCACCTCCTTCCTGTATTTTTGTATTCGGTCATCGCTGACCGGGGAAAAGCGTAGCATTTCTGCTAATAAAAGCCCACGGTGCCGATGATCCGTTCTTAGCAGAATCGACACCCTTGACAAGGCTTTCATCAGCGTGTTCTTAAATCCTGGTATCGAGCCATTCATCAAAGCTCTTCTTGGAGATCCGGTAAATGCCGTTGCCTCCGCCGACGCGGAACCAGCGAAACTCGTTTTTCTTGAGCAGGGTATAGACGGTCTCACGACCGCAGGCGAGAATGATCTGCAGCTCGTCTACGGTATAGCAGCGCTTTTCCGGTGCTGCCTTCGGAGAGGCGGAATCCACCTCATAGGTTTCAATACAGCCGATAATGTTGGCCTTGTCCGGCCGTTCCAGATGATGCTCCTTCATGGGAATGCCTCCTTATTTTTCATAGAATCTGCCGTCCTCGTAATGTCCGGCACGGTCTCTTTTCTCCGGAATGTAATAGCCGAGCTGCACCCTAATTGCCTCATCGATTCCGCGCAGCTGTCCGGCAGTCACTCTGCCGAGATAGCGGATGATGCAGTTCTTATCAAAGGTGCCCAGCTGCTCGGCCAGTACTATGGATGGGCGCTGAAGCCCCTTTGCCTTGCGTAGCAGATAATGTGTCGGCTGCTGCTTTTTCTTTTCGATTTTTGAAGTAAGCGGTGCCAGCGTAATGGTAGGGGCAAAATAGTTGCCCACATCGTTCTGCAGCACCACAATCGGCCTGACGCCGCCCTGTCTGGAGCCCTCCGGTATACCCAGATTGGCCAGATACAGGTCTCCTCGGCGGTAGACCCAGTCTGATTTCATCATGCGGTCCTCCTCCAGTCCATATTTCAAATGCTTATATGGATAAGCTGCTGCCGGATCCGAAAATCGAATCTGACAGCAGCTTCTGCTGATATGCTTCCTCCGTATTTTGCCTCGCTACCCCGGAAGTCAGGGATTTCTCCTCATCGCCAAGGCACCCTTCGGCGCCTCGCCAGGTCGCAGCAGCTGACTGCATCATAGGAATTTAACCTCCCCGCCTTCACTGTGGCCGGGCCGCGTCTTACGGAAGTATCATTATCCCTCTTGCAGTCACGGCCGCCGCCGGTTGCTGTCCGGCATTTGCTTCAGCGAATCGCTCTGCTCCGATGAGCGTCACGGCGAGCTGACGAAGGCTGCTGCTTCGAGGATTTACCTGGGAGAATGTGTATTCAGCTTTCAAGGTGCACGGCAGAGGGAAGCAGCCTGCTCCTTCTGTCTGAATACAGTTTAATCGCTTTTGCACCTGATTTTTATGGGCGGATCTGGCGGGTGAACCCGCCTCTCAGGCGGATTTTGCTGCATGCATTCCTCCTTTTCGGAAGACGGAGAGAAGAAGGGTGCTACAGCTCCTTTTCCATGGCGGACAGAAATTCCATCATAGAATGCACCTTGTGCCGGAGGATCTCCGAGCGCGGCTCCTCACCCAGCAGCATAAAATCCAGTGACAGATGCAGCAGTGCAGCCAGCTCGATCAGAACGTCGAGGGACGGCCTGGTTCTGCCGCACTCAAACTTTCCGTAATGCGAGGCTGAAATATTCAGTTTTTCCGCGACCTCCTCCTGCGTGTAGCCGAGAGCCCTCCGGACTCTCTTCACGCGGTTGCCGCAATCAATTGGGTCATAGTACATAAAAATACCCCCGAAATGATAGATTTCAGCTCAAGCGCTTTTGCTTGCCTATAATCTATCCTTCGAGGGTTTTCTCACTGCTAGCCCGGGCCTTACGCAGGCTATTGCAGCCTTATCAGCTTTGTTTCTGGTATATTTCACCGGACATTACCCGAGCGGTTCATATAATGCGGCATATTTCAGACAGTCATTCCGGCTCTTTATCCGGATGCGCACCTGACCTTTCGAATTCATGCATTTTCTCCACAAGCTCCGCCAGTGCAGCTTCTGTCAGATACTGTCTGGCCCGTTCAAACTCGGCTTTGGCATTCTGCTGCAGACCGATTTTGGAAAGTGAAATTATCAGCCAGTAAACTGCTGTCGGATTGCCCGGCTCAATATCCAGCGACTTAGAGGCAAAATGCTGAATGCTCTCATAGTCCTTAAGCTCTGCAAGATCCTTCAGCAGGCTGTTGATCGTATCGATGTATATCATTGCATACCGCTCAACCGTGGACAAAAGCCAATGCTCCGCAGAGGCCTCCCTGTAGAGAGGCCCGCTATAGAGCTTGACGGCATTTTTGCGGGCTTCAATCCGTTCCCGGCGGTCCCGCTGCTTTTTCGCCGCAGCCGCAATTTTCTCAAACTCCTCCAGATCCGTCATCACATGGTAATGCGCATTGATCTGATAACCGTAATCCGACCTCTTAATCAGTACCTCATTCTGATCCAGAACCGATTCCAGCTGTGGCTTCGTTCTGGACATCACCACCCGCAGCGCATTAGTGCTGTTCTCCGTATCCTCACCCGGATACAGCTTTTCTGCAATTGTACGAAGGGGTACCGCTCTTTGGCGGATCACCAGATAACAGAGCAGCCGCCATAGCTTCGGAGAATTCAGTGTTTCGGCTGACACCTCGCCCTTAAGTGTATGGAGCTCTGGCTCTCCGAACAGCTTGAAATAAATATCCCGGTCCTCCTTCAGTGCACCGCACGGCGTCTTAACCTGCAGCCGCAGTGCCTCCAAATGCTGCTCCTTCCAGCAATTCATAATCACATATCCGATTGCCGACAGAAAGCTTATCCTGTTGGAAAACATTTTCGGATTCTTGATAATCAGGAAACCGTAGGGCCTGTGATAATAAAGCGGGCACCCCGTCACGCTGTGCACATCTAATCTTGCATAATGCTGCTGCTCTACAGGAGAAACAGAAGCCCCACAGTCCGTGATGTCGTTAAGGATGACAGGCCGATTGTTCTTGAGAGCATCGATCCAATGTGCATAATTATCCATGTACTCAATCTCATCAAAAAGGGTGTCCATCCTGCTCTTATCCCGGTTAGCCCAGCAGACCGGATAAAAGATTTCCGTTTCCACATCTGCCGTCACCATGCCGCACCAGTCGGCATCGTAAAAATCACGACAAACCTCCAGCACATCACGGGCTATGCTCTCCGGATCATCACTGGTATGCAGTGCACGCTCCAGCATGGACAGAGTTTTCTCATAACGATAGAGATAATCCATATCCATTCCCGGAAGCATCATCTGTGAAGGCCGGATCTCAATGCCGATTCCTTTACTGTGTTCATTCTCCTTTGTCATGATAATCACCTCATCAAAGTGTAAAACCCGCAGAATCCACCGTAAAACGGCAGCTTCTGCGGGTTGGTGTATTTCACATACTTCTGCTGCCAATCCAGCTTACTGATAGGGGACGATTGCAGCATCCATTGATGAGTTTGAGCGCTGTAAATAATGTGTCGGGTAAGAATCTGCATTCAAGATATGGGAAACAACGGTCTCATCGGATGGATGCTGTGATCTGTATAAGTCATGGCGTTTACCTCCTGAAAAGAACTGCCAGACCCATGAGGCCTGACAGCGCAGTAACAACGATATGATGCAACTGGCTGCCATTTTAAAGGCCCTGTAGCTTTGCGACCCTGGGTTTCCCCAGGTGTGCCAACGATATTATTTTATTCCTTTGTGGCTGCAGCGGTATTCTGTACAACAATCAGCTGATCCATGATTTTCAGAAGAGAGGACTTTGTTGTGGTCGTCATCTGATTAATTCTGTCTGCAAATTCAACCTCTACAAAATACTGCTTACAGGCATGAGGTGCATCCTTCAGAAAGTAATCCACGCTTACATTCAGCTCCTCACTCAGCTTCGTAAGAAGATCAATTGAAGGATTGGTTCTTCCATTTTCCACGGCGCTAATGTGTTTAGGGTCACAACCACATGCAGCGGCTACTGCTTTCTGCGTCTTTTTTGCCTCGATCCGAGCAGCTCTGATATGCTCGCCGACCTTGGCAAAATCAATTTTGGCCTGCATCCCTAATCACCTCCAGTCCGTAAAATTTCTCACCTTCAGTATAGGAATTTCTGTCTGTCAGAGGAACTTGCCAACAAATGTACCTTCTATGCGTTAGATAGAAAGTCTTGATAAAAATTTGCGATTTCCTATCTGATAGATGGTGCCAGCGAAGAACCGGCGGCACGGAAAAAGCCCAGGGGAGAGTAGACCGCTCCCTTGGGCTCTTGCTTATGATATGAATTTGGAAGCCGCTTTAGCTCCGATTAAAAATTGTGAGAGCTAACGCATTCATGAAATATTATCCTCCAATCAAATTACATCACCTGGCGGCTGTCATAGCCCTTCTTCTTGAGCTCTGAGAACAGCACATCCATCTTTACAGGCTTGATGCACAGCAGGTGCATCGGCTTCCCCTGATCTGCCAGCTTCTGCAGCGCAGCAACCGGAATCTTTTTATATTCCGCATGAGCAACATACTCCGCCGACATTGGCTCTATGATCGTAACCTTGCCCATGACCTGTACGCTCTTCAGCTCACCAAAGCCCGGATTCTTATCAAACACGGCAAGGCTGACATTGTCGTTCTTCTCCAGACCGATGAATTTCTCGCCGCCCTCAGTAAAAATCCAGAACTTGCCGTCGTGATAGCTGTATTCCAGGGGAGTGCAGCGCACATAGTCACCGGTGCCGGTGGCCAGCGCACAGACAGAGCCTGCGCTTAGATATTCCTCAACAATAGGCTTTAGCTGTTCCTGCGGCATTTCCTTGCGTTCTTTTGAAGTCCAATAAGTCGCCGCCTTCTTATATTCTTCTGTAGTCATTTCGCAAACCTCCAATCTAATGCCGGTCTTCCTCTTTCTCCGGCTCCTTGCGTTCACCGGCCTTCACACCGATGACCTTCCGGATCTGCTTCGACGTCGCGTTAGGGTAGATATCCGCCATGTGATCCGCAATTCGTTTGGCCGACAGCTCCGGCTCTTCCTTATATGCAGAGGTCACATAATCGCAGCCCCACAGATGCTCCGGCGTTGCATAAACAGCGATTGGCCAGCCATAGGTCTCGCCCTTCTTGTTCTTACGCTGGCGGAAATCCCGCACGCAAAGATACAACTGCATCTGCAGCCCGGTGATTACTCCCTCAAAGCCCTTCTCACCGCCCTTGCCAAAGCCTGCAGTCTGCTTCAGCTCATTGGAGTAGAACTCCCGATCCTGCAGCTCCTCCGCATACAGATCCATGATCCGTTTTTGCTTGTAAGACGCCTTTCCGTCGTCCCAGAGTGCATCAAAATCGTATCCATCCCGCCGGAAGTTCAGGAAATACGGCAGCCATTCTCTGGAAATGAAGCCTGCCTTCTTGTCAAAGAATTTTCCATAGGCCACTTCGCCGCGCCGGGCAATGATCTCGCGCCACTCCCAGGGATCCCGCTCGGGATTCTCCGACCACCAGAACTCCGGCACCGTACACTCCTCAAGAGAGAAGCCCGGGATGTCATTCTTGAACAAAGGCAGGAAGCCGACCTTGTTGATATATGCAATTGCCTCATCCACTGTGTGAATGCACTCCGGATCATCCCAGGAAACGCCGTACATCACCCAGGTTCCGCCTTCATTTGCCATCCTTATGTCACCGTCTTATATCTTGTGCTCCAGAAAACAGCCTTCATCATGAGAATAGATCACGCCTACCGCCTGCAGATAAGCGTAGATCACTGTGGTGCCGACGAATTTCATGCCGTGCTTCTTCAGGTCCTTGGAGATCTGATCCGAAAGCTCCGAATGTGTCAGTCCTCGTTCATAGACCACCTTGCCGTCAGTCCAATGCCAAAGATACTCTGCAAAACTGCCACATTCCTGCTGTATCTCACGGAAGAGCCGCGCATTGATGACAGCGGCTTGTATCTTCAGTCGATTGCGAATGATGCCGGGATTGCTCAGCAGTGCCTCCAGCTTGTCCTCGCCGTATGCACAGACTGCATCCAGATCAAAGCCGTCAAATGCCTCACGGAATGCATCCCGCTTATTCAGAACGCATTCCCAGGACAAACCGGCCTGAAAGCATTCCAGAATCAGCATCCCGAACAGCTTGTGATCGTCGTGGACCGGAACACCCCATTCTTCATCATGGTAACGAATGTACCGTTCATTTTTCGGATTTGCCCAACAGCAACGATTCTTTCCGTCGGTCCATGCCATACGAATCACGTCCTTTCTGCAGGAGAGAGTTTAAGGCATCTCCTCCGGCGTTTGTTCTTCATGTGCAGCCAGTATCGAATAGCCTGCATTCCGCAAGGCTTCCCTTTATTTCATTTCATCAATCAAAGCAATTTTGCCAACGCAGAGTTAATATACTCTGCAACGCTATAGCTTTCCGGTTTTGGGAGAGCCGCATCTCGCAATACATCGGGTTTTTTTTCAATTCGATCTAAGCGGAAGGTTCTCATGGCTTGGCATTCATCACAATAACCACTAAGATAATAGTAATCTCCATCCCATATAAGAGTATATGGGCTAACGATATAAGGCTTTCCCTCATTTGTAACGTACCGGTTCTTATTAACATCAAAATCGGTATAGCAAAATGAAATCTTATGCCGCGTATCAATAGCCTCATTAATGGTATCTACAATGTAATAGCCGCGTTCATTATCGGATTTCACACGATCTAATGCATAGATATGACGGCGCAATTTCACAGCGTTATACACGGGAACGAGCGTCAACAGCTTATTTATCAACTGTTCACTTTTTTGTTCTGTAATAAACTTTGATGACGAGACGGCATCGATAAGTAATTTCAACTCCGGTATATTAAGTATTTGCCCGTTATAGTAGTATTTGTTTTGTGTCGAACGGATAACTTCAATCTGAAGCCCGCTTTCGTGCATAATGTCTAAATCCTTACTCAATGTGTTTCTATTTACATCTATACCGTGTCTGTCATGAAGAACCTGAATTAATTCATTGGTAGAAAAAGGATGCTCCGCATCTGAATTCTGCATTAAAAACTGGTAAAGGTATAAAATTCGAAATTTTGTGCCATGTTCCATTTTATTCTCCCGAAAGCAGTTTTACGCAAATTTTAATTTGTTACAATGGGGATTTCTCTATCAATCATCAGCTTTGAGTTTTTAAATCTTACTGTGTATCCTTTAAGAATCAAGCCTTGCTCTACACAAGACTTAAGAGCCGGGTAAAACTCAGTTCCTTGGTCAAGACATATTTCCTGAATGTAGGGGTTAAGCGATACAATTAAAAAACTGATCTTGCTGCCAGAGGATAACAATTTGCTAATTATTTGCAGTTGCTTTAATGTTCGCTCAGAATATACTGTGGGGAAACTTGCCGATGTTTTCGTAGAAATTATACTTTTTATTTCAACAAGTGTATTGCTCTCCTCAATTAACAGATCCCATTTATACCCACCTTTTGTAATTTCTTTTTTGACAGATTTCCTCTTTCCTAAAAAGGCAAAGCGTCTCTGACACATACTTGCTTCAACTGCTCTATTTGCCATTGAGGTATTTAAAATGATGTAGTTTCTTTTATAAGGAACCGCAAACAAAGAATACTCAGTCCTTGTATTTTTTGATTTATTAGGAAGAAGAAGCACTCGCCTCCCTTGTAAATCCAAAAAATTACTCAAGTGACATGAAGATGGAACATAGCAAACAGCCAATGTTGAATTAACCTCAACTTCACACAGAAATCTATTTTTTAGTTCCCTTATGAAATATCCTTCTACAATTTCATTTGTATTGACTGTTTGCATGTTACTCACCTTAATTATCTAAGCTTTTCCAAAAAATCTTCAAGTTCATTCTCTGAAACAAACAGTCCTTGCATTCGCATAGTGTCTGCTTCTGTTTTCATCAGCATGTCACCTTTGCCAAGGAGATTCTCAGCTCCAGTCATATCCAGAATAGTTTGAGAATCTGTATGAGATGGAAGCCTGAAAGAAACGCGAAATGGTACAACCGCCTTAAGCTTTCCAGTCACTATCTGCGCAGAAGGACGTTGAGTTGCTATGATGAGATGAATGCCAAGGTTTCTAACTCTTTGAAGTAGCATCAAAAGATTGCTTTCAAATTCCTTCCTTGTTCCGTTGATCTCAGCAGCTTGAATTAGATCGGAATACTCATCAATAACAACAACAATTCTCTTCATCCGATTATTCGGATTTTTCTGATTATAAGAATCGATATCCTTGCTTCTACATGCTCTAAGAGCTTTCGTTCGTTCCTCTTTGTCAACCTCATTGATTTGCTGAAGCTTTTCTAATGCTTCCTCAGCATCTATGACAACATGGCCTCCATACAGATGTGGAAGATCATCAAAGAAAATAAAATCTGTTTGCTTCGGATCCACAATCAACAGTTCAATTTCCTCCGGCCCAAACTGATATAATAAACTCACAAGCATTGACTGAAGAAAGATGGTTTTGCCGGAACCAGTTGTGCCAGCTATCAACATATGAGGTGCATCTGCAATGTCTAAAATTTCAAAATTTCCATCTGGCTTTTGTCCAGCTATCACATTTAAACGTCCCTCCGTATCCTTCAATAAATCAAGATGCTTCATCAAACTGATAGAACTGCCTGAACTGGCAAACGGAACATCTACGGAAATATAGCTTGTCCCTTTAATGTGCTCTACAAGTATTTCACCACTGGCCTCTAGCTGAATTCCTATATCATTCCTATATCTATTTAGACTATTAATGGTTTCGCCGGATTTTAGCTTGACAGGGAATCTTGTAAAGCGAGCGGCCTCCTGCACCATATCTTGCTCAATCGGCTCTGCTCGAATACCATAATCTCTAAATACACGATTTAACTTGGCGCACTTTTCCGCAATGCGAGATTTGGCCTCTTCGTCCGCAGAGGCTTCAAATCGCCCTGGCGTATTTTGAGTCAAAGTCTGTTTCTCTTCTGTAGAGGACTCTGCTTCAATTACCATAGTGGATACATTAGCAGTTGAATTCTGTTCTTCCAGGGTGGGATTGGCGTTCAAATATACTGAACCTGCTGTGTCCTGCGTATTCTCCTCAGAAGCAATTACTGGATTAACTTCTAGAATCTGGGTATCAAATGCTATATTTGCCAAGATGCTTTGAATCTCAGCGCTGCCTATCGTTGTAAGAAGATATTTATTACCCGCAAACTCCTCAAGCCCATCATATTCAACTTGACTGCTATCTGCGGCCTCAAAGTCAACAAAAGCAATGTTTTTCTTAACAATCGCCTTAAATTCACCAGCAAACAAAGCATTTAATTCGTCACAAAGACGAAGTTTCCTAGTAGCTTCAATATTTGCATGGAATAAGCACTCAAAAACTTGTTCTCTAAGAATTTCGCGACGTGATACCGTTGTTATTCTCTCTGTCGCGCCAAACATTTCATACATTAGCTTTTCGAGAACAGTAACCTGTTCGACTGCATGTCCAATAATATGATTATCCCTAATCTGAAAGGAATTGGGATTATCTGAATAGGTCTTTACTTCGATGATATCCACTAATGCTGTTTGATCCTCAAATAGGTTAATCGCCACTAAATCGGGAAGTTCACCTTCTTCTCTGTCAGAAAGCCATTCTTGAGCAAGTTGCGTATCCAATCCAACCAAAATTGAGTCTGGGTGTTCGCGTTTATAGTGGATTGCTGCCAAGGCAGTGCCGAGGCTTCCTTTTCCATGCTTTTCATCAAAAACATGATTTGACGTGTGAGAAACAATGCTTAACAGACCGTCATCATTAATACTGCGCACTGCTTCAATAACCTCTTTAACACCTGCATTCTGAGGAATAAAGTTTCCAAGTTGCTTAACGAGAGTATCGTAGCCCAAGATGAATTTGTTACAGTTAGCAGAGTAAATGCCGACAGATCTGTAATCATTTTCTCTATAGAACAACTTTTCACTGGCGGCTCTAAGCGAGATATCCCAACTCTTAAGGCTCTGATCAAGAATTATTAACCAGTCTGCAGCCTTCAAAAGTTCATCATAGGTTTCTCTTTTTAGTGGTGTTCTAAAAAAAGTGCTGGTATGACTAAAAGCAGAGGGATGTTCATTTAACTTTTCAATAATGCTTGAATAAACTGTAAATATCCCTCCTTCACTTGCCGGACGAATTTCAACCTCTTCATCAATCGGATTGAATTTGTAAATTTTAGGAACACATAGCGGATGAATATGAATATGTCTACTATTTTGCGCAGTCTCAATCTTCACCTCGTTCGGATCAAATACTACCACCATATGCTGCTCTGTCTCATGCTGATTAAGTATTTGGCTATAGGAGAGACGCTTATTGACAATACGTAATTTGAAGTTTAATGAACGCTTCCCTTTAAACTTTCCGAGCATTCCTTCGTTTAGCGAGCCATCATCGATTTCAATCCAACTACCTGGTACTTCTTTTGTTCTATAGATCGTCACCTCGATGCCATTGATATTGAATTCTCTATCAGAATTTAATGCTTTAAGCATGGACACGATTATTTCAACAGAAGGTGGGTCAATAAAACTCACTTTAAGCATTGCCCCTGCATGTGGGTATAAACAAATGTATCTAATGATTGCCTGTTTCAGGGTATCAATTCCACTTTCACTCTGATTAACCTGTGGAACATTTGAATACACCGGCAAAAGGCCAATACGGCCAGACAAAGGCAAAAATGCAGCAGTCTGCTCTGTTACAGTAACTGGAAGCAGCATTACGGACAGAGGATCAGGAATATCCTCAGCTTTTCGGATAATAAATGCCTTGTCATCCTCAGATAAGGAGCCATCTTCGATAGCACTCATCCCCTTACTTGATAGGATTTCTTTTGCCAACTCAACATATTTCCAAAGATAAAGTGGATGAAGTGGCGTAGGCATTGCGTGAAGTTTGCGCTCGCCAATAACAAACACATAATCTAATGACATAACCGTATTAATTATGGCTTTTGCATTAGAGGAGGCCACTCCCCAAATCTTAGGGAAATCCTCGTTTATCGCGTTAAGCAAACGTTCATATGAACGGATATACGCCTCGAATTCTGCATGCTTAGAAAGCACCTGCAGCATTGGTGTATCCTGCAAACGCTTTCTATACGGCACAATAGCATCACGCGCAGCTAAGAATTTATCTAAGTAATGCGAAATTTGTTCTCCATCAGAAATCAGCACAGAGATCCGCTGCAGATCACTCCGCACCACATCCAAATAATTCTTTTTGAATGGAACAAATTCATATTTTTCGTAATCGTTAATAGCTTCATCCGGGGAATCAACCTCTGCGTGAATCACGCCACCAAAATCGTCCTCCGTGGTTAATTCCTCTGCAACCTTCTC
The DNA here is from genome assembly GCA_963620595.1 of Anaerotignum sp. Lineage (GTDB taxonomy): Bacteria > Bacillota > Clostridia > Oscillospirales > Butyricicoccaceae > Butyricicoccus_A. Next base: position 67,235 of record CAVFAY010000004.1, on the reverse strand, counting down.
GGTTAAAGGCTCAGCTTTTACTTGAAGTTTAGTTCCATCGACATCAATTTCAACTCTCTCGCTCTTGTTTGGATTTGCTCTTTCATCCAAACTCTGACCAATTTGAAGAAGGGCGTCATCTATTTTTTCTGGAGTTTCATCAAATACCAGTTGTGCCGCGAGAGCAGTTGGCTTAACAACAGGATTCTTCTGCGGACGCGGAGGAGTTGTTCTTTCTTTCACTGCTTTAAGACAGTTTTCTATTTCCTCCAAATCCATTTGCTTTAGAAGTTCAACATTCTTTGTTTTATAGTAATTTAATATCAACCTAGGAACAGTTTTATTGCTGGAACTGCGAGAATAGTAGTTCGTAATACTCTGTCGCTCAGCCTGTTCCAGATTGCTTATTCTTTCAACAACCGCATGATTACGCTTGATTCGAGCTACAAAATCTCTTCTGTCCGGATTATGGCTCACTATGTTTTTGTCTGACAGGAGCCCTAATTTATAAAAATTCTTGCAAACGGTATCTGGCAAAGCATCTGAAGGCGACTCAAGAAGAAGTTCAAGATAGTCGATAACTCTTTCAAAGCTAAGAAGAGTTCTGACTGGCTTGCATCTAAGTGCCTGAAGAAGAGCTTCAATTACAGTATTTGTATTTTTTAGCTCTTTTTTTACATAGTCACAGCTTTGCGTATAAACCTTTTCCAGACTAATTTCAGGGAACCACCTAAGCGATGATATTTTTTCCAGTTCAGCTCTTTTTATTATCAAAACACGAAAGATTTTTTCATCACCTGTGTTTCTGGATTCCTCGGCTTCCTCAACACTAAATCTGTATCTAACATTCTCTAAAGCAGGAAGAGTTGCTTGTAATTGTTCCGCTGCATCCTTTTTAAATCCGAGGAAAAAGATTGCTATTTGCTTTTTATCAATCAGTTTACTTGAAAATGTCCCATAATCGAACTCTGGGATATTAATCAGTGAGACCCCGTATTCTTGAGAAGAAACACATTTATTTACAAGATTTACAGCAACATTCGTTAATAGCATTCTGCTCATCTTATAACCTCCATCCAATAAGAGTAACTCCGTCAGCATAACGCTTGCCAAGACCCAGAGAAATATATGTATTCGCCAATTGTTGGGCATTAATACTCAGGTCACCGCGTAAATCTCCCGGAGTGGACTGAGTTATATTTGCCTTTTCGAGAATGGAGTACTCAGCTTCAGAATCAGCGCCAATCAGCAAGCAATATTTGTTAACCAATTTTTCGCTCAATTCCTTTAGCTCCAAACCATCCGTAAGATTGTCCTCACTTATCGCGCTCAAAGTGATTGTTTCAAGCGTAAAGCTATTTATAAGATATCTCTTGATTTTAGCCCTGTTTCCCTTTGGACCAACTAGTCCCGCTCTTACACCAAGCACGCGACAGAAATCTGAAGGAGAATTGTTTTTGTATTCAAAGGTGTACAGAGCAATCTGTAAGGCCTTAGCCAGCGCCTTTTTCGGGGAATCTCCCTCTGCACAAAAGCTTTCGTAGTAGGAAGTAATGGCACTTTTTGCCTCGTCCTCTTTGTCGGTAGCAAATACCATATCCTTGATCCAATCTCGGCTTGCTTTATCCGTATTCGGAAATTCTTCCTTGGCCAGAATATCACCTATAGCATTCACATAATAATCTTCAACAGCCTTCTTTGCTGAGGTAAAGGCCTGCTCACTCGCTTTCTTCACTGAATCCAAATCTGCACCTGCGTCGACAACAATAGGAACCTTGTCGCCCCCATATACTGCTTCATTTGCGTGAACAAGATATAACAATGAAGCAAATACTGCGTAATTTACCAGCCTGCGCAAAACAAGCAGACTATTATGGTTTTCTTTTATAATAACGAGATTCTTTGCCAACTGATCGAAGCCAGATCTGATTTGGTCCTTGCAGGAATCCCATCTAATTTCTTGATCATCTGGGTATTCTACCTCTGAAACAACTCGCTTTTCCTTATCCGATGGGAAAGCAATAATTGGTTTTACTAGCTTAGTCATATCGTCAGTATCGTTTGCCAATGCAGTTCTAAGAAGTTCAATGGCCGGTGATCTTTGTCCATTAATCTTTTTCGAGAGAATCGCAAACATAAAATCACCTATATTAGCCTCAGAGTTAACCCGGCCCTTAACAAGCCAATGAGAAGAAATAGTAGTCACCGAAAACTCGTAGGATGTATATGCGGTATTGTCTTGGTTAAATATTTCATTAAGCAGAAAACGCAAATCCTTGATGTTTGACGGTCGCTCCAATTCGCCTCGTTCTAATATTTCATGATATCTTTGTATTATTTCCTCGGAAGGGAGTGCATCCTTTTTTCCTTCGCAGATTATCCACTCATGTACGTCCTGAGTTTTACATGTTTCACCGGTAACAGCTCTAAAAAGACCATTGGCAATATGTGGCGGCTTGGTGCCATTCGAAGTAGGTGCAAATCCGAGGCATTCCTTGCACACTTTTTCTCCTATGTCTTTAAGTGTTCCTTTAGCCATCAGTTTTCCTCCTCGAAATCATATTTTCCATTTTGAATATGAATGGTTTTTTTGTAGCTCTTTTTTCTACTCGCAATAATTATTTCGCCATCCTCGTTGACTTCGGAAAAACCTTCATCATCTAATTGCTGCAGAAACATTGCTGTTGCCTGCTCGTATTGCGGTGCCAGCAGGCCAATAGGATACCCGTTCTCAACAGCATTAAGTGTTCTTAGAAAATCAATATTAAGCACAAGTTTAGGAATAGGCGCAGACTTGGGCTTGAGAACAATATGATCAGGAACGTACTCTAAGCCACTCAGCCAGTCTGCAGGACGAGGCATTTGTATTTCTAAATCCGCTGCATCAACAGCTTTGCTAGATACAGCAACCGCAGCCTCCTGACTCATGTCGTACTTATGTGTTGTCCAAATATGCAGTTGCTTTCGATCATCGGAGGACGGAAGAAACAACTTATTGAGTGATCTAATTAACGAGCCCTTGATTTTTTTCTTCTGAGATTCAAAGCTTGCAAACATTTTGGCGCATTCCTTAATTTCATCCGGCTGGAGTTCTGCAAGCTTTTTACCATTAACATTCTCAAAATAATACTGCCGTTTTATCGTTTGAAAGCGTACATACGCCTCCTCTACATCTTCAATTTCAATTGGAGGATTATCAGGCACAGAAAAAATCCAGCCCTCTGTAACTTTGCCGTTCCAAAGCGCCTCATCCAATGAAGGCTGTGATAATAAGATTGGATCAAATTGCTGAAGCGTCTTCAGTAGTTCATTCGTTCCCTCAAAGATAGCTGTGAAATATAGCGATTTTGAATACTCCTCAGTAGTGCAGGCCGTAAATATGAAAGAAAAGGCGCCTAAAATATCTCTAATTGCAAAATGCTCACATTCTGATGCTGCCAATTGAAATAGTCTCAAAATTTGTCCACGTATAAATTCGTTCTTAAGCGCAATCAAGTTGTAATTAAGGGTGCTAAGGGTGCTATTGTACTTTGCATCCTCCTCTAACAGGCGCACCATTTTATCAATAAGTTCTGACAGCAAATTATAGTCTGCTCCAAGCATATTTCTTTCATTTAGATCCACCACTGTGATATTACTGGCTAATGGAGCGGAAATATCGTATGCTAAGACATTGCGCTTGGCATTTTGTATCTCGTCATATAACGATTTAGATTCCTTGCGAATCTGTCGACACAGTTGCATAAAGGGGTATTCATTTACAGCAATAATTGCCGGTTTTTTCTGTGAATATAAGCCAATTAAATCATCTACGACTTTAGAATAATCCTTGATATTATTTAGATCCGTCTGAATATAAACATCCTTGCCAATTTTGTGTCGGACAGCTTTGATTATAAAGGTCTTCCCGTCACCTGGATTACCGGTAAGAAACACAATTTTCCCGTGCATTACCATATCGACAATAATATCCTCGGCCTTAGATGAAATGTGTAGTAGTTGAAGCTCGCTTTCATCCATATGGTCTGAATAGCAGTTTTTTCCGTTATAAAGTTTTTTTACAAAATCAAGCTTTGACATATATTGCCTCCTCAGATATTACTCAGCAGAAGGTCTGATACATTGAAGGCTGAAAGCCTTTCAAAAATATCGACTGTGGTGAGCCTTTTTTCCAACCAACGAGAGTACCAATAATCACAGATTTCCTGAGTTTTGCTCAAAACCTCTTCCTCGTCATAGATATTGAAGCCGTAGTCAACATCCTTATCTATTCCCATAAGAAATTTCTTTGTATTTTTGGCCAAGTCTATCGAATACACAATTCTCGGTGAATAATGCCGAAGAAATGCGTCTGCACGTATACCAATTGTGCTAAGCCCACGGCTAATCATTCTAAAACGTGGACTAGTCCCTTCACCAAACACATGATTAATCCGCTTTCCACCATCTTGGAGTTCCAGAATTTTTGAAAACAGTGACGTGGTTTCCCTTGAAAAGAAAACCGTTCCAAAGCCTTCAGTCACTCCCATTTTTCGATATTCCAAAACACCTCCACTGCTTAATGGCATTTTAATTCGGTTGTACTGGCTACTGCCAATTGCGTATAAACTTGTGGTTCCAAGATATACAAGGCGGCTATCACGAATAACCTCCTCGCCCTTCATACGCGATGCAATTTCACTTACCTGATTGCTGTATTTAAGCGTATAATCCTTAATTACTGTGGGAGAGCAAGCAAGCATACTTACTAATTTTCCTCCTAACAGTTCGTTGTATGGAGGAATTGATCCACATACAATAATATCCATCATGTTGGATCCAATCTTGCATTTTCTGTTCGCAACCAGCGCTGTGTTAATAGCCTTTCGCCCTGTCTCGCTGCTTAACAAATAATTCAGTTTCCCCCTATTGGATTCACCCTTTGCCTCATTGAATACCCTACGTGTAGCAAGAAGCTTTGCCAGTTCAGCAGACCTTTTTCTAATGAACAGATTTGTTTTGGCCTCAGATTCCCAATCAGGGGAGGTTTCATTATTTTTGTTATTAAGAGACTTTTTCGAGTATTCCGCAGAAAGCGCCAACAAACCGTCTATTTGCTCTTGCTTAGGATATTTTGTTTGCCTATGGTACCCTAGATCCTTTACATAAATGTCATCGATTGCCTCAGCAATATTTTTCAACAGCAACGGGTAAATAATATCTGCATATTGCGCTGTCCTTTTTTCAAAGTCTTCTTTTGTTTCTGATGGCTTAGTCACCTTGACTCTGACGTTTTTACCGCCAGTTTCACTAAGGCTCTGCGTGCAATAGCTAACCTCCATTTTTCGTGACATTTCAGTCTTAATTGCTTCTACAGTCCATCCAATATCATCATCACGTACGGTTAGATTAAGAACAGAGTTTCCCAAAGCAAATATTCCAATAACCGGATGCTCCGGCTGAAGACGATCTCGAACTAGGTAGTACAGATTACGTCCTGGCATTGTCTTGTATGGAATTGACCAAGTGTATCTAAAATATCTCCAAATATCAGCTAACTTATATCCCGTATATTCATCTCGCTCATTTGTAACCAATTGAATATAGGGATCACAGACTTTATGGCCACCGCGTATCCGCTCCATCAACACTTCCGCGTTTCCAATGAGATTTTTGATAGATATTGTTTTTTCGTTATATGTTTTAGCTGCTTCCATTTTTCTAATAAAGGCAGCAACGCTAGCTGTCTTGAACTGGGCATTTCTCTCTGCGCTCAATCTGTAACGCAGCATCCTTTTATCATCGACATTGTCTGTTTCCATACGCAGAAACAAATCATTATCTTGAATTTCAAAGATCCATCCCTGTTGTGACAAATCAATGAGAACGCTTAACGCCGCAGTATATTTCATTGCATCAATGTCATTTGTTGTATCATCAGCTGACACTTCGGCAATTTCCTTTTTTATATTCTCTATATAGTTCATAGGTAGTAGGTTCTGTAGACGAGCCTTCAGCCTATCAAAACGTTTTTCATTTTCTTCACTTAATACAGGTGAAAAGATTTCTTTTGCAATTATTTGCTCATTCTTTACACTTGTGACCATTTCGGACACCCTCCAAATTATTTATTGTTTTGATGAGGTTGTCCGTTAATCCAAGCATCCTCAAGATCTAAATAAGAGATATTTCGCTTGCCACAAAAGTCTTTTATTTTTTTCATAGCTGTATTATTCGGAACACCTTTTCCATTTTCCCATCGATTAACTGTTGAAAATGCAACAGAAAGTTCGGCAGCAAACTCTGCTTGGGTAAGGAAAGCCTTTTTTCTAATAGTACGTATTTCTTCTGATATATTCATTGAGTATTCCTCTTTTTAGTTAAACTTTACCTATTTTATTATTATAGCACTTTTATAGCGTTTTATCAAGATAGCTGCACCAGGTGTCTGATTTTTATAGCAACTGTTGTTATTAAACATTCTGACTTCACAAACCGGCAAGCAGTGTCCGGGTGCTACCCGGACGATTTGCTTGTTGGAGGCTTCGCCCCAATCCCCATCGATCGGAGCCTGCGGCTCCGGCTGCGCATCTACAGCGCAGACGCTTTATTTTTCCTGCTCCTGCTGTCGTTTTTGCTCTTCCTCGTGGGAGATGTCCTCCTGCAGGATTGCGGCGACCAGGCTTTTTGCCACCTGCCATTCCTCGTTATCCTTACGCAGCGTGCGGTAGGTCTGATAGTTCTTTTTCTTTCGGGAAAGCACCTCGGCGTACTCTGTGCTCAGCTCCTTTACACGGGGCAGGGACTTCTCCTCCGGATGCGCCTGCATATATTCGTTGAAGGCATTTTTTGCAACTCGGCGGAGAGTGAGAATGTCACGATGCGCCTCGAAGAAGTCTCTGCTGTAGCCGGAGGCTTTGTACTCGTTGAAGGCTTCCCGCGACTTGGAGAAGTTTATGATGTGCGTTTTCAGGACAGCGATTTCCTGCAGCCTGGCTTCATCGGCTTTAACAGATTCCAGCAATGCCTCTGTCTGCGTCACGGACTCATCTGCACGGCGCACCAGCTCCTCGAAGCTTTCGATTTTATGCTCTGACAGGAAGAGCATAGCCTGCGCACGCTGCTTCAGATTGAAGGTCTTCGCCCAGTTTAGATACCCTTTGCCCTTGCCTTCCCGCAGCTTCTGCCGGATATCTATGAGGAAGGAAAGCTTTGCGTTTTGATGACTCTGCCTGCCGGTGCAGCGCTGATTTTTATCCGCGAATTTGCTCCGGTGCTCTGCATTTCCCGCGATCACGGCTGACAGCTCATCGACGGAATATCCCTCGCCCAGAGAGCGGAAGCGGATGAATCTTTTTTGCTCCCTGCCGCGGAGCGAGGGCTGCTTTCCGTGCTTGCATTCGTAGCCGTCCTCCTGCAACAGCTGCAGCAGCTCCTCGAAGCTTTTCGGCTTTTTCTGCAGCGCCGCATCGATGGCGGCACAGATATCATCGCGATAGGTCGGCTTGTGCGGATAGTCGGTTCGTTTTTCCCGTTCGCCATAGGGCTTTCGGTCAATGATGGAGAGGTCGTGCTCCAGACAGATCAGATCGCTGAGCCTCGCCACAGCCAGTCCGGAGAGAAAGAAATTTTTGAATTTCCGGCTGCAGTCCAGCGATGTGGAATTGTAAATAATGTGGTTATGGATGTGTGCCCGGTCAATGTGGGTCGCCACAATGAAGGCATGCTTTCCCTTGGTCCAGCGCATGGCTGTTTCGTAACCGATTTTGTTGGCCTCCTCGGGCGTAATTTCGCCGGGCTTGAAGGACTGGCGGATCTGATAGGCAATGACATCATGGGCCTGATGCCGTCCGGTGATGTGCTCATACTGGCGCTTGGAGAGGAGGAACTCCTCGTCGCAGGTATGTGGATCGCAGGCATAGGCACTGATATATTTTCCGTTATCGGTTTTCTGTTCGTTCTGGGAATAATCGGTGCGGTCCGCCAGGCACTGTGCCACCGTTTTTCCTTTGTTGATATGCAGGGCAATGAGCCTCGTTGCAGCCATAGATTCACCTCGATTCTTGTTTTCAGGGCAAAAGAAAAATGCCTCCGAAGAGACATTCTCCAAAGCGTATGATGTGTTTTTGTCAGTTGTGCAGGAAGCTTGCTATGCTGTCGCAGATATCACCGACTGTAGCGTAGATCCACAGTCCGCCGAACATCAGGATCCCGATCACGGCCTCCATGCCGAAGAGCAGCAGCACGTCCATCCAGCGGGTTTTCACCAGACAGTAAATGCCGCAGCCCAGGATGAAGAGCATGAGAGGGGACAGGATATATGCGCCGACATAGCCAGCCATTTTTGCCAGCAGCATGGCAGTCTGAAGGAGCAGCATCAGCAGCAGCGCCGGAAGCTTCAGGATGGATTTCAGGATATATTTGATCGCAGTCATTGGTGTACCTCCCGCAAAATTTTTCTTTCTGAGCCGATTATATCGAGACCGGTTTTGCCGATGCAAGCGTGTCGATTTCGTCGGCCTATGTAGGGTGCAGGGGGAGCGCCTGCACCTTTGTTTTTGGAAAATGCTGATGAAAGCGTTTTTCGGTTTGCATTGCAAAGCAGCAAATTCCCTGCAAATCCGTGCGATCCTTTGCCCGCTTAACGGATCTCCGAGAGCCGTTTTAGAAGCTCGCGCTGATTGTCCCAGATCTGTGTCATCAGCTGCTGCAGATCCCGGATATCCTCTGCGTAGATGCTTCCGGAGGTGTTGGCCACCCTGGCATATTGATTCAGGTTGCTGCTGCAGCGGCCGAGCAGCGACCGGAGCTCGGTCAGCTCATTGCCCAGATCCAGCTGAATGCAGACGCCGTCCATGGCCATTTTCCTGAGATAGGCACCCATGTTGCGGATGCCGATTTCCGATTTCTTCTGCTGAATGCGCTCCAGCTCCTGACGGCTGACACGAAAGTGCAGCATCTGATCCTTTTCCCGCATAGACATACCCTCACAGCAGCTCCAGCTGATCGAACTCTTCATCCGACATTGCCTGAAGCTTGCTGAGAACCGAGTGAGTCCAGCTGCGAAGTCTGCTGTCATCTGCCGAGAGCTGCGTCTGCATTTTCCGAAGCTCCTGCAGGAGACCCTCGCGGGAACCGGGATTGTAGAGCAGCATGAGCGTGAGCTCATCGTCTGTAAAGGTGAATCTCTGATTATTTCCCATCGGCATTGTCCTCGCTGGTCTCGGTCTCGCTGTCATAGACATTGTTCTCGTCGCCATAGGCATTGCCCTCAGCGTCATAAACCGTAAAATCCATCTCTGCAAATTCCTGCTCGCTCATTGCACGGAGCTTCCTGATGAGCTGCCTGTAAAGCCCCAGCAGCTCTGCGTCCTGCGTCAGCTTCATATTGTCTGCCAGCTCCTGCAGTGCAGCATTTCTCGTGGAATGCTCGGTCTGCTGCAGCAGAATCATTTCTTCTACATTGAGAGTCATCGTACTTCCTCCTTGGATTTATTCTTGTGAACAGACGGGGCCGCTTTTTCTGCGCTGGTGCTGCCTGCATGAAGCTCTGCCAGCACAGAGGGACGGTCTGCGACCTCCGCAGCTTTTTCTACCTTTTTTGCAGTCATGTCCTCGGCCATTTCCGCTGTGATTTTTCCGTCAGCTTCCTCTGCAAGAGCTTCGGCAGGTCTCTCCACAGCCTTCTCTGCAGAATGCTCCTGCGTGAGCTCTGCCATATGCCCGGAAATGTCTGTGATCATCTCATTGGCGGCATTGCGGATGCGCGTCAGAGAGGCCTTCAGCTCCGGCGTTTCCCTGCCGTGGGACCAGCCTGCGATATAGGCAAAGCTGTAATCCGAGGTATCAATGCCAAAGTGCCTGCAGATGGTATAGGCGACGGATTCGGCCTCGACCTCCTTATGATTTCTCGTTAGCTTCTCCGCCTCCGGAGCCTCCTCCGCAGGCGCTGTCGAGTGGAGCTTCTGATGCACCATTTCATGGATCAGCGTCTTGATCGTCTGCACCTGACTCATATCCTCCTGCAGGGCAATGCGATTTTCCACCGTGTGGAAATAACCCTTCGCGCCGGTTGCGATCTGCTCAAAGCCGATGGGGATCGGACAGGACATTTTCAGCGCCTCAAGAAAATTCTCATACTGCGCCACATCGCCGGTCAGTTCATTTACGCCCAGTGTCGGCAGCTCACGGCCCTCTGTCTGGCTGACATCAAAAACGCTGACCACCTTGAAGGCCGGAACCACAATTTCCTTTGTTTCCTTCGCAGAGCTGCCGTCCGGATTTTTGAGAAGCTCTCCGGTTTTCGGATCCACCTTATCGACCTCTGCCTTTCGCTTATAAGGGGCCGGTGCCAGAATGCGGATGGCCTTCTCGCCCTTATTGACCTGACGGCCGAAGGTCTTCTGCCAGGCCGTGTATCCGGCCACCAGTGTGGCGTCAGGCTTCTGGCTGGCGATGAGCAAAGTGTTGTTGAGAGAATAATCGTGGAAGCGCGACATGGTATCCAGCCAGGTCCTGTAGGCCGCGGATTCGAACAGGTTCCGGATGCCCTCCTCAAGCTGCTGCGTGATCTCGGTGATGCGCTCCATCTGGCTCTTTGCAGGTGTCCGGTCTGCCGTCTGTTTTAACTGCTTCGTCCTCTGAGTTATCGTTCTTTTCGCCATTTTCCGTACCTCCTTACGAGCGCTCATGCTCATCGCGAATGATCTCCGGTCTCGGAAATGCCTCCTCCGGCTTCAGCTCATGGAGCTTCTCCAGCACAGAGGCGCGTTCCTCCGGCTCCTGCCTGCGGCCGTTATTGATGATCCCGTCGATCATGCCGTAATCATCCTCCATGGACATCTCCGCAGCCTTCAGGTAATTCTCGCTGCGAAGAAAATCCGGCAGCTGCTGAAAGCCGATGGAGTCCACATAGTGGCAGGAAATCTGCCCCTGCAGCTTCAGGGCAATTACATCGCTCACCGACAGGCTGTGCCCGGTAAAATCCTCCGGACGGTCAATGTTATAGGTCTCATACAGGGACTCCAGCAGCATCGGAACCTGCTCCTGACTCACGGGATGTGCAGACAGATTTCCGAGGTGCACGACCTCGTAGTGATCTATTTCCGGCTCCCTGCCCATGCGCTGCAGCTCCTTCATTGAGGAGAACAGCTCCAGCGCACATTCCTCATCCTCGCGCAGCTGCAGGATGGCGTAGGAATCGTTCTGATTCTCCAGAAAGGCCACCATTCGAGCCTGCGTGTCATGGTTTCCGTTTACCTCATCCCAGCGTTCTATTTTGTTGCGTGACATATTGCATTCCTCCTTATCGTTCGGTTTCTGCTGCTCTGTGCAGGGGCCTGTGCTCCTGCGGCACCGGCTCATGCTGCAGACTTTTAAGCTGCTGCAGGGCGGAGGAGCGTGCCTCCCGCATTTCCGCGGCCTCACGTGCCTCCACCTGCTCCATAAATGTCGAGTGGTCCAGCATGGTCATGGAGCGATTGCCACAGCCAAAATCTGCAGCGATTACATTTCTGGCCTCCTGCAGTGAAAGCTCCGGTGCATCCAGCTGACCGCCGTCCAGCTCGTGCAACTCCCTGTCATAAAAGCTGTAATCCCAGCCGCCCTCGCATCTCTGAACAGCAAGAAAGCCGCGGGGACCCATATCCCATGCGGCTTCCTCTAACTCGATATTCGGCTCCGGCCTGCAGCTTCCACCGCCGCGTTCCAGAATCTCTGCAAACTGACAGATGTGAAAAATGTCATTTGCTACCTTCAGATGATAATCATCGATATACTCGCATTTAGCGGCAAAGCTCCTGTCCGGAAAATCCACCTGAATCATTCCGCCGTCCGGAATGCGGAACAGATCATCGTAGCCGCTGGTGATAAAGCGAATGCTGCGGTCTGCGGAATCATCGGCATGCTCTCTGCGAAAGGCGCACCTTGCACCCTTGATTTCTCCCAGCGTGTGCAGGGAAAGCTCTGCGAATTCCTCGCATTTGAGGCCAATCTCCTGAATCGCCAATGCTCTGGCACAGGCAATTGGACTTTGAGCCGGCCTCTCCGACATTTCCTCATAGGTGATAAGACCGGTATGCTGTGCGGCGCCGGTGGCCTTATCGAAGGTCTCGTAGGCAAAGCCGGTGGCGGTGACCGTTTCCTTCAGGTGCAGATAGAGCTCCTGATTGATCAGATAAAGTGCTTCCTTCTTTTCGGATATCAATGTGTTTTCCCTCCCTTGTCAAAGCGCAGCTCGAAAACAGGCCTGCCGTCGGAATCCGGCGTCATCACGACGGTAGCGTCATAGCTTCTGCCGGTTCTGGCCGAATGGCAGCCCGTGAGTCTTGCAGAGCCGTCACGCACCAGCTTCTGTGCCAGCTGTGCATTCATCTGTTTTCCGAGCCTTTTGAAATAGTTGTTGTCCTTCCAGATTGCAAATTTGCAATTTCGGTCCGTGCAGAACCAGCCCTTTTGCATTTCTGCAACCTCACCGCCGCAGGCCGGGCATTTGCCGATGATCTTGCCGGATTTCGCATTGTCTGCAGGAAGCAGTGCCTCTGCGCCCTTTACGGTCTCATAGTTCTGAACCAGATCGGTGATCATGGAGGAAATCTCAGTCATAAATGCACTCGCGTCGTAATTGCCTCGCTCCACCTCCAGCAGCTTCTCCTCCCAGTCTGCCGTGAGAGATGGAGACTGAATCTGCTCCGGCACCACGGTGATCAAAGCATTGCCCTTATCGGTTGCAATGAGATGCTTCGCCTTCTTATCGCCCCTGCGCTCGATGAAGCCCTTCTGGACCAGCTTCTCGATAATGCCTGCGCGGGTGGCCGGGGTACCGATGCCCTTACGTTCCACCTCGTCCGGCATTTCCTCTGCTCCGGCCGTCTCCATCATCTGCAGCAGCGTATCCTCCGTGAAATGCTTCGGGCTGGAGGTCTGGCCTTCTTTGATGCGTACCTCGGAAAGCGGCAGCTGCATGCCCTCCGAAAGCTCCGGCAGCGTGTGCTGCTCCTCGGATTTCTCCTTTTTGGGCGGGAAGACGATCTCCTGTATTTCCTTCCAGCCTGCAGACTGAACTGTCCTTCCCCTGGTGGTGAATTTCTGTCCGGCGCATTCCAGCTCCACAGTGGTTTCGGTATAGCAATGGGAATTGCCGACAGCACAGAGAAGTCTTACTGCAATCAGCCTGAAAACTGCTGCCTCGCCGGATGGGAGCTCGTCAATCAGCTGCTTTTGAATGCTGCCTGTCGGAATGATGGCATGATGGTCGCTGACCTTTTTGTTATTTACGATCTGCTGGGGATTGACGGGAAGTGTCCTGCCACTGAGGATGCCTGTTTCAATCTGAATCCTGCTCACAAGGCCCGGCAGCATATCGGCCATATCCTCGGTGAGGTATCTGCTGTCCGTTCTCGGATAGGTCACCAGCTTTTTCTCATAGAGGGACTGGGTGTAATCCAGCGTCTGCTGCGCGGTAAAGCCCAGCATGCGGTTGGCGTCTCGCTGCAGACTCGTAAGATCGTAGGGGAGAGTGGGCTGCTCGTGTTTTTCCTTTCTTGTAACTGCTGTGATTCTGATTGTTCCCGCCGTGCGGCATTTCTCGGCAAGCTCTGCTGCCTGATTCTGCTCCTTCATTCGTTCACCACCTGCCTCCAGATCTGATGACACCAGCTGCACCGTATAGAACGGCTCCGGCCTGAAGCCACGAATGGCCGCCTCGCGCATCACCACCATGGCCAGCGTCGGTGTCATCACGCGGCCGACATTCAGCGTATGGCGATAAAGGCATGAAAAAAGCCGGGTAGCGTTGATGCCGACGATCCAGTCTGCACGCTCCCGACAAAGGGCTGCCTCATAAAGAGAATCATATTCAGTTCCGGACCTGAGCCTTGCAAAGCCCTCGCGGATGGCGCTGTCCTCCATGGATGAGATCCAGAGGCGCTCCGTCGGCTTCCTGCAGCCGCACTGCTGATAGACCAGGCGGAAGATCAGCTCACCCTCACGTCCTGCATCGCAGCAATTGATGAGTCCGGTCACATCCGTGCGGGCCATCAGCTTCTTCAAAATCTCAAACTGCTTCTTTGTCCCCGGCGACACGCGGTATTTCCAGTCAGAGGGGAGAATCGGAAGATCCGCATACTCCCATTTGCTGTAGCGACCGTCGTATTCCTCCGGCTCGGCCAGCTCCACCAGATGCCCGACGCACCAGCTGACGATGAAATCGCCGCCCTCCAGATAACCGTCATGGCGCCCGGTCACGCCCAGCACCCTGGCATACGCCTGCCCGACAGAGGGCTTTTCGGTAATGATAAGTTTCACTCGTTGAACCTCCTTACATAAAATGACCCCTCCGGGCCGGTGAGGCGAGGAGGGGTATGTAAGGAGATATCAAGCTTTTTATTCAATCACAACAATATAACTGCTTGCGAAGTTATCAAAACCTTCGTTTATATCCAATAACACATGATCAAGCTCTTCGTTTATCTTGCCTGTCACATATTTTTCTCGCAATGCAGGCTTTTCAAGCACTCCCCATTTAAGTTGTGTATAAGAGTACTTTGCGAAAGCAATCCACTGCGGATAATTGATTGCCATCGGATTCTTTGTGAATGCCACTTTTCCTGCATTGACTGCTACCGCAGCCGAATGACCAATAAAAAGCATTGTCGAGAGCTTTGGATGTTTTTCTCTTTTGAGTGAAAAAGGTATCGAGTCTTTAACTCTATTTCCTTCTTTGATTCTTTTAAAAGCATATCCTAACCGAACCACGGCTTCCGTGATCATTGCTGGAGCTGATAGAGAACAGAAATGGATAAAGTCATATCCTTCGTAATACATCCCTTGAACAATTTCAGCAATGGTAAGTTCTTCTTCACCGATGCTTCCAAACTGCAGTAGATTAAACAAGCTCATCAAAGGTGCAGGCAATCCCATACTTGTAGTTATATCCGATTTGAAATGGATAATCAGTTTGCAAAGGGCCGCAAATATATCAGACTCAGTACGTTCTTCATAATTTTCCATTGCCTGGCATACAAAATTCCCTTGCTTATCAATAGTAGTCATTGTGCCATTTAATATATCGGCAATTCCAAAAATAAAGCCCAGCAACGGATCATGGCCTAACTGCAACATACGATGATAACATGCTGACAAACCTTCAACCCTAATTTTCGTATGACGATTATCTTGAGCATCATAAGGGACTTTGCTTATCTTTGAATTGGCAAGCTTTTGCATTTCGTCCTCAGGAAATCTTCGATCAAAATAATCCCGTATGTAATTTGACAATGGTCCTGCCTTTAATCCATCAGCAGTTTTTACAGGAATGCCTACGAGTAAAATATCAACGGCTGCACCTAAAAGACCACTTACCACTGCAATACTGATATCAAACGCATCAAGCTTATGAATTGCTTTGAATTCCATATTCAACTCTCGAATAGCTAATTCATTCGCCTTTAATTCCTCTTCTGTAAAAAGTTCCTCAAGATCATGTCCTGTTCCAACGTGCCGCTCAGCTTCTTGACATAGGCTTTCCCAGGAAGGAACCACCATCACCGGTTTCTTGCGTAATATGTGAGAGACATCTGCATTTGACAGGTCAGGATCATATCCAAGTTTTTCAAGCAATTCAATACTTTCTGCGACACGAGTCTCTGCCACCTTAGAATCCGGAAATTGTATTTCTGACAGCTTTTTTTCCTGATGAAACAGGACATCATTTATCTGTTGTTTCGTCTTCGAATGCTTCTCCATCCGATTTCTCTCTCCTTTTTTTGATCGCATTACAAAGCTGTTCATTAATAATTTCCAGATCTTCAGCCTTTTCTGCCTGTACCTTTAGCGTTTGAATTTCAGCCTCATGCTTTTGGAGGGCATTCAGCGTCGTTGCTTCACGTTCAGCAGTTTCTATCTTCAGAATTTTATTGGCGTGATGCTGATGAATATCATCTACTACCGCCATTGTGCCAAATATCCCGAATACGGTTCTGCCAGGATTTTGTTTCATTGCATCGACAGCAGGTTTTATATAAGTTCCGGCATTCTTTATCGCTGGTGTTGCAGTCTCACTGATTCTGCTCAATACTTTAGGAAAATTTTGAGAAAATGTCTTTGAAGCAAGACGAATCGTATTCATAGAAAATTTAATCTGCATCTATCCCCCATCATATCACGCAAAATCCAAATCGCTTTTTAGATCATTCACTGCTCTTTGCAATAGAATATTTAGGCTCTGAAGATAGTCTAATCTTTCCTTATCTGTCTCAGACTCTTCTTTTAAAGCACAAATTATTGCTTCATGCTTTGAAAGGGCTTCTTTGTATAGACGTTCCTTTTCCTGCCGAAGCTGCTTGTCCTTAAGTCGACTTGCAACGCCAACGCCGCCTGCAGCTAAAACCGCTACAGGAGCTGCTAAAACAAACACACCTGCTACCATACCACCACCGACTATGGCTCCTGCGGCTGCCAATCCAGAAGTGATGCCCGCAGCAGAAAGCCCGACCATACCTAACCCATACAGAGCAGCGAAAGAGCCAACACCGCCGATTCCAGCCCCCAGTGCGCCAGCCAAAACCTCGGGAATTGCACTTTCTCGAATGGTTCTTGTTTTATCATTTAGGGCAAATGCAGCCTCATTTACAACATTTACAACCTGCTGTAATGAATCTACACTTTGGAAGTTCATTTCTTTTTTCTTTCCAAAACTCTTGCTCATGTTCACACCCACTTATTTTTTTCCTGACTTAAGCACTTTGAAAAGCCATGCGCCTGCAACACCGCTGACGACAGCTGGGCCTGCCAATGCGCCTGCAATTACAGCACCGCATATTGTCCCCATAGCCATTGTGATTTCTTTGGAGGCTGCCTTTCTTGTTGCAGTTCCAGCTAATATTGAGGGAGTAATCATATTCGCTTTGTCCAACAACGCCCGCACATCTTCTTTTTTATATTTCTCAGGATGATCTACAAGCATTTCCAAAATAAGTCTGAGTACCTCTGTCTCTTCAGGGCAACGGGCAATTTCCGCATCCAACACACTGCGCATTGCTATATACTGCGTCTTATTCAACTTGAACTTATCCCGATTATTCTTTTCCAAATTATTTATTGTTTGTCTGGTAACACCAATCTTTTCTCCGAACTCCTCTGCAGTCCAACCTACAGCTCGCCTGATAAGAAGCATATTATCCTGAAATCTTATTATTTCTTCCATTAATGTCATCTCCTATGTTCTCATTATATACATCGACAAACATTTTGTCAATGTATATGTGTCGCTATGTATCAGGCGATCCGCAGACCGCCCGGGCTTTAGCCCATTTTCTTATTCCTCCTCGTTGGAATCATCGTGGATTTCCCCCTGCTCATCCTCCGGGTATGCCTCCTCATCGGTTTCATCGTCCTCATAATCATCCTCTTCAGGGATGTCGTATTCCTCGCCGTCATCGTCATGATAATCGGCGTCGGGATCCGGCTTGGCGGCAGCCTCGGCCCTCTTTTTCCTGTTCATATAGCTGTAGCCTGCGTAGCCGATACCTCCGATGGCAGCAATCGCCAGCAGCATCAATGGCGCCCAGTTGCTTTTCTTTGTGGTTTTTACTTCAGTCTCGGTTTCCACTGCCTCTGCGTCCTCGGCTTCAGTCTCCTCCGGCTCCTCGGTCACTGTGCTCTGATGGGCCTCGGCGTATTCAGACTGAGCATCCTCATCCAGCAGGGCGAACAGATCTGCCTCATCCACCAGATTCATGAAATGCACATTTTCATTGCCGTCATCGTCACGATCAATCACCAGATAGAAAGTATTGCCGTTTTTTGTGACCAATGTGATGAACTGCTGTCCGGCGCCAGTTGTCGAACCGATATCGTCCACCAGTGTCAGATTTCCATCGGGAGTGAGGCCGCCGCTGCTCGTTGAAACCTGCTGCTTGCTCTGCACCATCATGGCGAGCAGCAGGCTCAGCAGTTCCTCATTCATTTCGCTGTCGCCGGAGGCGGCCTGCTCAGCCACGCTCAGATAATCACCGTACACATAGCCGGTCTGCTCCGGGATCGTGACCTTGTACCAGTCGCCCTCCTCGCCGACGACCTCTACCTGTGCACCGGGGAGCAGATGGCCGATGATTTCATACTCCAGCCCTGCTCCGCTGCGAAGGTGCAAATACGAGCGCACGCCTGTCACTGTGCCGATTTCCTCAGATTCCTGCTCCTCGTTTGGATCATAGCTCCACTCATAATCCCCGAAGCGGAAGGTATAGGTGCCGTCCGCATTGGCGATGACATCGTAGGGGACTGATTCCGAATCCGTTGTACCCGTAGCCTCTTCCTGGGTTTCCTGCGTAGCTTCTGCATTATCTGCTGCTGTTGTCTCCGAAATTTCCGTTTCAGCTGTTGCTTCTGCAGATTCTGAGGTCTTTGCTGACGCCTTGGTTTCGGCGGCTTCCGAAGTGTTCGCTGCGGTCGTTGTTTTTGCTGCCTCCGTATCTTCTCCGGTATAGGCAAAGCAGGTGCCTGCCGTAGAAAAGCTCAGCAGCATGCCTGCCAGCAATGCCGCCGTAAATTTTTTAAATTTCATCAATTCTGTCCTCCTCATGGTTGTCTTCTTCATGCTTCAGCTGTGTCATGTCCGGTGCCGAGTGCTGCAGCCCGCGCAGCACCTCTGCCAGCTGCTCCGGTGTGAGCCTTGCGGCGTGCACCATCTCATGAATCTCTGCATTTTCCTGCTCGTGATATTTCTGGTCCCATTCCTTCATACGGGCATCCCATTCATCACGCTTTCTGCGGGCCTTTTCGCGCTCCGCAGCAATTTTTTCAAGCCTTACACTCATGGCAAATTCCTCCTTATCGAATTCTTCCCATGCAGTAATAGTGCTGCTGCCAGTAGCTGGTCTCTATCGATGCATAGGAGATTGGTGAGCCGCAGTGGAGCATCATGCCGTTGCCGACATAGATTCCCACATGCGAGGCTCCGGTTGTGTTGTAGGTTTTCTGGAAAAAGATCAGGTCTCCGGGCTGTGCCTCGGATTTCGGGATGATATCGCAGCTGTTCATCAGACCGTTGGCTGTCTGTCTGCCCACATTCCAGCCGTTTCCGCAGTGATTGATCACGTAGCTGACAAAGCCGGAGCAGTCAAAGCTGGTGCTGGGAGTCGATCCTCCCCAGACGTAGGGGTACCCGAGATATTTTTCCGCCTCGTTGATCATGTTGCGGAATTTCTCGTCCGTCAGTGCTTCGCCCGGAATGTCATAATCCAGATAATCACTGTCCGGTATGGCAAAGCTGACATCACCGAAGAGATCATCACGGTTGCCGCGGGTCTCCAAGAGCACCTCATAGCGCTCCAGCTGATCTTCCGTGAGATCGGATTCTCTGGCCACCGCATCGACGCCCTTGTTGGTCAGGGTGACGTTCAGAATGTAGTATTCATATTCCACCTCGACCTCGTATTCGTCCTCCGTGGTTTCTCCGGTTTCCGGATCTGTGCTGGTGCTGGTGTGCGTCTCTGTTCTGGTGCGTATCTCGACCTCCTCCTCAAGGGTTAATTCATATTGCTCACTGAAAATGCGCTGCAGTTCCTCCTGCACCTGCGCTCTGGTGTAGTTTTCGTACTCCACGGTCAGAAGCGCCGCCAGCTCATAGGGGTTATGGCCGATTTCTGCCAGGTTGTAGCGGTATTCGTCATAGCCGGGATGATCTGCCTCGATGTTGTCGAGCTGCTCCCGCAGATCCGATTCCAGCTCCTCATAATCCTCATCGGCACCCAGCAGGTCCTCGTCCTCTGCGGTAAATGATGTGCCCAGCACGGTATTGCCCATGCCGTTCATCATCATGGAGCAGGATGATACACTTCCTGCGATCACCATGATCAGAAGGCCTGCACAGGCAACGAGAAGGATTACATGCGAATGTGACTTCACGTACTGCAACATCCGATTCATCACAGACCTTGCACCATCGGCGGCCTTCTGTGCACCGGTTGCTGCAGAGCCGGAGCTCTGCGCAGCTTTTCCGGCCTTCATGGCAGCATACTTCCTTTTGATTTGCTGCCTCTGCCGCCAGCGGGAGATGGGATTGGACGCTGCACCGGGATTGTCCTTCAGGGACTCCTCATACATTTTCCCGATGTTCTCCGCATCGGTTCCGGCCTCCAGCTTCCTTGCCCTGGAGTATTTCCTGAGCTTGTAACTGTAGGACGCGTGACCTGCAGCACGGACCATGCCTTCTGCAGCGCCCTCGGTAAACTGCGCCGCCTGCACGCCGGTGTTCTGATCCTCATTGCTGCTGTTCACGGCCTGATGGAGTCTGCCGGAAATGACGGCACCTGCAGCGGTACCTGGCTTTATCGGCTTTTCAGGAATTGCTGACTTACCGGTTCCGGAAGACTTTTTACCCTCCTGATCAGCAAAACGAAGTCTGGACCTCGGCTTTCTCGCCTCGGCATGAATGAGCCTTCGCTGCTGTCGTTTTTTTGCACCTGCAGTCTCTGCTGATCTCTTGGAAGCCTCCGCTGCGGTCTCTGTTGCATCGTCGACAGATTTCCCGGCAGCATCCGCAGATTTCCTCACCGCATCGGCGCCGGACTCTGTCAACCGCACCTTGCTTCGTCTCCGGCGCAGCGTGTTGTCTGCGCCTTCACGCTCCTGCCGGAGCTTTCTCCCCACAGAGCTTTTCCTTCCTGTATTTTTTTCCGTCATGTCTTAGTCCCCTGCACCTCGGCGAGCTTGGTGGTCATGATGCGATACAGCTCCAGATCAGTCGGGAAGTGATCAATGAAGGGCAGGATGACATTTCCGTAAAATAAAAGGCCCTCGCCTTCACCGGACTGGGTGACATACGAGAGCTGATGCGTAGAGATATTGAGCTGGTTGGCCAGGATCTGCCGGTCGCCCGGAGCCTGGTTCAGCATGATGATAAAATCCGAATTCTCAAAGATATTTTCCACCTCTCTGGAGGCCAGTAAATCCTTAACATTCTGCGTTATACCTGTCGGAATGCCGCCCCATTTACGGAAACGCTTCCAGATCTCAACGGAATAGGCTGCGGTCTGCTCCTCCTTTAGGAGCAGGTGGAACTCATCCATATAATAGCGTGTTGCCTTGCCTGCGTTGCGGTTTGTCGTGACACGCCCCCAGACCTGATCCTGCACCACCAGCATGCCGATTTTCTTGAGCTGCTTGCCGAGCTCCTTGATGTCGTAGCAGATGAAACGGTTCTGCACATCTACGTTGGTGCGATGATTGAAGAGATTCAGAGAGCCGGACACATAGATCTCAAGAGCGGTTGCTACATGCTTGGCCTCCTTTTCCTCCTAGGTGAGAAGAGCCTCATAGAGATCCTGCAGGATCGGCATGTTTTCAGGCCTCGGATCCTCGAAGTACTTCTGATAGATCTGATGCACGCAGCGGTCGATAACAGTCTTTTCCACCGGCTGCAGGCCCTCCTTGCCGCCGACGATGAGCTCGCACAGCGACAGAACAAAGTCAGCCTTCAGGGCGATGGGGTTGTCCTCCTCCGAGTAGTTGGCATTGATATCCATCGGGTTAATATACTGTGTGCTGGTGGGACTGATCCGGATCACCTGGCCCTCTAACTTCTGAACAAGTGCCGTGTACTCGGCCTCGGGATCACAGACAATAATGTCATCATCCGTGACCAGAAAGGCATTGGTGATCTCCCTCTTCGCCGAGAAGGATTTGCCGGCGCCCGGGGTGCCGAGGATCAAACCGTTCGGGTTCTTCAGCCGCTTTCTGTCCACCATGATCAGGTTGTTTGAAAGGGCATTCAGACCGTAATAGATCGTTCCTCTTCCGGACTGGAACAGCTCCTGCGTGGTGAAGGGAACGAAGATTGCCGTGGAGCTGGTGGTAAGGCTCCGCTGGATGGGCACCAGATTCTGTGCCAGCGGCAGCGAGGACATGAGGCCCTGCTCCTGCTGATAATCCAGGCGGCGCAGATTGCAGTTGTATTTCTGTGCAATGCTGACGGCCTGGAAGACGTTGGTCTCCAGCTCCTGTTCGGTCTTTCCGGTGTTCATCACGAGGAAGGTCAGCAGGAACATGCGCTCGTTCTGACTCTGCAGCTCCTTCAAAAGTGCCTTTGCGTCCTTGCCGTAGGTGGCAAGATCCGAAGGTATGATGTCCATATCATATCCGGAGCGCACGGCCTTTTTCTGCTCCTCAATCTTGGAGCGGTCCAGCTCCGTGATCTTGTGCTTGATCTGCTTGATGGCCGCCGTCTGGTCCACCGACTGAATGTGCATGGTGACAATCTGGCTGGATTCCATCTCCAGAAACTCCTTCAGCATCTGGTCGCTGAGGTCGGAGGCCGTGATCTGCAGATAGGACATGGAGCCGTACAGCCCGCCCATCTGAAAAATCCGGCTCGTCGGAAAGGCAAAGCAGGTCGGTGCGATGAAATCCTTCACCGACATACCGCTCTCCACCAGCCATTTCCAGTCAAAATAAAACCTGTCGTTGTCACCGTCGCCCATGTGGAACATGGAGTGCATCAGGTGCAGGCGCTCCTTGCCGGTCAGACTCTTTGCACGGACGCCCAGCCTGCGGAAGTTGTTGAGAAGGTCGATCTCCACATGCTGCAGCCTTGGCTTTGCCTGCTTCATGGAATCTGCCTCAATGCCGAAGGTGAGATACTTGGTCTTGGTCAGGCCGTTGTTGCCCTGCGCCAGCTGGCGCCGCAGCATGGAGCTGAACTCCTGACGGATCTGGTTAAACCGGTCCCTTTTGAAGGGAATGCGAATCATCTTTTCGAAATCCGCTGCATCCGTCGCCATATTCATAAAGGACAGCTCAAAACGAATTGAGCTGTCAAAGAAATTCAGAAAGCTGCACCATTCCTCAAAGATTGCTGTCTGATCCTCCTGCTGGGCCAGCTGATAATTGATGTCCTGAAACTGAATGGTTTTGGTGTAATAATTGTCTGTCACGCGGCAAATGCCGTCCGGGAACATTCGCTGAAAGGGAATGCTGTCCTGCGCCGTCAGCGGGATCTCGGGATTCTTTTTATAGCGATTCTGAAGCTCCTGCAGCTGTCTTTGCTGCTCTCGGGTCAGTCCCTGCGGCAGCTTCAGCTCAGGTGCCTTCGGCTTCTTTCGTCCCGGAAGGATTGACAGTAATTTTTCCAGTATTGCCAACAATGCGTGCTACCTCCTTTTCTGCCTGTGCCTGACGTATCAGGGCGGCGTAATAGTTGTCCGTTCTGTAGGGACGGATCCTGGGCCTTTTGAATCTGGATTCGTAGAAATTCCTCGCCACCACCTCCAGCGGCTGTCCGTCCTTTTCATACATGGCAAGAAAGAACATGGGCATCATCACGAGGATCATGCCCATCGCGGCAAGGCTGATGTTGCCGGTGCGCTTCAGCACGAAAAACAGCGGGACGCCGACCAGCGCTCCCGCGCCAAAGCAGATCAGTTGCCTTTTTGTCAGGTTCATAAAGACCTTGGTTTTCACCCTGGATAAATCTCTTGGTACCGAAATATATGCGGCCATTGTTATCACCTCGATTCTGAATCATTTCTAACGGGCTCAATGCGCGGCGAATACGCTCTTGGCCAGTGAGCCGGTCTTGAACAGCGTAAAGCACAGCAGCACCGTGTATCCCAGCACGCCCCAGATGCTCATGACAATGTCATCGGAGAAGGCAATGCTCTGAATCAGCACCGCGTAAATACCGACGCAGATCATGATGAGAAAGCCCTGGAAGCCTAAGGCAAACAGGGATCGCAGATAATTCTGTCCGGTATGGCTCTGCTCGCGGTTGCCGAAGGTTGCAAAGGGGATCGGCGCCAGACTCGTAACCATGTAGATCTCGATCATGCGGCCGTATACGATCACGAAAATAACGGCTGACAGCGCCATCATTGTCGCCTGCACAATAAAGGTCTGCAGATATATGCCCAACAGCGGTCCCAGCTCCATTTCCTCCAGCGTGGCCTGCATTGAAGCCAGTGCCGCATCATCAATGGCTGTGCTGCTCTGAATAAGGCCGCCGCTCTGCGAAATCACGTGCTGCGCTACATCGAAGACGGCCATCGTGATGTTAAAGCAGTTGGTAATCAGCATCACGGCCACATAGGTCTTGAAGATCCATTTGAAGAAGATCCAGGTTTCAAAGTTTGCAAGGTTATTGTGTTCGATAATCATCTGAATCAGCTCGTAGCAGGCAATGAAGGTCAGGATCAGGCCTGCTATCGGGACAATCACCGATTCGGAGATGTTCCGGATCAGGGAAAAGACCTCCGGCGAAAAGCTCGCCGGGGTCGTTCCCACATCGCCCGCAATCTCGCCAACCTGTTGGTTGACGGAGTCAAACATCCCCGACAGATTTCCCATAATTCCGCTGACGAGCATTCCCTTCAGCCATTCCGTGATCTGTTCGAGTATGCTTTGCATGGGCTAAGCCTCCTTTTTTCGAGGGGATTAACCAAAGAGTCCGGAGAGAAGCGGGACAAGCGTCGTGCCGATGAGAGCGACACCGCCGCCCGCCATCAGCTGCTTCATGCCCTGCGACTTCGCCCCGGGGTTATCGTTGCCATACCCCTCCAGAAGGTTGATGGCGCCCCAGATGCCAAGGCCTGCACCCAGTGCGATTACGAGAGTCTGAAGAACGGTTACTGCAGAGTTGAAAAATGCCATAGTGAATGTACCTCCTAGTACTTGCGCCCGTTTCGGGCTGTTGAATGATTGGCCCTTTATGGACCGGTTGATGGTAATGCCTCTTTGCATGTGCACCTGCGAAAGGGCAGAAGTATAGCCTGAGCTTCAGCGTAAAACTGAAAATCAGGCTATGTAACAGGCGGCCTTTGCCGCCTGCTGGATATTCGGTTATTCGGTTTTATCTTTCCGGCTCGTGCGTCCCGGAGATTTTCACAGAGATATGCGCGGAGGCATCTGCTTTTCTGTCGGACAGCTCCGAGAGAACCGAGCCTCTGGATTTCTCCTTATAGGACTCCATCAGTGCCTTCAGCTCCGGATTCGTAACCTCTCTGGTTTCTCTTTTCCAGATGGTTTTGCCGCTGTCATCCACGCCGTTTCTCACCGAGCGGGAGAGACGGGTGGTTTCATTCTCCGGCAGCTTCATCCAGACGCCTTTTCCGAACTTATTGTCATGAATCATCTTCGGAGAAATCACGAAGGATTCCCAGGGACGGTCATCCGCCTTATCCGGATTCGGAATGAGGACCTCTACCAGCTCCTTGCCGTTTTTGGAGGTAAACGGCTCGCCCACAAGGCCTTTTCCGAATTTGATGGTCACCTCCGTGACGCCTGTCCCGAAGGTCTCGCCGCGAGCCATTGCTTCCTCGGCCTCGCGAACGAAGTCGGGCACATCGTAGCCGAAATTATTATCAAAGCCCATTTTTCTGCTCCTTTCCGATCGTCAGATCATCAATCAGGCTCCTGATCTGCATCGATCACGGTATATTCATCATTCGGCTTCAGCTTCAGTCTGTGACTCAGGAACTTCTCGATATCGAAGGTGTTCCGCTTGTCATAACCTGCCGTCAGCCTGTAATTGGGATGCTTTGTCAGATCATATTTCTCCGACATAAAGGGACGGACACCTCGCAGCTGCAGGATGCATTTGCCGCCGTCCAGCACAGCAAGCTCATCGACTGTGGCAAGATCCTTACCGAGCTTTGAGAAATTTGTGCCGTAGGACGGGCTGTTGCCGCGGGTGTCCGAGGTGTTGTAGGTGTCGATGGTTTCTTTGCCGAGGGCTGCATTAAGCTCCTTCAGGGTGGTGGGCTCCGCGCCGCCCAGAAAGATGCGGGAGTCCATATTGCCTATGATGGTATCGGCGTTGTCCTTGTAGATGGCCTTCAGCTGCGACTGGGCCTGCAGCACCAGGCATGCTGAGATTTCACGGCTTCGGATCGTTGCCACCAACTTCTCCAGATTCGGGATCTGTCCGATGTTGGCGCACTCATCGATAAGGCATCTCACATGTACCGGCAGCCTTCCGCCGTACACATCGTCGGCCTTCTCGCACAGCAGGTTGAAGAGCTGCGTGTAGATCATGCTGATGAGAAAGTTAAAGGTCGGATCCGTGTCACTCATGATGAGAAACAGTGCCGTTTTTCTGTCGCCGATGGTATCCAGCGAAAGCTCATCGTACATGGTAATGTCTCTGACCTCTTGAATATCAAATGGGGGCGAGCCTGGCTCCGCAACTAATGAGCACCGATTTTGCCGTTTTACCCGCAGCAAGCTTAAATTTGGCGAATTGCCGGACAGCGAAGTGATTCGGCTTCTTTTTCTTCAGGGCCTCAAACATCAGATCCACGGGATTCTGGAAGGTTTCATCGTCCTCGCGGACCTCCATGGCATTCAGGAATTCGATCAGCGTGGCGAAGTTCTGCTCCTCCGTTGGCGCCTCATAGTGAATATATCCGATCAGCGCACAGTAGAGCAGTGTCTCCGCCTTCGTCCAGAACTCATCACCGGACTTGCCGTCGCCCTTGGTGTTGGCAATCAGGGTAGTCGTCAGCTTCAGGATATCCTTCTCGCTGCGGACATACTCGAAGGGGTTATAATGCATCGATTTTCGGAAGTTCTGAACATTGAAGATCCGCACCTCGTAGCCATTCTTCAGCAGCGCATGGCCGCAATCGACCACGATATCGCCTTTCGGATCCGTGACAACGAAGGATACCGGATAGGATTTTGAGTCGCACTGGAGAAGATTGGGCTTCAACCAGAAGCGAGTCTTACCGCTGCCGGAGCCGCCGACAATGAGCACGTTCTTATTGCGTGCTGTTTTCGGATCCTTGGGGCGGTTGTTCATGGTGAGGCTTTCTGTTCTGGTGAGAATCACGTTGTTTTTCGGATCCTCGTCCACAAAAGGGCGGATGTCCTCCGGCCTGCCCCAGCGGGCGGAGCCGTACTCCGTGCCATGACGATACTTTTTGGCATTCCGTCCCTTGAGCCAGACCGCCAGGCGCAGCGCAGCTCCGCAGCAGAGCCCCGGCAGAAGATCTGTCGGATAAATGCTCGGCAGGGGATTACGGAAGGCAATCCCTAATGCAGACATAAAGCCCAGGAGCTTCTCCGAAAGGTCTGCACCCTCAGCGATTCGCCAGGCTTCAAAAACATTGGTGGCAAGCAGTCCGATCAGAATATAGGGAAGATTCAGAATCAGAAGTCTTTTGTATTTTGCATTCATCGATCCTCACGCTCCTGTATCTTTTCCTTGACTTTTTTCGGCATGGCGGCAACCAGTGCCTTCAGCTTCTGCAGCTGCTTCAGCACGCTGGGACGAGCCTTGGCCCGCAGCTTTTTATTGCCGTATTCATCAAATGCTGCCGTCATAGCATCTGCATCTCTGGCCTTAAAGAAAACCATATATTTGGGCGGTTTAACAGATTTGTCCTTCGTAATGGCGTAATCAATCCCGTACTTTCGGGCAATCGGCTCAAAGTCCCGGATGTCTGTATTGGCAATGGGAATACTGCTGACGCCCTGATTCTGTCCGATCAGCTGCTTGATGGTCTGCCTGCCCACCGGCTTTTCGGATTTTTTCTGCTGCTTGTTTGCTTTCACCTTCGCCCTGTGATGCATATAGGCCCGACCTGCCGCAAGCAATGTGCGGAAGGTCAGGCGGGTAGTGCTGATAGCAAGATTTACAGTGCGGTTTTCAACCTCCTCCTGCATGGGTCATTCCTCCTTTCTACGTTTTTCGCACAGCTCTCATGAGCCTCACGTTAATCATCCAAACGAATAGCAGGGTAGGCCTCACCGTCCACCTCGATGCAGGTTTCGCGCTCCGTCAGAAGCTGTGCAGCCTGCAGGATCGTTTCTGCCGTGACAGAGCATTCGTTGCCGTTGCGATCCACATTGAAGATCAGAAGCGGTGCCTCCACCAGATAGCGAATCTCACCCAGCGTCACCACACAGTCGCTGTCATAGGAGATGCACAGACCAGACTCATCCTCAACTTCTGCTTTATCGAAATCAAAGCCTTCATAGTTTTCAAAACGATGTCGAAGAGAAGTAACCTCAATCATTTCCTCCGGATAGAGAATACCGATCACGCGATCACCCTCGTCCATTTCCTCAGCGACCTCCTCAATAGCGCATTCATACTTCCAGCTGACCAGGGCGTGCAGCGTCTCAACCGCCTTTTCCAGAAAATATTGATTCAGAGTCTGATTGTCAGCCGGATTGATTTTCTTCTTGATCATGTTCATTTACCTCCATCAGCGCTCCATATCGCGCTGTCTCTTTTTCATATACTGTTCCAGCAGACGAATGATGGTTTCCTCCATCTGCTTTGCCGTGTAGGATTTCGGAAAATACTTCCGCAGGGAATCTGTGGAGAAGGTCAGTCTGCCAACCTCCGGCTTTTTGACCTCATTCATGACATCCACGATGGCATCCTGCGTGCAGCCGCCCTCCTGACTAAGCTTCTTGATGCGCTGCGCCTGAGACAGAGAAGGCGCTGTCTGCGTTTCATCGATGGCCTGCAGGAAATCTGCCTGCTCCTCCGGCTTCAGGTAGGAGAGCTCCACCGCCGGATTAAAGGCGATTTGCTTTTGATCTACCATGTCTAAAACCTCAGGAATGAGATTTGTCAGGCGGATATAGCGCTGCACCTGACGTTCGCTTTCTCCAACTTCGTTGGACAATGCTTTTACTGATGTTTCTAACTTCTCGCCAACTTGGCGAGAAGTTCCTTCTGCCTGTAAATCTCTGCGTTCGCCCTGATGCTTCATCGCCTCCAGCTTCATCTTGTACGCCAGGGCCTTTTCGCTGGGCAGAATATTTTCTCTCTGCAGGTTCGAATCCACCATGAAGATCACGGCGGAGTCATCGTCCATTTCCCGCACAATGACCGGCACCGTATCAAGTCCCGCCAGTTCTGCCGCGTGATGTCTTCTGTGACCGGAGACGATTTCATAGCCGTCCTCACTGGGCCTTGCAATCAGAGGAACGACCACGCCGATCTGCTTCACACTTTCCACGGTTTCTGCCATGGCCTCATCATCCAGCACCTTGAAGGGATGATCCTTAAAGGGATGCAGCTGACTGAGAGGAATACTGCGGATCTCCTCCGTCACCGGCGCCGTGCGGTCCTGCTCGGTGGAGAAGATGTCATCGTAGCTCTGCAAGCTCACGTTTGCGCCTCTTTTCGGCATCGTGCATCACCTCCTTCGTCAGTGCCTGATACGCTAAAGCCACCTTGCCGTTCGGATCATGGGAAAAGATACTTTTTCCCTCTGCGCTGATCTCTGCAGCGCGGATCGACCTCGGGATCATCTCGTCGTAAACCTTAATCTTGCCGCCGTAGGTGTCGCGGATCAGCCCCGCAATCTCCTTGGAATAATTGGTTCTGGCGTCCACCATGGTGAGGAGAATGCCTTCAATACGGAGCTTTGGATTGATCTGCCTGCGCACCTTGTTGATGGTGCCCAGCAGCTGCTCCAGGCCCTTGGCCGACAGGTACTGGGCCTGCACCGGAATCAACGCATTCTCCGCAGCGGCCAGCGCATTGATGGTCAGCATGCCTAACGACGGCATGCAGTCGATCAGGATAAAGTCATACTGATTTTTCACCGTATCCAGATACTGACGCAGGATCTTTTCGCGGTTCATGGTATTCACCAGCGAAACCTCCATGCCGGAGAGCTCGATGCTGGACGGCACCAGATCCACGCCCTCCGGATGATGCAGGATCCCTTCTCCGGGAGAGATGGGCTCCTCGTTGATGACCTTCTTCATTAAATCTGTGAGCGTCACCTCCAGATTGTCGGGCTGCGGATTGCCCAGGGCGATCGTAAGGCTCGCCTGCGGATCCGTATCCACCAGCAAAACACGCTTCCCCTCCCGGGCCAGCCCGAAGGCGAGATTTTCACTTGTGGTAGTTTTTGCCGTACCGCCTTTTTGGTTGACGACGGCAGTAATTGTTGCCTTTGGCATAGTTCTTCACCTCCCTGCACCGGTAGATATCCGGCTTGCGCCTGCCAAACAGGGCGCCTCTGGACTTCTTCATAAATCGAGAGCCTCCTTCACCACGGATTTCTTCTGACTGCCGATGCTTTTTCTGCGGTCGCTGCCGAGAACCTGTATCGGCGTACACATTTTCAGTACGCGGCTGTAAATGCGGCCGTGGGCCACATCTGCCGGATCATTCAGCTCGTCCATCGTGAGGTTTGTTGTAATGATCAGGGGAAGACCGGATTTATACCGTTCGTCGATCACCGCATAGACCTGCTCCAGGGCATATTCCGTATTCCGTTCAATGCCGAGATCATCAATGATGAGCAGCGGATAGTTGGAGAATGCGGCGATATACCGATACCGCTCCTCGCTGTACATGGCGCCCATCTGGTTGAGGATCTTGGAGAAGTTGGTCATCAGCACCGGCACGCCCTGCTCCAAAAGGGCATTGGCAATGCAGGCAGCCATGAAGGATTTGCCGGTTCCGACATAGCCCCACAACAAAAGGCCAAGGTTTTCCGCCTTGACCTTCCTCCAGTTCTCTACATATTTTCGGGCTTTCCGGATATCTGCCGTGTCCTCCGCTACCTCAAAGCGCCAGTCCAGAAGATGCTTTTCCTGAATGCCGTTGGCCTTGAGCCTTCGGATCCTGCTCTGCAGCTCTTCCTCCTCCTGATGTTTTTTCTCCTGCTCCATGCGTTTCCTGTCGCATTCGCAGATGCAATGCACCACAGCGGGCCGTCCCATGACATTGACTCTGCACTGCTTCGGCGTATGGCACACGGAGCAGAAGATCAGTCCGTTCTCGCCGATATACTCATTTTCTCCGGGAACCGGAGGTTCCTTTTCCCGGAAGCGCTCCAGGAGGGCATCGGCAATGCCTCCCGCGCTTTCTGCTTCACTTTTCATAGGCTGTCGTCTCCTGCATAAACATATTGCTGCGGAGAATAATGCTCCCGCGGTTTGTCCTTCGGCAGAGTATCCCGTCTGGACCAGCTGCGAATGGTGGCCAGATGATTCCGGTAATGCTTACCGGTAGAGGCCATATATTCGCTGAGCCGTTCCATGCGCTGCTGCCAGTCCTCCGGGAATTCCGCCTTCAGCCTCGAAAGCTCCTCATCGGTCAGAAGAACATTGCGATAGGCGCCGTATTTATGGCGGGTGCCTTTATTCTCTTCGTTATTGTTTAATTTCGTATTTATTAGATTAGTACTTATTTGTGGCGGGTTTTCCAACGCAGATTCCTCCAACGTAGGAATAACCTGCGTAGGGTTTTCCAACATAGGTGAATCCGAGACAGGCAATTCCGACACAGGCGGCGCCGGATCCGGTGACCTTGCTGCAGCTGATTCCGTTACCGGCTGCGGATATTCGTAGATGACATATTCCGCTGCGCCTAAGGTTCCGTCGGCCTTTCTTGCCCGGCTGCGCCTCAGATAACCGGTTTCCTCCAGCTCTGAAAGCGTGCTCATGACACTGTCCCGGCCCTCCTTGCAGACCGCCACCAGCCCCATCACGCTGTAATCCCAGGATTCGGGAAGGCTGAGGCAGAAGCTTAACAGCCCCTTGGCCTTCAGCGACAGTCCCTTATCCCGCAGATGGTAGTTGCTCATCGTGGTGTAATTCGCATTTTTCTCAACCCGAAACACAGCCATGGCGCTCACCGCTCTTTCCGGAGGTGTTCTTCACCGGCTTCTTTGCGGCAAATACCTTACCGGCATCGGATTCCGGCTTTTCACGGCGATGGCTTCGTCCTGTATCCTGCATCATGCGCTTATAGGCCTGCAGACGGCCTTCTGTAAACAATGTCATAGTGAATTCTCCTTCCCTCAGAGCTCAGGCTCAGACTTTGATTTGTGGGGAGCTGCCTTCGGGCGGTCTCCCAGTGCTTCCTGCTTTTCCTTCAGGGCATCCAGTACGGAGCCACGATCATTCTCGCGCTCTGCAGCACGAGTCTCCCAGCTCTCACCGAGCTCGAAGACCCTCTCTGCAGCGTCATAGTGATACACGCTGTCAGTCAGGCGATCTGCCGGAGCGACCTCCATGGCATTGATGCTGGTGACCATACTCCTCAGATCATCCACATTCAGATTCCCGTCATCCGGCACGAAGAGCACCTCATGCACGGAGCTTGGGAGAATGAAGAAGTTTTTGCCGATTTCCTTTGCGGCCTGATCCATGAAATCCGGATAGAAGGCTGCAGCAGCGCCGTGGGAGCTGAGCTCATTGCTGACCACATAGAGCTGCGGACCGGACGTTTCTGTTGGAATGACCTCCGGCGGAATACCCATCATGTCGGAGAGCACCTCCGCCATGGTTCTCATGCTGACCGGGCGAATTCGTTCGGAGTTGGCCAGGGCATCTGCATGGAGCTGCTCCCTCGTAACGCCCATGCGCTCCATCAGATCATTGGTGATCAGCACTGTTGCCGCGCCGTCGGACAGCTGCTCCAGCTGCATGCGATAGACCATGGAGAGGTCCTCCATATCCGTATGGGGAACCTTGGCGAGCAGCTCTGCATTGACCTTGGTTCCGACCACATCCACGAACAGCAGCTCCTTTGCAGTTTCATAGGAGCTGAGCTCTGCCACATTGAAGCGGGGCATGTGCTCCAGCTGCTCCCTGGCCTGATCCAGGGCACCGCGGATGACATGCTCATAGCTGTCACCTCGCTGCATCCTGTCATAGAGCTGATTGAGATTCAGATTCATCCCCATGTTGGTGGCCTCCGGCACCAGAGTGACGGCTGTGTAGGATTCTCCCTGCAGCTTTTCCACCTGATTGACGTCCACCCGGGTTCCCGGAGAGGAGTCTTTCAGTGCTGCGCGGATGTCCTGCTCAGCCCTTTGCGTGAATTCCTTGAAATCCATCATTGCGTATCCTCCTTGTAGATAGATGATTTCTGCGCCCGTTTTTGAACGCAAAAAAGCCCATCCACATACCGCCCGAAAGGGGGGCAGATACATGAATGGGCTATGTAATATCTAACAGGGGCTTATGCTTTAAGGGGCTGATGCTCAAACTTCAAAGATTAGCGTTTTCGGCCCTGCCGCCTTAGTCGATCCGTCTAAGAAAACGGCGGATTTCTTAGAAACAACAGGGCTGTCGGTATTTTCGGTTCCTTCGGCTTCGGTGCATTTCGTACCGATGGCTGTCGATAGCTGTCGGTCAGTGTCCGTGGCATCCTGCACGCAGAGACAATAGAGTAAAAGTCCTGCTTAGAAGAGGGGAGCATCGCTGCGCCGGGAAAATCCCTCAAAAATCGAATCTTAGAAAATCGACCCCTCCGGTTAGCGAACCATCTAAAAATCTCGGGCACGCTTAGAAGCGCCCGGGCTGCGAATACAAAAAAACGGCAGAGGCTTGACAAAGCAAACCGCTGCCGGGAATTTGTGGTGTCCCTGATGCGATTCGAACGCACGACCTTTCGCTTAGGAGGCGAACGCTCTATCCTGCTGAGCTACAGAGACATTTAGTTGAGAAATGGCTTATTTCCGGGCTTTCCGGAGCTTCAGCCTGTATTAAGAACGATCCGAGGGCCGGTTCTTCTAATGGAATTCGGGTCGTTTTTCGGCCCTTTTATTAGCAGATTTTCGACATCCCGTCGTCCACCTGTTTTAGCGGAAGCTGCTTTCTGATGTCGCGTCGGAGGAGAAAATCGGAACCGATTCGAACTCCCGACAAATTTCCAAAACCTCAGCGGACTCACGATGACCTTTTTTCTTAGGAGGCGGCCGCTCTATCCAGCTGAGCTACAGAGACGTGCATATTCATGCTAAACGCAGTATATAGTATATATGATATACCGCCCAATTGCAAGTCAGCGTTGTGATTTTGCATCATTTTCCCACACAGCCCCTATTTTTTATCCAGTTTGTTTAAGGCATGTTTGCAAGATAGCATTGCATTACAGCAGAAAAAGCATTATTATAATGTGGTGAACCAAACTGTGACGGGGCAGCCGTCATATACGCCAGAGGAGGCATCGCAATGCTCACAGAAAAAAAGCAAAGCCTGATGCTTGTCATTAATCCGACAGCAGGCAAAAATCAGGCGCGGGACAATCTGTTTCCGCTTACTAATTACTTTTTTACGCACAATTACCATGTGACGGTGTTTCCGACACAGGCAAAAGGCGATGCCTGCAACTATGTCGCAGAGTACGCCACACAATATGATGCGCTGGTTTGTGTCGGCGGTGATGGCACACTCAATGAGGTCGTCACCGGACTGATGATGTGTCCTGCGGACAAGCGTCCGCGGCTCGGATACATTCCAGGCGGCTCCACCAACGATTTTGCCAACACGCTTGGCATCAGCAGCGTGATGGAGAAAGCTGCCGAACAGTTCTGCACCGGCAAGCCATTCTGCTGTGACATCGGTAAATTTAACGGCAGATATTTCACCTACGTCGCTGCGTTCGGTCTGTTTACCGAAGTATCGTATGAGACACCTCAGCCGCTGAAAAATGCACTGGGTCACACTGCTTATTTACTGGAAGGCGCAAAATCCCTGACGTCTATCAAGAGCTATGCGCTCAAGGTGCGCTGCGATGAAGAAGAGATCGAGGGCAAGTTCATTTACGGTCAGTTGTCCAATTCAACCTCTATCGGCGGTATTTTGAATATCACGCGCACAGGCGTCCAGTTGGATGACGGCTTATTCGAGGTCATTCTCATTCACATGCCGGAAAATCTGCTGGAATTAAATGAAATTGTCGCCAGTCTGATGTCGCAAAAGCTCGCAGACTGCAAGTATATCTTCTTCCGCCGTGCCAAGTCCGTAACTGTGCAATCCGATATTCCGCTTCCGTGGACGCTGGACGGCGAATCCGGCGGCAGCTTTACCTATTCTCAGGCAGAAATTGTTCCGGGAGCTGTGACATTTAATCTGGATTTACCGGACAATAAATCGGATTCCTAACAAAGCCTGACAGGATGCAGTGCTCTGCATCCTGTTTTTTGTGTGCATCCTGCTCGTTGTCAGCTGGATACGCCTATGTTATACTAAAAGACAGTTCATTTTTATCTTGATATGGAAAAGATCGTGAGGCATTTTATGGAAAATAAACCGTTATTATGGATTGTGATTCCCTGTTATAACGAAGAAGCCGTTTTGCCGGTCACCGCTCCTCTGTTTTTGCAGAAAATTCATGATTTAGCAGCAACCGGAAAAATCAGCGACCAGAGCCGCATCTGCTTTGTCAATGATGGTTCCAAAGACAGCACGTGGCAGCTCATCTGCGAGTTTGCCCGCAAAGATCCGCATTATATCGGTATCAGCCAGAGCCGCAACCGCGGCCACCAAAACGCCGTTCTCGCCGGTCTGATGGAAGCAAAGGACAAATGCGACATTACCATTTCCATTGACTGCGACGGACAGGACGACATCAACGCGATGGATCGCATGGTGGACGAGTACCTCAAGGGCGCTGAAGTGGTCTACGGCGTGCGCTCCAAGCGAAAGACTGATACCTTCTTCAAGCGCTTTACCGCAGAAGGATTTTATCATGTCATGAATGCCATGGGTGCAGAGATTGTCTTTAACCATGCAGATTACCGTCTCATCAGCACACGCGTGCTGGAGAGCTTTGCAGATTTTCACGAGGTCAATATTTTCCTGCGCGGCATGGTGCCGCTCGTCGGTTTTCCAAGCGCAAAGGTCTACTATGAGCGCGCGGAACGCATCGCGGGCGAAAGCCATTATCCACTGCGCAAGATGCTCGCGCTCGCTTTTGACGGCATCACCAGCCTGTCCGTCAAGCCGATTCGCATGATTGCGGGGCTGGGTGCTGTTGTGAGCTTCATCAGCTTTATCGGTGTCATTTGGGCAGTCGTACAGGCTCTGCTCGGTCACTCTGTCGCTGGCTGGGCATCTACGACTTGTATCGTCTGCTTTGTCGGCGGCATTCAGCTGATTTCTCTCGGTGTCATCGGCGAATACATTGGAAAAATTTATATGGAGTCCAAGCACCGTCCTCGCTATATCATCAGCGAACGCACATGGTCACCATATGAACGTCATTACCGCGGCTAATAGGAAGTGAAACCATTTTGCATAAGCTAATTACTACTCTGCGCACGCAGTTTTTTGACGCCAAGCTCATCAAATTCGTCATTGTTGGTGTTATCAATACCGTTGTCGGCATGGCGATTATGTTCGGTCTGTATAATCTTGCCGGATGCAGCTATTGGATGTCTTCTGCCGCAAACTATATTTTAACCAGTATTTTGAGTTATTTTCTCAATAAGACTTTTACCTTCGGCAACAAAGATGGCGTTGGTTCTACCGCGCTGCGCTTTGCCCTGAACATCGCGGTGTGCTATCTGCTCGCATACGGCATCGCCAAGCCAACAGTGGGCTGGCTGCTGTCCGGCACATCGGTTTCCCTGCGTGACAACTGCTCCATGTTCACGGGTATGATTTTGTTTACCGGATTTAATTATATCGGTCAGCGCTTTTTTGCCTTTCGAGAAGCCAAATAACGAGGGGGGGTACTGTATGAAAACTTTTAGCACTTCATTGTGTAAGCTGTTCTTTTTTTGTGTAATTATCGCTTTCGGTCTGATCTCTGTGAGCAGCGGATTCGGTCTGGGTATTTTTCTTGCTGCTCTGGCGCTTATTATCCCGTATCGGTGCAAAATCCCGCACTTCTTGACGGTTTTATTTGTGTTAAGCTGCATCGTGCATGTAATCGCTGTTTTTGTCGTCCAAACACCGGTAGAGTCAGACTTTGCCATGTTGTATCAAGCTGCACAAAAGGCGGCTGTCGGAGATTTCAGCTTTCAAAACCACGGTTATTTTTATCGTTGGGCATATCAGACCGTTTTTGTTTTGTGGGAGGCTGTGATCGTACGCCTGACAGGCAGCATCGCTGCCATCAAGCTAGTCAATGTTGTGCTGTTGTCCGGCACAAACGTTTTGATCTATCTGATCGCGCGCCGCTTTGTCGAAGAACGCGCCGCACAGGCAGCCTCTCTCTTATATCTGGTGACGCTATTTCCGACACTTATGACCTGTGTTCTGAGCAACCAGCATGTATCTGCCTTCTTTTTATTGCTCGCCGTCTACATTCTGACCGGCGGCGCGCATGCCTTCTCCGTTCGCCGTGCCCTGCTGGCGGGTCTATGTCTGTCCATCGGCAATCTCTTGCGTCCGGAAGGCATCGTTATCCTTGCCGGATTGTGCGGTACAGCACTATTTCTGCTTCTCACACACCGTCCCCTGCGTGACAACAAGCAAATGTTGTTGGGTGTCATCATTGCCGCTGTCGTTTACCTTCTCTGCAACGCAGCCGCTTCATGGGCAATTACCGCCTCCGGCATCAATCAATATGGACTTGCTAACAACTGGCCGGAATGGAAGTTTATCTGCGGCTTTAACCACGACACCAACGGCATGTATTCTACGGCAGATATGGAGATGTTCGGCAAATATCATTTGCCAGATACCAGCTCTGATGTGCTCGCACAGACATTGACTGTAGAAAAGCAGCTCATTCATGACCGTATTTTCTGCTCTCCGTCGGATTTTTTATCGCTCATGCTGGCGAAAATCAAGGTGCTCTGGATCAATACCGGACTGGGGTTCCCGCTTCATTTCATCAATCAGCCCGGTGTGATGTGGCACGGGCTGGTCGGCGTCAATGTATATGATTACGCTGTCAAACTGGATCGCACTGTATACTTTTCTGCTCTGCTGCTCGCGCTCTTCGGTGCCGGATCCGGCATGCGCCGAAAAGATTCACCGGTTACGTTTGATACAATTTTCCCCTACATGACTCTGATGGCGTTTTTCTGCGTCTTTTTGCTCCTCGAGGTACAGCCGCGCTATGCGTATCTGCCGCAAATCTTCTTATATATTGCGGCAGCCTCAGGCATTTCCGTGCTGATGCGCAAAAAACAAGCATCTGAATAACAAGCAAGCCCGACTGCTTTTTACGCAGTCGGGCTTTTGCAATCATTTCGTTTTCCACCACATCTGTTCCGCTTCATTGAGCGGTGACAGATGTTTTTTTGCGTCTAACAGCATCAGTTTTCCCTGTACCGTGCCAATCCATGTGTTGTCATCCAATCGGCTGGCAAACAGCAGCTGTTCCTCGATGGGAATGGTGCGGCGTCCGGCTTCATCCTCCGCAACGATGCTGCCGCAGACGGTGCCGGTTTCCGGCACGCCCTCGCAGCCAAAATCCGGTTCCTCGACATAGAGCAAATGCAGCAGTGGATGAAACTGTTGATTTTCTGCCGTTATCGGTTCACTTGAGTACGTCATTGATCTTCTCCTGTGCCGCATCCAGCACGCTGAACATACGAACGAGCATTTCCCAGCATACCCGCGGTGCAGATGCCGGTGTGATAATCGCATCCAGCGCAGCGGCAACCTCCTGCTCACTGTCTATGAAAAAGCGCACCCATGCGAAATCTCCGTTGAGCTGATTGAGTGTCTTAAGCATCGGGCGCACGCGCTCAGTCGGCACCTGTCCCAGTTTATAGCAGCGCATTCCAAATTCCGCGCCGTCCGCCGAAAATACCATGGCGATATTAAACAGCTTGCCGTTCTTGCCAGCGACTTCCACCGCTACATAATGGCTGCCGTCCGGCTGCGCATCTTCCATATACCGAATGTCTCCGCGCTGTAAGCGCTCAATAAATGCCTGTGCAGATGAATTCATCGTATCTCGTCCTCTTTTCTGTTATTTTCCGACCCAACGCAGTCCCTTGGGATAGTGATTTTTCATGATGCCGCCCGCACATTTGCCCCAGCCCATGACAAAACCATCCGCCGCCACCGCTGTCCAGCCCTTTTGTCCGTCATACGGGAAGGTCTCACCGCGCAGATAGGCCTCGGCGGAGCCGTCCGCCGCGCTGAGATTGCATACCTGTAAAAAATCCTCCGGCGCGAGTGCATGAGCCAGTGCATGAGCCGGTTCCAATCGGTTCTTTTTGAGCGTGCCGATTTCTACGCCCATGCGCTTGACTTTCAAGCCGGACACATCCAGCTGGCACGCCTCAGGCAGCAACCACAGCTTATCTTTGCGCAGCACCAGCTTTCCCTCCGGCAGCCGATGTATCAGTTCGGCTATCATCTGCTCGACTGCCCGAAGCTGCTCCTGCTCTTTTTTGTTGTATTTCTCTTTTAACACGGGCGCATCGCGTCTGTCGCCTGTATTCTTGTGCAGCACCGCCGCGAAATGCCCTTCACCGTCCAGCTTGTGCGGCCACAGACGGAACGCATAGCGTGTATCCGGATTGCCGTTTTCTGCCCATTCCGGATGTGCCGGACTCAGCTTCTCCGGTGTCGGCACCTGCTGCATCGTGAATTCCGGATGCCGCTCCAAGAACCGTGACAGGGTGCCTTCGTCCTCCTCCGGTGCGAACGTGCATGTGGAATAAATCAATCTGCCGCCGCCCGCCAGCATCTCTGCCGCGCGATCCAAAATTTCCGCCTGACGCGCCGCACAAAATGCCGGAAGCTCCGGCGTCCATTCGCTCTGTGCCGGATTGTCATCCTTGCGGAACATGCCCTCGCCGGAGCACGGCGCATCAACCACAATGCAGTCAAAAAATTCCGGAAATTTCTGTGCCAGTCTTTCCGGTGTCTCATTACACACGATACAGTTTTGTACGCCCATGCGCTCAATGCTCTGCGCCAAGATCGCCGCGCGTCCGGCATGAATCTCATTTGCCACAAGCAATCCCTCGCCGCGCATCCGTCCCGCCAGATGGGTGGTTTTGCCGCCCGGTGCGGCGCATAAATCCAAGACGCGCTCTCCCGGCTTGGCATCTGCCAAAGCTCCCACTGCCATCGCAGACGGCTCTTGAATGTAATATACGCCCGCTTCATAATACGGATGCCGCCCCGGCCGCTGTGTATCCGGATAGAAAAATCCCTCCGGTGCCCACGGAACCGGCGTCAAGGCAAACGGTGCCTGTGCGGCGAATTGCTCCGGTGCGATTTTGAGCGGACTGACACGCAGTCCACGCGCCTGCGGGCGCGCCAAGGCATCACGAAATGCCGGATACTCCTCTCCGAGCAATCGCTGCATACGCTGTTCAAATGCGGCAGGCAATGCCATACCTACTCCTCCTTTTTATCCGATCCATGGTTATTTCTCTGATAGGCAACTGTCAAAATTGCCGTCGCGGCGGCACTGATGAGCAGCACCAACAGCAATGCCTTGGGCAAGGCTGCCGTCAGAAAATGCATCATGGGATTAAAATAGTCCAAAATCCACAGCACAACAAACAAGATGCACAGGACAATGGTAATATGCGGCAGTACCGCCTGTAAAAGCTTCATGTGTTTTCCACCTCACTCGTCTGCCGGAATATAAATGATGTCGCTGATCGTCCGGCTGACGCCGCCAATCGGTTTGCTCACTGCTTTGTCGTTATAATACATGACCGCGGATTTGCCGCCATCCAAATTATACGCAGTCTGGCAGCCTTCTTCCTTCATGAGCTGTGCCAGCTGCGACATGGTGACACCGGCGGAATAGCCGTCCTGTCTGCCGTCCACCACAACAAATTTGTAATGTCCCGGCGCAACATAGCCAATGGCCGCGCGCGGATTGATTTTGTTGAGATATTCCGTCGAATGAAAAGATTCCAGCACATTTCCGCTGCCGTCCAGCAGCGACGGTCCAAATGTCCACGCCTGCCAAGCGCCCTGCGCAATCACGCTGTCCGCATCAAACTGTGAAGCACTGTAGGTCTTTATCACGCCATCCGAAAACAGCACACAGACATCGGAAGTGCCCGGATCTTTACTGTACACCTCGCCGTTGCGAATGACACAGGTACTGTCGCTCTCGCCGTAGGAATCGCCGGAAATCGCCAGTGATGCCTGATTTTGCTTTGCCATGGCACTGACAAAATCTCGAATATTTTTTCCGTACATAGATTTGGCAAATGCCGTTTTGACATACTGTGTTGATGTGACATAGACATCCGCCGCAAAATATACTACCGGCTGGTTATCTACTGTGCAGGTTACCTGTTCAATTTTGATTTCTGCATGGTCTGTTTTGTCATCAATCAGCGTTTTTCTCGTCTTTTTCGCCTGTGCAAATGCCTGTATCTCTGTCTGGTCTGCCGCCAGCGAAATGGTGTCCGCATGGCTCCAGTTGTTCTGGCTCGCCGCCGGAAAACCGAGCTCGGCATCTGTATCCGTTGTATCTGTCGTCTCTCCGCTGCCCTGTGAAGGAAGCGCAAACTGTGTCGTTGCCTCCTGTGTCTCCTGCTTCGACACGGCCGTGCCCTGCGGGAGCACATACAGCACCAGCAGCACCAATCCCACGCACACAGCGCCCGCTACCAAGTCAATCACGACCAGCGCCCACACCGGCAGTCTATGCTTTTTCATGCCGCCCCTTCTTTCTCTGTTACATGTCCTGCTTATTATACCATAGATTGACGGCTTTACAAAAGGCGTTGTACCTGCACCGGATAGACACTGCTTTATGCAAAATATCCGTTCAGATACTCTGCCGTATCTTTACTCACTGCAAAAGTCATATCGAACCCGTCCATTTCAACACGGATATAACCTCCATCGTATAGGGTAATCGTGGCAACATCATGCAGTGTTCCATCGGCATCCGTTTGCCCCAGTCGGATCGTTTTCTCTTGTGCCAATCCAAAAGTACCGATTTCAGATGCTTTATCCGGCAGCGTCCCCAATTCCCATTGGTCCACATGCAGCGCCGAGACGAAATCCTCGATTTCCTTTGTATCCGTAATGGTGTCCTTAACTTCCGCTGTATCAGCTGGAACAACTGCTATTTCCTGCGCCTTTGCCATATCGTCACGATACGCGGAGCGATCCGTTCCATGATCCGATCGACAGCCACTGAGAAGAAGTGCCATGACTGTTGCTATTATCAAGAAAATTCGTTTCATCTGTACCCTCACTTTCTTTTTTCGTGATATGCTTCATTCGCAACCAATAGCCGATAGGCACGAATAAGGCCAGTCATATAAATACACAAAAACGTTCCCATTCCTGCAAGCATTATTCCCGCACTGAATACAACCGTATCAGCAAAGAATAATTCTGCCGAAACAAGTAATGGAAAAAACAGAACGCCCAATGCAATGAAAACAATTCCGATCAAGTTCAATCGTTGCAGGAAGTTCTTTTTCTCTGCATATGCCGTATGTAATTCTTTCTCTACCGTCTTGTCAAACAGCAGTGGTTCCTTCCAGAGCTTTCTATATGGATTATCTGCCAACCTGACAGATAGTAAGAGAACAATTCCCGCAATCCATATCAGCATGAACAGCAGCATAGAAACCTCTGAAAACATAAACGAGAGTGCAAGACTTCCCACCATCATACCTACAGCAAGCGCAATATGCAGATGTTTCCGCTTTTGATATAAAAGAAAACCATCTGCCGTTTCCCGACTGATATACAGACCCTGTTCCGCAGCAGCTTCCGGTGTTTGTGTACCTTCCTCATTCAATAAATAGTCAAGTGTCACATGAAAAATTTTGCTGATGCGAATCATCTTTTCTATCTCTGGATAGCCATTGTCACGTTCCCATTTGCTGATAGCTTGTCTGGAAACATGCAGCTGATCCGCCAACTCCTCTTGTGATAAACCAGCTTGTTTTCGCAGCTTTTGTATTTTTTCTCCGAAGGTCATGCTATGTTCCTCCTTTCACTATCAGCATACGACTTTTGCTAACAGCACACCACCAAAATACGGTTTCTTTTCCGCAACAGGCGGTTGCAACTATGCGCTGCATGAGCACATGGGCATTATACCATAGATTGACGCAGATTTTCGTGTAGATTTGGACACGCATGAAAAAAGCGCTGAGCGGAAATAAATTCCGTCAGCGCAGCTCCTGCTCCAAATGATCGAACAGATTCGATTCAAAAAATTCTTGAATCGTCATCCCCAGTCCATCACATATTTTCTGTATCGTTCCAATGGTCGTGCTTCGATTTCTTCCACTGACGATGTTATTGAGCGTAGACTGTGTGATCCCACTCATCGTAGCCAATTTATTCACTGTGATTTCATTTTCCTGACACAGCTCTTCAATTCGCAAACGCACTGCCTCTCCGCTTGTCATAATTCTTCACCTCATGCCTCTGTCGATTCCCCCTTATTCAGGATAACGGTTTTGAGTTGAAAAAATTACCTCTTTTCAGTTGAACATACAAAGTTGTCATATTCCGGCATCTTTCGATTGCCTCTTGCCAAGAACGTGTGCCTGTTGTATGCTAGTTTTGTTTGATATTTAGAAAGGATGAACCGATTTGAAAGAAAAACATGGACGAACCCGTTCCACAGCGGAGCTGTTTCGCCGCTTTGCTCCGTATTTTCGCCCCTATGTCCCCACGCTGATTCTGGATCTGTTCTGCGCCTCGCTGACGACAATCTGCGAGCTGGCACTGCCGGTCATTGTCCGGTACGTCATGAATCTTGCCCAGTACAATCTCTCCGAACTGACGGTAAACCTGATTGTCCGATTGGGCGTACTGTATTTCGTGCTGCGCGTCATTGACACCGCAGGCTCCTATTATATGGCAAACATCGGTCATGTCATGGGTGCGAAAATTGAAACGGATATGCGCACGACGCTATTTCATCATCTGCAAAAGCTGTCGTTTCGCTATTACGCCAATGCCAAGGTCGGCCAGCTCATGGCGCGCATCACCTCTGACTTATTCGATGTCACTGAATTTGCGCACCACTGCCCAGAGGAATTTTTCATTGCCGGTGTCAAAATCATCGTGTCGTTTGCCATCTTGCTGTCCGTCAATGTTCCGCTGACGCTGTTTACCTTTGCCGTTTTGCCAATCATGCTGGTGTGCTGCTACAAGTTTAACCGGCGAATGCGCGAGACATTCAAGGAATCCCGCTGGCAGGTCGGTGAAATCAATGCTCAGGTCAAGGATTCTCTGCTCGGCATCCGTGTGGTCAAGTCCTTTGCCCGCGAAGAAGCGGAGGAAGAGAAATTTGCAGCGGGCAATGCGCGTTGGCTGGACATCAAAAAGCGCAATTACTTCTGGATGGGCGGCTTTCAGGCGACCACCCGTGCATTTGACGGCTTGATGAATCTCGTCGTTCTCGTGCTCGGCTGTGTCTTTCTGCTGCACGGTGCGATTCATCCGGGTGATTTCGTCGCGTATCTGCTGTATGTCCAGACGCTGTTGACCTCTATTCGCCGCATCGTCGAATTTATGGAACAGTTCCAGCGCGGCATGACCGGTATTGACCGCTTTTTGGAAATCATGGACGAGAAGCCGGACATCACCGACGCGCCGGACGCCATTCCCTGTGAGCATGTGCGCGGTGAAGTCGATTTTGAAGATGTCTCGTTTTCCTATGAAGATGACGCGGGCGAAGTGCTCGGTCACATCAGCCTGCATGTCGATGCCGGTCAAAACATTGCGATTGTCGGCCCATCCGGCGGCGGTAAGACTACTCTCTGTAATTTAATCCCACGATTTTACGATGTGTCTAGTGGCTGCGTCAAATTAGACGGTGTCGATGTGCGCAAGCTCCAGCTGCATTCGCTGCGCTCGCACATTGGCGTGGTGCAGCAGGACAATTATCTGTTCTCCGGCACCGTCCTGCACAACATCGCCTACGGCAGACCTGAAGCAACCCGCGAAGAAATCATTGAGGCATCCAAGCTCGCCGGTGCGCATGAGTTTATCTCCGCTCTGCCCAACGGCTATGATACATTTATTGGTGAACGCGGTGTCAAGCTGTCCGGCGGTCAAAAACAGCGCATTTCTATCGCACGTGTGTTCCTGAAAGACCCTCCGGTACTGATTTTGGACGAGGCCACCAGTGCCCTCGACAATGAGAGCGAGCGCCTTGTACAGCAGTCGTTGGAAAAGCTCGCACACGGCAGAACCGTCTTTACGATTGCCCACCGTTTGACCACGATCCGCGGCGCAGATAAAATTCTCGTTCTCACCGAGGACGG
Organism: Anaerotignum sp.; assembly: GCA_963620595.1. Taxonomy (GTDB): domain Bacteria; phylum Bacillota; class Clostridia; order Oscillospirales; family Butyricicoccaceae; genus Butyricicoccus_A. Next base: position 22,380 of record CAVFAY010000004.1, on the reverse strand, counting down.
CATCGCCGAGCAGGGTTCTCACGAAGAATTGATTGCAAAAGGCGGAATTTATAAAGAATTATACAGTATGTATTCAGATATGCGGTGATGTGCCTTTGCATTGCTTGCGCAACGGCTGTTACACACGATATGGTTGAGATACATTCATCCATAGGAGGAAGTCCCTTATGTTTCAAGAAAATCTAAAAATTCTGCGCCGACAGCGAGGTCTATCTCAGCAAGCATTGGCAGATCGCCTGCACGTTGTTCGCCAAACGATTTCCAAATGGGAACGCGGCACCTCTGTCCCTGATGCAGAGCTGTTAATCCGGCTCGCAGAAGAATTAGATACAACCGTTGCCGATTTACTGGGCGAAACTATCTCACAACCATCAGACGAAACCGCATTGAGTCGGCAGCTGTCTCAGCTCAACAGCATTCTTGCTGAACGCAATCGACGGCATCGGCGCATCTGCCGCGTTGTCGGTCTCGCCGTGCTCTGCGTCGTTTTCTGCTTTGTATTGCTGATTGCCTGCAATATGGTCACATTCGACCATGCAGATGTTTCACAAGTAGAAACGTCTGAAGTCGTATCAGACTCTTAAAATATGCCAGTCTGTTCTCTCCCGAACGGGCTGGCTTTTTGATTGTTGCGGTTTCGTTGTCTTTTGGGAGATTTGCCCAAAATTTCACAATAAATTTTGTACAAGATACCCATTCCATTTTTTCAAAAACCTGTGTAATTTTCCGCTTACATTTTGGTCACATTCTGTGATACAATCGCTTACGGTTTGAAAGAGTACGATCACTCCCGTTTTACAAAGAGGTAAGAAAAATTATGATTACAGATATGACAAAGGGTTCGCCTTTTAAGATTCTGATTAAGTTTGTCATTCCGCTGCTGTTGAGCATGGTCTTTCAGCAGCTGTACAATTTGGCAGACAGCGTGATTGCCGGCCGATTCCTCGGTGTTGATGCGCTGGCTGCAACCGGCGCTGCCTATCCGATTACGGTTCTGTTTATCGCAGTCGCTACCGGCGCGAGCGTCGGCTGTTCGGTCGTCATCTCCCAGCTGTTCGGCGCACACGACATCGTGCGGATGCGCACCGCTGTCAGCACCGCTGTCATTTCTCTGATTACGCTGGCTCTGACACTGACTGTTGTCGGTGAAGTTGCTTGTCCTGCTCTGATGCAGCTCATCAGCACACCGAAAAACATTTTCGAGCCAACAATGGTGTATCTTCGCATTTACATCGCAGGTCTTTTGTTCCTGTTCCTGTACAATACCGCAACCGCTATCTTTAACGGCTTGGGTGACAGCCGCACCCCGCTGTATTTCCTCGCTTTTTCCACGACATTCAATGTCATTCTGGATATTTTCTTTGTCAGCAAGCTGAATATGGGCATCTCCGGTGTCGCTTGGGCAACGCTGATTGCACAGGGTATTTCTTCTCTGCTTGCTGTCGTCACCTTGGTTCGTCGTCTGTCCCACATTCACACGACACAGAAGCCGAAGCGCTTTGATCGTCATCTGCTCGGCCGCATGGCACTGATTGCGATTCCATCCATTTGTCAGCAGTCATTTGTATCTGTCGGTGTGTTCTGCGTACAGGGTCTGGTCAATCCGCTCGGTTCCAACACGGTTGCCGGATTCTCCGCTGCTCTGAAGGTTTCCACCTTTGCCATCATGGTCATGAATGCGCTGCCGAATGCCTTGTCCAGCTTTGCTGCACAGAACATCGGCGCACAGGACATCAAGCGCGTGCGGCAGGGCGTGCGTGACTGCATCATCATGTCTGAGATTGTCATTGGCTCGATTATCGTTCTGTTCTTTGTTGCCGGTCAGCCGATTTTGCAGCTGTTCCTCGGCAGCAGCTCCAACGGCACGGTTATCAGCGTCGGCATTGAATATCTGCTCATCGTCGCTCCGTTCTATCCGCTCGTTGGCATCAAAAACTGCTGCGACAGTGCGCTGCGCGGCGGCGGTGCAATGGGACCGTTTATGGTGACTACGCTCGTTGATCTGGCACTGCGCGTAGCTCTGGCTTATATCATGGTTCCGATGATGGGCTTTGCCGGTGTCTGCTATGCGTATCCGCTCGGCTGGGTCATTGGCACATCGCTTTCTATTCTTTTCTATATCTGCAACGTTTGGGTGCCGAAGTACATGCGCGACGCGCACAAGGCCGGTATTCATCTGCCAAAGATTCACCGTCCGGCAGTTGCAGAGCCGCAGCAGGAAGTATCTGCTCCGCGCGCACAGCACAGACATTTCTTCCGCAAGCGCGCACACTAATTTCGCTTTTTCTACTTATAAACCTCTCTTTTTTTCTGGCATGGCTGGCATCTTCGGATGTCAGCCTTTTTCTTTTCCAAATCTCGGCTTTTCGCTCTGTTTTTGCACAGTATCTTGCAAAACGCGTTGGATATGATATAATGACAGCACGCACAAAGAAAATTGTTTAGAAGGAGTTGACTCTATCATGGGTTGTAATCACGATTGCGACAGCTGCGGAGGAAGCTGCGGCGAGCCGGAATCTTTGCTCAAGGCCCCGCATCCGCTGTCCAAGATCAAAAAGGTCATTGGCGTTGTCAGCGGCAAGGGCGGCGTAGGCAAGAGCATGGTAACGTCCCTGCTTGCTGTTGCTATGCAGCGCAAGGGCGCACACTGCGGCATTTTGGACGCCGATATTACCGGACCGTCCATCCCGAAGGGCTTCGGTCTGACCGGTACGCTGGGCGCAACAGAGGAAGGCGTGTATCCGATGGCTACTAAGACCGGCATTGACGTTTGCTCCATCAATCTGCTGATGGAAAACGCTTCTGATCCGGTAATCTGGAGAGGCCCGGTTATCGCCGGTGCCGTTCAGCAGTTCTGGACAGATATTATCTGGAAGGATATCGACTTTATGTTCGTCGATATGCCGCCAGGAACCGGTGATGTTCCGCTGACGGTCTTCCAGTCTCTGCCGGTTGACGGCATCATCGTCATGACCTCTCCGCAGGAGCTGGTATCTATGGTTGTCACCAAGGCAGTCAAGATGGCTGAAATGATGAACATCCCGATTCTGGGTGTCATCGAGAACTACAGCTATGTGGTATGTCCGGACTGCGGCAAGCACATCTCTGTATTCGGCGAAAGCCATGTCGATGAGATCGCCAAGGAGCACAATCTGGACGTTCTCGCCAAGCTGCCGATGAACCCGGCTCTGGCAGCCGCTTGCGACGCCGGTGCACTCGAAGATGTCGAGCTGCCGGATCTGTCCAAGGCATGTGACAAAATCGCAGCACTGTAAGGTTTCCAAAAGCCTCCGTATGCAAATACGGGGGCTTTTTTGGCGGTTCTATCCCTTGCGGCATATCGCGCGCTATGCTATACTGATAAATACGAATGGACGGTATTTCGTCCGATTTTACTTTGCACACATCCGCCGCGGCAAAAGGCGGTGGAAAGGAGATATTCATGAAAGATCAATCCCTAATCCGTAATTTCTCCATCGTCGCGCACATCGACCACGGCAAGTCCACGCTGGCAGACCGCCTGCTGGAAAAGTGCCATACTGTCACCCAGCGCGAAATGGAAAGCCAGCTGCTGGACAGTATGGATCTGGAGCGCGAGCGCGGCATCACCATCAAAGCCCGCGCTGTCCGCATGGACTATGAGGCTTCGGACGGCAAGACCTATCAGATGAACCTGATTGACACCCCGGGTCATGTCGATTTTAACTATGAGGTATCCCGCTCTCTGGCAGCCTGTGAAGGTGCGGTACTCGTTGTCGATGCCACACAGGGCATCGAAGCGCAGACGCTCGCAAACACCTATCTCGCTATTGAGAACAATCTGGAGGTTTTGCCGGTCGTCAACAAGATTGACCTGCCGAGTGCAGACCCGCAGCGCGCCAAGCACGAAATTGAGGATGTCATTGGCATTCCGGCAGAGGATGCACCGGAAGTTTCGGCAAAAATGGGCACCAACATCGAAGAGGTTCTCGAACGCATTGTCACAGATATTCCGGCACCGGACGGCGATGCTGACGCTCCGCTGCAAGCCCTGATTTTTGACAGCCAGTACGACTCCTATCGCGGTGTCATTGTCTACATTCGCGTCATGCAGGGCACAATTCGTCCAGGCATGAAGGTAAAAATGATGGCAACCGGCGCAGAATTCCAAGTCGTAGAGACCGGCTACATGCGTCCGCTGACGCTGGAACCGGCATCTGACGGCTTGGCTGCCGGTGAAGTCGGCTACTTTACCGCATCGATCAAAAATGTGACGGATACTCGCGTAGGCGATACCGTGACCGGTGTCGAGAATCCAGCATCAGAAGCTCTGCCGGGCTATCGCAAGGTGCAGCCTATGGTATTTTCGGGTATTTATCCGGCAGACGGCTCTAAATATCCGGATCTGCGCGATGCACTGGAAAAATTACAGCTCAACGATGCCTCTCTGACCTTTGAGCCGGAAAGCTCTGTTGCTCTGGGCTTTGGTTTCCGCTGCGGCTTCCTCGGACTGCTGCACATGGAAATCATTCAGGAACGTCTGGAACGCGAATATGATCTGGATCTCATCACAACCGCGCCGAGCGTTATCTACAAAATCAAGCGCACGGACGGCGAAGAAGAGTATATTGACAATCCGCTCAACTATCCGGATCCAACAACGCTGGACTATGCGGAAGAGCCGTATGTCAAGGCAAGCATCATGACGCCGAGTGAATACGTCGGCAACATCATGGAGCTGTGTCAGGAGCGCCGCGGCATCTACAAAGACATGGAGTATATCGACTCTGACCGCGTAGAGATGCACTACGAGCTGCCGCTCGGTGAAATCATTTACGATTTCTTCGATGCCCTCAAGTCGCGCACCCGCGGCTATGCTTCTCTGGACTATGAGCTGATCGGCTACCGCAAGTCCGAGCTGGTCAAGCTGGATCTGCTGCTTAACGGCGATCCGGTCGATGCGCTGTCGTTTATCGTCCACACGGACAAGGCGTATGCGCGCGCGCGAAAGATTGTCGAAAAGCTCAAGGAAAACATTCCGCGCCAGATGTTTGAAATTCCGGTTCAGGCAGCTATCGGCAACAAGATTATCGCCCGCGAGACCATCAAGGCAATGCGCAAGGACGTGCTCGCCAAGTGCTACGGCGGCGATATTACCCGAAAGAAAAAGCTGCTCGAAAAGCAGAAGGAAGGCAAAAAGCGAATGCGTGCCCTCGGTTCGGTACAAGTTCCGCAGGAGGCCTTCATGGCCGTGCTCAAGCTGGATGAAGAATAAGCTCGGCATTTATATTCACGTGCCGTTTTGCGCGGCAAAATGCAGCTACTGCGATTTTTATTCGCTGTCCGGCAGGCTGGAGCTGCGCGACGCCTACACCGAACGGCTTATCTGCGACATACAGCAGCAGGCGGCGGTGTGCCAGGATTTTTCTATCGACACGATATATTTCGGCGGCGGCACGCCGAGCCTGCTCGGCGGCACACGCATCGCACAGATGTTGCAGGCTGTCTATGAAAACTACGCCGTAGACCCCGATGCAGAAATTACCGTGGAAGCCAATCCCGACTCGATGACGGACGATTTTCTCAGGATTTCCCGCGAAACCGGTGTCAACCGGCTGTCTATGGGCATCCAATCTGCCGATGATCGGGAGTTGCAAGCGCTCGGCCGCATTCATACGTTTGCGCAGGCACACGACGCCTTTTTCCGCGCAAGACAGGCGGGATTTTCCAATCTCAGTGTCGATCTCATGTACGCCCTGCCGGGGCAGAGCATGGAGCAGCTGTGTGCCTCGCTGGATGCGCTGCTGGATTTACAGCCGGAGCATCTCTCGTGCTACGGGCTAACACTGGAAGAACACACGCCGCTCGGCAGGCTTCATCCGATGTTGCCGGATGAGGACACGCAGGCGGACATGTATCTGGCGGTCTGCGACCGGATGCGCCGCGCCGGTTTCGAGCACTACGAAATCTCAAATTTTGCCAAGCCCGGCTTTGCCAGCCGGCACAACAGCCGCTACTGGAAGCAGAGTCCTTATCTCGGCTTCGGTCCGGGCGCACACGGCGATTTTGCCGGAGAGCGATATGAAATCCCGCGCGATTTGTCCGCGTGGCTGCGCGGGCAAGCGCGGCCGAAACGCGAAGACGAGCGCGACATCGACCGCGCCGCCGAGTATATCATGCTGTCACTCCGGACTTCCGCCGGTTTTGACGCAGATTTTTACACCAAACAGTTTTCGGCAGACCCTGCCCCTGTTCAGCGGGTGCTCTCTTCTCTGCCCAAGCAATATGTTCATCATACCGACTCTCGATGGTCTCTCACCGAGGACGGTTTTCTCATCTCCAACACCGTCATTGTCTCGGTGCTGGAGGAGATTTGATACAAAATACTTTCCCATCACCCAAATTTTAGGAGGAAAACACATGCGCGCAATGTTAACTGTAGCTGGCAAGGACCGCACCGGCGTAATTGCCAAGATTTCCAACACTCTATTTGAACACAACGTCAACATCGTGGACGTACGCCAGAACATCATGGGCGGCGATCTGTTCGCCATGATTATGCTGGTTGAGCTGGAAGGCTGCGACATCAGCTTCCCGTCGCTGACCGCTCAGCTGGAAGCCGCAGGCGTAGAGCTTGGCATGAAGGTGCATTTGATGCATGAGGACATTTTCAACGCGATGCATCGCATTTAAGGAGAGCATATCCCATGTTAAATAGCTTTGATATTTTAGAAACCATTAAAATGATCGAGGACGAGCATCTGGATATTCGTACCATCACGATGGGCATCTCCCTGCTCGACTGCATCACCGGTGACATCAACACCACCTGCGACAAGGTATACGACAAGATTACCCGCAAGGCAGAGCATCTGGTAGAAACCGGCGAACAGATTGAAGCCGAACTGGGCATTCCGATTATTCACAAGCGTATTTCCGTCACGCCGATAGCAATGATCGGCGCAGCGACCGATGCAGCATCCTATGTGCCGCTCGCACAGACGCTGGATCGCGCAGCGGCTGCCTGCGGCGTCAACTTTGTCGGCGGCTTCTCCGCGCTCGTACAGAAGGGCTTCGCCAAGGGCGATGAAATTCTGATCCGTTCGATTCCGGAAGCACTGGCAACGACAGATCTGGTATGTTCTTCGGTCAACGTTGCTTCGACCAAGGCAGGCACAAACCTGGACGCAATCCGCATGATGGGTGAGGTCATCCGTCAGACCGCAGAGCTGACCGCTGACCGCCAGTGCATCGGCGCAGGCAAGCTGGTTGTCTTTGCCAATGCGGTAGAGGATAATCCGTTTATGGCAGGTGCATTCCACGGTGTCGGTGAGGCGGACTGCGTACTCAACGTCGGCGTATCCGGCCCGGGCGTTGTGCATTCGGCAATCCAGCGCGCCGGTGAGGAGTGCTCGATGAACGAAATCGCAGACATTATCAAGAAAACCGCTTTTAAAATCACCCGTATGGGTCAGCTCGTCGGCTCTATTGCGTCTGAGCGCCTGAACGTGCCGTTCGGCATTGTTGACCTGTCTCTGGCTCCGACACCGGCAGTCGGTGACTCAGTTGCCCGTATTCTGGAAGAGGTCGGTCTGGAGTGCTGCGGCACGCACGGCACGACGGCGATTCTCGCTATGCTCAACGATGCAGTCAAAAAAGGCGGCGTCATGGCATCCGCTGCTGTCGGCGGTCTGTCCGGTGCGTTCATTCCGGTATCGGAGGACGAAGGCATGATTCATGCGGTCAACGCGGGCAGCCTGCATCTGGACAAGTTGGAAGCAATGACCGCGGTTTGCTCCGTCGGTCTGGATATGATTGCCATTCCGGGTGACACCTCTGCAGAGACGATTTCCGCTATCATCGCAGACGAAGCTGCCATTGGTGTCGTCAACAACAAGACCACCGCCGTTCGCGTCATTCCGGCTATCGGCAAGAAGGTCGGCGAGGACTTGGAATTTGGCGGCCTGCTCGGCTCGGCACCGGTTATGGAGGTACATCCGTTCTCTTCTGCGCGGTTTATTCACCGCGGCGGACGTATTCCGGCTCCGATGCACTCGCTGAAAAACTGATGCGCCGTCTATTTCGGCGGTTTCGCGCTGGTTTCGCCTGCGGCATGATCGGCATGATGGGACTGCTTGGACTGATCGGCAAAAAGAAATAAAACAAAACCAGCTGGTTTGGGGACGGCTTCCCGTCATCCAATCAGCTGGTTTTTACTTTCCATCCCAGTGATCCAGCTCGCGCTGCAGCTCACTGATATGTGCTTCTGCATTGTCGGCGGTAATGAGCTCGACATCCGTGTGCACGGACTCTCCCGTTGCTTCTCCGTTGTACAGCTTCACAGCATAGTCCACACACTGTTTTCCCATTTCAAACGGATTCTGCGCAAATGCCGCATCGATTTCTCCAACACGCACCAGCTCGGAGGCATCAATCATACCGTCAAACGTCACGATATGAATATCGTCTCGACCTGATTCAGCAATGGCACGCTGCGCGCCGATCGCCATACTATCGGACGTGGTGCAGACAAGACGAATCTCTTTGGTCTTTTTATCTTGTTTGAGCAGCTCTTCCATAATTTCTTCTGCTTTGTCCTCTTGGCAGTCGCCGTATTCCACAGAGGAAACCGGCACGCCGTTGTCCCTGAAACTGTCCTCAAGGCCATATTCCCGCAGCATATGCGTCTTATCTCCGTCTGCTCCGCGCAGAATTACTGCCTTGGCGTCCTCGTCCTCCGCTATCAGCTTGGCAGCATATGTCCCCTGCTGATATGCCGCATCATATTGATCGGTGCCGATATATCCATCACAGCCATCGAAATCTGAAGACGTATCCACGGTCAGGATGCGTTTACCTTTATTTTTCGCCTTTTTCAGCTCTTCTGTGATGCTCTGCTCATCGCTCGGTGAGACAATCATGATATCAATGGACAGTTTGGTCATGCTTTCTATCAATTCCACCTGTTCTTTGACATTATCTTCTTGATCCGGCGCAGTAATGACAACCTGTGCACCGATTTGATCCGCCTCATATTCTGCGCCTGCCTTAATCAGAGCAAAATACGGATTATCTGTGGATTTAAGCACGATGCCGATATACGGCATATTGATCTGTGTCCCGCCGGAGCCAACAATGGGGTTTGTTGCGCCGCATGAGCAGCAAAACAGTGCCGTACATAGCAGCAGGCAGACCATTCGAATCCGTTTTTTCCATGTCATCATGCGGCTTTCCCCTTTCTGTGTCTAAAGTGATAATAGCTTATTATACCATTGCCGCATTGTCGGAACAATGGCGGGAATGACCAAAAATCCGGTACTTGTCCCTGCAAATTACGCCCGCTTGACAGCAAATTCGAGACAGCGTAAGATAATAGTATATCTTGTATTTTATCCGGTTAGGAGAATGACTATGCTCAAGAAAAACGGTGTACTGCTTTATCTCATTGTGCTGTGCGCGGCACTCGCAGCGGTGCTGTTCGGTGCCTATCACTTCTTTTTCGGACAGATCCAGTCGAATGACTCCATACGGTCATCGGTTGACGCCCAAATATCCAACAGCACGAAAAATACTGAACCGTATGCCTGTGTTGCGTTGCTCGGCATCGATACAGAACAAGGCTCTCAGGGCAGAGCAGATGCCATTTTGCTTGCATCCATCGACCGAGAAAATAACGCTGTCAAGCTGTGTTCCATTGCGCGGGATACCAAGGTAAATATTCCGGATTACGGTGCGCACAAGCTCAATGCCGCCTATGCCTATGGCGGCGGAAGTCTCATGCTGCGCACCCTCAACGAGAACTTTCAATTGCAGGCAGACAAGTATATCGCGGTCAATTTTTCGGAAATGGCGGATATCATCGACCAGCTCGGCGGTGTGGAGGTCGACATATCTGACGGAGAACTGGCATATATGGGCAGTCTGGCAGACGGCTTGTCTGCCGGCGCACAGGTACATCTCAACGGTGCGCAGGCTGTGGCATACAGCCGCATCCGCCATTTAGACAATGACGATATGCGCACCTCCCGCCAGCGTGAAGTGCTCAGCAGTCTGCTCGAGCACGTGCGCGGGATGGACACTGACACCTATCCCGATGTGCTGGACAAGCTGACCCGCGCCTGTACGACCAATCTCTCCCAGGCAGATCTCACGGCATTGCTCGCGCAGTTTGCCCCTCAGAATGTCACGCTGTCTCAATACGCCATTCCCTCTGTAAATACCAAAGCAGAAGGCAAGACTATAGACGGTGCGTGGTTTTACGTCTATGACACCCAGAAGGCAGGAGAGGAAATTCGCTCGTTTTTGGGACTGACACTGTAAGTTCGCACCAGCTTCTTGTCTCTCTATGAGAAATAAGATCGGATCGTACACAAGAGCAGAAAAAGCCGGAAATCCAGAGAAACTCTCTGATTTCCGGCTTTCTTTCCTACAAAAATTTACTTCATCAGCTCGTCAGCCATTGCCTCAATCTGTGCCTCGTTTTCGGCATTCATTGCGGACTTAATGGTAACTGTCGTGTCCAACCAAGTGATGTTCTTGCTCTTCTCGAACACAGACTTGATGACACGGCCTGCGGTCGGTGCCCAAGTACCGTTTTCAATGATACCAATCGTGCGGTTCTGATAGTTTCTCTCGGTCAGACCGTGCAGGAAGGTGTGCATGAACGGGAACACATCGCCGTTGTATGTCAGCGAAGCCAATATCAGCTTGCCATAGCGGAACGCGTCCTCGATGTTTTCTGCCATATCGCTGCGCGCCAGATCGGTCAGAACAACCTTTGGGCAGCCCTTTGCCTTCAGGGTCTCCGCCAGTTTCTCTGCTGCCTTCTTGGTGTTGCCGTAAACCGATGCATACGCAATCATGACGCCCTCCGACTCTACCTTGTAAGAAGACCAAATGTCATACTTCTCGATGTAATGACCCAGATTTTCCGTCAGCACCGGACCATGCAGCGGACAAATAATCTGAATATCCAGCGTTGCTGCTGCCTTGAGCAGTGCCTGCACCTGTGCGCCGTACTTGCCAACAATGCCAATATAATAGCGGCGTGCCTCGCAGTCCCAGTCCTCTTCTACATCCAGCGCGCCGAACTTGCCGAAGCCATCTGCGGAGAACAGAACCTTATCGGCAGAATCATATGTGACCATAACTTCCGGCCAGTGTACCATCGGAGCGAAAACAAAGGTCAGCGTATGGTTGCCCAGCTCCAGTGTGCCCTTATTGGCAACAACCTCGCGGTTCGGCGCAACATCTGCCCCCAAGAACTGCTGCATCATGACAAAGGTCTTTGCGTTGCCGACAACGATGGTGTCCGGATAAATCTTCAGAAATTCTGCGATGCTTGCCGAATGATCCGGCTCCATGTGCTGGATCACCAGATAGGTCGGCTTCTTGCCATCCAGTGCCTCAGCGATATTGCCCAGCCACTCCTGTGCAAAGTTGATGTCTACTGTATCCATGACAGCGATCTTATCGTCCAGAATCACATAGGAATTGTATGCCATGCCGTTCGGCACCACATACTGACCCTCAAACAGGTCTACTTGATGGTCATTGACACCGACATACAGAATGCTGTCCGTTACCTTACGAAATGCCATTATAATCTCCTCCTAATATAAGATTGCGAATGATTCTTATTTTCTGTTCTCATTGTACCCTAGTCAGTCGGAGTTTGTCAATGGACGAGAGATAATCTTATGCACGCTTGTTCCAATATGCGGCAAGCAAACATCCGGCTCCGGCAAGCAGCAGAATATTGTGCGGCACAGTCGGCAGATACTGCCAAACACTCGTATACCAGTTTCCCCATAAATGCTGGTCAAACAGCTGATGCAGCGGCAACAGCGCACCTGCTGGTTGCATTGTTCCTATGGTTTGCATCTATATGCATTTGCTGGTATACTAATAATAACGATTTGCGACAAAAGAGGGGATCTTATGAAGAAACGACATAATTTTTTATGGGTTATTATGGCAATGGTGCTGGTTGCGTTTGCATGCAGCAAGGAATTTTTGCCCGCTATGCACCCTGGTGATGGAATTTCCAGTTCTCTTTCCAACACATCTGCGGAGGATGCAACCAGCCTGCATTTCATCAATGTCGGGCAGGGCGATGCAGAACTCATTGTCTGCGGAGATGATGCGGTTCTCATTGACGGCGGCAAGGCTTCCGCCGGAAGCACGGTCGTTGACTATCTCTCGCGGCAGGGCATCGCAGAACTGGATGCTGTGATTGCCACGCATCCGCACGAAGACCATATCGGCGGTCTCATCAGCGTGTTTGACGCCTTCAAAGTCGATGCGATTTATATGTCTGACGAGGCAATGGACACGGATATTTATGAAAAATTACTGGACGCCATCGACAACGAGGGCATTCAGCCGCAGTTTCCTGACATCGGTGATGTCATTCCGATTGGCGACAGCGGAGCAAAGCTGACCGTGCTCGCGCCCGGTCCGGACAGTGCGGACACGTACAGCAAGAGCGACCCAAATACATGGTCTCTGGTCTGTCGCTTGGATGCCAACGGATGCAGCGCGCTGTTTACCGGCGACACAACCGCCGCTGTAGAGAAGGATATGCTGCGCAATGTGCCGAATCTGCTCCCCTGCGATGTCCTCAAAGTTGCCCATCACGGCTCACGCACGGCATCGTCCAAGGACTTTATTCAAGCTGTTTCTCCTTCTTACGCCGTCATCTCTTATGCGGATGGAAATTCCTATGGTCTGCCAAACAACGAGGTATTTGACTATCTGGAGCCGCTCGGCACGAAAATTTACGAGACAGCCAAGGACGGAACTGTTGTCTTGCAGCTGAAAAATGGAAAGGTGAGTCTTGCCGCGTGAAAGGTATCGTTGACCGCATTGAAAACGGGATTGCCATCGTAGAGACCCAGTCCGGCATGATAGATGTCCCCGCACCGGATGGTCTACAGGACGGGGATTTTGTCGAGCTGGAAAACGGCGCGATTGTCTCCATTGACCACGCCGCCGCACAATCCCGCCGCGCCAAGCTGCAGGAACGGCTTGACCGCATGATGAAAAAGAAATAACGCCCTCTCTGCCAAAAGCCTTCCTCCCTGAGGAAGGTGGCGCGGCGCAAGCCGTGACGGAAGGAGCAGCACGAGAGTAAGTACGTCTGAGAGTAAATCTCATGTGTATCCTGTCAATCCTACCAAACTCCTTCAGTCATTTGCCTTGCAAATGACAGCTCCCTCAAAGAGGGAGCCAAATGCTCTGCGCACAAAAAAGCGTCAGTTCCGGAAAAGACCGGTTCTGACGCTTTTTCTATTTTTATTCATCCAATCAACCGCGCTCGGCAATCGGAATATAACTCGAACGGGAAATAATCGGCTTGTATGCCGGACGGATAATCTTGCCGCCGGTGGTCACCTCTTCGATGCGGTGTGCCAGCCAGCCGACAATGCGGGCTGTCGCAAACAGCGGCGTGTACATTTCCTGCGGAATGCCCAGCATCTCATACACCAGACCGGAATACATATCGACATTCGCACACATAATCTTGTGCTCGCCGCGCACGCGGTAAAATGCCTCCGGTGCCAGACGCTCGGTCAGCTCGATCAGGTTAAATTCGCGCTCAAAGCCCTTCTGTGTAGCCAGCGGGCGCGCGGTATTTTTCAGTGCAACGGCACGCGGGTCAGACAGCGTGTAGACCGCATGTCCCATGCCGTAAATCAGACCGGAGCCATCTCCGGCTTCCTTGCGCATGATCTTGCACAGATATTCCAATACTTCATCTTCATCTTCCCAATTGGAGATATTTGCCTTCATTTCATCAAACTGCTTGCAGACGCGCAGGTTGGCACCGCCGTGGCGTGGACCCTTCAGAGAGCCAATTGCCGCAGCAATCGCAGAATAGGTATCAGTAGCAGAGGACGAAACAACACGCGTTGCAAATGCGGAGTTATTACCGCCGCCATGCTCTGCATGAATAATCAGACAGCGGTCGAGCAGCATTGCCTCCTCACGGGTGAACATGCCGTCCGGTCGAATTAGGCTCAAAATGTTTTCTGCGGTTGTGTAATTGCGATCCGGCATATGCAGGAACATGGATGCATTGTCATAGTATCGGCGCTTAGACTGATACGCATGAGAAATGATAACCGGGAACTTTGCAATCAGATTGACGGCCTGACGCACGATGTTTTGCAGGCTGGTGTCATCCGGATTCGGGTCATAGGAATACAGTGCCAGCGTGGATACTGCCAGCTTGTTCATAATATCGCGGCTCGGCGCACGCATGATGACGTCCTCGGTAAAGTTGTCCGGCAGGGAACAGGCATCCGCCAGCATCTCGGTAAAATCATCCAGCTGTTCCTGTGTCGGCAGTGCGCCGCACAGCAGCAGGTAAGCGGTTTCCGGAAAACCAAAGCGATCTTCTGCATCAAAGCCGTCCAGCAGATCATACAGGTTATGTCCGCGGTAGGTCAGACGACCTTCAATCGGCTCTACTTCGCCCTCGTTTACCATGTAACCATGTACATTGGATACGCAGGTAATGCCGGCAAGCACACCGGTGCCATCCGCATTTCGCAGACCACGCTTTACTGCGTATTTGGAGAACATCTTCGGCTGGATCAGGTTATGATCCTCGAAGTTATTGCATAGATTGTCAATGACGGAGGGTCTCATATCTTTCATCATGTCAACCATTGGAATCACCTCATCAATCAGATCTCCGCCCCTCCGCACAGCGCAGAACAGCCGCAGAAGGCAGAACATGTTACTTCATATGAATTATATATTACATCAATCCTGCAAATATGTCAAACCAGCACGCATCTGTCAAAGAGAAGGAATGGATTATGAAACGTGTACTTTTTCGGGTGTTTTTCATCATTTTTCTGGCATTTGTTCTGCCCATTGGGGTGAAATGCTACAAAAATATGTCAGAAACTACAGAAAATGTCCATATTGTAAACAATGTTGAAAATAATTTAGACGTGCAGAATTCGGACGCAGAGAATGCAGAAAATGAAGAGCATCCAGCATCTGAAACGCAAAATGACGGCGCACCCAGCAGAACCATCACCGCCCTTATCAACGGCGATGTGTATGAGATGTCTCTGGAGGACTACACCGCCGGCGCCTTGGCGGCGGAAATGCCCGCTTCGTTCCCTGAGGAAGCTCTCAAAGCGCAGGCTGTTGCCGCGCGGACGTTTGCCGTCTATAAACAATCCCTGGGCACGGACACGCAGCATCCGGGCGCGGCAGTCTGTGCGGATTACACGCACTGTGCCGCCTTTACTGATTTGGACACGGACGCCAAGCAGCAATGGGGCAGCAGCGCCGATGCCTGGACGGAGAAGATCCGCACCGCGGTGCGCGAGACAAGCGGACAGGTTGTGACGTATAACGGCTCGCCGATTGCCGCCGTCTTTCACTCGGCAGCCGCCAAACAGACAGAAGCTGCCGTCAGCGTCTGGGGCACAGACATTCCTTATCTCACAACTGTGGACAGCGATGGCGACGCCGATTGTCCCAAGTACGATGCCTCTGTGACGCTGGGCGCAGAAGAATTCCGGCAGATCATGCTGACCAAATATCCCGACATCAATCTGACCGGCTTGCCCAAGACTTGGTTTACGGACATCGACACCTCGGAAGCAGGCGGTGTGCGCACCTGCAAAATCGGCGGACAAGAGCTGAAGGGAACTGAAGTACGCTCGCTGTTTGGGCTGAATTCCACCCACTTTACTATTAAGACAACGGATACCTCGCTCACTTTTCACACGCAGGGATATGGGCACGGCGTCGGCATGAGCCAATACGGTGCGCGGAAAATGGCAGAGGACGGAAAGAGCTATCAAGAGATTTTGACCCACTATTACACTGACACGCAAATCACCACGTTAGATGCCCAATAATTTGTATATTTTGTATTATATTATACAAATAGTTTTATAGAAAACGATTTCTGCAATTGACGGAACTAACTCCGCGCGTTACAATAAGCGGTAGATGTTTTTTAAGATGTGGAGGAAAATTGTATGAAATTCGACAATGCCGCATGGTTCCGTCGCGGCATTCAAAACGGCGTACCGATCGCGCTGGGGTATCTCGCGGTATCGTTTACACTGGGCATCGCGGCGCGAAATGCCGGATTGACGGCGTTACAGGGTGCGGCGGCCAGTGTGACAACGGTTGCGTCCGCAGGAGAATACGCCGGCTTCAATGTCATTCAGGCTGGAGCCGGATACATAGAAATGGCAATCATGATGCTCGTCATCAATGCGCGGTATCTGCTCATGTCCTGTTCGCTGAGCCAAAAGCTCGCGCCGGATCTGCCGCTCATTCACCGTCTGCTCATCGGCTGGGGCATCACCGATGAGATTTTCGGCGTTGCCAGCATTGTCCCGGACAATCTCAATCCTTGGTACAATTACGGTATGATGGCAATTTCCATTCCCGCTTGGACGATTGGCACCGCGGCTGGCATTGCAGTCGGCAATATTCTGCCGCATCACGTTGTCAGTGCCTTGGGTGTCGGTCTATATGGCATGTTTTTAGCGATCATCATCCCGCCCGGACGCAAAAACAGGGTCATCGCCGGTCTCGTTGCCATCTCCATGGCGGCAAGTCTCGCCATGTCCGTCCTGCCAGTCGTCTCTCACATCTCCTCCGGTATGCGCACCATTATTCTGACCGTTGTTATCGCGGGCATTGCGGCGGTTGCGTTCCCGATAAAGGAGGAAGAACATGCTCAATAATGTTTGGATTTATATCGCCGTCATGGCAGGCGTCACGTATTTAATCCGCGTTTTGCCGCTGACACTGATTCGGAAAGAAATCAAAAACCAAACCATCCGCTCATTTTTGTTTTATGTGCCGTATGTGACGCTCGCCGTCATGACCTTTCCTGCTATCATACAGGCAACCGACAGCATATGGGCAGGCCTCGCCGCGCTCATCGCAGGCATTGCGCTCGCTTGGTTCGGCGGCAGCCTGCTTCAGGTTGCCATTGTCGCCTGCGCTGTGGTATTCGTGCTGGAACTGTTTTTGTGATCGAGCACCAACCGAATCTTGACACGCCGCACCGCGCCATGCTATAGTGTATTCACACAATAGAAACCTCGGTGAGGGAGTAGTTTGCGGCAAAGGCCGTGGAAATATCAACAATCGCGTCGATACGTCTATCGACTGGTATTTTCTTAAAAAATGAGACTCATAGACGAAGGTACAGCAGGAAATCCTACTATATCATCGTCTATGGGTCTTTTTTTATTCTCTCCGCGGAGGACATGCTGTTTGGAGGAAGAAATTTATGATTTATTTATTGTACCTGCTCGTTGCCGCCGGTGTCGTGCTGTTTTCCGTCAAGGCATCCGACTATGTGGATTTGCTTGACAAGAAAACCAGCCTGTCCGGCGCCTTTATCGGCGGCATTATGCTGTCTGCTGTCACCAGTCTGCCGGAATTGTTCACCAGTATCTCTTCCACGGTTCTGATTCATCAGCCGGGGCTGTGTCTGGGCAATATCTTGGGCAGCGATCTGTTTAACATGGCCATGCTGTCGTTTTTCCTGCTCATTTTTGCGCATACCTTCCGCGAAGGAAAACTGTCCGACAGCCATCGCATGGTCACAGTATTTGTCTTTGTCTGTTATCTCGTCATGATTCTCAACTGGCTGGGTATTCTGCGCATCCAGTTCCTGAGCATCAGTCTCACTTCCGTCATTATCGTCGTACTGTACATTTTGAGCATCCGTTATCTGTCTGCTGAAGACGGTGACGATTCTGACGAAGAGGACACCAACCCGCTCACCGTGCCGCAAATTGCCGTGCGTTTTGTTCTCGTCAGCATCGGCATTGTCGTTCTCAGCATTGCGATTACGTATATCACCGATGCCATCTCGCTCCGTCTGCATTTGGGTCAGGGCATGGCAGGTGCGCTGTTCCTCGGCATTGCAACCAGTCTGCCGGAAGCTGCCTCTACAGTTTCTCTGCTTCGCATGAAAAACGTAGACATTGCGTTTGGCAACATCGTTGGCAGCAATATTTTCAACTTTATTATCATGGCAGTAGTCGATGTTTTGTACCGCGGCTCGGTTTATGATTTTAGTGACCCACAGACGGTCATTCTTATGCTGTGTGGTACTGCCGCTCTGCCTATCCTGTGGATTATGATGAAATTCCGCAACAAAGCCACGCAAATCATCTGCCCGTTGGGTATCATCGCCTGTTATCTGGCATTTCTGATAGGATAAGCGTTCTGCTTCGCGTTCTCCCATAATTCTTCGGATTTTTTGTGCGTTTCCCCATAAAATTGCCAATATCCCTTGAACATATCAAACAAAAAGTTGTATAATGATTATATCAGCCAACGAGAGGCGTGTCCTCTCTGCGGAAAAGAATGTGTAAATTCATTTTTGGAGGGAAAACCAATGTTTGAGAATCTGATTGCTGCTCTGAAGGCAGAGCGCAGAACTATCGTTTTCACAGAAGGTCCGGATGCTCGTATTCTGGAAGCTACCGCTCGTCTGCTCAAGGATGACCTGATGGACGTTATCCTGATCGGCGGCGTTGATGAAGTAAAGGCTGCTGCTGCACAGGGCGGTTTTGACATTGAGAAGGCTACCATCATTGATCCGGCAAACTATGCTGAGTTCGATGAGATGGCTCAGAAGATGTTCGAGCTGCGCAAGGGCAAGATGGACATGGATACCGTCAAGGCAAACCTGGCAAAGGGCAACTACTTCGGCACCATGCTGGTTAAGATGGGCAAGGCTGACGCTCTGCTGGGCGGCGCTACTTACTCCACCGCTGACACCGTTCGTCCGGCTCTGCAGCTGGTTAAGACCAAGCCGGGTGCACATCTCGTAAGCTCCTGCTTTATTCTGAGCCGTCCAGCTAAGGATGGCGGCGAAGAGATGTACGCTATGGGCGACTGCGCTATCAATATCTCCTATGAGGATACCGTGGACAAGAAGACCGGCGAGGTTACTCTGACCGCTGCTCAGAAGATCGCTGAGGTTGCTATCGAGACCGCAAAGACCGGCGCTGCTTTCGGTATCGACCCGAAGGTTGCTATGCTGTCCTACTCCACCATGGGTTCCGGCAAGGGTCCGACCGTTACCATGATGCGCGACGCTACCGCTGCTGCTAAGGAACTGGCTCCGGATCTGGCAGTTGACGGCGAGCTGCAGTTTGACGCTGCATTCTCTCCGGTTGTTGCTAAGACCAAGGCAAAGGGTTCTCCGGTTGCAGGTCAGGCAAACACCTTTATCTTCCCGGACATCAATGCAGGCAACATCGGCTACAAGATTGCTCAGCGTCTGGGTGGTTTCGAGGCATATGGCCCGATTCTGCAGGGTCTGAACGCTCCGATCAACGACCTGTCCCGCGGCTGCAATGCTGATGAAGTTTACCAGATGGCTATCATCACCGCTGGTCTGAAGTAATTTTACACAGAACGCAATTGGTACAGCCGCTGTCTTCTGACAGCGGCTGTCTTTCTCTCACAGAACATCACAAAAAATATGGGGAAACAGACATATCACATCCGCAAGCGGATGTACGAAATCATTGAAAAAGACCGACATCACGACAAATTCAGCGCACTATATGACAGATATATCCTTGTTTTGGTCTGTCTGAGTGCTATTCCGCTGTTGTTAAAAATATGGAACGGGCCGGTTCTTCTGCTGGATCGAACCGTGACGGCACTCTTTATCGTCGATTATATCCTGCGCTGGATCACCGCAGATTTTTCTCCGCGCATGAAAAACCTGTCGCTGCGGCAGGCCATGCTGCGCTATCCGTTCACGCCGATGGCGGTGATTGACCTGCTGGCAATTCTGCCGGTCATCACGACTTTTCCTGCCATCATGCAGCTGCTTCCGGACATGTCGCTGACGCAGTACATTCAAATTCTGCGCGTCATGCGTGTTTTTCGCTGCGCACGCTTTCTCAAGACCATGCGCTATGCGCGGAGCTTTATTTATATTTATCGCGCCGTGCGCCGCGAGCGCAAGCTGCTCATTATGGTCTTGATGCTGTCGATGGTATACAGCTTTGTCTCTGCTGCTGTCATGTTCTCGGTGGAACCGAACTCGTTTGACAGCTTTTTTGAAGCCCTGTACTGGGCATTCGCCATGCTGACAACCGTCGGATACGGCGATATTTATCCGGTGACGCGCATCGGCAGACTGGTCAGCATGATTTCCTCGGTATTTGGCACCGCCGTCATTGCGATGCCCGCCGGTATTCTAACCGCCGGATTCATGGAGGAAATCAACAAAGTCCGCTTCAAAGACCAGCGCAAGCTGGAGCAGGAAGTCTCTGAGCTGCTCGATGAAATCAAGCAGCTGCGCCGAGAACAAGCCGAGCGCGGACTGGAGGAACAAATCGAGCGGATTGCCGCACAGGTTAAGCAGGTGCAGGAACACCGCGAGCAAGATGCCGTATTATTGCAGGATCTGTCGGAAGATTTGAAAAATGCGCTGGCACGTGGTACAATAAACGAGCTTGAAGAAGGATCGGATCAAGTATCATAGAAGAAGATAGAAGAAGTTCGTTTAAGATGGAGGAGTTTATCAACTATGGCAGTTTATAGTTCCATGAAGGAATATCATACCCGCGCACACATGGGCATGATTGATGTAACCGGAGATTTTCAGGAGGCTGTAACCGAGGCTTGCCACAAGTTCGGCATCAAGAGCGGTACCGTTACCGGCTTTACGACCGGAGGCGTTGCCGGTCTGACCACGCTGGAATTTGAGCCTGGCATGGTCAATCATGACCTCAAGGCAGCTATGGATGTCTTTTCTCCGTATACGGATGAAAAGGGCCGTGTGATTCATTACGAGCACCACAATACCTGGCACGATGACAATGGCTCCAGCCATATTAAGTCGGCACTGCTCAGCCCGTTCATCACGGTTCCGTTTATTGACGGACGCATCACTGTCGGTCCATGGCAGAACCTGACACTGGTTGAGTGCGACACCCGCGATCGTCACCGCGAAATCGTGTTCCAAGTCATGGGTGAATAATTTTATTGCAAGACGAAACGCCAGCCCGATGGGCTGGCGTTTTTTTGCATTCCGTTCGAATTACTTGAGCAGATATTCGCTTGTACTATCATGTAATTTTTCAGCGCTTGTCGGTCGTGTACTTCGCGGAGATATAACCGGTCTTGCCGTTATACGCGATGCTGTACCAACCGTTCTTCAAGGTGATAGTCTTTACCTCTGCGCCCTTCTTGAGAACGCCCAGTTTCTTGGCATTCTTGTTCGGCTCTGCGCGAACGTTCAAGTCGGAGGTGGTATATACAGTCTTGGTTGCCGGAGTAGTCGGCTTTTCGGTGCCCGGCTTGACTTCGGTCGTGTACTTCGCGGAGATGTAACCGGTCTTGCCGTTGTACTTGATAGTGTACCAGCCGTTCTTCAGCTCGATAACCTCTACTGCAGTGCCCTTCTTGAGAACGCCAAGTTTTTTGCCGTTGGTGGATGCCTTATCGCGGACGTTCAGGTTCGCGGTGGTGTAGACAACCTTCTTGGCAGCGGTTTCCGGCTTAGTCGTAGTGACATACTTGCCAGAGATGTAACCGGTCTTACCCTTATAGGTAATGGTATACCAGCCATTCTTCTCGCCGGTGGTCTCTACGGCTGTGCCCTTCTTGAGAACGCCGAGCTTTGCGCTGGTCTTATTCGGCTTTGCACGAACGTACAGGTCACCCGTGGTGTAAACGGTTGTGGTGGTCGGCTTTACTTCCGGCTTGGTCTCTGTCGTGTATTTCGCGGAGATGTAACCGGTCTTTCCGTTGTACTTGATGGTGTACCAGCCATTTTTCAGACCGGTGGTCTCTACAGCTGTGCCCTTCTTGAGAACGCCGAGCTTTGCGCTGGTCTTATCCGGCTTTGCACGAACGTTCAGATTACCTGTCGTATATACGGTCTTGGTCTCTGCCGCTGTGGTCTCGGAGTCCTTGATGTACTTCTTGTATACATAGCCGTCCTTGTCTTTATAGGACAAGTGATACCAGTTGCCTTCCATTCCCAGTTTCTCTGCTTCCGCATTCTTCGGCAGAACACACAGGACAGCAGCGCTATTATCCGGCTTTGCTCTCATGTTTACATCAGTCGTTGTGCGAACGCTTGCAGCGAGCGCACCGCCGCACGCCATTACAGCTGCCAATGTGCCAGAAATCAGGCTAATCATCATCTTTTTCGTTTTCATAGAACTCCCTCCTTACGTCAGATGCCCTTTAAGTTGGTACTGTTTCTTTATGCTCTTAGTTTAGCATTTTTGTTTGTTACTTGCAACAACACACCTATGACAGTTTGAACACAAAACGGTTACATTTCTTAAGAAAAATCTTAAGAAATCAAAACCACCGGTTGAACCGGTGGTTTGACCAGGCCCTATAAGGGCCCTA